>NZ_JAMXSF010000020.1 GCF_024124545.1 Pseudoalteromonas sp. XMcav2-N
GGTCCTCAATGGGATAGGTATCCTGTAAGGTATCCAGCACAGACTGAGAGACGTCAGCCAGCGGGAAATCGGAAGGAGTCAAACGACCAACGCCAGGCGTCGTGCAATGCCCCACCAACTGTACCAGACTCGCCTCAAAAGCCTGCATCAATGCTGCCATTGAATCATCCGCATACTCTGCCTGTGCATAGTGCAGGTCAAACCTCAGCTGCCCGCCCTGTACTGCACCATTGAGTGTCATACCATGACTGGCCGGGCGCAGTGGGCTTATCAGCTCACCACTACTTTCTTGCGCTATGCTGAAGTAACGGTCACTGTCCAGCACCTGGTCAAACTGACCAAGATAGTTAAACATCAGTGGCGCAGCCTGCCCGGTTCCGGACAGGGCTCCGCTGTGGGTCAGCAGGCCGTAGCCAATGCCGTTATCCGGAATGCCCCGGTAATGCTCCTTCACAGCACAAATAATGTCACTGAAACTGGACGAAGGGGCTGACAATACCAACGGATAAACACTGGTAAACCAGCCGACTGTCTGACTCAGGTCAACCTCATCGCTAAGCGCTTCACGGCCATGCCCTTCCAGATCCAGGCGCAGCTGTGTAACCCCTCCCCATTGCCGAACTGCATGCATCAGTGCACTTAATAACAATTCGTTTATCTGTGTCCGGTAAGCCTGGTTACTGTCCTGCAGCAAAGCCTGCGTATGCGTGCTGCTCAAACATAAAGTCGCATGGCCTCGTGCCAGGGGTCCCGCTTCACGGACACCATCTTGCGTCAAGGCGTCTACCTCGGTATCCAGCGTATTTTGCCAGTATGCCCGTTGCGCCTGACATGCGTCACTCTGGGTATACGTTTCAAGTACCGTCCCGTAACGCTGGTAAGACATGGTTTTCGCTGCCAGAGACAAAGGCTGTGCAGCCTCTAGCTGATGACACAGCGTATCCAAATCTTCCAGCAGCACGCGCCATGAGACACCGTCAACCAGAAGGTGATGCAGCGTCAGCAACAGGCGCCCGCTCTGCTGCTGACCATCGAAGTAGCCCATTTTAATCAGCGGACCTGACAGCGACAGACTGCGCTGAATGTCAGTGCAACGGGCTTCAAACACCTCAGGGGTGTCAGAGCTCAGCGATGCCACTTCGACATACTCAGACCACTTCATTGTTGTCAAAGGCTGATATCGTCCTGTCCAGGCGCCGTCGGCGGATTGCTCGAAGCGTAAACGTAGCACATCATGGCGCTCACATAGCGCAACCAGCAGAGGCTCAAGCCAGCTGGCTTTAAACCCGACAGGCACCTGTAATAAGACCGCCTGATTATAGTGATGTAGCTCAGTTTCATCGCTGAAGAAGTGGGTCTGAATAGGTAGCAGTGGCTGCTCTCCTGTGATCTCTTCTTGTTCATGCTCAATCAAAGTACGGGTTCGTAGCTGCCCCTGCAAAGCACGGATGGTCTGATATTCAAACAGGTTCTTAACACTAAAGTGTAATCCCTGCTGAGCTGCCCGTGACACTGCCTGGATAGATAAAATGGAATCCCCGCCAAGCTCAAAGAAGTTGTCAGTAACACTGAGTTGTTCGACTGGTACTGCCAGTAGTTCGGACCAGATCTCAACCAGTATCTGTTCTTGCTCTGTGCTGGCGGCGACATAATCATCACTGCTGGTGAACTGGGGTTCAGGTAATGCCCGTTTATCAATTTTACCATTCACGGTCAGTGGCCATGTATGCACCTGGATGAAACGTGAGGGGATCATATGGGCTGGTAGCTTGGTATGCAGCTGCTGTTTTATGTGTTCTTTCAATTGCAGCCATGCGGTTTCAAAAGCTGGTGTATTTGCCAACTCTCGCCCTGATCCTGGCTCATCCTGGCATGTGGCACCCCAACTTAACGCGCTACTCACTATCTCTGGGCGCTTATTTATCAGCAATTGCAGGTTTCGTGGGTCGCCAGATAGGTCTGGGATCAACTGACAACGATAACCCAGACCAGCGCATTGTGCAGCAATCGCCATGTAAGCTTCATCCTCAGGTACCTGCCACAGAGCATTAAGATAATCACCCACTCTGGCATTTACATTTTCGGCCACTACACTTGCCAGCGCCTGAGGACAAGTGAGATGAGATAAACGTCTGTTTGGTACATCGGTGATTAGTACCAAATCATGCTGACTGATTACTGACAGAGTATCGGCAAAGAGATTTGCTTCACTTGATGCGATGTCGGACCAACTCAACGTATCCATATTTGCGATATGCCGTTGTGTATTTTCTTGTTTATTGATTTGCAATACAACGTCATATCGGTAGCGACTCATTTCGTTATCATATGTACTTGCTTTAATATTTATTTCTACATCGGCAATACATGAATACTGAGCACAAAGCTGATAAAAATAGCGCGGTGAAATGTGCAATTCATTATCACTCGCAACGGCGTCTGTTACATCATCCAAAAGACTTTTGAGAGTCTGATCTTCGCATGCACGACGGCCCAATACATCAAGGTGGAAATAATCCAGCAGGTCGTAATTCAGAACATCACCAATAATCACTTGTCCCTGTTGCTCTATCAGCTCGATGGCCTGCGCCAGCACCGTATTTAAATAGGGTAATGAAGGAAAGTACTGCGCCACTGAGTTAATGATCACAGTATCAGGCCTGTACCCGTTCGCATGAGAAAAATCGGCAGCTTCAGCCTGATGTACCGCAACCTTATTCATCTTCTGTTGCGCAATATAACTTTGTAATCGCTGCACCGTCGCAGTGGAAATATCTACGCCACGATATTGCTCACATACATCAAGCAGTCTAAATAATAATAACCCGGTACCGCACCCGACTTCATAGACGCGTTTAGGGTTATACTGTGAAATCAGTGCTATCGTGTCATCTAACCAGGCCGACATTTCTTGCTCTGGGATAGCTTTGTTAGTAAAGCTGCAATTCCAACCGGTAAAATCACAATTGAGACTACCACCAGTAACCTCATAATGAGCATCAAATATAGTGCTCCAGGTTTCAACCGCTTTTGAACCCGGCTCACTTATCGGATCTTGCTGAGCCTTCGCGGCTTGAATGTAAGCAACCAAATCAGTGCTTTTATCTGTTTTAACGTAACCTGTTACCAAGGACTGAGCAACCCCCGGAGATTGGTTTATTACTTCCTCTATCTCGCCGGGCTCAATCCGAAAACCGCGTATTTTGATCTGCTCGTCATCGCGTCCCATATAGGCCAGCTCGCCTGCCTCTGTCCAGCGGACCAAATCACCGCTTTTGTATAACCGCTCTCCTGCTTTAAATGGGTGCGCAATAAATCGTGATTCTGTCAGTGCAACCTGATTCTGATAGCCTCGCGCTACCTGAGGCCCGCCAATATACAGCTCGCCAACACTGCCTTTCGGAACCAACCTTAATTGGCGATCCAGTACATAAACCTGCATATTCACCAGGGGCCGCCCAATCAGTACTTGCCCCTGATACCCCGGGTCACCCTGATATAAATACTGAGTACAGCCTACCGTTGTTTCTGTGGGCCCGTACTCGTTGAACAGTTCACTCGATGCATTGTATGACATCAGGGTCTTCGCGGCATCGCTACTCAGTGCTTCTCCCCCTACCACAAAGCAATGCGAGACCTCTCCCTGAGCGTCAACTTCTGCCCCTTCATACAAGCTGTTCACAGCGGTAATGTGCGCAGGGGTCAGTTTGTACATCCATCCCCGGTCAGCATCTTTAATATGCTCACTCAGCCCCTGTAATAGCCCATCTTCAGCCATCAGGTAAACGGCCTTACCACATACCAGCGGGCTGTAGAGACTGGTCACCGTCGCATCAAAGCTCAGCGATGAACTCACCACCGCGCCAACCCGCCCGGGTAAATACTGTGACTCAGCGTAAGCAACATAGTGACTCAGCTGTTGATGCTCTATCATCACGCCTTTAGGCTGCCCCGTAGAGCCTGAGGTATAAATCACATACGCCAGCTGGTGTGGTTGAATTGACACGCTAACCGCTGCATCAGACACACTGCTGTCCTGTGCCACCTTCTGCACCGCAACCCGGGTGATATCCAATTCACCCAGCGCATCCTGTCCCGCATCGTCCGAGACTATGCAGCATGCCTCACTGTCTTGCACCATATACTGCAACCGCTCTGCCGGGTATCCCGGGTCCAGTGGCACATAGCCACCCCCCGCTTTCAGGATCCCCAGCAGTCCGACTATCATATCAACACCGCGACGACAGCACAGTCCTACCCGCGACTCCGCACCCACACCCTGCTCCTCTCGCAGATAGTGTGCCAAGCGGTTTGACCGGGTATCCAGTGCCTCATAACTCAGTTGCTCATCGCCACAGATCACCGCCACAGCCTCTGGCGTCTGCGCCACTTGTTCGGCAAAGCGCTCAACCACAGATAATCCAGCCTGAGTGTGATATTCAGATATCGCAGACGTCGCCGCTGTATATAGCTGTTTTTGCTCACTGTCCGATATCATAGGAACGTCTTGCAGCTTAACGTCATGGTTCACAAGCAGAAACTCAATAGCAGCTTTAAAACTTGCCATGAGCGTGCTCATTCTCTCATGCTGGAACAACGCCGTGCTGTAAATTAAATCAGCTTTTATCTGTGTTTCTGAAGCGAATACCTCGAACGTTAAATCGAATTTTGCAACAGGCTGTTCCGGGTGACACTGTGTAAAGCGTAAGTTCTCAATTTCTGTTCCAGAGGACTGGTTGTTGTTCATACTAAACAATATCTGGATCAGGGGGGTAATTGCGTTACTTCTCGGCGGGTTTAATAAGTCTACCAAATGGTCAAAGGGCACAACCTGATGTGCCTGAGCTTGCAAGTTATTCTCTTTGACCTGCTCTAGAAATTCTGAAAATGTCTGTGACTCCCGGCAATCATGTCTAAGAACAAGGGTATTTACAAAAAAGCCAACGACGTCTTGTAGATCACTCACGGTCCGATTCGCAACCGAAGTCCCCATTACCACATCGGAGTTTTGGCTATAGTGCGCTAAAACCGCAGAAAACACGGCATTCAAGTACATAAAACTGCTTACGCCGTGCGCAAGACAGGCAGCTTCAAGACGCTGGGCAACATGCTCTCCGAGTTCAATGCTTACTTGCCGACCCGCAAACGATTGCTGCGGTGGCCGGGTATAATCCAAAGGCAGACTATGTGAATGAGGTAGCTCATTCAGGTGCGACAACCAATAATCCGTATGCTTTGTGTAAGCCTGGCTCTCAAGTAAACGACGTTGCCAGACAGCAAAATCACGATATTGAATTGGTAAAGATTGCTCAGGACACGTCCCACTCAGTAG
This sequence comes from Pseudoalteromonas sp. XMcav2-N, assembly GCF_024124545.1. GTDB lineage: Bacteria > Pseudomonadota > Gammaproteobacteria > Enterobacterales > Alteromonadaceae > Pseudoalteromonas. The sequence continues at coordinate 5,333 of NZ_JAMXSF010000020.1, forward strand.
CGTCAAAGCTTTATAGTTTTCTATAAACTCATTAACCAGCAAACCCGTAGACCAACCATCTGAGGCAATATGATGGACCGTAATGATCAACACCCCTTCCTCTTGAGACAATTCCAGATATCGGGCTCTAAGTACCAGGCCATTCGTTAAATCAAATGAACTGGCTGCATCGGCATCAATTTCTGCTTGTATATATTGTTGCCGGTCCCTACTCGGGGTATGCGTCAGACTTTTATGGTCTATATTCAGCCACACATCACTGAGTATGCGTTGCCGTGCCCCTTGTTCAGTATCAAAATAGATTGTTCTTAGAATTGAGTGTTTTTTGACAATCGCATTTAATGCCCGCTCTGCTGCAAGCACATCAAAGTTTCCATGCACACGAAGTGCAGTCTGCATATTATAATGGGCACTTCCGTCTGCAATACGATGTAAAAACCACAGCCTTTGCTGTGGATATGACAGGGGAAAGCTATCAACAGAGGCATTCTCTTGCGCAATACTTAGTAGTGAGGCACTTGGTTCATCTGGATGCTGTTCACGCAACAGCCAATCCAAAATAGCCTGTTTATGTGCTTTTATCTCAATAAGCAGCGATGCATCTAACTCTAGATCATAGTTTAAAGTGAGCTGGCCATCTTCTTCAGCAAACACAATTCCGTTATCAGCACAAACCTGTAACAGGGCTTCCAGTGTCATAATACAACCTTATTTTTTTTCTTGTCCGTCGACTGAGTCAATTTTCTACGTAACTTTTTCTCATGGGGCTGATGCTGGTCTATTTTTTCCGCCATTTCAGACAACGTGGGAGAGCTGAATATATCTCTTACCGTCAGCGAAACGCCCCACTGGGTATGAATATCAGCAATAATTTTAACTGACATCAAAGAGTGACCACCGAGCTCGAAGAAATGTGCAGTTTTACCCAACTGTTTTACTTCCAGGCCCAAGTGTTTGGCCCAAATCTGTGCCAGACCATTCTCAAACTCTCCTTCAGGCGCTTCATAGTGCTGTGCATCAATGTTTACTTCACCGGTTACAAGCGCTTTTCTGTCTATCTTTCCACTGCTGGTCAGGGGCATTGCGTCCACGACATGTATGTGGCTGGGTATCATATAAGCAGGTAAACTTTGCTTCAGGTGCTGTTTAATACTACCAGCATCCAGCTGTGGATTATTCAGAACGACAGTGGCTGCCAGAATACCTTGTTTTTCATCAAATAACCAACTTGCAGCTTTAGCGATACCAGAAATACTTCTGAGCTGATGGTCAATTTCATCAAGCTCGACACGTACTCCCCTGATCTTAACTTGGTTGTCTACCCTGCCAAGGAAAGTCAATTCACCGTCACCAGATAAGCAAACCAGATCACCGCTCATAAAGTAGGTCTCTGTCAATCCAGCCAGTTGGACAAAGCGCTCCTGCGTCAACTGTGGCTTTGCGAAATAACCCGACGCCAGATTAAGACCGCTAATTGCCAGTTCGCCGGGAAACCCTGGCGGCATGATACGTCGGTACTTGTCGATCACAATAACCTGATTGTTACTGATTGGTACACCTATTACATGTGCCGGATCTTGTTTACTGGCAATGATCTTGTAGGTCACATCTCCTGCGACTTCAGATGAGCCGTACAGATTGAGTAACACGGCCGGGATTTGCGATTCCAGATATCGCGCTTTAACGTCATCACCCAGGACTTCTCCGGATACAGTCACCATAGTTAGCGTGCTGAGTAGCTTAGCCACGTCAGGAAGCGACAGCAGGGCCTGAAGTAATGAGGGAACCAATACTATACGTGTCGCTTTTTGTCGGTAAATTATGTTGGCCATCAGATCAGCAGAGCGCATCGCATCGGGATTACACAAGTAGGTTGGGACACCTTGCAGTAATCCCCCCAACAACTCCCAGATGGCATCAACAAACGACAAGTTTGTTTTGCCAAACATCAGCTCTTGAGGTCCAAATGGGAAACGCTGCCACATCCAGAAAAAACGATTTAAAATGGCGCCATGAGAGCCTATCACACCTTTAGGTTTCCCTGTGGAACCTGAGGTGTAAATCAGATAGGCCGTGTCATCCAGCTCAGAGATAACAGGCTGAACCTGTGCCTTTTCAGCTTCGAGCACGTACTTTCTACGAGTCTTTACGGCCTCACAGTCCAACACGAGCAACTGACACTGCTCCAGTTCAAATTGCTCAGCAAACTCTGTCGTCGTTATCAGTAGAGCACTCTCACTATCTGAGGCGATCCAGCGTTTTCTTTCTGATGGTAAGTGTGCATCAATGGCCACAAACCTGGCCCCCACAGTAAGCACTGCTAACATAGCCTCAACCGCATATATGCTGTTGAGCAAGCCTACCCCCACAGACTGCCCGGGCTTTACACCATAGTCCTGTAAGACCACAGCCAGTGTATTCACCCGCTCTTGCAGATCTTGGTAGCTAAGAGTTTCCCGCTCATCAATCAGCGCAATTGCTTGTGGCGTTTTTCTCACCTGCTCAAAAAACAACTGTTCGATCCGTTGTTCATTGCCCCAAATCTGTCGCTCTGCCTGCCCCAGTGCCCTTACTGCCTTATTTTGCTCTTGGCTTAGTAAATCCAAATCACACAAACGCGTACACTTATCGTTAAGCACCTGAGTCAAGATGTTTACCATGACACCATTTATGGAGCCTATTAGCTGGTTATCATACAAAGCTGGGTCAAAGCTGTAATGTAGGGCTATCTGCGCCTTATCAACAATCGACAGACACAGCTCATATTTGCCAGCAGCGGGGTCTTGCTCCTCCAGCATAGTCAATGGATGACCTGCCAGGTCCAGTTTATCAACACCATCTAACGCCAGCATGTTCACCATTATCTGAAACACCGGAGAGTATTCCTGTGTCCGATCAGGCGCAACAGACTCAATTAAGCGTTCAAAAGGCAATTCGGCGTGTGCCAGAGAGTCTAGTTGCTGCGCTTTGTTCTGATGTAACAACTGCTCAAAGGTCATATCCCCATTAAACTGAGTTCGCAGCGCCATCATATTGACAAACAGACCAATTAAGTTGGTTAGCTCACTCTGTTCTCGTCCGGCAACCGGAGTACCTAACACAACATCCTGAGTTCTCCCTAAAAACGCCACTGTCAGAGCAAACACACTTTGCAATAGTATGAACAACGAAACAGACTCTGTATGGCAAAATTTTCTGATTAACCCACTGTCAGCGCAGCTGAACACATGTTCAAAGACCTGGGGAGCGCGGGTAGTATTGCCCTCTTGGCGGTTTGCTGGCAAACCATGAACCGCAGGCGCACCGGCTAAAAGAGTCTGCCAGTAGGTTAAATCTGATGCCAGCCTTTGCTCATCAAACTGACGAGACTGCCAGTGTGCATAATCGACATATTGAATGGATAAAGGTGCCAGTGCCGGTTGTTGTGCAGCATAAAGCGCTTCATACATCGCTATAAAATCTTTAAGCAGTACACCCATAGACCAGCCATCTGCAATGATATGGTGCAGTGCGACGATCAAGTAGCTTTCCTGTTCTCCTTGCATAAGCGCAACCTGAAACAGAGAGTCACTCGATAGATCGTAACGGCGCTCACCACGGCGGCGCATTTCCTGCTCAACCACAAGAGCGTTGCCTGCCTGATCATCCGCCGGGAGAGTAATAACATCTACTTTGATATCAGTCGGGTCATTCAGGCGAGTGTAGATCTGATAGTCGGACTGTACAAACCGACTATTTAATACTTCATGACGATATTGCAATGCCTCAACCACTTTTTCTATCAGATCCGGCTCCAACCTGAGCGAACTTTTAAATCCTGACACCATATTAAAAGCGCTGCTACTTTGCAGTTTATCCATGAACCACAATCGTTGTTGAGCAAAGGAAACTGGCATCAGAGCCTGCCGTTTCACTGGTCGCAATTCATTCTCTCGCATGCTTTGCGCCATTCCAGTTAAATGCTCAGCAAGTGCACCCAGCTTGGGGTATTCAAAAATATCCTTAATTTGTAGAGCCTGATAGCCAGATTTTCGCAATGACATGACCATCTTTGCAGCCAGTAAAGAGTGGCCTCCCAGCTCAAAAAAGTCCGATTCCAGGCCAAGCGGTGAGTCAGCAGTAGTCAGCACCTCCTTCCATAACTCAGCAAGCTGCTGTTGATGTGCACAGCTCAAAGGTGTCAGGCTAGGTTGTGCTATCGCGTCTAATGGTAGCGCTAATAAGGCATTGATATCGACTTTTCCATGTTTGCTCAGTGGCAGCTCCTCAATGTGCTGATATTGAGACGGTATCATGTAGCCAGGTAACGTTTTTTGTAACATCGCAGGGATTTCTGCTTCCAGTTGCTTGTCACAGCCAGGCTCTGACACATAAAAACAGACCAGATTAGCCTGCTCACTGCCGGCATTTCTCACGACAACCTGACTGTCAAGGACACCTGGTAGCGCGTTTATCTGTAGTTTGATTTCCTGTAACTCAATTCTCAAGCCTCGCAATTTTACCTGCTCATCATTACGACCCAGATAGACTAAATAACCTTCAGCATGCCAATATGCCAAATCACCTGTTTTATACAAGCGCTTAGGCATACCGCTATCGTAAGGCTGCAACACAAATTTTTCATTCGTCAGCTGCTCATTACCTATATACCCTTGGGCAAGTGGCACGCCACCGATATACAACTCTCCAACAGCCCAGGGAGGTAATTGCAATCCGTCCTGATCTAATACGACAAGGCGACAGTTGGCAATTGGCTTACCAATCGGTACTGGTTGTGTGTCATGATCCGGCAAACAGTCATGGTAACTGACGTCGATAGCGGCTTCAGTAGGGCCATATAAATTGTGTAAAGGTATCTGAGTATGTTGATACCACTTTGCGACCAATTCAGGAGACAAAGCTTCACCACTGCAAAAAACTCGGCTAAGCGTTTTAAGCGCACCTGGATCTGCTGCATCCATGAACAAATGCAGCATAGATGGTACAAAATGCAGTAGCGTAATTCCCTCATTTTCAATTGTCTGCGCGAGCTTATCGGGATCATTGTGGATGTCGGGCAGGGCAACATGCAAAGTACCGCCAAAGCACAATGGCCAGATGAACTCCCATACAGAGACGTCGAAACTATAAGGGGTTTTCTGTAGTACCTTGTCACATGCACTAAGAGGATAGTGCTGCTGCATCCAGGTAATTCGATTTGCCAACGCCCGATGACAATTCACAACGCCTTTAGGAGTGCCGGTCGTGCCTGAAGTAAAAATGACATAGGCTTGATCATCGCCAGAAATGTTTGGTTTGCACGACGCAACATCAGGCGAAGCTCGCAACACAGTGAGGTCAATACAGAACCATTCAATGCCTCCAATGGACTCATCGTGCACGTCTTCGCAAGTGATACATAATGCAGTGTTACTGAGTTCAATCATTTGCTCAACACGTGCTTCAGGCAAGCTTACATCTATAGGTAACCAGGCTGCGCCGGCTTTCATCACTGCCCAGATTGCAACTACCATTTCCAGACTTCGCGGCAGACGCAGGGCTACCACAGAGCCCTGTTTAACCCCTTTAGTCATGAGCTGCTGCGCAAGTATATTCGTCAGCCTTTCAAACTCAGTATAAGACAGCGTTATATTTCCAAAACACACGGCCGGAGCTTGAGGTGATTGTTGCAGCTGCCGGGCAAATAGCTCTGTGACCGTATGTTCATATAAACTTGCATCACTTTGCCCCTGCGATAACACTGAAAGCGTGCGTTGCTGCGCGTCACTCAACAAGGATATACCCGATAGTGGTTGAGATGGGCGGTCTAATGCCTGTGTCATCAAGGTCAAAAATGCGTCTTTAAAGCTTTCAATGTTTTTCCGGGCAAACAAGCTTGCCTTGTACTCAAAACGGCATAATAGCTCAGCATCTGATTCTTCAATATTCAACACCAAGTCTTGTTCCTGCCCCAATCTTGAAGACTTTACAGCGCTGCAACTTTGATTATCTAACGCGATATCAGGCTCTTCTACCCGCGGATTGATATTGAGCATGATCTGAAAAAGGGGGGGCAGATGCTTATTTCTCGACGGATTCAGTTTTTCGACCAGCAGCTCAAATGGAACATCCTGATGCTCCAGCGCCGCAAGGTTGACAGCTCTGACATGTCGCATACATTGATCGAAGTTCCATGCGGGATCACAATGTGTACGTAATACCAGGTTGTTCACAAACAAGCCTACGATGCCCTGTAATTCCATGTGATTTCGATTATTCACCGCTGTTCCAATAACTACATCCGTCTGATTGGAAAAGCGTCCAATCGTTGCAGCAAACACAGTATGAATAAAGTGGAACAATGAACTCTGTGACTCTTTACAATATTGCTTTATACGTTTCAGTGTTGCCGTATCGATGATGGTGTCCAGAACATCAGCGCGATTGTCGACGACGGTGTGCCTCGGTCGCTGTAAAGGCAAACTATGACTCGCTGGGGCGTTGTCGAGTTGCGTGAGCCAATATGCCAGTTTTGGGTCTTCCGCTGCGCTTTCCCGACTTTGCCGTTGCCAGCAAGCATAATCTGGGTAGTCAATTCGTTGGGGGGTATCTGTGATACCTTGTTGGCTGTGATAAAGATTCAGAAATTCACTCAGCAAAAGGCTTCTCGACCAGCCATCACATGCAATATGATGCGTATTGAATAGTAAATAGCTACACTCTGCGCCCCAAAAATATTCCATTCGAAATAACAGGTCATCAGTGATATCAAAAGGTGCAGCAATTCGTGCGTGAATAACTGATGGTACCGTATCGGGAGAAATGACAACCTGCTCGCTCAGCGCAGTGGTCTTCACATTATATGCCTGAGCTTCCCGCACTTCTTGCTGCATTGTCTCAGTATTGTATGTGGTCCGCAAACTCGCATGGCGCTTAATTAACTCACTGGCGGCAAATGAAAGCTTGCTGGTATCAAGGTGCCCATCAATAAATAACAGGATTGGTGTATTAAAATAAGCAGGCTCACCGGACATTTGATGCTCAAACCAAATACGCTGTTGTGCATATGACAGCGGTAGCGGCTGCTGGTAACTCACGCGTGAGATCTTTTCTACACGCTGCTGAGAGATGCTAGAAAGATGCTCTACTAAAGCGACTTTATTCTTTTTAATCAATTGAATAAGTTCCTGGCTCAGCGCATCTTTGCGACCACGAATTTTAACATTCTTATTTTCATCAAGCGTGAGCCTGACTTGCGCACGTTTTAACTGCGCGAGGAGCGTTTCTATGCTTTTCATACCCAACTATCATTTATTATGTTGTTATTCATGGAATAACAGGGGCCTGATGCCCCATATTCCTTATATTACAAGCTCCAAAGTATCCTCATACTCGTCATCAAAATCAGCTTCTTGCTGGTCCTGATATGCCTGTATCGTTTCTGCCAGCGCGCGGAAACTCGGTGCTTCAAATATCGCTGCAATTGGCAGCTGAATATTGAATGCATCATTTATGGCTGAAATGAGCTGCGTTGATAAAACCGAATGCCCACCGACCTCAAAAAAGTTTGCCATCACGCTGAGCGTTTCAACATCCACTTTGAGCATCTGCGCACAAGTATTGATCAACCAGTTTTCCAACTCTCCTTCTGGTGGATAATGCACATTATCGTCTATTTCACCCAACTGCATAGACAAAGCGATCTTGTCTACCTTACCGTTCGGTGTCATTGGAAATGATTCCAGTGGCACGATCCGAGAAGGCATCATATAAGCAGGTAAAGTTACCTGTAATTTGTGCAAAACCGCATCAGGCAAAGTTGCGACATCAGGCGCGTCGTTTGCGATAATAAAGGCAATTAGACGCCCGTTAGCTCCTGTTGATGTCAGCAATACTGCCACTTGCTTAACCAATCCAGTTGACTGGATCTGATTCTCAATTTCCCCCAGCTCAATGCGGAAACCACGAAGTTTAACCTGAGTGTCGGCTCGCCCAATAAACTCCAATGTACCATCACAACGATAGCGTACCAGGTCACCAGTGCGGTATAGTCGCGGCTGTTCATTGCCACAAAACGGATTGACAATGAACTTCTCGGCAGTGAGCTTCGCTCTATTATGGTATCCACGGGCGACACCCGCACCACCTATATACAGCTCACCTATCGCCCCATAGGGCAGCAGGTGCTGATACTTATCTAATACATAATACTGATAACCCTTCAAAGGCTCACCAATCGGAATACTGCTCTGATGGTATGCTTGAATAAGGTGCTTAGACGACCATATCGTCGCTTCAGTTGGCCCGTAAACATTGAGTATTCGGCCCGGCATCTTCTCTTTGAGGAAGTTTGCGACGGCAGTCGGAAAAGCTTCTCCTCCGACCAGGTACTGTTCAAGCTTTTCCAGCACTCTGTGCCCTTGCTCAGTATCAAACAGCGCAACATATGCGGGTGTACTTTGTATGTGAGTCACATTATGTTGCTGCGCAAGCGCTACTATATCTTGTTTTTTCGTATTTTGCAGCTGCTTATACTTATCTTTTACAGCTTTTATCTTGTCAAAGTGTTGAATTACTACATCTTCCGCAACACCAAAGTCGACCAAACAGGCGATATCATTGACACCCGCAGCAGCCACTTTGCTGAGTAAATCGAGGCATGATTCCACAGTGCCAATCAGTGAAGATGTTTTGTAATAACGGCTGAATGCCACTTCAAGAATATCATCCTGAGATACGTTTTCAGGTTCATAATCTTCAAGCGATGCCTCTATGCGCTTAATAAGATCTAACGAAGTTGCCAGGTACCCTTTAAAAGCCTCCTTAGCATGCTGAACGACTTCTTCCTCGCTGTCAGCAATGAATGTATGCAACATCAAACTGACTTTACCCTCACCGGCATGACCAGCTTCATGCCAGGCTTCGCGATACAATGCAATTTTACTTTGCAACTCACCCAGTGTCTGACCCAGCAAATGCGTAAGTACATTCGCGCCCATCTTTCCTGCGCTAATAAATGCCTCAGGATTAGAAGCGACGGTAAACCAAACGGGAACATCTTCCTGCACAGGGGTCGGAAAGCAGCGTACTGCCGTTTCTTTACCCTGTCCATTCAGGCGGGATACTGTTTCACCACGCCATAGTTTTTGCACCAGCTTAATACCGTCAGTCATCACTTTGTGTCGTTCGGAATAATTGTCGGGTGACAGTACAAAGTCATTGGGATGCCATCCCGAGGCGAAAGATACCCCTGCCCGCCCATTGGACAGGTTGTCTATCATTGCCCAGTCTTCAGCCACATTAATTGGATCCCGAAGCGGCAAAACACAACTACCTGCACGGATCTGAACTTTCTGTGTTACCGCAGCAATAGCAGCGCCTGTAATTGCGGGGTTGGGGAATAAACCGCCAAATTCTGCAAAGTGCCTCTCAGGGGTCCAAACTGCATCAAAACCATTCTGATCTGCAAATTTGGCTCCGGCCATGAGCAGGCCGTATAAATCACTGTTGCTACTGTGATAGTTACCAAAATAGTAGAGACCAAATTGCAACTCTCTTGGTGCTGTCTGCTTAGCTGATGGGGCAGACTGCAAAGCATCTCTTATTGAAGGAGCCAGTACAACTTTAAATCCATAAATAAGCGCACCAAGTGTTTCTAATACCGAAATATCAAAAGACATACTGGTTAATGCTAACCAAGCCCCCTCGTTGTGAGTTAACTCATCACTCATTCCGTTCAAAAACGCGATGGCATTGCCATGCTCTATCATGACGCCTTTTGGCTGTCCGGTCGAGCCCGAGGTATATATCACATATGCCAGATTGTCTGAACGTGTTGTTTGCGCCTGGATATTGCCGCCATAACGCTGACGCTTGCCATCGGCACGCACATCTTCCCAGCCCAGCGACTCCGACAGCCATGCCGGCCGTCCCTGCTCTCCCACAATACAGCTCAGACCGCTGTCCTCGACCATATGTTCCAGCCGAGCCTGCGGATACCCGGGATCCAGTGGAACATAGGCACCACCCGCTTTAAGTATCCCCAGCATTCCAACCAGCATCCAGTAACTCCGCGACACATGTAATCCCACCAGAGTGTCCGATGTCACGCCGTACTCTGCTATGAGTGCCATCGCCAGACGGTCTGATAACGCGTCCAGCTCTGCGTAGCTGAGTGTGCCTTCTTCACAGCTGACCGCTATCCGTTTGGGGGTCTGCGCCGCCTGCGCCCGAAACCCAGCGTGTAGTGTCGGCCATGGCAAACTAGCTCCAGCCTGTATTGTCCCTGCCAGTAATCTGCTCTGTTGCTCATCCGACAGCAAAGTCAGTGTGTGCATAGGCTTATCTGGCTGCGCCACGATACTGCTTAACAGTTGCTCCCAGTTCTGCGCTAGCCGCGCGATGCTCGATGGTTCAAACAACTCCGAGTTATATTCCAGAGTATATCGGGCACCTGATTTGTCCAGATTAACGGTCATCGCCAGGTCAAACTTCACCGGCTGCTCTGCTATTGGCACTACTTCGAACTCACACCCGGGCAGACTCGGAGTCTGGCCCTGTGTCATGCTTCCTTCTTGTTCAACACTGAACATGATTTGAAATAAGGGGGCATGACTCATACTTCTTTGTGGATTCAGTTTGTCCACCAATAGCTCAAAAGGCATATCCTGGTGTGCCTGTCCCGCCAAATGAACCGCTTTCACCTGTGCAAGATACTCATTGAAACTTTCGGTTATCTCGACCTGCGTGCGCAGTACCAGAGTATTAGCAAAGAACCCTACAACTTCACTAAGCTGGCGCTGCTGGCGATTGGCCACCGGCGTACCCATAACAATATCTGATTCATTCGCGTAACGACTCAGCAGCAGGCTGAATGCACCTTGCAGGCTCATAAACAGGGTTGCATGCTGAGCCTGAGATAATGCCTGTAAGCCCCGGATAACCTTGTCGTCAATGGCACCTTGATGTTGACTGCCTGCAAAGCCCTGACGTTGTGGCCGGGGTTTATCCAGAGGAAAGCTGTGTACCTGAGGTAACCCAGACAGATGAGTCTGCCAGTAGCTCAGCTTTTCCTGAAGTGTATCCGCATCATAGTAGCTGTGTTGCCAGTGACAGAAGTCGCCGTATTGTAACGATAAAGCCGGTAACTCAGGTACATTCCCCTGCGCCAGCTGAGCATAAATTTGTGTAAACTCATGCATCAGAATACTCATCGACCAGCCATCAGAGACAATGTGATGAACTGTGATTTGCAATATACCCTGCTCCTCGCCGGTATGAATCAGCAAGCCGCGTATAGGCAAATCCCGGGTCAGGTCAAAAGCCCGTAACGCTTCGAGTTGCGCAAGCTGTTCGGCTTGTTGCGCAGCCGTTTCCTGCCCCTGCAACACCCGATGTTCCAACGTAAAACTGAATTCCTTGCGTACCACCTGTTGCACACCTGTCGGCTGAGGCGAGAAAACCGTCCGTAAGGCTTCATGACGTTCAATCAGGCTACGCAGACTCTGCTCCACCAGTTTGGCGTCGAGGTGCCCTGTGAAAGACAGTGTCAATGGCATGTTGTAGTGAGCACTGCCGCCTTCAAGCTGATCGATAAACCACAATCTTTGCTGAGAAAATGACAAGGGGATGCCCTCAGAGGGTGGGCGCTTGGCAATCATCAACCCCTGTTCATCTAATGCATAGTGTCCATATGATTCCAAAAACGCGATAATCTTTTCTTTATGCTCAACAATCTCTTGTTTCAAGCCCGCCGGTAACTCGGCCAACTCAGTCCGAAAACCGAGTCGCCCATCCTCAACAAATAAGTATACACCGGCCTGTGAAGCCCGATTTATAACATCAGCAACAATCATAGCCACCCTTCTGTCATTTTGTTCTGTCCTGTTTGGTTTGATGCACGTTTGGCTATCAAAATCCGCTCTATATGTTCACTAATCGCCTCAATTGAGGAATAGTTGAAAAAGTCCTCTACCGGAATATCAATTTGAAACAAAGCCTGAAGTTCCATGTTTAACTGCAGGCATAAGATGGAATGTCCACCTAACTCAAAAAAGTCTGATTGCTTATGTAAGCGCTCAGCTGAGATCTGCAGCAACTGACTCCAACAACTTGCAACCTGATGTTCAGTTTCTGTCTCTAAAGGTGTCGTATCGACTTGATGAAGCTGGAGATTAGACAGCAACTCAGTGAAATTGACTTTGCCATTCACCGTTAGCGGCAACGCGTCTACCAACTCAATGTGACCCGGTAACATAAAACGTGGTAGTCGCGCTTTCAGCCAGTCTGATACCATAAGCTTACGCTGTTCAGTACTTTGTAAAGGGTCATGATATACAACAAAAGCAATGATTTTCGTACCATGATCATCCTGACTGGTCTTGCTGATGGTTACGCAACAGTTTTCTACCCCTTCTAACTGCTGCAATGTTTGCTGAATTTCTCCCAACTCAACCCTGTGACCATTCACTTTTACCTGAGTATCTTTACGTCCGATGAAGCGCAACGTCCCATTGTTGAGCAACCGAACCAGATCTCCACTTCGGTACACCTTTTCTTCAAAAACTTTCGGTATAGTAACAAAGGCCCGCTCTGTCAGCGCTGGCTGGTTCAGATAAGCTCTGGCAAGGCCATTACCACCGATACAAAGCTCTCCAATCGCTCCTTCAGGCGCAAGGTTACCAAACTCATCGACTACAGCGACTGTGACCCCAGGCATTGCGTGGCCGATATTAAGCGTCTGTCCGGAGTATACTTTACCTATCGTAGCACATACTGATGCTTCAGTTGGTCCATAACAATTGAAAACATTAAATGTCTCGGCCCAATGCCATGCGACAGACTGGTCACAACTTTCTCCAGCCAAGATAATGGCGTCAAAATAGAAGCCCTGATCTCTGTTAAGCAAAGGCAACAATGCCGGTGGGATTGTTGCGTGTGTGATTTTCTTTGCTAACAAGAACGACGAAAATTCACTGATCGACTGCTTGGCCTTTTCGGTACAAATATGTAAAGTTGCGCCTTTGAGTAGCGCCATGACCCACTCAGATACAGCAGCATCAAACCCAATCGCGGCGTACTGCATCACCTGACTCTCTGGGGTTACAGCAAACACATTTTGCTGCTGTAACGCTAAATTTATCACGCCGCCATGCTCTATCATGACGCCTTTTGGCTGTCCGGTCGAGCCCGAGGTATATATCACATATGCCAGATTGTCTGAGCGTGTTGTTTGCGCCTGGATATTGCCGCCATAACGCTGACGCTTGCCATCGGCACGCACATCTTCCCAGCCCAGCGACTCCGACAGCCATGCCGGCCGTCCCTGCTCTCCCACAATACAGCTCAGACCGCTGTCCTCGACCATATGTTCCAGCCGAGCCTGCGGATACCCGGGATCCAGTGGAACATAGGCACCACCCGCTTTAAGTATCCCCAGCATTCCAACCAGCATCCAGTAACTCCGCGACACATGTAATCCCACCAGAGTGTCCGATGTCACGCCGTACTCTGCTATGAGTGCCATCGCCAGACGGTCTGATAACGCGTCCAGCTCTGCGTAGCTGAGTGTGCCTTCTTCACAGCTGACCGCTATCCGTTTGGGGGTCTGCGCCGCCTGCGCCCGAAACCCAGCGTGTAGTGTCGGCCATGGCAAACTAGCTCCAGCCTGTATTGTCCCTGCCAGTAATCTGCTCTGTTGCTCATCCGACAGCAAAGTCAGTGTGTGCATAGGCTTATCTGGCTGCGCCACGATACTGCTTAACAGTTGCTCCCAGTTCTGCGCTAGCCGCGCGATGCTCGATGGTTCAAACAACTCCGAGTTATATTCCAGAGTATATCGGGCACCTGATTTGTCCAGATTAACGGTCATCGCCAGGTCAAACTTCACCGGCTGCTCTGCTATTGGCACTACTTCGAACTCACACCCGGGCAGACTCGGAGTCTGGCCCTGTGTCATGCTTCCTTCTTGTTCAACACTGAACATGATTTGAAATAAGGGGGCATGACTCATACTTCTTTGTGGATTCAGTTTGTCCACCAATAGCTCAAAAGGCATATCCTGGTGTGCCTGTCCCGCCAAATGAACCGCTTTCACCTGTGCAAGATACTCATTGAAACTTTCGGTTATCTCGACCTGCGTGCGCAGTACCAGAGTATTAGCAAAGAACCCTACAACTTCACTAAGCTGGCGCTGCTGGCGATTGGCCACCGGCGTACCCATAACAATATCTGATTCATTCGCGTAACGACTCAGCAGCAGGCTGAATGCACCTTGCAGGCTCATAAACAGGGTTGCATGCTGAGCCTGAGATAATGCCTGTAAGCCCCGGATAACCTTGTCGTCAATGGCACCTTGATGTTGACTGCCTGCAAAGCCCTGACGTTGTGGCCGGGGTTTATCCAGAGGAAAGCTGTGTACCTGAGGTAACCCAGACAGATGAGTCTGCCAGTAGCTCAGCTTTTCCTGAAGTGTATCCGCATCATAGTAGCTGTGTTGCCAGTGACAGAAGTCGCCGTATTGTAACGATAAAGCCGGTAACTCAGGTACATTCCCCTGCGCCAGCTGAGCATAAATTTGTGTAAACTCATGCATCAGAATACTCATCGACCAGCCATCAGAGACAATGTGATGAACTGTGATTTGCAATATACCCTGCTCCTCGCCGGTATGAATCAGCAAGCCGCGTATAGGCAAATCCCGGGTCAGGTCAAAAGCCCGTAACGCTTCGAGTTGCGCAAGCTGTTCGGCTTGTTGCGCAGCCGTTTCCTGCCCCTGCAACACCCGATGTTCCAACGTAAAACTGAATTCCTTGCGTACCACCTGTTGCACACCTGTCGGCTGAGGCGAGAAAACCGTCCGTAAGGCTTCATGACGTTCAATCAGGCTACGCAGACTCTGCTCCACCAGTTTGGCGTCGAGGTGCCCTGTGAAAGACAGTGTCAATGGCATGTTGTAGTGAGCACTGCCGCCTTCAAGCTGATCGATAAACCACAATCTTTGCTGAGAAAATGACAAGGGGCTTTCTTCGGCACCTAAAGCCGCAATCGTTACCTCTTGATAATCTCCTGTCTCCCGCTGAGATTCTATGTAACTTGCTAGGTCACTCAGTTGTGGGGTGTCGAATATTTTGCTCAGAGGTACGGTAATCTGATAAAAATGCTCAAGTTCATTTTTCAGCTTAACGGCAAGCAGTGAGTCACCACCCAGAGCAAAAAAGCTGGCTTGCGAGTCTGTGACGACTTGACCCAATAACGCTGTCCACACTTGCGCTATCTTCGCTTGTGTTTCTGACAGCTCCAATACACCTGGCTCAGCTACTTTTTCCGGCGTGGGTAAACAAGCTTTATCGATTTTTCCATTTGGCAATAAGGGGAAGCGCTCAAGTATCACAACGTGCTTTGGTATCATATAGTGAGGCAAACGCTTACCAAGCAGCGCTTTAACACGCCCTTCAGTGACACCCGGTGCACAGTTGCTATGGAGCGTGACATACGCATAAAGTTCTGAACGTCCTTGAGCCTCCACAACCAGAGCCTCACTCACTTGTTCCAATGCGACCAGCTGATGGCGGATTTCACCTAGTTCGATCCTGAACCCTTTTATCTTGACCTGCTCATCATTACGACCCAGATAGTGAAGGTCACCCAACTCATCCACTCTGACTAAATCGCCAGTACGATAAATAATATCTCCCTGTTTAAACGGGTTCTCAACAAATTTCTCAGCGGTTAAACCCGCTTTCTTCAGATAGCCCTTGCTGACACCCTGACCACCGAGATAAAGCTCTCCGACCCCCCCTATCGGCACGACCCGTTGATGGGGATCCAGCACATAGGCTTGAGTGTTGTGCAATGGCTTACCAATGTGTGGCACCTCAGACACAACACCGTCATAGGCAGCCCAGGTCGAATAGGTCGTATCCTCTGAAGGCCCATATAAATTGTAAACTTTGCGATTGGGTTTTAACTCAAGAAGTCGATTTACCACATCTTTCGTCAATGCTTCTCCCGCCAAGTTGATAACCTGAGCGCTGTCAGGGACCCGGTGACTATCCAGTAGTGCTTTAATACCGGATGGTACCGTATTAATTAAGGTGACTGAGGGTACATCTACATCGAGCAGGCCCAGAATACTGTCAACCAGAACGATACTTGTACCAATGCTTAACGGGAAAAATAATTCAAATACCGAAATGTCGAAGTTCACTGAAGTCGAGGCCAGAACGCGCTGAGCTTGTGCCGCTGAATACACCTCTTTTGCCCAGGACAGCATCGCCACAGCATTACGATGTCGGATCAAAGTCCCTTTCGGTAACCCTGTTGAGCCCGATGTATAAATTACATAGGCAATCTGCTCAGGCTCTGTCATTGCCACAGGAGCCTGTTCAGAAAATGCGGTCAGGTGCGCTTCGTCACAAAGCGTAAACCAGCCGGTATCAGAGGTCAGCCACTGTGGTTTTTGCCCATTACCGACAACACACTGAAGCTGGCTATCCTGAGCTATGTGTTGCAGGCGTGCCTGAGGGTACTGCGGGTCAAGCGGCACGTAAGCGCCACCCGCTTTCAAAATTCCTAAGATACCAACAACCATCCACATATCGCGTGACATGTGCAACCCTATCAGCATCCCTTTACTAACCTTGTGAGTCTGTACAAGCGCGTTTGCCAACTGATTAGAAAGAGACTCCAGCTGTGCATAGGTAAGCTGTTGCTCTTCTTGCTCCAGCGCAATATGCGTCGGCGTTTGCTGTGCCTGAGCACTGAAGAGTCCATGCAGTGTTGAGTCTGGCACAGTGCAGGACTTACCACTCATGATGCTCAGCTGCTCCTCAATCTGCCTCGCTGACAATAGTTCAATGCGCTGCACTTCCTGATGTGGGTCATCTGCCAGATGCTTTAAAAGTGTGAGCAGTGAGTCCAGTAAACGTGTAATCGCCTGTTCGCTGTAAAGTCCTGATTGATACTCAGCTTTAAACGTCAATACTTGTTGTACGGATGTAATTAACGTGAGTGCATAATCTGTACCCTCATAATCCTCAACGGAGGTTACGTTCAGCTCTGCCGCTTTGGCATGGTCAACCAGACCCGCATCAAATGGGTAGTTTTCAAACACCATCAGAGTATCAAAAATACGCTGTCCAGAGCAGCCAGCAGCGCGCTGAATCTCACTCAGAGGCATATAACTATGTGCCTCACGCTCAGCTTGTTCACGATGCAACGCCCGCAACCAATCTGCGGCACTCATGTCAGATGGCACCGACACGTTCACAGGTATGGTATTGATGAATAACCCCACTAACTGCTCTATATGAGGCAATTCTGGCGGTCTGCCTGATACGGTAGTACCAAAAATAACATCCGATTCGTGACTATAGCGTGACAACAATAAGGCCCAAGCGCCCTGAACGAGTACATTCATCGTCACACCCAGCTCTTTTACAAGCGCTTCCAGACACTCGGTCAGCTTACTATCAGCAGATATGTTCAGAACTTGGCGCGCCCCTGTTGGTCGGGTCCAGGTGTTACCGAGAGTCAGCTGACCATGTCCCAGTTCCGACAAGGCATTTTTCCACCATAGTCGTGTCTCAGTGGTATCGCGCTCAATCAACCAGGCAACATAATCTCGATAAAGGCTTGCCTTTGTGTGTAGCGGCAGTTCATCAGGCTGACCTTTTCGAATTGCAGCGTAACAGTCAACCACTTCTGATAGCACCAGAGGTAAACTCCAGCCATCTATCAAAGCATGATGAATTGACCACAATAAAGTGTACTGTTCCTCTCCCTGGCGGAACAAACACAGGCGCATCAGCGGTGCATCAGTGTGGTTAAATCCCTGCGCCTGATCATCAGCCTGGTAGGCACAGATCAGTTGCTGTTGCTTTACATTATCAAACTCACTCAGATCTTTTACAACCCAGGGGAGTGAAACATGTCGATGAACTAACTGAAGAGTAGTTACATCTTCAACAAAGCTGGTTCGCAGCACGCTGTGGCGTGTAGTCACTTTTTCCCACGCCTGCTTGAGTGCGTTGATATCTAACTTACCAGTCAGCTGTAAGCGTTTTTGGGTGATATATGCACCAGAAACGAGGCTACTTTGCAATAACAAACCTTGCTGCATGCCTGTTGCAGGATATAGATCCTCAATATCACTGTCGATTTGCAAATCATCCAGACTATGCTGGGAGATATTTGCCAGTGGGAAGTCCGCGGGTGTGTACTTTGACACTGCATCTTCGCAACAGTAAGTAATAAGTTGCGTGATACTATCCCTGAAATGCTGAGATAGCTGTGCTGCACAGTCACGACTGTGGATACCTTCACAGTAATCCAGTCGGAAGTACAATCGACCAGCTCTGATCATACCGTTAAAATTCAGGCTATATGCGGGCGCCCTGTCAGGACTGATATCATTTCCGGTACTTTCTTGAGCCAGGCTAAATGCAGCTGTACTTTCAGAAAGCGATGGTGTAGCTAATTGGTCGAACTGACCCAAATAATTGAACGAAACAGGACTTGCTTCGCCCGGTTTCCCCTCCTCGTGCAGTTCAGCTAACAGACCGAAACCAAGACCTTTTCCAGGAATGTTGCGGATGTTTTCTTTAACTGCACATATACGCTCTGACCAGCTATGCTGCTCACTGCTAAGCAGAACAGGGAAAATACTGGTAAACCAGCCAACCGTCTGACTCAAGTCAGCCATGAAATGTACATTATCCCGGCCGTGCCCTTCAAGATCGATTCTAATATGCTTAAGCCCCTGCCACTGATAAAAAGCCTCAGAGAGCGCTGTTAGCAACAGCTCATTGATGTGGGTTCTGTAGGGCAAGCAGGCCTGATTAAGCAATCGCTCCGTCAGTGCCTCATCGAGCTCAAATTCAACGCTGTTAATACTTGCTACGGCACTTACTTGCTGGCTGTCAGACTTAATTTCACATACCGGATGAGACAATACTGATGTCCAGTAACTACGTTCCTGCTCGATACGCTCACTCTGGGCAAACTCATTGAGTAATTCACCATACTGCTGATATGACATAGTTTTGGGCCCCAACACTATGTCGTCCCCCTTGCTTAGCTGAGACCAAGCCAGCTGGAGATCCTCCAACAGGATGCGCCAGGATACCCCATCAACAATAAGATGGTGCATAACCCAAAATAAGCGACAACTGCCATCTTTCAGTCGTAATAATACCAGCTTAAAAAGCTCGCTATGCAAACACAGACTTTGCTGGTACTGGTCGCATATAGCTGGTATTGCACCTGGCTCAACCGCTTTTTCTTCATACACATAAACATGCTGTGCCTGCGCCTGATAAGTCGCACACCACTGCTGAGATACTTTCGCGAAGCTTAACCTCAGTACATCGTGTTTGTGAATGAGGGCTGTGACTATGTCTGATAACTGACTTAACGTCAGCTGTGACGGGCAATCCAGTAAAATCGACTGATTAAAATGCGACACGGCCGTCTCATCTTTAAACAGGGATTTTTGTATCGGTAATAGTCGCTGGCTGCCAGTGACCTGGCTTTGATCTTGCTGAGTCCCTGTATCGCGGTTTACATGGCCTGACAGACCACGGATCGTCTGATGCTCAAACAGCTGTTTGACTGAAAAGTGTAATCCTCGCCGGGCAGCTCGGGAAACCACCTGAATAGAAAGAATCGAGTCGCCACCCAAAGCAAAAAAGTTCTCGGTAACACTCAATTGCTCTGCGCTCACTGGCAGTAACTCACACCAGATAGCATGCAATGCCTGCTCAATCTCATTGTCAGGCTTTACCACAGGATTATTGTCATGCCGGACAGGCTGGGGATCCGGTAAAGCTTGGCGGTCTATTTTTCCATTGGGCGTGAGGGGCCATTTCTCGACAACAACGACCTGGGCAGGCACCATATGTGGCGGCAGGCGCTCACTCAATTGTCGTTTTATTTCGTCGCAGTTCAGCCCCGGGCTTGCGACAACATAGCCAATCAGGCGAGTGTGACCTCGCTCATCGTCTTGTGCAATGACCAATGCATCAGCCACCATATCGCACTGCTTCAGGCTCGCTTCAATCTCACCAGGTTCAATGCGAAAGCCGCGTATTTTAAGTTGATCATCAATGCGACCCATATAAGCCAGTTCGGAATTTGACAAAAGCCGAACCAAATCACCTGTTCGATATAATTTGCCAGAAGCCTGAAAAGGATTGTCAATAAAGCGCTCTGCGGTCAACTGGGGGCGATTCAGATACTCTTTTGCCAACCCGATTCCGCCCACAAATAGCTCACCTGTTGCGCCGAATGGAACAGGGCGCAGCGCTTTGTCCAGTATATAGACTGACTTATCAGCCATGGGTTTCCCAATGCTATCAGAGCCCAGATCAGTGTGAGATAGCCATTTATAGGTCACATGCACCGTGGTTTCAGTGATCCCATACATATTCACAAACTGCGTTGCATTCTCACCGAAATGTTGCCACCAGGGCAGTAACCGCTCGACATGTAATGCCTCACCTCCAAACACCACATACCTTAGTGCGCAAAGTGGTTCGGACTGGGCTACAACAGTCTCGCTGAAATTGCCAAATGCACCCGGAGTCTGATTCAGTATGCTGACTTTGTGTTTACGACACAGTGCCACAAATGCCGGTGTATCTTTGACAGTATCCGCACAGGGGATAACCAGTTTCGCACCAAATAGTAGGGCACCCCATATTTCCCAGACGCTGAAGTCAAAGGACACGGAGTGAAACAGTGTCCATACATCCGCTTCATTAAACTCAAAGAGATCCGACGTTGAGGCGAACAGACTAAGTACATTCTTATGAGTTTGCAGTACACCTTTAGGATTGCCCGTTGAGCCTGACGTATAAATAACATAGGCGGGGTGCTCGTCTTCCAGTTGCACATTTGGCGTATCGCAAAGAGGCTGAGCATCAGCAAGCAGCACTTTAATATCTACAAGCTCAGGGCTTGAAGACAGACACAATTGTTGCTCACTGCTCACCAAAAGTAAGTCGAGTTGACTATCCTGAACGATGTAATCCTTACGTTCCTGAGGATACAAGGGGTCCAGGGGGACATAGGCACACCCGGCTTTCAACACCCCAAGTATGGCCACTAACAACTCTATCGAACGGTCTAAATGTACCCCGATAAGCGCGCCTGGTTTCTTGCCGCTTGCCACGATACGATTAGCTACCTGGTTGGCACGCGCGTTAAGATGCGCATATGTCAGCTCAGTTTCACCAAACACTATTGCGGGCCTGTCGGCGAATTTTTCGGCTTGTTGCACGAACACATCAACAATAGAACGCTGGCAGGTTTGCTCCTCAAACTGAGTTAATGCCTGCAACTCGACCTGCTGTGCGTCATCAATCACCGGACAGTCAGCAATAGGCAAATCAAGCTGTTTTGACAGAGAATTCAGCACGGCCATAAAACTATTGCCTAACCGAGCGACCGTCGCGACGTCGAATAGTTGTGTATCGTAATTGAATTCAAATACCCAACCACTATGACGTGGTTTGACCTGCAACATAAGGTCAAACTTTGCCCTGTTATTATCAATCTCTCTGGGAGTTAGTGCTACATTTGGTAGCTCAATCAGCTGATCTGGCGTATTATCCAGCGCAATGGCAACCTGAAACAGCGGAGATACATTTGATTGGCGAACCGGTTTTAGCTGCTCAACCAGATAGTCAAATGGCAGCTGCTGATGTATCTGCGCTTCTTTATTCACGCCATTCACTGCATCAATGAAGTCTTTAAGCGTACTCGATTGGTCGACCTGAGTTCTCAGTACCAGGGAATTTACAAAGAAACCAATCAGTGGATGTGTTTCACTTTGCAGGCGATTTGAGACCGGCGTACCAATAACAATGTCCGTTTCACCTGAGAACCTTGCTAAAGTGATTGCAAAAGCAGCGTGTAACAATACAAACTCAGTCACTTTTAACTGGCGACTTAACTCAGACAGGTTCTGAATATCCTCTGCTGTGCAAACCCGTTTCAATGTGGCGCCAAGGTGACCCGCTGTCTCTGGGCGCTTTCTGTCAAGTGGCAGTCCATGGATAGTCGGCAAATTTTCTAACTGGTTGCGCCAATAACTTAGGTCATTGTCCCATTGCTGTTGTGCCAGGCACTCTGACTGCCAGCGTGAATAATCCATAAACTGGATTGGTAGCTTTGGTAATGACAGGGGGGCCGTGTCAGGCTGTTTTAGGTTGCGATAGATAGCTGCAAATTCATTGGCCAGAATATTCATCGACCACCCATCTGCTGCAATATGATGCACAGTAAGTGTGAGCACACCTATCTGTTCGGATACCCGATAGAAACTAACTCTGATCGGCAATGCCTGTGTAAGGTCAAATGGTAAATAAGCCTCACTGTGAAGTACCTCATTCAGTGCTGAGGTATCACTGGCATACGCTGAAGCATCGTACTGGTTTATTGAGAAATCCCATGCCTTACATACACTCTGCTGGGGCAGGTCCTGTTCAAGCCGGTAGGTTGTTCTCAGCACCTGATGCCGATCGATTATCTGAGTAATTGCCTGCTCTGCGGCGACCAAGTCCAGTTCACCTTCGACATCAAACGCCGAGAAGATATTGTACTGCCCCTGAGTGTCCTGTAATTGCTCAAGAAACCACAAACGACTTTGTGACGATGATAAGCGCCCAGAGTACTGATGAGTATCTGAGTGCAAGGGGGCTAGAGAGGCACCTTTTGCTCCCACACGCTTTAGCAAAGCTTCTTTATGTACTTTCAGCGCTTGCATTAAGGTTTTATCGAGTACGTTCTTTGGCGCATTAATAGCTAACTTGCCTTCTTTTGCCTCAATCTGTACGCCTAGCATTGTTAACTTTGCTATCAGATCATCCAAACTCATAGCTCAAAAACCTCTCTTTCCTTATTTGTATGATGTACCTCACTGTCCGCAGTCGCCATATCTATGAAATTGGACATTGCATAGATGGTCTCTAAGGTCATCAGCGTATTCAGTGATACCGAATCGCCAACCTGAGTGTTTAGCCAACTAAGCAAAGGCATTAGCTGCAGAGAACTGCCACCCAGTTCGTAAAAGTTGCTCTCACGACCTAACTCCGTTTCATCAACATTCAGCAGCTGTGACCAAAATTGACCAACCCTGCGCTGAGTATCAGAACTCAATGGTGTCAGTGGCTCACGCTCACTCTGGGCAACCAGCTTTAGTAAAGCCTTGCTATCTGTTTTACCATTGGCTGTAACCGGTATAGTGTCTGCCATAACCCAGCGAGCAGGAAACATGCTGCCAGGTAACTTCTGTGCCAGCGCACTCTTTATCTCGCTCAGTCCCTCATTGCTGCCACACTCTGTGTTTAACACGACCACCGCAGCAAGCACTCCTTGGTTGCTCGCCCCCGGGACAACAACAACTTTCGCCGATTGAATGGCAGCGAATGAACAGAGGTGATATTCAATCTCTTCGAGTTCAATTCTGACACCACGAATTTTAACCTGAAAGTCTTTGCGGCCAAGATAATCCAGACTGCCATCTTCGTTATAACGTGCAATATCACCTGTTTTATATAATCGGCCGCCTATTTGTGCTGGCGCGGTGACAAATGCCTGAGCCGTAAGGGCTGGCTGGTTCAGATAACCGCGCGCAAGGCCGGTGCCACCAATATACAACTCTCCTGGTGTGCCGGTCGGTGCTAACGTCGATACCTGCTTATCCAGGACATACAGTTTAGTATTTTGGATAGGCTTGCCAATTGGAACACTTTCAGTGTCTGGGACACAGTGCCACTGGCTCACATCAATCGCGGCTTCAGTGGGACCATACAGATTATCCAGACGGGCATTATGAAACGCATAATGCTTTTTAACTAAGGCTCCCGGCAGCGCCTCGCCACTGCACAAAACCAGACGTACACTCTGACATGCTTGCCATTCACCATGCTGCAACACTTGCTCAAACATAGATGGTACAAAGTGTAATACACTGATTTGTTGTTTAATAATCTCACGACTAAGCTTTTGCGGGTCTTTATGCGCGTCAGGCTCCAGCATAACTAAACCCGCCCCAGATATGAAGGGCCAGGTTAATTCCCATAACGATACATCGAAGCTGACCGGCGTTTTTTGTAAAACACGATCTTCGC
The DNA here is from genome assembly GCF_024124545.1 of Pseudoalteromonas sp. XMcav2-N. Lineage (GTDB taxonomy): Bacteria > Pseudomonadota > Gammaproteobacteria > Enterobacterales > Alteromonadaceae > Pseudoalteromonas. The sequence goes on from NZ_JAMXSF010000020.1 coordinate 29,446, forward strand.
GCTTTAACTGATACGTTTTCTGCATCCAGTCAATGCGATTCACCAGTGCCTGATGCTCTGTAACTACGCCTTTTGGCGTTCCGGTTGAGCCCGAGGTAAATATGACGTATGCGGTGTCTTTGATATTATACGGTAACGCCAAATTATTGGTTGGATATAAAGTACCATCCAGCTCTTTCTCTATGAGCAGACTGCAAGCTGGTATCACCTCTGGTAGTTGGGTGCTTTCACTGACGAGCACACACAAAAGTTTACTTTCCTGGACAACCTGTTGCAAACGCGCCGCAGGCGCACCGGTGTCCAGGGGAACATAACCGGCACCGGTTTTTAATATGGCCCAAAAAGCCACTACCAAATCAATAGAGCGTTCGAGATGCACACCAACCAGTTCCCCGGCTTTAACCTTATATCTTGTTCTAAGATAATGTGCCAGCTGGTTAGCACGCTCATTGAGCTCTTTATAGGTGATTGACTCAGCACCCATCCTCACAGCGAGCGCATCAGGTGTATGAGCTGCTTGTGTTTCAAACCACTGATGAATACATGTGTTACTCGAAATCAGCTCGTCCGTACTATTCCACTCGTGAAGTAGCATGTCGCGCTCCTGAGTGCTCAGGAACTGATTCAAATCGATATCGTCCTTCTCCTGCTCAATCAAAGCAGTGAAGATATTTCGTAAGTACTGCTCATACCGACGCAACTGTGTCTTACTAAAACTGGCGCTATCGAGCTTTAACACAACACTCAGGCATTGCTCCTGCACGAGCCAATTGCAGTGAACTTCCAGTTGATAATTCGTTTTTTCGAATACCTGAGAATTTAGCACCTCGATATCATCAGATACCTGTTTGTAGGCATGAAAATCGGTGTAATTAAACAACGATGACGCATAATCCTCTTGTAATAAATTCTGTATTTCAGACAAAGGAAAAAAGCGATGTGCATTGACGTTTTGCAACTGTGTTTCGGTATCATTGAGCATCTGTGCCCAGGTTTTTCCATGAGGCTCTGTGATGCGCACTGGCAGACTATTTAAAAACAAGCCCAGAGTGCGTTGAGCACCGGGAATTTCGGGCCGGGTGTTAAATACCGTGGGTGTGGTGAGGTTTTCCTGCCCACTGATCAAACGCATGAAAGTCTGATGTACTGCAAGGCACAAGGACTTAACCTGAACCTGGCTTTGTGCTGCTATTTGCTTTATTTTCTGACTTTGCTGATGAGACAAGGAGAAACGGGTTTCCAGCGTCTCGTCTCGCTTTTCACTTTTCCACCATGGCGTTTCAGTCTCATTCAGATAGGTTTGCCAAAAAGCAATGTTGGCTTCGTCGGATAACGCTTTGAATTCTAATGCGACAGCCTCACCAAAAGAGGGGACGCCCTGATATGTTTTCTCGGCCCTCCCCTGAGACTTTGACAGGTATCGCTCAAATAATTCGCTCAATAAGCTGGCGACACTCCACCCATCCAGCAAGGCATGGTGAAAGCTCAGATGAAAACACATATGTTCGTTATCAAGCTGATGACAATGTACAGACCACAACAGTTCATCTAATGCGATTTCCCGCTTTATCTCAGCCTGATACCAGGCCTGTATGGTTGGTGTCTGTGCTTCGGATGATACGCCACGTAGATCTTCAAAAAACAAAGGTACAGGTGGTTTTTCGTGAATGATGGCGTATCCATGCTCACCTTCGAGATGAAAAGTTGCTCTGAGCATGTGATGCGCTGTCATCATTTCTTCAACAGCTTTGGTAAACTTTGGCAGGCTCCAGTTTAATTTTATATCCAGACTAAACACATCGTGATAGGTGCCTTTGCCAGGCTGAAGTTGATGATGAAAAACCATCCCCTTTTGCAAGCTGCTCAACGGATATGCATCTTCTACTCGCTCACCATAGATATCGACAAGTGTACTTTTCTCAAGGCTGCTAAGTTGTCCAAACGGCTGTATTGCAATTTCAGCATCCGCTTTAACTGCGCCGCTGGCAATGAGCGCAGCGAGATTTCTGATTGTCTTCTGAGCAAACAGATCCTTGACCGAAAAATGGATGTTTTCATCGGCGCAGCGAGAAATGACTGAGAGTGCCCTGATAGAGTCGCCACCTACGTTAAAAAAGCTTTGATCAAGCCCCACGCCCTGCACATTCAACACCTCCTCCCAGATCTGGCTCAACTGAGTTTCCAGTACGTTAGGCTTGTTGTCACTTGTTGTTTGCTTTTCGCTCCCTGACAGTACCTGTAAAGCCAGTGCTTTCTTATCTACTTTGCCATTTTCGGTCAGAGGCATAGCCGCTAATACCATCACAAAAGAAGGGATCATATGATTAGGCAAACTACGATTCATAAATGACTCGAATTTGGTCAGATCAAATGCTTCATTCCGGGATTTAACAAAAGCGACCAGCCGCAAAGGTTGATCACGGGCAATAACCACCACATCCTCTAACTCAGGGTATCGCGATAATTTGCTTTCCACTTCACTCAGTTCAATTCTAAACCCTCGAATTTTAACCTGTTGGTCTGCTCGCCCTATATACTCCAACTCGCCTGTCGGCAGTAACCGGGCCAGGTCGCCACTGCGATAAAACCTTTCCCCCTCAGCTGTAGTTACTCCGAACTTATCCTGCGTTAATGCTGGTTTGCCATTATACCCTCGGGCAACGCCCGGCCCCGCAATATACATTTCGCCTATCGCCCCCGGTGGAAGGTTATGGCCCTGGGATGACACTATGCGCACTGACAGATCCGGTAGTGGGTATCCGATGTTACTTTTTTCCAGGCTCAAATCGTCAGCAGTCAATCGTTTATATGTAACATGAACCGTTGTTTCAGTGATGCCATACATATTCACCAAAGCCGGGCTTTGGAGGCCATATTTATCAACCCAGGAGGATAACAGAGAAGGTGTCAGCGCCTCTCCTCCAAAAATAACATACCGTAAATTCAATGTTTCAGCCGAACGCTGATCAACAGCGATCAAATTATAAAAAGCTGAAGGAGTCTGATTCAAAATCGTCACAGACTTACTTCTCAACAGGGTGAAAAATGCCTCTGGCGACCGGGCACAATCTTGAGGGACAACCAACAGCTCACCACCAAAACAGAGCGCCCCCCACATTTCCCATACAGAAAAATCGAATGAGAAGGAATGAAACATTGTCCACACATCCTGCTCGTTAAAGTCAAAAATCGTTTGTGCGTGGTGCATTAAACGAATGACATTGCCATGTTCAACCATCACCCCTTTGGGCGCGCCCGTCGAGCCGGATGTATAGATAACATAAGCAAGAGAGCTTCTTCCCAGACCCGTAACGACAGGGTTAGCATCACATCCTGAGTACTGTTTCAATTCGGTGAAGTCTACCTGACAAAAAACATCAAACTCCTGTGCGCTCAGGCGTATGCCATCACTGATCACTAAATCGGGTTTAGAGTCAGACAAAATATAAGCCAGCCTTTCGTCAGGGTAACTCGGATCTAGCGGAATATAAGCACCCCCGGCTTTCAATATTGCCAAAATGGCCAGAACTTGATCGATGCCTCTTTCCAGACATAGCGCCACTTTTGATTCAGGTCTAATCCCCTTTGCTATCAGGGCATGGGAGAGCGAGTTTGCAATACAGTTTAGCTGACGATAAGTCAGACTCCGGACCTCATCGCTGATAGCGATGTGATTGCCAAACTTTTCAGCGCACTGCGCTACATAGTCATGGATCAACTCTGGAGGTGTCGCTAAGTTCAATGGTAATGGATTGACTAAGTCGGACTCCCAGGACAGCTGACAACTGCCTTCCACTGATGTAAGCATTGCCGTCAGTGTATCGAGGTATAGCCTTTCAATCACAGCAGCATCACTGAGTGAAAACTTGCTGTCATCGAAGTTGATTTTCAATTGAAGCTGGCCAGATGGCATCAGGTTAAATGTTGTCGACAATGAAAAGTTATCATTTTCGAACAAGGTGACCTCTTTTACCTGCAATCGCTCAGAGCCTTGAATAGCTTCATAGACATGGAAGTTCACAAAATTAAAACTGACGTCACTGATGGGTGTACCATGCTGTCTGACTAATTCGGCATATGGATATCGCCGGTGTCTTTGCAAGCAATTCAGCTTGGCATCTACAGCGGCTATCTGCTGTGCAAATGACGCAGCATGACCATCGGTCAATAGTGGCTGAGAGTTAACAAACAAACCCACAGCACGATCTGCACCACTCGTTTCCAGTCTGCCGTTTACCACCACCGTACTATGAACATTATCACTGCCCTGAATGTACTCACAAACCAGCATATGTGCCGACAATAGCAGTGTTTTAAGGCTCACTTTTTGCTTCGCAGCCAGATGTTGTAATTGCTGTGACTTCTCGAAGCTGCACAGATGCGTAACAGTTTGCTTCTTACCTAAATCAGACCCACTGCGCCAGCGAGTCTCACTATACTCATGTTTTTTTAGTTGCTCCGTCCAAAATTGCTGATGTTCCTGGTTTGCCTGAGCGCTCTGCTCAGCTTTCACAAAAGCTTTGAACGTTGCCTTGGGAGGCACCCAATCAGCAACGTTTCCATCCTTAGTGAGCGCCAGATAGACAGACAGCAACTCGGTAATCACCGTTGCCATACTCCAGCCGTCCAACATAATATGGTGCGCATTGATGAGCAACTGAAATTCATCAGCGGAATAACGAATCACCCGAAAACGCATTTGTGTCGGCCTGGATAAGTCAAATCTGGTGTGCTTTAGGCGATTAATTTTTTCGTTGATATCGTTATCAAAATCCCCCGGCTCTGAGCTCAAGACTTCAAAATCAACCAAACCATGCTGATATATCAGCTGCAAAGGCTGACTGAACTTTTTAAAGTCATACGCAGCCCTAAGCACAGGGTGGCGTGAAAGAATGATTTCAATCGCCTGTTTAAACGCCGTTTCTTGCCATTCACAGGCAAGTCGAAAGCTAAAGACGTCCTGGTAAAGTACATCATGCTCTGCAAGCTCACTGGAGCAATACATACCGCTTTGCATCTTGCTCAGTGCAAACGCATCAACGACTTTGTTATTCATACTTTTAGATAACATAAGAGAAATTAATCCAATTCAATATACGAAACCAACGGCTCTACTGATTCAGTAAAGCCAGGTCTTGTGCAGACAACATATCAAACGCCTGCTCCGCTTCTTCTGCATCGGTGGTTCCTCGCGAACACACCGTTGACAACTGACGTATGGTCTGGTGTTCAAATATGTCTGCCACCGCAATACTCAGACCTTGCTCTTGTAACCCGGCCACGACCTGAACTGCGTTTATCGAGTCACCGCCCAGCTCAAAGAAGTTGTGGTCTATACCTATATCACCATGTTGTAAAACCTGTTGCCAAACCTGACAGAGGACTGCCTGATGTTCATTTTCTGGTGCAATATAGGCCGCAGAAGATTCCACTTTAACGTCTGCCAACATCGCCTTCAATTTACTTCGGTCAATTTTGTCATTCGGTAACACTGGCATTACATCTAGCTGCATACAAGCTTGAGGGATCCAGGCAGCGGGGAGATGGCGGCGCATTTGTTCTTTAATCTGCTTAAAAGTAGGAGGAGACATTGAGTCATTACTCACAAATAACACTAATCTTTCCTCACTCTGCATAACCACGGCATCAGCAATCCCCGGCATACTTATCGCGGCAGATTCGATTTCTTTTGTTTCAACCCGAACTCCTTTAACTTTGATCTGGTCATCAACCCGACCAAGATAGTACAGCGCGCCGTCTTGCCTCATCTCAACCAAGTCACCGGTCCGATATTCAATCAGCTCATCGGAAGTAGCGATAAAGCTGTTGTTTGTTTGCTGTTTGTTGTTCACATATCCATCACCCACACCTGCGCCAGCAATGTACATTTCACCCATGTGTGTGGATATGTGACTGTCACTTGCAACTCTTACTTTCGCATTGATAATGGGTCGGCCAATCGGCCAGTCGGCCTCTACGTCAATGTTTTTAACATGACTTTGATGTGCAATCGAGATATCAGTGCACTCCGTTGGCCCGTAAATATTCGCAAGTACACAATCGGTAGACTCATGATTGATCCACTTTTTCAGGCGCTGCAAGTCCGTTGCCTCGCCACCTAGTGCAACAAAACGCAAAGAGCGCAATTCAGAAAAATCGTCGCTCAGCTCCAAAGTGGGATAAAAAACATTGGGTACACAATTGATGGCAGTAACCTGATGCTCGCGGATCATCGTCAACGTGTTCTGTGCATTAAAGTGTCCATTTGGGGCCAGGACAAGCTTTGCACCGACCAAAAGAGGTGCAATAAGGTTCTTAATCGCGGCATCAAAACTCAACGGGATAACCTGTAGCATCACGTCTTTGTCACAAAGCTCAGCAAATTGCACGTACCAGTCACACAAGTTGACAAGATTGCTATGCGTAATTCTGACTCCTTTGGGCCGGCCTGTACTACCGGAAGTGTACAACACATAAGCAAAATGCTCGGTGCTGTTGGGGACCAGATCTAGTTTTATATCCAGCGGCTCAGCAATCACCTGACGAATGGTACTCATATCAAAAACAGTTGCGCCACAGTGTGCCAATACAGGGTCATCCTGAGCGTGCGTAAAGACAAACTCAACTTCGCTATTTTGTATCATGTAGTCGAGGCGCTCATCTGGATACTGGGGATCCAGGGGCACAAATGTTGCGCCAAGTTTCATCGTTGCCAGCAATAACAACACCTGATCTATCCCTCGTTCAAGATGGATGCCGACCATAGTGTTTTTGCCTACCCCTATTTGTGCCATCAAAGTAGCCAGTCTGTCCACCTGCTCTTTAAGATCAGCATAGGTTATCGCAGCTGACGCATCGATGATGGCAACTTTCTCCCCCTGCTGTTGCGAGGCGCCTAAAATACGTTCCGTGAGATTCAAGCTCTGCGCTGTTTGCTGCTTTTCTCCCTGTATCCACTGTGGTGCGCCTCTTTCTTCAACAGCAGATGCTAGCAGCGTTTCAAGTGGGTTATTAAGCGCCTCAGGAAGTTGTGTCAATACTTCAAAGTATGAGTCCAGAAGACTCGTTATACTGTGCTCATCGAACAAGGCAGTTTTGTAATGACACACAGCTTTAAGGTCTCCATTTCCCCCTTTACGGACCTCCATAGTGACATCAAACTGTGCAGAAGCAATCGTGTCCTGATGCGGTGATACAACACAGTCAGGAAGAGAAAATGACTCATTGACTGCATCATGATATAGAAATTTTACATTAAATATCGATGTACTGTCGGTCCCTCGCGCAAGCCCCAATTGCTGTACCAGACTGTCGAATGGCATTGACTGATGAGACAACGCCTCTAACACCATTTGATGGTTGCCGTTGAGCAGCTGGCGAACGCTCTCTTTGGCGTTCAGTAAAGTTCTCAGCACCAGCTGATTCACAAAAAATCCGACAGTTTGTTGAAATCTTGGATCAGTTCTGTTTGCCACATCAGTCCCTATGGCAATATCGCGCTGTCCACTCAAACGCTGTAATACAATTTGAAATCCGGACAACAATACTGAAAACAGACTTACTTTCAGCTCAACATTGAGTGTTTTAAGCCTATCCAACAGCGGTTGAGGGAAGTCAGCTGCGACAGTACTGCCCTGATAGTCTGGTTTCTCAGGCGCACGCTTATCTGTGGGCAACGGAATGCGGAACTGACAGTCCTTAAGCTGTGTTGACCAATACTCTGTATGTTTTGCCAAAGTGCCAGGGAGCTGTTCTGTTTGTACATGGGCATAATGTAAATATGAACCAGCCGGGGCCAGTGTTTTGCCAAGATAAACTTGCTTTAGCTCGTCCAACAGCACAGACATAGACGCAGCATCCGTGGCTATATGATGAATATTAAATACAAAATAAAACTCGTCCTGAGATACGATAATAAGCTCAAAGCGATAAATCGGTCCCATGGCTAAATCAAATGCCTGCCCCTGGTTGAATTTCAATCTCTCTGCTAACTTTACAGCTTGCTCTGACGGAGCAAATCGACTGATATCCGTCACCAGATAATTGCTGTGAGTGAACGGAGCAATGCTCTGAGTAACATCGGTGCCATCAAAATGATAGGTTGTGCGGAAGATTTCATGCCTTTGTACCAGTTTATCGATAGACTGTGAAAATAGTGGCACATTAAGTTTACCCGCTATTCGAAAAGCACCAGGTACATTCATCAATGTTTTGCTCTTCTCTACCTGATTAATAAACCATATTCGCCGTTGTGCAGAAGACAGTTTTCCCGTGGACCCCCCAGTGAAATCCGAAATTGCTTGCCTGCTTTGGCAAAAATGTACGTCAGTCAGTGACTCTGCTAATTCTGCGGCGCTGCTGTGCTCATAAATCCATTCAAAACTCACCTGGATGCGTAGCTCAGTTTCAAGCGCATTGATCAGTGAGCCGACCTGGAGAGAATCGGCCCCAAACTCAAAAAAGCTGGTCGTGGCAGCCATACCTGGCTGTTTAAATACGCGTCGAAATACACTCAGTATGTCTGAGCTCAAACCACTATCAGAGGTAGCTGGTTGATCAGTTCCTTTAGCCACAGGAGCTGTGGTGCTGCCAATCAGGGCCAGTTCACCGGACTGAAACAGGTGCTTACATCGCGCACGCTGTACTTTACCACTGGAGGTGCGTGGCAAGGTTCCTTTTTTAACAAGTAACACTTGTGCTGATAACTCATATTGTTCAGCAATGTTTCTCTGCGCCGCCACGATTAACGACTCAGCTCGGTCGCCTTTCGCATCGACGGGCTTTACTTCTTGTATAACAAAGACCTGCTCACCCTTTGAGGTATCTGCCGTGAAGGCAATCGCTGCATTTTCGATGAGCTTATCATGGCTTGTGAAACAGCAAATCTCTATATCGGTTGGGTAATAATTTTGTCCGTGAATAATAAAAATATCTTTTATACGGCCACAAACAAACAAAGCTTGCTGATAAATAAATCCAATGTCACCGGTACGTACATAGCCACCGTCACCAGAATCCAGAGTTGCGTTAAACACTTCTCGGTTCAGCTCAGGCTTATTCCAGTACCCGGGAGACATGCTGTCACCTTTTAACCAAATTTCTCCCAACTGACCTGCTTCGAGCTCCTGGTGGGATACCGGGTCAACGATAAGGCATGTCTGGTTTGCGGCCGGATAACCACAGCTCACCACCGAACTGCTGGCCCCCATCTTCTTTACAGCCAGGTTTTGTGACAGCGATTGACGGTGAAATGCCTGTACAGCATCCTCGCTGTCAAGATAACGACCAGTAACAAATACCGTTGCCTCCGCCATCCCATATGCAGCATAGAACGCATGTTTATTAAACCCGGCGGGAGCAAAGCGGGTTGCAAACTGTGTAAGTGTCGCGGCATTTATTGGCTCAGCCGCATTAAAGGCTATTCGCCAACTGCTGAGGTCATACTGGTTGATTTGTTCATCATTCAGGCGCTCACAGGCCAAATCATAAGCAAAGTTTGGTGCCCCACAAATCGTCCCTTTGTATTTACCAATGGCCTCAAACCAGCTACCCGGTTTTTGGGCAAAATGAGAAGGGGTCATGATAACTGAATGACTGCCTAGATATACTGGAAGTAATATCGTATTAACCAATCCAAGATCATGAAACAATGGCAGCCAATTGACGAAAACATCCTGTTGCGTGCATTGTGTCCGCTCAATTAGCGCCCGTAGATTCGCAAGAATGTTTTGATGCGTAATTTGCACGCCCTTCGGCGCTCCGGTCGAGCCCGAAGTATACTGCAAAAATGCCAGCTCAGAGTAACATAACTCACCCGAGCAGGGAACCTGGTTCATCAATTGTTCGGGGTTTAACAAAGTGCATTGTGAATAATCATCTGATTGTTCTAAGTAGGTTTTTAACTTTGGATAATAGCTGTTACTCGTAAAGGCGACCGTTGCACCACTGTCATTCATTACTGAGCGGATCCTGTCGCTGCGCTGCTTAATGTGAGGAGGGTAAAGTGGCACTGCGACAATACCGGCATACAAACAAGCAAAGAACAGCTGAATGTACTCTAATCCCGCAGGACAGAGTAGAATCGCTCTTTCTCCAGGTTTTACATAATTGCGCATACTAAGTGCCAGTGCTTTGCTATTCGTTTCAAGCTGCGCAAACGTAATCGAATCTTGTTCTTGCTGATGATGAAAAGTAAACGCTGTGGACTGAGGCTGCTCGGCAGCCTGTTTATCCAGAATATTTAATATTGTGTCCATGGTCAATTCCCGTCTAATTCTTTTGCCTAAGCCAACTCAGGAGACATTTCATGTAATAGAAATACATCCTTACCACACAGCTTCTTGGAGGTAATCCCTTGTGCTTTACAGTGCTTTACTAGCTTCTCAGCCTCGACTATCTGCACGTCATCATCGTTATAAGAGATCCCCATAAAGTAGCCAAACCACGGCTCCAGACCGAGCGCATAGACATATACCTCATTCGCACCAAACGCTTCTGCAATCGCCGAAGCTGCGGTAAAGTCCGAGCCGTTGAAACGTCGGCTCTGATTTTCCTCGTCACTGATAGTTCGAGTTAGCAATGGTCCGTACAGCCACTTCAAAGGCCCGCCTTTACACTCCATGCCAATAAACAACATATCCACATCTCCGATTTCCCGGTGCAGGTGGTCAAACAGTTTAGGTTCAATGTTAGATGAATCGGCAGCGCACAGAATTTTCTTCCCCTGCACAGAGACAAGCCAGGCGCTCTTACTTCGGATACTGACATCTGCGTGTTCTCCAAAGAAAGGGATGGCCTGAATGAAGCCATTCATAAACCCGAATTTATCGAGATCTTCACACTCAATCACTTGCTCAAAACCAAGCTGATTCAGCATTAACTTAATGGACGGATCTGGCAAAAAACCACTATTGCTTTTCGGGACCAGCACAGTCTTAATTTTGTGACGTAACTGAACCAAAGTTTCAATACACACATGATCCATGTGCGTATGCGTCAGCAGGACATAATCTACACGCTCAGGTAAGTCTCTGAAGGTTATTTTATTGTCATGTTCATCATTGCGATACGCGATGACGGGGTCAACCAATACATTTACCGTATCGCTTTCTACCATAATACCCGCATGACCAAGATAGCTGACTCTTACTTCCCCCTGTGCAACGGGTTGATGACGAGACCCGCCATCCTCCGTAAAGAGTGATTTAAAATCAAGCCCCCCTTCAAGCTCAGCCCCTGCAAACAGACGCTCTATCTCAGACATCTCAGCCCCTGTATCGCGCATTTTGAACAGTTCACTCACAAAAGTTGAGTTAAGGGGTACTGAAACGTGTAAATGGTTTTGATCTGCTAATCTGGGGGTACTCAAAACAAACGGCCGTTGATCACTTTGTAAGTTCCCCAGACTGATTGCCTGAGCTTCTTCCCTGTAAAAAGGACTACGGTAGAGTAAGCTTTCGATAAAACGAAAAGAAGGTTGATTGTTTAGGTCATAATGCAACTCGACATAACCCCGAAGTATTTCTGGGATTTGCTCATAAAGGGGCTCCATGGAACACCCTTTTGCCTGATTCATTAGCAGCTCGTTGAGTGTCTTAACGGCCTTTGAAAACTCGATAAGTTCAGCATGTTCAGAAGTAGAACGATCTATGATTTTCTGGACTGTCTGTGCAGAATCCGCTGATAAATTCATCAAAGAACTGCCGACCATCGCCTTACTCGCCGCACTTAACTCATGGATTTTAGCATTCGCAACAAACGATTTCATAACACGCAAGTGATGGTTTGCCAGGTTCATTGCAGCTGTAGCCGGCGACAATAAATAGGGCCACATGTACCAATTATTAAACAAAGGCTCAAAATACACATCTTCTCGTAAAAAATACTTTTTATTCATAATGTTGCTCTATGCTGATATTCTTGTTGAATTGTTGACCAGAGACAATTCTTTACGCGACTTCTGAGTGCGCACTTTCTCAAGCCAATATTTAAATAAAATCACGGAAAATGGTCGCCAGCTGTCAGATCTGTTATTGATTTCAACGCCTGCTGGTTTAGGAGTGTGCGGATCCATCGCCAAATCCCGCTGCCACTCATTAAATAACCTGTCTTTACCATATTCAGGATGGGCAATGGAGAACAGATTAATACCATTGTGCGATTCCAAAATCGCGTGTTCAATTTGACTATTCTGCCGAGCTATCACCCTGAGTTGGTGTTGCTCTGTTAAACGGCTGACATCCTGGGCATCAAAGCGAGCTTGAATACTAAAGGGTAATTGGACTGAGCATTGCTCTGACAGTGCAGACGACCATTGAGGGTCACATTGTAAGTTAAATACGCCAAACTCTTTATCACTGAGCAACTCCCGGTTGATTCCGTACAGCTCTCCAAGCGCCAGTGCCCCCCAGCAAATAGCAAATACCGGCAACTGCTGTTCAAGTGCTTCCTTTAGAAATGGCGACAACTCTTGCCAGAATGTGACCTGCGCATAGGGAATGGTTTCGAAAGGCGCACCACTTAATATCAGACAATCCATGTCAGGCAAGACCTGATCAATGAACTGATAATGTTCATTGATGAACTCAGCTGGCACATTCTTATATGCTTTCGACCTTAATCTGAGCCCATGCAACTGAAAGTTGTCATCACTGCATTGCAACACATTTTGCATTTCTTCATGATAGTCTTGCGTATCAGGCATCAGATTGATGAAACCAATTTTAAGGTGTTTGTTATTTTTCATGGGCTCACACTTGCGAAATTATTGTCATGTTGGTTGATAAAAGTCGGTTACATCCAGATATGGCGCAAGCACCTTGACGACTTCCTCGTCCAGAGGGATACCTTGCTCGTGGCGTTGCACCTGAGCCTGATGCTCTTTGTCACCAGGTACAAGCACCTGCTGTGCTTCCAGCGCGCGACTCCTTCTGATCTCAGCCATTAGCGTGCTTAATCTCGCCCTGAAACGGGACTCATCCAGAAATGCATTGACCTTAATCGCAATAAAAAAATGACCAACCTGTCGAGGGGTGTCGAATGGCTCTGTAAACAGGTGAGACAGCTCTGTATCCGTTGGCATATCAGCAAGTAATGCAGACAATATCTGGACCAAAGTTGCAATGCCTTGCCCTTTATAGCCGCCTAAAGGTTTTAAAATGACATTGTTTAATGTGGCATGATCAATGCCATTTACCACCCAATGCTGCGGCAACGGGAGGCCATGGGCCAAGTGTTGCTTCACCTTTGAAAACGCAATTTGGCTGGTTGCCATATCGAGATGGAAGTACTCATCCCCTTGTGCCCTGATACAACAGGCGAGAGGGTTGGTCCCTAACACCTTTGAGCAGCCAAGGTCTGGTGCCATTAATGCATCTGCATTACTAAAACTAAGTCCTATCAAGCCCTGCTGAGCAGCGAGAAATGAAAAATATCCTGCAGCGCCAAAGTGATTCGAGTTCCCAACAGATACGGCGCCTATTCCAAACGTATTCGCCTTTTCCACTGCCAGATTCATAGCTCGATGTCCCGCCAGTATTCCCAGTGCTCCATCCGCATCTAGCCTTGATGTGGCAGGCAGATGGGCTGACTCAGTCATATTGGCCCGCCTGTTAGCACGCCCACCTTGTAACTCTCTGAGGTAAGTTGGTAACAAGGCAATACCGTGGGTGTCAACACCGCGCACAGAAGCAAACAGCAAACTATCTGCCACAATGCCTGCATCTGTGGGGGGGAGATCGTACTGTTTCAGGCAACGGACAACGGCATTGTGCAGTATCTCGGGGGTTGCATGGTAAGGGATTCGCACTAAGCTCGCTCCTGTCTGTCAATTCGCAGTTTTTGGGCTGCCAGCTTTTCTATGATGTAGCGTGACAAACGCTCGACCCCCAACACAATCTGATCACGGTCCAGGTTGCTAAATGCCAGACGTACACAGTTATCAAACTGGTTATCCTGAGCAAAATAAGACATGGGCATGCAGATGACCTGATGGTGTTGTGCACACTGAGCCACATCCTGCGAATTAAACTTGAACGGTAGGGTTAACTTTAAAAAGAATCCGCCTGCCGGTATATTCCAGCTTACCTGATCTCGATAATCCGCAAAAAACCTCTCAAGTGCCGCGACCAGGGTGTCTCGATTGTCTAGGTAGGTTTTGCGAGGCTGCACCACTAGCGACTCAACGGAACACTGATTATCGAGCAGCACCCCGCCCAGGATCGCTTGAGTGATCTGGGATGTATTGACCGACAAATAGCTTTTTAGGGAGGATAATTTATCTGACAGGGCCTGTTGTCGCTGCACATCACCTAAAAAGTGAGGAGGCAGTATCAAATATCCAATTCGAATTGCCGGACAGAGTGTTTTTGCATAGGTGCCAAGGTAGATTACACACCCAGACTCATCTAGTTGATAGAGTGCGGGTTTTGGCTCACCATTGTATTGAAACAATCCATATGGGTTGTCTTCTAGTATTGCGACATCATATTTACTACAGAGTTCGAGTATCTGTTGCCTGGCCTGTAAACTAAGCTGAAGCCCAGATGGATTATCAAAATCTGGCATCAAATAAAAGGCCCGAGGTCGTTTTTTGTCTGCTATTAGCGCTTCAATTTTAACACCCAATGTCTGAAGTAACTGTGCTTCATGATGGTAATCGACGGAACATACCTCAATATCGAGTACGTCAGCGAGGCCGGTTATACCGATATAAGTCGGATTGCAAACTAACAGAACATCATCCGGTTCCCGACACAAGGAAAGTAAGCACAATGCCATTGCTTCCTGGCAGCCATTGGTGATGATAATATCTTTATCACAACAATTTATTCCTTGGTCTTTGCGAACTTGCTCAGCAATTAACTCGTTGACCACGCCATTGGTTTTTCCATACTGACTAATAAGTTGCTCTGCGCGTTGATAAGATATGCCCTGTTTCACTGAAAAGTGCTCAATGAACTTTGCTGCACTCTCTAACCATCTCTGTATATTAAAGTGCTTGTCAGTTGGTCGACCGGAAGCAAAAGAAATAGCCTCTGGATAACGGTAAGAAATTTCGTTAAGAAAATTCATGACATCGACTTCAGCTTCGCGCGATGTAAATTGATTCATAAGAGTTGCTCTCTTGTGCTGCGCTTAAAATTCATCATGCCTTTCAAGTTGATTGAATAGTTGATGGACACTTTCTTCCTGAAAACCCGTCTCGCCCGTTCTTTGTATGAGTTCATACATCATTCCATCACATTCGTTTCGTCTCGAGAATATCTGCTTCAACCCCTGACCATTGATTACATCAGTACTAAAACTCATGCCTTTTTCAGCAAGTGCCGCAGCACTTCTTTCAAGGTCGTCGACTTCGAAAGCGACATGCTGTACACCTTGTCCATAGCGCTCTATATATCTGCATACCTGAGAATTTTCGTCCGTGCCCTGGATAAGTACAATGCTAAAAGCACCGGCATCGAGAACACAGGAGCGCATCCCACTGCTTACGCCTTTGGTTACTCGTGTTTCAATGACTTTCATACCCAAAATATCTTGGTAATACTGCATGGTACTATCAAGATCACGAACAGCAACGGCAATATGATCCAGACGTTTAAATGTGTTTTGTTCCATAAAAGTAACTCCAATTAAAGTATTCAATAACAAAAAAGTTCTTCATATCTCACGCGTGAGTAGTTTTATCTGAATTTATTTTCATTTAAAATCAATAGATTAAGACCTATCAACGAATTGAGTTTCGTAACACTTAAATACATAGGCCACTATGCAGTAGACAAAAGCGTTTGAACAGCGGACCGAATACTGGCAATAAAACAAAAGCACACAATCTACAATGCCTGCATTGATACACTGTCAGATTCCCCAATAAAGAAACGTTGCAGATGCAAAGGATTGGTAACGGAGAAATGCGCTACTTTTTTGTATTATGGAACATGACTTTTTGTCTTCACGACATAGACTATGTCGTAAAATATGCATATATTTTCTGGCAGCCTATAGCTAATTCAATTGAATGTCAAATTAAGGGACGAACAACACTCCCCCAAATAAGGAACATAATAAATTGAATATGCTAAACTTTTGCCCTACAAAATCTCAGATTCGGCCCTAAGCCAGGGTTTTACCTTCCCATCTCAGTCAGCCGGCCCAAGTTACAGCGCCTTTAAATAAGATTAAATGCCACACAGGCTGTGCCCTGATGATATTTCAGCTGCCATTTATCACCCTCTAACACCCAGACCGAACAACGCTGCGCAAAATCGGACGCCTTACCCTCTTTATCGACCAGCGCAGATTGGTAACGTAATAAATGGACGCCCGGAGCCAATTCATTGCAGTGATAATTTTGCGAATGCACGCTCAATTTTGACGGCGTTTCGTTGCCCATCATGGCAACAATAGAATCAAAGTTATAGCAGGTGCCCGACATACCCACCTCAGAAAAATCGACATGTAGCAAGCGCTCTATGGCGGTGCGGTTTTGCCTTGTTTCATACTGGTGTAACGCTATTTCCTGTGCAATTAAAATATCCATATTACTGCCTTGTGTACTCACCTCACCTGTTTACTTATTAACATAATTTAAGCACTTCGGGTAAAATTTTGACTTACATCAGAAAAAAAACATAGACTCAGGATAATGCCTGTTAGCATGCCTTCAACCGCAAATAGTGCATCCTGAGCACTGGAGGACACAAAAAAGTCTGAACCAAAGAACCCGAGTAAGTAGACTGCGGGCATGCTCACAGCATAGACCCAACGTCCAATGTTAGAGAAGGTAAGTAAAGACACACTAGCAGCTAATCCTGCAATGGATAGAAAACCGATAACCCAGTCCAGTACCGTCAATGCTGTTTGCTGAGTGTGCGCCTCATATTCGGCTAGCAATGGAGGTAAATCTGGCGAACTGAAGACTGCATGAAGGAGGGTAATAACCAAGGTCAACCAACTCATTAGTACTATTGTCCTGAAAATACTCACACTCATATTGCATCCTCTGCGTATTCTGTTTTTCTACAATTAAGTCGATTATAAAGAAAACCCAAAACAGGTCCAGCGTTGATTTAATCAACAATTTGATTCGCCGGGCACGCAGAGAAACAAGTATTGAACGCGACCCGGCTGCAACCTGATCTCAGTTATACCAATTTGCTTAATTAAGTGTTCTATTTTGAGGCGAGAAAATATCGTCGATAACGAGGCAAAAATTTCGCTATTTGGTTGTTCTAAATGAGAAATTTTTAACACTGTTAGTGACATATTTGCTCCTTCAAATTGAACAGGTATTAAGTGAAATTGGTATTACTTCAGATGGCGCAGGAAATAATCCCACCTGAGCCGCACAAAATGAGGGTGTTCGTCGAGCACATGGCCCATATTGGGATAGATCATCAAGTCAAAGTGCTTATCTGCCTTGATCAATGCAGACACCAGCTGCATGGTTGCGGCAGGATGAACATTGGTATCCAGCTCGCCGTGTGCCAGCAATAATTTGCCTTTGAGGTGTTTAGCCCAATGCAGATTAGACTGTTTGTCCCACTCAGGTGTTACCGGGTATCCCATCCAGATTTCGTTCCAGCCCGCCTTGTCAACTCGAAAATCATGGTTGCCTGAAGCCGCGACTCCGACCTTGAAGAAGTCCGGATATTTAAACAAAGCATGAGCCGTATCATAGCCACCAGCGCTAAAGCCAAAGATCCCGACCCGATCTATATCTATAAAGGTATATCGCTTTGCAAGCTGACGGATAGCAGCAACATGATCATCAGCACCACCGCCGAGGTTTTTAAATGAATACTCATGGAATGTCCGACCCCGCTTGTTGGTGCCTCGTCCATCCATTTTTATCACCACAAAACCCAGTTCAGCCAGTGCATTCGCCTGACGCGAGTAAGTGTTAAAAGACTTAGGTGTAAAAAAGTTATGTGGTCCCGTATATATGTCGTCAATTACGGGATAGCGTTTGCTGGGATCAAAGTCTGATGGTAAATACATCAAACCATAAACAGTCGTCTTACCATCTGCCGCAAGTGCTTCAAAAGGTTTTGGTGGACGCCAGCCAGTTGCCATCAGCGCACTGATATCAGCACGCTGAATCTCTTGCAAAACCTCACCCGTGTGACTATCGCGTAACACAGTGACTGGTGCCTGGGTCGCAGTTGAATAGGTATCAATGACAAATTTAAAGTCAGGAGACAGGCGCGTATCATGCTCTGCTGCTTCAGGAGTAAGCAAAGTCAATCCACTGCCGTCGAGATTAACTCGGTATAAATGCCGAAAATAAGGATCTCTGTTTGGTTCTCGCCCTGACGCTTCAAAATAGATCTGCTTGCGTTTGATGTCCACCCCACGGATCACCCGAACCGTCATCTTTCCCTGTGTAATGGGGTTGAGCAATTTACCACTACTGGCCTGATATAAATACAAATGCTGAAAGCCGTTACGCTGAGAGCTCCAGATAAAAGCGTCCCGCTCAGGCAGCGCCCGATAGGTCTGTACCCAGGGATCGACATATTTATCATCACGCTCCTCAACCAAAGTACGAACCTGAGCTGTTTGCGGGTCAATTTCCCGCATAAAATACTGACGATTCCCTCGTCGACGGTCATGGTAAACATAGCGACCGTTTTCCTGCCACCAGCCCCACAGCGCACTACCATAATAGGTCTGCATTACCGGCGGCACATCCAGCTTTGTCGCTCGCTTTTTCGCAATATCCACCAGCACCAAGCTGGCTTGTGGTAATGTCTCCTGCCCTGCCGATGGGTAATAATAATGCACTGCTTTTGGCCTCAGGCTCGTCTCATGATCAGACTGAACCAGGGTATATAAGTCTGTGCCACGGCGATCCAGCTGATAGGTGATTAGATAGCGGCTGTCTTTGGACCACGCCAGTGAAACGCCTTCATGCTGATAGTCTGTGCCCGCCTTAAAGCTGCGAGCCGGATTCGGATGAGTTGCAGCATAGGGGTTCTCCTCAGTGCCATCCCGGGTAAGTACAGTCCGCTCTTTCGAGTGCCGATTGACTAATACCAGATTGTGGTTTTCAACGACCACCTGCCAAAGTCCATTCGCAGAGACGCCTTGTTCTGGTTCTTCGGTCTGCGTTAGCGCCAGGTTGTCACAGGTGTATTCAGGCAAGATACAAGACCATTGAGTCTGTTCAATATTAAATTCCAACCGAGACTCGCTGAGCGTAATTTGCTTGAATGGTAATCGCGCTGCTGACACCTCTGTCAGGCCCTCTGCGCGCAACACATCCGCAATTTTCTGATGATCAAACGCAGCAGACTGTGTGTTCTTACTCGGGTCAACCAGCACAAAGCGGTGACCTTGGCCGTGCTGCTGAACAAACCAAAAACGACTCCCCTCATCCAGCCAGTTTGCAGCCAATTTATCGTTTTTGACTAAAGAGGCGAGATTTTGCGGCAAAAATTGTTCAGCCCGTAAATAGAGCTTCTGACTATCTCTTTGTTGCTCTGCCTTTGATTTCCCGACGGGAAGGCTCTGACAGGCTGTCAGTATCAGGCTTGAGCTGACTAATAGTACCAGTGTGCGTTGTAACATAAGACGGTCTCCTAAACCAAAAAAGCCCACCGTACTAAAGTGATTCGGGTAGGCGGGAGAAATACCAGGTTTTCAGCCCAGTAGGGCTGAGCTTGGGCTGCTCAAGTGAAAATACCGGCTGCCATCCACGGGCATATACTGATGTACATGCCCGTCAGAGTTTCATTTAAAAAGAATAGGTATACTTAAGCTGAATGGTTCTACCTATGATGTTGTGAACACGTGTAGTGTACCCTCGAGTGTATTCGTCATTGACCGGCGGCAGCTTGTCAAAGGCATTAGTCACAATGACCTTAAGCAGACCGTATTCATCAAAATTATACCCAGCGCCCAGATTGACGGTGGTCATTGAAGGAAAGTCCTGCCATTCTTTGCCAATTTCAATGTCTTCTGGCGATTCACCATCGAACGAACCTATGTATCGGACGGTTGCGAAACCTTCGAAATCACCATAGCGATAATTGGTTTTGAAACTAGCCCGATACTCGGGTCTGTTAATAAAACCAACATGCTCATAAACAGGATCCGAATTGGTCTTCTGGAATTCATACTTAAGTACTTTGCTCAGTTCTAAGTTGAATTTCAAAGTCCCCATGTCTTCAAGATCAACTCTGGCGGCGAATGACGCATCTATACCCGATGTATCCAGGCCCAGATAGTTGGTCACAGTAGAGCCAATCTCAACCATTTCATCTTCACGAGGCAATGATGTGTCACGCTTAACATACAGCCCACTGTAATTACCCAAGTTACCTAAGTATTCTTCATCAAGTACCGTGCGCCCGCTAATGTCTTTAATCTCATTGGTGATCTCAATATTCCAATAATCTAATGTCATATCAAAATCTTCTGTTAGATTATAGGCAAAGCCAAAAGACACCTGCTCTGATTCTTCTGGCTCCAGATCAGGGTTTGAAAACGAGCGGACTGGCACGCTTTGATTGTCACATAAGTCTGACGTAGCGCGTTGCGCTTTGGGAACTGGGTTGCAATACTTAGGATCCCATAACCCATAGTAGCCAATACTTTCCTCACCGATGGCTTCATTCAGGTCTGCCACACGAAAGCCCTGACTGAAAGAGCCTCGAACAACCAAATCTTCTGTCACTTCATATCTGGCAGACAGGCTGCTCGATAACTGCCCCTGATCAGGCAAGCTATATGAGTCATACCGAGTTGCAGCAGAGACGGTCAATGTATCAAGTATCGGCGCTTCAACCTCTAAATAAGCCGCCCGATAATTTCGGCTACCCACAACATCGCCACCATAGGCGCCTTTGACGTTTCCTGAGTTTGACTGTGCATCTTGCTCATCAAACAATTCCAGTGAACGGTATTCGGCCCCGATAGCATAGCCAATTGCACCACCTTCGAGCTCAAATGGGAGTGTGCTTGACCAGTCAATCGTTACGGCCTTGGTCGTACTTTTACCCAGTCTGTGTTGGCTATGACGAAAGCTGTCCAGCACCTCTTCTGTCGCTTTATCACCACCACCATACGCAAGGGGGTTGTAGAGGCCCTCTTCAACCGCTTCATCAAACTTATCTACGAAATAGTAGTAGTTTGACTCCTGCACAAAGCTATCTTTACTATGTGCCAAATTAACTGACAAACGACCTTCATCAAGGTCCCAGTTAATACCGGTGTTGATATCCAGTAACTCTGTTCTAAATGTAAACTCTCTGGGTAATGCGCCTTCCATGTAGTGGTAATATGTAATATCACGTGCGTCGGCAGTGCCGGCTGTAGGGTTATTTACGTGATCTGCTGCGAGCGTACCACTCGCCCACATAGGAGTAGCCGATGTGAAGTTCTTATCACGTGTGTGCAAAATGGAGTTATAGAACTCAACATCATCATTAATTTCATAGGTAAAATTGGTGAAAATTGATGTTTTTTCAACCTTTGGCAAGTAGTACTTCCCATCGAAGACATCGTACCCACATTGCTTACCCATATTACCGTCACGGTCGCGAATGTTTTCTGTAGGGCAGTCCGGGCCCGGGCTATAAATCCGCTCCCCATCTTCATTTTCATAGCTGTATGACCCCCACGGAGAATAGCGAGAACTCCAGCGCTTTTCATTATGCTCTGCATCTAAATGAGGGCGGTCACCGCCGCGCAGGCTTTCGTTCGTCTGGTGCTCCAACACAACAAGTATCGAGCTTTTATCATTGCTGGTGCCATAGGTCAGTGCGCCACCTTGCTGCCCTGCTCCACCACGAGTTGCTTGTGATGCATTCACGGAAAGCTGCATACCGTCATAGTCTTTCTTGGTAATAATATTGATAACCCCACCCATTGCATCAGATCCGTATATTGATGATGCGCCATCCCGCAGGATCTCAATTCTTTCTACTACTTCAATGGGTATCAGATTGACGTTTGTGCTTGAGCCATAGTTTGAAGCTGACGTTGCTACACGACGGCCATTCACTAGCGTGAGGGTACGGTTAGAGCCTAACCCCCTGAGATTAGATGCGGAAAAATTACCCGCAGAGTTGTTTGAGTGGGCAATAGAAGTACCTGCTGAGTTAAAAATACTTTCAGCCAAAACACTGGCTATGTCGTTCAGCCCCGTTGCCACTATGTCTGATTTCGAAATAACAGAGACGGGTTTCGCTGTTTCCATATCTGTTCTTTGGATCCGCGAGCCTGTCACCTCTATCCGCTCAGGCTCATTCGCTCCACTTTCATCATTTGCTGCGGCAAACGAATGACCACTGGCAGACGCGACCGCTAAAGCAATCATATTCATGACAAAAGCCCGACTTACATTCCCATTGTGACGCATTACTGTACTCCTACGTGTATCAATTATTATTTTTCCTGATGGAGCAATTACCAAATTCAATAATTTGTCCCCAGTATCATACTTACGCTACCCTCAATGCATATTGTATGCAATATATTAAATATCAATTCAGCAAAAATATGACAAAAGTATGGTTCTAAGCACAATTAAATAAAGTAGGAAAAAGACTTAAAAACACAGTTATCAATCTGAAATTAAAGGAAAGAATTACCCTCCCTTCTACGCACTTAGAGAACCAGGAAAATAGACTTTAGTAGTAAAGAAATATGACAGCACCAGATAAGTGCTGCCTGAGAGAGAAATGTTCAGCTATTTTTAGATTTACCAAATCTAAAAACAATCCGATTTTTATCAACTAAGAAGAGCGACGCCATTACTCTTCAAAAACATGCACATAACCATCCAGGTCCGGCACTATCACTTTGCCATAACCCACAGCCGGCGCACCATAGACACCACCGTGCACAAACCCGTCAATAGCTTTGGGTTGATAGTGCCACTGCTGCTGACCTGTCTGACCATCCACAGCAAAGAAGCCGCGCTTGGTCTCATACCAGCCGGGTTCATCATGGCCTGTCGCACCGATATACACAGTGCCATTGCTCACAACCGGCTGTCCCCAGCTCCAGCCACCGGTTTCGAATTGCCAGATCAGGTTACCACTTCGGGCATGAAACTTATTGAGTAAGTTGGAATCTGAGCTGCCGATATAAAAGTGCTCACCATCTGCGGCGGCTGTTGCCGATGACTCAACCCAGGAACCGCCCGGATACGCTTGTTGCCATAGCAGCGCACCACTGTTTGGGTCCAGTCCATACAGATGGGTGTCCCGAGAGCCTATCACCAGCACATCGTCCACCACCAGTGGGCTGGAAGTCAGTGCTCCTTTGGTTTCATATTGCCAAACCCGTTCACCACTTTGTGCGTTCAGGGCATACACCGAGCCATCCCAGCTGCTGACAAACACTAAGCCGTTGTAATGTGCTGGTGTGGTACGAATTTTACCCTGGGTTTTAAAGTGCCAAAGGACCTCACCAGAAAATCGCGAAAGCGCATAAAGCTGACCATCGCCACTACCGATAAAAACTTTATCGCCGTGGACCAGCGCACTGGATTTGGTATAGTCAAACTCCCATGGCGCATGATCGGCCGGTAAAATGCGCTCTACAACCGCATCATTCAGACTGGTGCGCCACAATAACTTCCCCTGCCAGCGATTGAGCGCATAAAGGTAACCATCATCGCTGCTTACAAAGATCTGATGATTTTTTATAGTCGGCTTTGAACGCACCAGGCCACCCGTTTTAAACGACCAGGCGAGTTTGGGTCGGTCAATATTCAGAGCATAGAGGTGGCCATCATCACTGCCAAAATATGCGGTATGGTCGCGCAGCGTAATGCCTCCCCAGTTTTCTCCTTTCACCTGATAACTAAACAGATAATCGCCACTTGCAGCAAGTGCAGTCTGAGCGACATCATGGCTGAGCCCGGCAAGTAGTAAACTGGCCAATCCAAATTGTTGAAGTGTTTTTACTGAGTTCATGGTGTTCTCCTTATGTGGTTTGCAGTCACACTGGAGAAACACGGCTTAAATGTCCTGAAAGTGTGCTGAAACATTCTTAAGGATCCTTAACCCTAACTATTTAGTTTTCAAACCGACTAACGAAATACTGTTAGACCTCTGTTTTTAAAGCTTTTAATTTTCATTCTCCAGCGCTAAACCTCTTATCAATGACAAAAATATGAAATTATTTATACAACTTCACATTCTTTGCGCATTTCCTTTCTAGCTTTAAATACAGCGAAGCAGTCGGCTGCTTTGAGTACATTTTGGCACCGTTTCACGACACATCAGACCTGTGGGCAGAGTTCTGGGATCAGTACTAAAACGGGCAACGCCACAGAAGGAATATTGAAATGAACGATTTAACAACCAAACAACATACACTGAATGCGTTTAAATCACGTGTTATCTCACAACTGGGCTGCCACGAGCTGGTCCATGAACAATTGCAAATTGCGAACGACAGTGTACTGAATCCCGACACCCTGAAATACCACATTGGAGGCTTGTTTCATCTGCGAGGAGATCTTTGCGCACAGGACCTGGTCAAACAGGTTACTTTAGTATTTAACCACCTGTGCGGCGAAAGCGAGCTGGATCTGGATATGACACAGACACTTGCCGATCAGGCACAGGCCCGGGCATTTTCTGAGCAATTTAAACAACGTCCGTTTGAACTGGCACACGGTGCACTGGTGCGTATTGCATTAAGACCCGCGGCACAGGGGGGCTATTTTTTGGTGTTAGTTGTCCACCATATTTTACTCGACGGGCTCAGCCTTTACCGGCTGTTTTGCAAGGCGCTGGCGATGCTATCGATGTCGGTTGAGAAGATCACCACCGAACTGGCTCAGATGCGTTATCACAATACGCACAAGTACTCGGCCCACCATCTGGCATTCTGGCAGACATACCTGCAAGACTTACCCGATTTTATGTTTGACTATATTCCGCCAACACAGGCAGGCACACAGACACTAAGCGCACACTTTTCGGTGCCCAATACTCAGATACATGCGCTGCAAAGTCTCTGTCAGCAACACAATGTGGGTTTTCATGTTTACATTGCCCATCTGCTGGGTGAATTCTATCAGCATCATTTTAAGCAGTCCGTGGTGGTTGGGTATGCGCTCAATAATCAGCGCAGAGACCAGCACAGCTATGGCATGTCATCTAAAGTGCTACCACAGATAGTGTCGCCAGCCGGGCAAACCTTTATCGATTCTGTCAAGTCGCTACAATCCGACTTTAATCAGCTGTTTCGAAAAAGCCAGGTACCGATTGGTGAAATCAATCAATGTGCTGCGGTGTCGGCCAGTGCCCGCAATTTGGTGTTTGATGTCATGATAAACTACCTCAACCCCGGCGCTTTGCTGGATGATATAGACGGGGTCGAGCTTACCAGTGAAATGCTGGTGCAATCCGATCACTCTCATCCGGTGTCTGTTAACTTAGTATATAACGAGCACAGTGGCATGGAGGTCATGCTCAGTGCCAATCCGGCTTACGTGACACCAGCACATCTGCAGCAACTGAGCGCACTACTGGAAAAAGCGCTGCGTCAGGGCGCACAACAGACACTGCAGTTTAGTCAGCCCCATGAAATCCCAGCGCTGAATGAATGGCAATTTACACGTGGCAAACGTCACCCGTTGAGCGCTTCTGACCTGCCAGGTCGGGTGATCCGCTGTACTGCAAACAATACTCCCGAGGCCGTTGCGATCCGCGACCACCATGGAAAACAGTATAGTTATCAACGGCTTAATTCACACCAACAAAAGATTGCCCATTGGTTGCTTGCCAATACCTTGGCGCAGCAAAACATCGCGGTGGTTATGGAGCATACTGCCGATATGGTTGCAACCATGCTGGCCTGCCTGAACACGGGCCGGGTGATAGTGCCGGTTAACGTCGATGCTGAGGTCAGCTATGTCGAAGACATACTTACCCGTGCCAAAGCAGCGTGTGCAATTGTGGACAACCCACACTGGGCCAGCGCACTTAGCCAGTTTAACGTTGCCACCATAGAGTCTGTCTTTGAGCCGCAAAACAGCGCAGGTGCTCAGTTACATAACCACGCTGTGTGTCTGGATTCACTTGCTTATCTGGTCTTTAGCTCCGGTACCACCGGTGTGCCCAAAGGTATTATGCTGGCACAGCGCACACTGGCAAATCTGTGCCTGCATCACCGTCTTGATCCCAACTTGTCTGCTCCGGCACACGTGCTGAACACCACAGCTCTCGGTTTTGATGTGGCCATCCAGACCATACTCACTACACTGTGCTGTGGAGGCACTTTACATCTCACCACCTCAAATGTGCGCAAAGAAGCGGCCAATATTCTCGATAATGTCGTCAATAACCAGATCTCCAGACTGATAGTCACCCCCAGTTTGCTGCATATACTGGCCGCTCAGGCGAGCTTTATTGAGAACCCATTTAAGACGCTGAACCAGATCATTGTGTCTGGCGAACAAATGGTGATGAGCGAGCAGGTACGTACCTTCTTACAGAACTCAGGCGCCACTTTAATCAATCAATACGGGCCCGCCGAAACCCATGTGGTTACTCAGCACAGCCTCCATGATTTGGCCTCGCTGGCCAACGGCGATGCGGTACCCATAGGTCGGCCTATATGCAATGTCAGGCTGGCGATGCGTCAAAGTAGTCACCTGAACAGCGACAACCAGGGAGTGTTATATATTGGCGGCCCCAGCGTAGCGCTTGAATATATTCAGGCTCCTCAGCTCAGCGCCGAGCGATTTGTCCACTTGCCCGCACCTGCACACGCATCGCTGTTTTTTAATAGCCGGGACCGTGTTATCAGATTGCCAGAAGACAGATTATTGTTCAGCGGCAGGGAGGATGACTCGGTTAAGGTGCGTGGCCGTTTTGTAAACCTTAAAACGGTGGAAAAACGACTCATGGCCATCGCTGGTGTCGCCGATGCCTGCGCGACCACATACCGTAGCCATGGTGTGATGAGGCTGATTGCCTTTGTGACCTCCACCGCTAAGGAGCACGACCTGTCATCTTTGAATATTCGTCAAAAACTCCTTAATAGCGCACCAAACTGGCTGGTGCCAGACACCTTAGTGCCCACTGGCACTTTCCCAAGAACCGCTAATGGCAAGGTCGATACCAGGCGTTTGCTGGCCGAGTTTGAAAACAAACAACACGCTCTAACTTCGACTAACACTGAGCAGTCCAGCCAGAAAAGCCTCATTGAGCAACAAGTGCTGGCCGTACTGGCACAAAAATGCAGTGTTCATCCACCCACCCTTGAGGAAGACTTACGCACCTGTGGCATGGATTCACTCAGTATCATCATCTATCTGACCCATTTGTCGGAGACCTTTGGACTGCAACTTAATACCGATGACTTTATCGCGAATCCAAGTGTGGCAACTATCTCTGCCTATATTCAAACGGCTCAGACCACCTCGCCAATCTCTGTTGCACCAGGTCAAAAGGTGAAAAAGTTAGGCAAAGATCATGCCCCGGCGACCTTCACTCAGACGAACATTTTTCGTCAGTGGCAGCAGGGCAACCTGTACAATATGTTTCAGTGTTTTGCGGTTCAGGGCACAGTATGCCCAGCGCGAATGCACCTAGCCTTTGCGCAGCTGGTTAACAGCACCCAACTGTTTAATAGCCGCTTTGAAATGCGTGGCGATACCCTGTGGTGTTGCAACAATGGCGCTGACGTATTAAATCCTTTCGAGCACATCGACCTGAGTCACCTCAGCTCACAAGCGGCTCAGGATGCACTCGAGCTGCACTGTAGTGAACAAAAAAGCCATCGCTTTGCACTGGAGCAGGGCGAATTGATCCATGTAAAACTACTTACTTTGCCACACAATCAGCAATATCTGTTGCTGAATATACATCACATCATTACCGATGCGGTCTCAAACATTAATATTATCAGTGCACTAAAGCGATACTATGATCAACAATCAGAGCAGACACCACACACGCAATCGGTAGACTTCTTTGACTATGCCTGGGAAGAGCAACGTTTCTTCGGTGCCGCTGAAGGTAAGCAGATTGTCAGCGACTACCAAAAAGCGCTGACCCAGTATTCACCCTACCCTAAATTCAGGCATTTGAATGGTGCACTCTGGACACCGTCGCTGTATCGGACTCAGTCTTGTACCCTGGTGGATTTCTTCAGCCAGTCTGCTGCACATACGGGCGTAAGTCAGATCCAATCCCTGGTAGGCGCAATATGTCAGGTCTTTTCAGGCTATCTGATGACACCCGAGATCCTCATGGCGGTCACCTTTACCGGACGGACTTCAAGAGAAACACGCGATATGATAGGCCCGCTTTACAAAGTGGCCCCGTTGTTGGTCAAACCCGATGAGACACACGACTTTAAAGCGTCCGTCGCCTCGGGGGTGGCCAAAATCTATAATGAATGTGTGCCTGAGTTCACTCAGGTTATTGCACAGCCGTCGCTGCGCGAATATTTGCCCTACTTTAAGCTCAATTACATTACCAACAGTAATCAGCTCCTGGCGCTCGACTTTGATGGCTTTACACTACAACCCGAAGATCATGGCGATCAGGAAGATGTGATCAAAAACATGGGCGTTTCACGGCGGGTGCCGCTTAATATTGTCGCGGTGCAGTCAGGTGATGATCTTGTTATGAACTGGCACTACGTGGAAGGTGCTTTGTCCGACACTATGATATCAAGCATGATAACCGGCTTTTCAGAGTTACTAATTATCACTGAGCAGAAGGCGCCACTGAAATGCTATGGGGAATAGCCAAGATAGCCTGACCCACTCCGCAACCTAGCCTCTATAACTCCCATCATTAATCAGCCCGGCTTTCACGCCGGGCGCACTGCTCATCAAAATTGAACTGTTGCAGGCGTGGTCATTCAAGCTGACCACGCCTGCAACTTAAACCTCATGTACCACTCTGGTTGTTTCTTTCAACTGAACCTCGGCAATCTTATAAAAGGCCAGAGCCGCAAACGACGTCAGTGTGGTCAGCACAAACAGCATCACGCCGCTCGACAAATCCAGCACCAATCCACCTAAAATGGGCGCAAATGCATAGCCCAGAGAACACAGGCCTGCCGCACCAAAATAGCTGGCTTTTAGGTTATCGGGTGCCAATCTGTCTATATACACATTGATATTGCTGAACATAATCGCTTCACTCAGGCTAAGCACTATCATTGCAGCTATCCACCCCCAGGTATTGTGGACATCATTAAAGGCCATCATAACTTGTGACACCACCAATATGGCGCCCCCCAGATATAGGCGATGCTCCAGACGCCAGTTTCTCATGATATGCAGCAGCGGAAACTGGCAAACAATAATGACGCACGAATTGGTAATGATCACAGCAGAGATCAACCAGGCAAGTTCAGGGACTGCTGCTCGGGTAAGATACTGCACCAGGCTGGTATCACATTGCGCATACACAAAGTACACTAAGGTTGTAGCCACCAGCACCACCAGAAAAGCCCGATCTTTATTGAGTATTTTCAGCCAGTTTGAAAAGTTAGGTACTGATTGGGGTGTCACCGAAGAGACTGGCTTTGAGGGCCTGAAATACAGCAGTGCCACCAACAAGCCCAGATATGATATCGCGGTATAAATAAAGCTAAACTGCTCTCCATTGAGGCCTGCCCATAAGCCATAAAGCGGTCCCAACGCCGCGCCTACATTAACCAGAAAATACAGTAAATGTAGCGCCAGCTCCCGATCTTTAGGATTTGCCAGCTCTTCGGTTAACAAAGCTTTGCTGGGTGCTTCCCACAAGGTGCGAGGCAGACAAGCCAGAAACACCGCCACAGAGAATAACCACAATGAATTGGCCAGCGCCAGCATTGCAAAGGAAATCACCCCAACAACCACAGCAATATAAAGCATCTTGGTACGGCCAAAGCGATCAGCCAGATTGCCCGTGTAAAACCCTAAGAAGACCGCCAAAGTCGCTGAGCCAGTCAGCAACAACCCAACTTCAGTGGCACTCAATCCATAGCTTTCGTACAACATCACTGCCAGAAACGGCCACACCATATAATAACTGGCCCGCACAAAGAAATTGCCGATCAGCATCACCCAGACCAGTGGCGTGAATCGTGATAGCTGAGTTGGTAAACTACTTATATCCATACTTTTCCCTATTATCGTTCTTTTTGTGGTGGCCAGACTAATTCCTCAAGTTAAGTTCAGGTCAAGCTTAACCTTGTCTTTTTTACACCTGACTTCATCATATCATCGCGCAACATTGTGCAAATAATAATAAATTTACACAGCAACACAGCCATACACAAAAAATGCGGCCATCAAAGCCGCACTAGTTGGGAGTCGTCCTGTATAAGCATTCGCTTTACAGGGAGTAAGCTGCACTCAGTGCTTTGGCAATAAACTCTGCTTTGCCCACACCTTCCCGGCTGATGACAATGTCTGGCTGTACCGGCGTCATTTGTTGCTTGCCAGACGGACGGTCCAGAATAAAGCGAGGTGTAACGGCGCGGATACCTGTGTGTTTGAGCGTCAGAAATTGGATCCCCCCACTTTGCGAGCTGCGACCGCCAGTCGGGGTGCCCACCAGTGTTGCAAACCCATAGTCCTGAATGGTGTTGGCAAACAACACTGAAGATGAGTAAGTCAGGGGACCAGTCAGCACACTGACTTTACCTTTAAACAGCAAACCGGGATCTGTGTCGGGCTCAGTCATTTTTGTCAACTCTCCCGATAACACTGAGCCAATTACCTCGCCCGGGTCGCGGTATTTTTCCAATATCCGAACCTGGTAAGTCGAGCCATGGCGATAAGGTGTCGTGGCAATATACTTCAGAATCCCCTGTTTCCAGTAAACATCATCTCCGCCAGTATTGTCAGAAATATCAATCATCAGGTGCTTAGTCTGCGCTTTGTTCAGTCGTTCGAATGTTTCTGCCATAAACTGAAAATATGCATCTGGTTCATTCCAGCCAAACTGCTTAATGGTCAACAGAGCCTGCTGATTGTCGAGTAGTTTGAGGTTAAAATTATCGTCAAAGGTGCGTTGTTTAATGCTTACTGGTGCCTTGTTTAGCGCTGCAACATGCACAGATTCAGCAGGTTCACCCGAGTGAAACTTTAGCGTAAATGTGCTTTTTGCGCCGTACATTAAGCGATATGTCATGGCAAAGCGACGAGCCAGTAATGCGCTGCGAAAAGCAACATTGTCGCCCTCAATGCGCTGCAGCAAAGTCGCAACCACCTCAGTTACAGGTACACCATTGATCTCTTTAATGTATTTGCCATCATGAGCAGACGGCGCCCCACCCAATTCACTCACCACTTTGAGTCCCTGAACACTCAGGGCAACTTCAAAAGGAAACAATTTAGCGCCCTGTGCTACCCATTGTCGCCACTGCGTATTGGTACCGTCACCAATGCTCAGGTGCCCGTCCGCCATAATGCTGTTGAGGCTGGCAAACTCACGCCATACCTGCTCACCAGTCATAGATTTATCCAACCTGTAACGCAATGTATCGATTCGCTCATAAAATTCGTCAATATCTTTGATACTGTGTGTCAGATCCGGGTGCGTGGTATGTACCCAGTGAACCCACTGATTGATGTCGGCCTGAATTGCCTCTGCACTGTACACAGCAGAGAAATGACCGAGTGTTTCATCAGCCTTTGCAGCCTGTGTTCCACAAAGCACCATGAGGGCACCGGCCAGTGACGTTCCAAGCAAGCGTTTCAGCGAGCCGCTCAATGTTTCGCTCTTAGGTTTAACTACCTGAGTCGAGAAGTAAGAAGTATTAAAGTTCATGTCTGTATCCTTTGCGCTATGGTTTTTGTTTTGCGGTCACTCATATTCACTTCCATATACAGAGCAGTTTACATGCCAAAAATAAACAAATAAAAATCAACATCATAGAAAAATACCGCGTTCAAGCGGTCGGACAACGGACAGTCCGCGGACAGTGCACTCTGTACCTATTTTGTTGAGTGCTTTTTCGTCATCCTGTAGAATGTCGTCGGATTTTTCATGGAGAATTTGAATGCAGTATCTGATTATTGGCATGCTTTTTATAATGGGTGTAATAAAGCAGGCCCAAGCACAGGTAGATGTCGGCCAGCTCAGCGTCTATAAAGTTGCTGAGCATGAATATATAAATTATGAGGCCGCGGGCGGGGTATCAAAAATTGCAGGGAACACCCTATTTAGGGAAGGCAGAGAAGGCAACACCCTCTACCATGTTGATAACCATGGCATCACTTTTAAACGCCAGTATCCCAAGTCGTATTTTGTTGAACCGACAAACATTATTGTGGAGTACGAGCTATCTGACGATGGTAAAAAGCTGCTCTCGATTGACAAAGCCAATGAAATTGCAAAAATCTGGCAGATCAATACCGACTTTTCGTTAGAGTTATTATCTGAGATTGGCTTTAACAAGCCGCCTGAGGAAATGAGATTTGTCGACGAAGCCTTTCAGGATGGTCATTATATTTTGTACGGCCAGAGAGATGATGGCACCTTTGTTCGCACCGTATTTGCCTGGGATCAAGCTAACAATCGCTTTTCACAACACAGCCGTTTAACGTTCAATAACGCAAACCCATCTCATGAGCTTGCGTTTCATAACTATCCAGAGCAAGGGCTGATGGTCGCGATATCACCAAAATCACTTTACCTCTATCAGGAAGGTGCACAAGAGTTTGAACTGAAGCAGGAACTGGCGTTTGAATTTGTAAGTCATGACCGTATTGCGACCCAACTGGACACCATCAATAACCGCTTATTGGTACATTACTGGTCAGAAACCATAATGTTAGAGCTGAACGAAAACAACAGCGTGACAGCTGCCACATCGTCCCCCCACGAGTCTTTGTTTGGACTTAACATCGGAGTAGATGATTTGCATCCGACGGCGGAACGTTTAATCGCGCAGGATATGAGCTGCCTATACACGCTAAACTTAAACGATGCTAATACCTATACAGCAACAGAATTGGTTTGCAATCCAGTGGTCCGCGATATCAGTGATATCAGTGCGGACGGTAGCAAGTTACTTATGCCCAGCAGGGATATTAATGTCGTTGATATCTCGAATATTAATGACATTAAGCAACTAACCCGACCTCGGGAGCAAGGGCGCATTAAGGCTCCTAGTAACAGCCACGTGAACCTTCCTCTTGGGGAACATAGCAGCCTGAACTACAATGGTGCTTTACTCACCCACAGCCATTTAACGCCTGAGCATGGCCAGACCTTTGTATCTGACAGCCCGCTTGAGAGTCCACTCACCCCCGAATGCAGATACCAATGCAAGGCATGGCTGAACCTGGGTAAAGAAGTGGTGGCATTGCATAACGACCAATTTACCCGTTACAGTGTGAGCGGTGAAGAGCAAACACTAAGCACACTCAGTGGTACGCTCACTTTGAGCAACAGTGGGTCTTTGGGTATTTGGTTCAAAGCCATCGCATTAAATGAGACAGAATTCATGCTGACTGACGGCAATTCCCTGTCAGTCTTTACGAAAACCCAGACAGGGTTTGCCCACAAATTCACTCAAAACATCGATATTGAATTCAGTTATTATGGCTATACCGACGCCGACTTTTTATACCAAAATAACCAGTTACATTTGTTCGACAGAGACAACAAGCAACTGGTGCGCTATAACTACACAGGCGATGAGCTCGCATACGACACGGCGATTCCTTTTGGTCCACTCGACTCCGGTGATATTTTCGACAGAAACTTAGCGACTTATATGCTCAATGATCGCCTGATTGTTGAAACTCAGCGCGGTTACCAGTATATCCGGGCGATCAAAATATTCAGAATCGAAAACAACAGCCTCATTGAAGAAGCCAGCCTGCCAGGTACATTGCTTGCGTCGCCGCATGCAGTCAGTGCACAGCAGATGGTGCTTTTAACCGATCAGGGTGACGACAAGATCTTTGTGTTTGACTCATCGGTTGATGACTCCCTGATTGAATTGGGTGACTACAACGGCTACAAGGGCAGTTATACACCAAAGGGTCAACTACTACATTTTTATGGTCAGGGCAGTGTCTTTGTCAGTAAAATCCTGCAGCCCATTACCGACACGTTGAACATCACCACCTTGCAAGGGGTTAAAGCGGAGTTTGACCTCAACGAGCTGTTTAACGCCTCTTTACATGGCAAGCTAACGTTTTCAGCAGAAAATTTACCAGCCGGTCTCACCCTGTCGGCACAAGGCCTGATGCGCTTTGACGGCACAGTAACATACGACACCAATATCACGGTTAATGTGCTCGATGGTCATCAGCGAACTGCAACCTTTTCAGTGCACAATACCTATATGCCAGGTCCCGAACCCAAAGGCAGCCTGGTAATTGAGATGACTCAGAATGAATCTTACACGGTAGACCTGAAAACCCTGGTTGCAGATGCATTGGCTGTGACGGTCAATCACGCTGAAGGAGACATGACCTTGTCAGGCTCAACAATCACAATAACTTTTTATGAGCCCGGCATATATCAACTTCCTTTCAGCGCAGTCAACGTGTATGGCGCCATAGCCACCCACATGCTGAAATTTGATGTTTCAAAACAAACAGATAACTCTAACTCTGACTCTAAAAAAGAACCTGACGTTGGCGCACAGGATAATAGTAACGGTGGAGATACAGAGACAACAACCAGTGGCAATACAAGTTCAAACACAGGCAACATAAAGAGCACAACCAGCACCAGTAACACCGCCAAAAACGACGGAGGGTCAGGCGGCAGCATGGCCTGGCTGCTGATGGCAATGGCGTTGCTGTTGCCTACGCGCAGTCGTTTCAGACAAGTACGTTAGCTTGTTCTGGCTATGTAAAAAGGCGCAAAAAGGCGCCTTTTTATTTTTACCGGGCAATAATATTTAACCGTTGTACGAATTGCTGATAAGGCGGGTATTCATGTAAAGGGGTAAAAACCGGATCTACCGCTGCCCACAATACAGCCTGCTGGCGTGTTTCAAACGCCTGGTTCAGATAAGCAACAGCCACCTGGGGCTCGCCCGCCATAACCGCATAGCGCGCCAGCGACATAGGCGGTGTATAATGGCCAATATCTGCGCGCAATGGATCTTCATGTAACAACCAGCGATAAACACCGGATAAGCCATCGCGGGCAAAAGCCGACTCAACCTGCGCCATCAGAGGCGAGCTGTAACCTGCATCCTGCATCACCCACTGCATCTTAGCAAATGCCTTATCGTATTCGCCCAACTGCTCATAAACTGTGCGTAAACAGGTGTGATAAAAACGGCTGGTGTCGCTGTACGGCTGTAATTTAAGCAACGTATCAAGCGCAGCTTCATAGCGCTGACTCATGGTATAGACCCAGGCGACACTCTCACTGGAATAACCATTCGGATCCAATAATCTGTATTGTTCGATATGTTCAAGCGCGCCCTGAAAATCCCCCGTCGCCAGTAAAAACTGACCAAACCAGTGATGTCCCTCAGCATGCCCCAGGGCTGCTTTGAAATAGCGCCGGGCGGCCTGTGGCTCAAAGTCTATCAACAGGGTTAGTTGCGCCATTAACAGATTGGCTTTTAAGTGCTCTGGTGTTTTGGTCAAAACGGACTGTAACAGTGCGTGGGCCCGGTTGCGATGATGTGCATTGCTGCTCGGATCTTCCAGCAACTGACGTAAATACGCATCAGCCAGCCAAACCTGAGGTTCAATCAAATCTGAGCGGGCAAGCGTTAATTGCTGCAATAAAGCAATACTCTGCCCAATCGAATCGGGCTGATGACTCAGTAAGTAGCGGGCCTTTTGAAAGTTTTCAGATTGCTCAGGTGACATAGGGATGGGATCAGAGAGCACGTTAAACTGACTGCCAAGCAAAGCGGCCCCCAGTAATAATATTGCGCTACACAGCATCAGAGAACTTGAAAAAACGGACTTATCTGCGCCTATTTGCGGACCAACCCAGCGATAGCCAACACCTGTAATGGTTTTAATATAGCTGGGCTGTTTAACATTATCGCCCAATAGTTTACGCAGGCCAGTGACGGTGACATAGATGGCATCTTCACTGACCACTCTGCCCGGCCATAAAGTAGTAAAGATCTGTTCTTTAGTCACATCCATGTTGGCATTGTCCATCAGTAACATCAGCAGTGCATACTGTTTATCGTCCAGAGAGACGACCCGCTGACCACTGTACAACTGCTGATGCTGATGATTTAGAACCCAATCTGGTTTAGCAATAATGTTGACTGTCGCCATCCCGGCAGCCTCTGATAGAACCCTCTCTGGAAACAGATAATAAAGTAAACTTTTTGTGAAGTCTCGTACCGATTGCCTCTTCTATGCATCGCTATTTCGTTCGGCGGGCAAATCACTCAGATATTCAACAAATTCCACCTCAAACCCGGCAGGGTCAATAAAATAAACATTCTTACGATGGGGGTGTTGCGCACCGTCTTTATCAACGGGGTACCCGGCCTGATTCAATCGAGTAATAACCGCGTCAATGGATTGTACCACATAAGCAAAATGCGCCAGCCCCACTGAATGACCCGTTAGTTCCCGGTTGACCCCCTCACCGTGGTCGCTAAAAGCAATGTAATGGTAATCGTCGCCAAAATGCAGCCAGTTTCTGGGTTTACCATGCCAGCTTCCCTGCCCTTCACTGCGCACGCGCCAATGGGGAAAAGCCGCCTGATAAAAGTGCAGGGCTTGTTCGATGTCATCGACAACTAAATTTACATGTTCAAGATACATAAAACGTCTCCTTATTTAACACTCATGGTGGCATTGAAAATACGTAATAACTTCGCCGTAAATGGCGTGGGGGTGAATATGGATACTGGCATAACCTGGCTCCTTCTTATGATGTGCAGCCAAGATAAAACCTCAAGTTAAGTTGTGGTAAAGCACTTTTTGAATTTCTTTCTTACAGACTACTTCGGGGATAATTCACCACCCCAACTTGAATATTGTATAAAATATATTAAATTAAGGTTGCCTCTGATTGTTTTTCATACAGGGGTGCTCTGATCGATACACAGGATGCAGTATACAGAGTATTTATCCTTCTGTTTTATAGAGATAAATGTGCATTACATCCCACCGTCGACGGACAAAGACACCACCGCTCACATGAGCGCTAATACAACACATGTAAAGGAAACAACTATGAATCTGATTAAGCACCGTTGGTGCATACCACTGCTTGCCTTACTTACTGGCCCGGCCCTCGCGGCTCAGCTTGAAGACAAATGTGCCTCATCGGCCCCTTTTACAGGCAGAACCTTGCAAAATGGAGAGACAGTCTGTGTGCCAGCAGGCTCACGCAGTTACCTGAGCGTAGCAAATGTCAATCATTATGATAGCGTTGCCATCAGCACGGGTTATGGCACTGGTGATTTGAACTTGTACGCCAGAAGTGGCGGCTGGCCAAGACTGGATGGCAGCGACCCCAGCTCCACAGCCCCCGGTAATGCTCAGTGTATCGTATTAAGTCGCCCTGCATCTTATTGGGGCTACATTACACTGGATGGCAATCACAGCGGCAGCTCTATTGTGGTCGACTTAGGTGCCACGTCCTGCCGCACTGCCGATACCACAGAGCCTCCAACGGAGCCACCCGGCGGCAACGACGGGTATCCGTATGATCACGTCAATATTCAGGTGTATCGCTTTCAGTTTAGCGACACACCATTAGATTGGCCGACTATGGAAAGCGATATGCAGGGGGTGACCACTTACTACGACCAGCAGTCCTATGGGCGTTTCAATGTCACCTATGACACCAGCACACCTGTCATAAATATTAACCAACCAAAGAGCACGTACGATAACGACTTTCATGGCTGGACTGCCATGTGGAAAAGTAAGATCCGGGCCCAGGGTATCGATCCGGATGCACCCGGCAACGCACAAGTTGTAATGATGGTTGCCCCTCAGGTCGGCAACTTTAACTCCAGCGCCGCGCCCCCGAGCATTTCTCTGTACCACCACACAACTGGGGTAGTTGCTCATGAGTTGGGACACGCATTGGGGCTGCGTCACGCAAAAGCCATTGAAGCAGGTCCGGGCAAAGTGATTGGTGTCGGTGATTACGACACAGAAAGCCTGAATTATGGCAATGTGTACAGCATGATGGGCATGGGCGCACACTCTTTACAGGCCTACAACCTCTTGTATAAACACTATTTTGGCTGGCTGAATGACAGTGAAGTACCCGTCATCAACGCCTCGGGTACCTATCGTATTTACGCCTTTGATCAGGGTGCGAATAACCGCGGCTACATTGGTCTCAGACTAAAGTCTGGTGACGGCAAATACACATACTGGCTGGAATATCGTACCTCTCACGATCGCTACACCAATGCGCAAAACGGTGTACTTATCAACCTGCAAGGCTATTTTGAAAATGAAAGCGACGAGCGTTTTTGGAAAACCACCTCTTATTTGCTGGACATGACACCAGGTTCGAAAACACCTGGCTGGTGGGGCGATGACCAAACGGACTCAGAGCTGGTCATCGGCAAAAGCTATACCGATCATTGGGGCGGATTTACCATTACACCTACTCAAAAAGGCGGTAAGCCCGGAACACCCGATGCCTGGATAGAAGTTCAGGTAGACCTCAAGTAACTCTGACGCACACAACAGCAGGGTTTACGCCTGCTGTTGTATCATGCCGACTTCGCGACATATATAAGAAACGCCATCAGGTCCAAACAATGAGTACAAACATGGACTTCAGCAAAACACCCGTTGTTCCTAAAAAAATAACAACTGCAATCAGTGTTAACCAGTGTTAATATTTTTGAAAACACATTAAGGTAGTATTCGTGAAAAAACTACAGCCAGGATTTGCTATGAAACCACTTTATTTAGTCGCAGCACTCACTTTGGTGTTGTCCGGATGCCAGTCGACCAGCTCGCAGAGTATTAATTCAGCCGATGCCACGCCCGCCAGCCTGACCGTTGTGATAGACAATGTCACCAGCGAACAAGGACAGCTGATCGTGACCTTACACGATAACAGTGAGAGCTTTCATTCCGACGATAACATCAACGACAAAGACAGCAGATACTTCCGCAGTCAGGTGATTACACCCAGTATGCCAGTAACAACCGTCACCTTTGAAGGGATCCCCTCGGGCCGTTACGCTATCAATGTAGTCCACGACGAAGATAAAGATGGTGGACTGGATCGCATGGTTTTTCCTTTTTTGGGTATGCCCAGTGAGCCCTACGCTCTGTCGAATAATATTTATGACACCTTCAGTAAAGGCGATTTTGAAGACGCCTTGATCACCGTTCAAACACCTGGCAGTGAGGTGCATCTGACACTGGCAACTCATCTAAATAAGATAAGCGGGCTGTAATACTGTTTTTATAACTTGCTCTGCCGCGGCCAGTTGGTTTTACTGGTACAGAGTGGTGACCTACAGTCCCGCCCAGCTAAGCACGCCAGTCTGGGCTTATCTGACCTCCTGGCACGGCAAAACAAGGTTTAAGTACGCTCAATAGTGACGTGCTTCAATCACCTTGTTGGAAAGTACAATGTAACCAAAAACCCTCCAATTCCCAAGCAAACAGCAAAACACGTTTATCGATATCCGCTCACGGCTGACAATCTAACCCCCAACAGACTGTCGTTGATATATATTCAACTTTTCCAAAATGAATCCTGAGTTTTTGTGTGTTGTAGCAAGCACTGAGTGGAAATTAATGCGACTTAAGCGGGGTTTTCCGGAACTCATCAGTGCCTATATTGGTAAGAAACGAGGCTCTGATGAATATAAAAGTCAACTTAGCTAATTTGATTTCCCCAAAATAATTAATTACCCATTTACCAACCACCTCACAATGAACACACATTACAAAAAACAGCTGTGCTACCTGCTATGTTTGCACTCCTTGGACTTTTGCCGGCAATTTCAGTATCGATACATTGCCATTTTTAGTAAACAATGGATTACATTTAGAGATATTTTGAATCTGAACTATCTGTCAGGTCCTGACCATTCCGCTTACGATCCCCCCCAACCGGGGAGGGGGTTCTCTCCATCACGGCTTTTTTATGCTGACTGAATAACTTCATTCATAGACCTGCGAAATTTTTTTCTCTTTTTTCGGC
This sequence comes from Pseudoalteromonas sp. XMcav2-N, assembly GCF_024124545.1. Lineage (GTDB taxonomy): Bacteria > Pseudomonadota > Gammaproteobacteria > Enterobacterales > Alteromonadaceae > Pseudoalteromonas. The sequence continues at coordinate 69,522 of NZ_JAMXSF010000020.1, forward strand.
CCATTTTTTTATTGTGTATAGTGCAGCGATAGAAATGACTCTGGCAACCGCCGGAAAATTCCAACACCTGTGTGCCAAGGAATTGCCCAATTTGGAACAATCCATTTTAGGGACGTTTTTTGCACAATTCCCCGACATTTGTCGCAAAATTGCACACAAGTTCACCTCTTTATACCCTCTGCATAAAAAATAAAGCATTTACTCTACTTTAAATAGCATTGTTGTTGTTTATCCAATATTAGTTTTTTGATTAATGTTGCGGGCTAATCAAAATACCGTTTTTTGTAATTGTTTTTTAATTTTTTATCGTTATCATTCGATAATTCTTTGCTTCCACTTAGTTAAAGCTTTGTTAAGCAACGGCTTGACCCTGTATTTTTTATGGTTAATATATTTGCCGACACAACGCGTTATTTAATTCCTTGGAATGTTGTGTTGTTTTTTGCATGCAATAAATTGGATATTTATATATTTATTTGGTTTTACTGTATGTTGTATATTACGCTGTATCTGTTGTTCAGATAGTAATAATTTATTGTTTAAGTCAAATAAACGGATTTAATTTTTTATTACTCATAGATGGAGTTTTAAATGAAAACGGCAATAAATGGCCTGGTTTTAGCGACAGGCGTACTGGGTGCTTCTTTAGCACATTCTGCTGAAGAGTCATTCAATGTAGCGGCGTTCGATCAACTCAACTTGAAAAAAGGTATCGAAGCAACCGTTTACTGTGGCAACGAGCCAAAAGTAGTAGCGACGGCACAAAGCCATGTTCTTGATGTACTTGAACTGACATCTCAAAACGGTGAACTCAGTGTCAGCAATGAGGCTTACAGCGAGCGCGAGTGGTGGAACAAAGACAACCGCTTAGCACTTGCCATCTACACCAATCAACCTATCTCAAACTTCGAAAACTATGTTGGCGTTAAGCTGGATGTTGCATCTTGCGCAGTGAACACGTCTCAAGTTTCAGTGACAGGTACGGTTGGCACCGACATTAGCCTTGCAGGTCAAACCGAACATTTGAATCTGGCCTTGCTTCAGGGCGGTAACTTCACAGCCAGAGACGGTAACTTTGTCATTGACAGCGTTGACCTTAGCCTGGAATTCGGCAGCCATGCCGAACTGTGTCATGCCACTTTGGTTTCTGGTTACATGTCTTTCGGCACTAGCCTGCACCTTGGCGCAACGACTCAGTACAATGTCAGTCAGAGCTTTGCAAGCTCAATCCGCACTGACCTTTGTCAATAAGTCGCTTTTATTAGCGTCCACTTGAGTGGGCGCTTTTAATAAAAACTTTTAATTATCGTATTTTTAGTAATTGGTAAAAGAAAAGGAAGCGTCTTAAAACACCCCTTTAATTAAAAAACTCACTTTTTTCGAAAAGCGAGCTTATTTCGGCGTGCATAAAAACTGAAAATGGATTTATCAGACAAGGCAGGCTACATGGGTAATCTTAATAATTATATTGGCGTATAAACTATGGAAAACATATTTGACAAAGACTTGGTATCAAAATCAACGAGCAGAAATTCAGACCACCTAACTCTTGAAATCGGGGGGGACTATGAATTACTTATCGATGATGTAGGTTCGTTTGTAACTAACCCTAATGTGGATATATCTCTGAATTCTGCGTTGGAGAAAGTCATCAGAGAAAATCGCGAATATCTTGATGATAAAATAGAGAATCGTGAAGATATATATGGTGTTACTACTGGATTTGGCAACTCTGCCAGCAACCGTATATCGCCCGAACTTGCCGCCAGTCTACAAGAAAACTTAATCGCCTACCATGGATGTGGTGTCGGGGATTACCTGCCTGAACAAATCTGTGCAGCGACCTTACTGATCCGCCTCAACTGTAATGCCAAAGGCTTTTCTGGCGTAAGTTGGGAGCTGCTGAAACAAATGGAATGCTTGTTAAATCACCGAATTTTCCCAGCTATCCCGGCTATGGGGTCGGTTGGTGCAAGTGGCGATTTAACGCCTTTGTCATACATAGGTGCGGCACTGGCCGGTAAGCGTCACGTCTATTATCGTGGAGAGATCCGCCCTACCAGTGAGGTATTTGCTGAATTAGACATCACCCCTTACCGCCTTAAGCCCAAAGAAGGGCTGGCCATCATGAATGGGACATCGGTAATGTGTGGTATTGCCGTTATGTCATTTTTGGAAATTGAACGTGCTATCGAACTAAGCTGCAAACAAGTGGCGCTATTTGTTGAGCTGATTGACGGTCGTGCTTCGCCTTTTCACCCTCAGGTACACAACCTCAAGCCACATCCGGGCCAGATCAAATGCGCTGCGATGATCTACGAACGCTTATCAAACCCGGAGCAGCGTCTGGGGCGCCGCCTGCGCAGTGACGATGAATTTGGGGCAGGAAAAAAAGAGCAATTCAGATTACAGGACAGCTACTCCATTCGTTGTTCGCCTCAGGTCATAGGGCCACTGCTGGATACGCTTGACTGGGCCAAACGGGTGATCACCACGGAGATTAACTCTGTAAATGACAATCCGTTGTTCGACAACCAAAAAGATCTGATCCTCAACGCCGGACACTTTTATGGTGGACATGTTGCAGCTGTCTGCGACGCACTAAAACCACAACTGGCCAACCTCGCTGCCCTTTTGGAGCGCGAGCTGGGCATTTTAGTTGATGACAGGTTGAACGGCGGGATCCCAAACAACCTGGTCGCCATTGACGACTTAGGTGATGAGTCCTGGATCAACCATGGCTTCAAGGCTGTACAAATCACCGCCTCGGCACTGACCGCTGAAGCCCTGAAGAATGCGTCACCGATGAGCGTATTCTCCCGTACCACCGAGGCACTTAACCAGGATATCGTCAGCATGGGCACCATTGCAGCCCGCGACTTAAAACACATTCTTTCTTTGGTGAAACCTGTGATAGCCATCCACGCTATGGCAATCCGCCAGGCCTTTTACGTACTCGATAAAGATGGTAGTGCAGACAAGCTCAATACCGAATCCATGCGTTTCTTTGAGCAACTACGCGACTACTTCACCCCAGTGATCCAGGACCGCCCGATGGACCGTGACATTGACACTATGGTTAAGAAGCTGTTCCCGGAATATCAATTACATAACTAATAAAATAAGGAGTTTTCACATGGCTGATTTCGACCAGATCAGAACTTTTATCAAACAGGACATCATCGTAGATAACCTGGAGGTGGTGGATTCCATCGACGAACTGGACGACGAACAGGGACTGGTAAGCGATGGCCTGGAACTGGACAGTATTGAAGTGCTTGAGCTCGTGGTCTCAATCGAGAAAAAGTATGGCATGAAGTTTAGTAACTACGGCAATGAAGTGATCAAGGAAAAAATGGCATCAATCAATGCCCTGGCACAATTTGTCAGCGAAGAAGCCAGAGCCTGAGGTCGCCATTGTGTACACGCTAGGTAAAACCTTCAGAGAGCTGACCATAGGTGAGCAGGCAGGGCACAGCAAGACCATTGCCGAAACGGATGTGTATAACTTCGCTGGCATCACAGGAGACTTCAATCCGGTGCATGTTGATGAGGTGTTTGCACACTCTTTCGGCTTACAGGGACGCATAGCTCATGCCGGCATAGCGCCCGCCATGATAGCACCGGTTATTGGCATGAAGCTGCCCGGAGTTGGCTCTATGGTGCTGTCGATGGAGATAGGGTTTCACGCGCCCATTTATATCGGCGACACCATTTTTGCCAAAGCCGAAGTCAGTGCCAAATTCGCAGACACTCGCCAGGTTGAACTAACACTCAGCTGGCACAACCAGCGAGGTGAATTGGTCAGCGATGGTAAGGCTGTGGTTTTACCGCCCAAAGCGGCGAGTAAAAAGCGGCTTGCCGAGCGTTTACGCTGCTTAGATAACACGGAAACTGCACAGGAGCCCTAGGTATGAGACATCAGCAAGTTGTCGCGCAGATCCGCGTGCTGATGCAGCACTCATTGGAAATAGAAGTAAGCGAACTGGCAGAGCTGGATAATCAGGCCGATCTGCTTGGTGCCCCTTTGTTTCTAGACTCTATTGATATGTTGCAGCTTATCGCGGATTGCGAGCGCCACTACTGCATCAAGCTTTATCCGCAGCGCCATACATTACGTAATTGCGTTGCCGATCTGGCCACCCTGATCATCTCACAACTGGGACAGACACAGGTAGCGCAGCAGCACTTGCACCGTTTTATGGCAAGCGATGGCAGCCATTATGACAAAGCCGAGCTGGTTGAGCTGCTCAATCGGGTGCTCAGTTTCAGTCCTGAGTTGGCTCGTCAGAGTAAAACAGAGGAAGTGCAGGTTGCACAGCAAAATGCCATTGCGCTGATGCTAACGGTCTTCAGTTTGCTGTTAAGTGGCCGCACACCCGTGCTTGGCGGAAATGACGGACTGAGCTGGCAGCAATTGTGTGCCGGGACCGATAACGGTGAGCCGGCTACCCCACATTGCACAGGGTTAGATGCCAGTCTGATGCACCGGCTAGGTAACGCCAGGGTGGGCTTTCTCACCTCAGGCAGTACCGGAAAGCCAAATTTGTTTTTTAAATCACTGCATAGTATGTGGTCCGAAGCTGAAGGGATTTGTCAGAGCCTGGATTTCTCAGGCTATGCGCTTATCAATGCGCTGATCAGTCCGCAACATATGTATGGGTTTATCTGGACCTGGTTGATACCGATACGATTAAACAAGCCTGTTTTCTATCAGGACGCCCAATATATCGATGCCACGCCCTGTGGCGAGATCAGCATGTTGAATATCCTGGTCCCCAGTGTCTGGGATTTACTGGCCCATGAAAACCTGATTCCGGGCAGCGCGGTGATCAGCTCGGGCGCACCTTTCGGCGCACGGCGCGAAGCTGAATTTGCCACGCTACAGAAAACAGTCCCCCAATTAAGTGGGATTGAAGTCCTTGGCAGTACCGAAACTGGTGGGATCGGTTTTCGGGCTATCGCCCAGGATAGTATCGCTACCTTCACTTTATTTTCCGAAGTCCGGCTGCGGCTGGATGACGAGGGTACGGCCATATTGCGCTCACCCTATCTGCTGAGCGACCACCCAGAGTTCGTCATGATGGATAAAATTGCCTTACTCAGCGATGGTCGCATACGTCACCTCGGACGCAAAGACAAAGTCTTTAAATACAAAGGAAAACGTTTGTCACTGGAAGAGGCAAAACAACGCTTACAGGTGTTTTTTGGTACGGCGCCATTAAAACTGTTTTTTGTCGAAGACGACAATGACAAACGCGGCGGACAGCTGCTGGCTTTTGTCGAAACCCAAAGCCAGCAGCATCCGTGCGAGCAGGCACTCAGGGACGCCTTTCGCGATTACCCTGTGCCTAATATCGCCCTGCTACCGTCTTTTCCGCTCAATCAAATGGGAAAAACGACCCTTAGCTCACTATTGGAAGTAACTCATGCAAAGCAATAACCATAATGACAACGCCATGGCGGTGATCACCGGCTATGGCCTGGAATCAGCCATCGGCAACAACCAAACCTTGTTTGCCAGCATGGCTGCCGGACATTCAGGCGTCAGAGCCCAGGCTGATTTTGCTCAGTTGCAGCTGGAAAGCCATCATGCCGCCCTGCTCAACGAGTTTAGGACCAGCCATAAAGCAAGCTCAGACCAGTTCGACTTTGCTACCCTGTTTGCCATTTCGGCGGTAGAACAAGCGTTGGCGGATGCCGGTTTAAGCCTCGAACAACTGGCCGATAAGCGCGTTGCGCTGTGTTTTGGTAATGCCAATTCCGGTACCGACATTTTGCTTGAAGGAATGGCGCAGCATGACAACGAAAAAATCAAACAATATCCGGCTTATCGGCAGGCCGCCAATGTGCACCGCCATTTCAATCTGAACGGCCCACTGTTTTGTTTTACCTCAGCGTGTACCGCCAGCAGCAGCGCCATCAGCTTTGGTCGCGAGTTACTACGCGATAACAAGGCCGACATAGTGATCGCCGGAGGCAGCGACTCGCTGGCCAGACTGGTATATGCCGGTTTTCACTCGCTGCGCTCAGTCTCTGCCGGCGTCTGTTCGCCCTATGGCGTGGATACCGGACTGAGCCTGGGAGAAGGCGCGGGTTTTGTGGTGCTGGAAACGGCAGAAGCTGCACAACAGCGCGCAGCAAACATACTTGCTCAGCTACGTGGCAGTGGTTCCAGCCTGGATGCCTATCATGCCACGGCACCAGAACCAGAAGGTCGGGGCGTATCTCGGTCACTCAGTATGGCGCTGGCGGATGCGGACGTATCGGGCGCGCAAATTGACTATGTGAATAGCCACGGTACCGGGACACCGGCTAATGACGGTGCCGAGCTACAGGGGATCCACAGAGCCCTCAGTGGTGAACAACCAATGACAGCCCAGGTGTCGAGTTCCAAATCCTATTTCGGCCACGCTCTGGGCGCTGCTGGTGCACTGGAGCTTATCTCTGTACTGGCCGCACAACGTCATGGTTGTCTGCCAGCGACTCTGGGTGTCAACGACGTGCGTAAAGATTGTCAGGGATATGCTCTGATCCGAGAGCGCCTGGCAGAACAACAAGTTGACTGGTTTGCCAGTACCAATTCGGCATTTGGCGGTCATAACACCAGTTTAGTGCTGGCCAGTGGAGGCGTTGCACATGTACCAAAGGCACCCGCATCACACCAGCGCGTTTTTATCGCGGCGCATACCCGAATCGATAGTCAGATCCGCACAGCTGCTGATAAAACAGCCACAAGCTCCGAGCTTGACGAGGCCGGCTTTAGCCTCAAGGCGCATTTCCCGGCACTGTACCGACGCCGGATGAGCTGCTTGTCCCAGTATGCCATTGGCGCTGCCGAGTTTGCACTGGCGGCCAGTGGATTAGAGCGTGAAACAAACGACCCGACTCGCTGCGGCGGCTATTTCGCCACGGCACTGGGTTGCAGTGAAGTACAAGAGCGCAACTACGATGATCTGGCAAAGCTGGGCGCCAACAACATCAAGAGTACTCTGTTTACCGATACCGTGCTGAATGCCTCTTTGGGGAGTCTGGCGATTGCCCACACGATCCGGGGTACAGCGGCAAACTTCAGCGACTGTGGTAACGAGGGTTTACAAGCCTTGTGGCAGGCCTTTTACGACCTGCGCGCCGACCGGGTTGAGCGGGCACTGGTGGTGGCTGGCGAAGACAGCAGCAACAGCAGCAAACAGATCTGGCAAGCCCAGGCGGTGGATGCAGCAGACACCCAACAAGCGAATGCCGCGGCACTGGTCATGGTCAATGAATCCGGGCTCGCAACAAACACCCAACCGCTGGCCGAAGTGGTGGCGTGTTTTACCGTATCCACAGCACAAGGGAGTCAACTGCCCGAAATGGTCTGCTTAGAGGAAGTGGACCATGTGGTCGTTGCGGCAACTCGCCAACATGAGCTACAGCATGCTCAGCACCTGCTCAGCGAATTATGCCCGCAAGCACAAAGCATCACTCCGTTGGTCGACAACCATTTGTGCATTGCAAGTCAAGGTTTAAAGGCCCTGATCCAGGGGCTTGATGAGATGTCCAGTCAGACAAGCGAAGCACCATTGTGCCGTGTGCTGGTGGTGTCTGTTAATGCCGAGCAGATAATGCATGGCTGTGTGTTACATAGTGTCGCATCGGCACCAAGGAGTTAAGGATGGAACAGGTTATTGCGGTCAAAGATCTGAAAAAGGTCTATGACAGAACACAAAAAACGGCTGTTGCGGGCGTGTCCTTTGAGGTTGAACGCGGCCAGTGTTTTGGTTTTATCGGGCCTAACGGGGCAGGCAAATCCACCACACTGGAAATGTTACAGGGCCTGAAAAAGCCCTCCGCCGGTAGCATAGAATTATTTGGCATGCCATGGCAGGGCAACGAGAAAAAACTCCGCCGTCGCATAGCCGGTGTGCTGCAGGAAAATGAGATGTATGCGCGCCTGAAGGTAGTGGAAGCGGTTAGATTGTTCGCCAGCTTTTACCCGGACTATCAGGCCATCGACGAGGTGCTGGAGCAGTTTAACCTTACACCACAGCGCAACAACTGGTTGTGCGAGCTCAGTGGCGGACAACGTCAGCGGGTCTTTTTGGCGATGGCTGTGGTCGGCAAACCTGAGATCATCTTTCTCGATGAGCCCACCACCGGACTGGATCCGACCAGCCGCCAGGAATTCTGGGAGATCCTCAACAAACTCAAAGCCGATGGTGTCACCCTGATACTGACTTCTCATTATATGGATGAAGTGGAGTTTTTGTGCGATACCCTGGCGATCATCGACAAGGGCACCATTATCGAGTCGGGTTCACCTCAGGACATTATCCATCGCACTTTTGCCGAGCCGGTCATCAAAGAGCCACGCAAGGCGACCCTGAACGACGTGTTTTTAAAATTAACCGGATTTGACCTTTCGGGAGGCATGGCATGAGCCACACAATCAGCCCTAAGCTTTACCCATTCTGGCAATTAATGCTCCTCAATGTCAGACCCTTTTTTCGCGAGCCGGCGGCCATGCTATGGACTTTTGCATTGCCGGTGTTGATTGCACTGTTAATGGTCAAAGCCTTTTCCGGCAGCGCCCAGTTGCAGGAAATCAATGTTGCAGTGACCTACAATGAGGCACCAGACAAGCGCTGGCGCGAGTTGATGCGAGACGACCTGCAGGTCAACCTGATCACGCTTAGTCAGGAGCAAACCGAACAGCTTCTGGCCTCTTTGGCCGATGCGCAACAGGAGATCCAACCTTCAGGCCCATTGCAAAACCTGCTGGCCCAGTATGACTCCCTGTTGATTTTAAATCAGGGACAAATCTATACCACAGGGGACTCAGATCAATTTAACGATAAGGCAATCAACTACCTGATGCAGCTGAAAAGCGGCTTATCGGGCAACCCCCTGAGTAGCCAGCAGCTCAGCATCGTCGGCTATCGCTATGTCGACTGGTTGATCCCCGGGATAATCGTGCTACAGATCCTTGGTCTGGCGCTGTTCTCCATCTCCAATGGCCTGGTCTCAGATCGCCAGCAGGGCTTTTTTAAACGCCTCAAGTTATCACCTTTTAAGAAATCGGATTACATTATGGGCGTGGTGCTGGCTCGACTGTTTTTACTGAGCTTCCAGCTATTATTATTGCTGGCCATTTTCTACTTTATGTTCGACTTTAAACCTCCCGGCAACTGGGCCAATATCGCCGTCGTGCTGTTTTGTGGATCTGCCTGTCTGTGCCTGCTCGGTGTCTTGATCGGCGCCCGCAGCACCCGGGTCGAAGTCTCTACCGGCATCGCCAATATGCTGTATTTCCCACTGATGTTCTTGTCCGGCATTTATTTCCAAACCAGTTATTTCCCGGACGTTTTTGAAGCCTTCGTGCAGTGGCTACCGTCCACCGCTTTTCTGGATGCCTTCCGCCTGGTGGCCAACGAAGCCGCTGGATTACAGCAGGTTGCACCACAACTTACGATCCTGGCAGGCACCTCAGTGGTGTTGTTTATCGCTATTTATCTGAGCTTTGACTGGGGAGACAACGGATGAGCAACACTGAGCTTACAGACCACCTAAGCACTTTGAGTGAACGCTTGCCACACAGGGCGCCATTTAAATTTGCCGACCGCATTGTGCGTCTTGAGGCGGGCGAATATATCGAAGGGCACAAGTTTATTAGCCACAATGAACCAAGCTTGCAGGGCCACTTTCCCGACCAGCCCATCTTTCCCGGGGTGCTGATCATCGAGACAATGGCACAGATCAGTGGCCTGTGTGTTAGCGAGTACAGCGCGGGCATGTTGTCGAGCATCGACAAAGCCAAGTTTCTGCGTCCCGTCGTGCCTGGCGATATTCTGGTGATTAAGTCGCAATTATTGACTCGCCTGGAGGACATGGCGCTCTTTCAGGCCATCGCTTATGTCGGCGACGAGGAAGTCGCCCGGGCCAAGGTATCTATCCATTTCAGTCAGCCTGTGTCGTCGGAGGCCTGATATGGACCTGCAATTGCAAGATAAGGTGGTCTTGATCACAGGCACGTCCCGCGGGATCGGGCTGGCACTGGCGCAGGCTTTTCTGGCGCAGGGTGCCAGGGTCTTCGGGCTGTGCCGCAGTAAGGATGTGGCTGAAGAATTGACGCAGCCAAACTATGTCCAATTCAGCGGTTCAGTGGACGACCCTGAATTCGTCGAAGCAACGGTTGCCAGGATTATTGCCCGGCATCAGCGTATTGATGTACTGGTCAATAATGCCGGTATCACCCGGGATAACTTGTTACAGACCATGAGCCGGGACGACTTTAATGCCGTAATGCAGGTGAATTTTGTCGGCGCATTTTCTCTGTGCCAGGCCGTATTGCCTCATATGCAGCGCGCAGGTCAGGGACGGATCGTTAATCTGGTATCGCTCAGCGGCGTGTCAGGACGTGAAGGCCAGGCAAACTACGCGGCCTCCAAGGGGGCCGTGATTGGCATGACCCGCATGTTGGCGCGACGTTATGGAGAATCGGGCATTTATTGCAATGCGCTGGCGCCTGCATTGATAGCCACTGAAATGGCCGATGTCATGCCACAAAACAAAGCCAGGCCTGTACTTGCACATACCTCGCTCGGGCGGGTCGGACAAGTATCTGAAGTGGCCGATTGGGTGTTGTTTCTTGCCACACCGCGAGCTGGATATTGCAACGGCCAGGTGATCAAACTGGACGGAGGGTTTTTACTATGAGCAGAGTCATCTACGCGTTTGCCCACAGCGACTGGGACCGTGCACTGATCGACTATTTGCAAGCTCAGGGCAAGTCACCACTATTGCTCGCGCCGACAGCAGAGATAGTCGCGCGCTTTCCGGCTTTAGCAACGCTGACAATAGAAGCGCTGGCACAAGCCGATGAACCAGACGCGGTGCTGTTTCAACAGCTCAGCGCGCAAAGCAAAGACACCGGCCTGGTTGTACTGCATGCCATCGGCGGCATTGCGGATAGCGCCGCAACAGTCGATCCAACGGTCAGCCAGGCGCACATCGAAGCGGCGTTTCTGACCGCCAAATATTGCTGTGGTGTGTTGCGCGAATTTGAAGGCAGTCTGTGTTATCCGTTACTGTCGGATGCTTATGCTTATGTTCAGGAGCAAGGTTGCCAGCACGGCCACGACAGCATCACCTGCTATGGCATAGATGCATTACAAAAAAGCCTGGCCAAAGAGTGGTGTGGCTATCCGATACGGGTAAATAGCCTGGCATTGCCGCTGTGCGCCAGTGATGATACCGAGCGCAAGGCACTAAAGCGAGCCATGCGCAATTCGGTATACGGTGCCAAGCCTGCGGTCATGCTGCGCGAGCAAGTGCTGGCCGAGATCTGGCGCCAGGCCAGTGATCCGGGCTGGCAAAACGGCCAGACCCTGGCGTTGCGTCCGGCGATGGATATTAAGCTATGACCCATGCTGTAAAACCGTTCACCTTGTTTTGCTTTCACCATGCCGGCGGGTCGGGACGCTATTTTCGTGCCTGGTCGCAGTTACTGCCCGCTCACTGGCGCGTGGTTTGTCCCGACTTGCCCGGTCGTGGCGACAAACTGGCGATGGCAGGCTGTCGTGACTGGTCAGAACTGACAGCGCAGCTACTGAGAGAACTAGGCCAATGCCAGACTCCGTTTGCTTTTTTCGGACACAGCCTGGGAGCCAGAGTCGCTTTTGAGCTGGCTCTGGCACTTCAAAAGTCGGGCCAACCTTTGCCACTGTGGCTGGGCGTGTCCGCCTGCCGGGCACCTTCACTGCCCAGCCGAACCCAGGTACACACACTGGCGGATGAGCCGCTGGCCGAGCAGTTGCAGCGTTTGCAACAGTTCCCAGCCCAGAGACTCACCCACCCTGAAGTCCGGCAACGTCTGCTGGCGCAGGTACGCGACGACTTTTATCTCGCCGAATGTGCACCACTGCGCAAGCCCAGTCCGCTCGCTTGTGCCCTGAGTGTCTTCAGCGCCACTGATGATGAAATCGTGAACACGACAGAGCTGCCCCCCTGGCAGGACTTTTCTCACTTTTCCCTGTGCAGCCACCAATATGCGGGGCGGCACTTTTACCTTGAAGAGCACAGCGCCGAGGTATGTGCGCAAATCGACCACGATGTTTCCGCGGTCATTGCACAAACGGGCCAGCGCCTTAATCAAGACACTTTGCAAGGAGTTAATCATGGAGTTTAAGCAAGGTAACGACAATCAGGCAGTCAACTCTGCCCGGGTTGTTGTCTGTGGTGCCAGCTCAGAGCTGGGCCAGGATATTTGTCAGCGGCTGAGCAACAACGGCTACAGCCTGCTGTTATTGGGGCGCAATCTGGCACTACTGGAACAGATCCGCGGCACCTTACCCGGCGAACACCAGGTTGCGCAGGTCGATCTTAACGAACCAGATAGCCTGACCGAGCACATCATTGCCAACGCCACAGCCCATGGCCCTTTTCAGGGCGCGGTGCAATGCGCCGGCGTGCATCAGATGACGCCGTTGCGTTCCACCTGTTACGCCGACTTTGAGCGCATGTTTCGCATCAATACCGGCGGTGCCCTGGCATTATTACGGGCTTTTACCCGTAAAAAAGTACGCGCAGCCGGTGCCCCGACCTCTGTGGTGTTGCTGTCTTCTGTGAGCCAGTCTCAGGCAGAGCCAGCCGTGTCTGGCTATGCCGCAAGTAAAGCTGCGATGGCTGCGCTATGTCGTAGTGCCGCACTGGAACTGGCAAAAGATCAAGTGCTGGTCAATTGTATCGCCGCCGGGATGATCAAAACCCCGCTCAATAACGGTTATGCCGAAGTTGCCGCAGAGGCCATCAGTGCAATCGAGAACAAACACCCGCTCGGCTTTGGCCAACCCGGGGATATCAGCGATGCAGTGTTGTACTTATTACAGCAAAACCGCTGGAGCACAGGCAGTACCTTGTATGTAGACGGCGGTTTCAGCTGCCGTGCCTGAGCGGCATTATCCAAGCTTTATCCGGCCCCCGGGATTGTCCCGGGCGTGCCTTTGCAGTGTTTAAAATAACGAATAAAATAACAGGAAGTCCCAGTGAATACGCGTAATCAACAAACCAACCTGGTTATCGAGCTCTCACCTAGACAAGTTCATTTACTCCAAGATCAACAGCTGCATCCGCTAAGCCCAGTGTATAACGTGTACACGGGCTTTTTGGTTAAGGGCCTGACAAGCCAGCAATTGCAAGAGGCCGGACGCCAGCTGCTATTGCGCCACCCGCTCCTCAATTGTCGCTGGCAGGCAGGCAGCGACAACCTGGTGACCTGCACAGACGCTCATGAGCCTGGTGAACTATTCACCTACGATCCCGAGTTGAGTGAAGACCTGCGCGGCTGGTGCCGGGCGCAAGTAACTAGCGCCATCAGCCTGAAGGGCAAACTGTACGACTGCCGGATCAAAGCCTGTGAAGCGGGATATCTGGTGCTGTTTAAGCTTCATCATGTGATCTGTGATCAATGGTCCTTGCAGGTCTTGGTAAATGACTTCCTTGCGTCTTTAGAATCCTTGCTGGAGCATAAAGATGCGACTTTAGAGCCGCTTGATTATACCTCGGTCAGTGAACAAAGCACCGATGATGAGCCCCTGTACCAGCCTGATCACGCCCTGGACTTTAACGATACCGGACTACAACAGACACAAAATAAGTTCAGCGGATTAGGTGAGTTCGACACCCTCAACGATGAGTACACACGACTGGCTGAGTTGGCCGGCGAATATGGGGTAAGCCGCTTCTCCGTGCTACTGGCATGCTGGTTCCTGGCCTTATATCGCCACAGCGGTCAGACAGATCTGACTATCAGTATTCCGGTAGCTAGGCGCAGCCGTAAAAACCGCTATCATCTGGGCCATTTTGTCGACCTGCAACCTGTCAGTATCACCGCCATCGACAGCCTCAGTATTCAGGAGCTGCTGAGAAAGCTTGAGCAACAGACCATGACCGCATTACGCTCACCGGCGGCCGATCCGCAAGGGCACAAACACAATGTGATCTGTAACTACCTGCCACAGCTCAAGATCCGTGGCTTCCGCCCGGGTCTCATGGGATTGCTATCGGGCGTACAATCCACCCCGTTAAGCCTCGCAAACGGCCAGGCGCAGTGTCACGGGCTGTGCTTGAGTGACGCGCAAGACAGTGCCATTGCTCAGGTTGATCTGGAGCTGACTTTATTTGAAGTGAATGATGCACTGCACACTAAGCTGATTGGCCGGGCGAATTATTTCGATCAGCAGGAGCTGGCCCATCTGGCCGAATTGTTTAGTTGCGCCCTGACAACACTGACCCCAACCCAGCCACAAGCCATTGTGAACCATTTAACATCTGACAGGGGGTTTGTCTCTTTACCCGAACAGCCACACACGCATATTTTGCAACACCTCCACCAGCTGACACAGCAGCAAGGGACGTTGTGCGCAGCTGAAGATGAGCACACTGCACTGAGCTACGCTGAATTGATGCAGGCACTGGAACGGCGCGCCGCCCAGCTCAGCGAACAAGGTGTCTGCAAGGGCATGCAGGTTGCCGTCTGTCTCGACAAATCTCTCGACAGTCTGGTCACGATTTTAGCCCTGTGGCGCCTGGAGGCAGTGTCCTTACATTGCGACATTGCCTGGCCGAAAGAACGACTGCTGGCATGCCTGGATCAGCCAGGATTGAGCTTGCTGCTACTCAGCCAGGAAACCAATATGGATATGCCTTGTCGCACTTTGGTGCCCGCACAACTGAGCCCACCGCAACAGGCGCTAACCACATCAATAGAGGAACTGGATGCCACAGCTGCTGCCTATGTGATCTTCACTTCGGGCACCTCAGGTAAACCCAAAGGCGTACTGGTCAGCCATGCAGGACTGATGCCGCTGGCCCGCGCCCAGCAAACGTTATTCAATGTCTCCCCTGACGACAGGGTGTTACAGTTTGCTTCTTTGTCCTTTGATGCCGCTATTTCGGAAATCGTGGTAACGCTGGCTGCCGGTGCAACCCTGGTCATGGCCAAACAAGCCGACACCTTCTCTCATCAGACGCTGCTTGCACTGCTCAACGATCTGGCTATCACTTCAGTGACTTTGCCGCCGAGCCTGATCCAGCTACTACAGCCCGACCAGGTTCCGCAACTGAAAACCTTGATCAGCGCAGGTGAAGCCTGTCCGAAAAAACTGATCCAACTGTGGCCTCAGCATCTGAGGTTTGTTAATGCCTACGGCCCGACCGAATGTACCGTATGCGTGTCGGCCAAAGTCATCACCTCTGAGCAGCTGGCAAAGCCCGAAGTGTTACACAGCAATAACATTGGCCGGCCCATCGCGGGGATGCAGGTACAGATCCTCACACCCCAGGGCAGACAAGTACCCGATATGTGCTGGGGCGAGCTGTGTGTCAGCGCAGTGGGTCTGGCACTGGGGTATATTGGCCAGCCCGAAGCCACAGCCAACGTCTTTATTGAACAGCCGGATGAGCCCACCCTGCGCTACTACAGAACGGGTGACAAAGCTCGCTTGCTGCACAACGGTGAGCTGGAAATTGCCGGTCGTATTGATCAGCAGGTTAAAGTACGTGGTTTTCGCATTGAGCCCGAGGAAATCGCCCAGCATCTCACGCTCCACCCTCAGGTCAGGCAGTCGTGTATTCTGGCGCTGCAACAGTCCGGGAAAACTTACCTGCATGCCTGTTATGTGGCCGAGCCCGATTGCGAAATAAGCGCACAAACACTGCAATCTTATCTGGCTGAGCGACTACCCTATTACATGGTGCCGACCCGTTGGAGCGAGCGAGAGGTATTGCCACTCAATGTCAGCGGTAAAATTGATAAGCAACGCCTGAGCGAATCCGTACAGGCTGAGGTGTCTCAGCCACAGATTGCCGACAGAGCAGGAAGCGAGCAAGAGCAAACCATACAGGCAATCTGGCAGGCACTGCTGGGTCACCCCGTCGCACTTGATACCAATTTGTTTGAGCTCGGAGTTGACTCGCTGCAACTAAGCCAGGCGCATCGTCAGGCTTGTCAGGCACTCAATAGTGTAGCCGGCATTAAGGATTTTTATCAGGCCACCAGTATAGCTCAGCAAACCTCGCTGCTCCTGGCACAACCCGGCCAGCCCCAAACCAGCAGCTGGTCCGCGCCCACCACTGACACCCAGCGCTTTGCCCGGCCGTCACTCAGTGCCGAGCGCTTATGGTTTGTCGAGCAACACGAGGGCGCACAAGCCCGCTATAATATTCCCATTGCATTGCGCATTCAGGGCGCATTGGACAGCGACAAACTCACCGCCTGTCTGAACCAGGTTGCGGCTCGTCATGAGATCTTGCGTACCGCTTTTCGCATAGAAGAGGGTGAGTTAACCACCCATCTGGTTACCCCACCAAAACTGCAAGTCGAGCATTTGTGCGTAACTGAGTTCGATGATGAGGCCCAACGTCTGAAAGCTGCCGCTGATGTGTATCAGTCGCAATTACTGACGACCTGCTTCGATCTGTCTCAGCCACCACTATTACGCTGTGCGCTTATTGAGTTGGGCAACGAGGACCACGTGCTGGCGCTGGTGTTTCACCATATCGTTGCAGATGCCAGCTCTGGCGCCTTATTTTTGCGCGAACTCACCGAGCTGTGGCAGCAACCCGATCTGCAAACAACACACTGGCCGCAGGCAGGTCGTTACAGCGACTATGCCAGAATGCAGCACGCATGGCTGCAAAGTCCGGCCTGTGCAAGACAGCAAACCTTCTGGCACGACTACTTAAATGAAGCACAAGCACTGGCATTCCCTGTCGCTGGGGTGGTGGATGCAGGTGATAGGGCTGGCACAGTACGCCGCGAAATCCCGACCTCGCTGAGCACAGCCATGAAACAACTGGCAGTGCGCTTACAAGTGTCTGAAAACATGCTGTATCTGGCCAGTTTTCAGGTGCTTTTATGGCATTACAGCCGCCAGTCACGGTTTGTCATTGGCCTGCCTGCGTCGGAGCGCAAAGAAGCACAACAATATACGCTTGGTTTTTTCATTAATACCTTGCCGTTGCTGGCCGAAGTTGACCCGCAGCAAAGCTTCACTGCGCTGGCCGGGCAGGTAAAAGAGCACTGTCTGAGTGTACTGGAGCACGCCGATCTGCCCTATCATCATATCCTGCAAAGCAGCGAAGGCGCAGCGACCGGCGCTAAACGCGACCTGGTGCAGGTATTGTTTTCCTGGGTGCAGGCTCAGCCTGACATTCAGCTGCCCGGACTCGATATGGCACCGTTTGCTGTGGATGCTCAGCAAGCGAAATTCCCTCTGACTATGAATGTACTGGCCGGCAATGACCGGGTTGAGCTGTGCTTTGAGTACGCACTTAAAGCGATGGATTCAGTCTATGCCGACGACTTTATCGATAACTGGCTCACTCTGTGCGAAGATCTGGTGAAGGACAGCAGCAAGCGCGTAGACAAACTGAACTGCTTATCTGAACAAAAGCGCACCGAGATCCTGTACGAGCGCAATAACACAGAGGTTGCGCTGCCAAAGACCAAGAATATTTATACTTACTTCCGTGAACAGGTGCAGCTTCACGGTGAGCACACCGCATTAAGCTGCGACAAGCAAAGCCTGAATTATGACTCACTACAGCAGCAAGCAGAGCAGGTAGCACATCAGCTGCACCAGCAAGGCATAGTCGCAGGCGATAAAGTCGCGCTGTGTTATCAGCAGGGCAGCGAGGGACTTATCGCTATTTTGGCCACGGTACGCCTGGGTGCGGTGTATGTACCCGTTTCTGTGGATTATCCTCTGTCACGTATCAAACACCTGCTAAAAGCCAGTGACGCAAAAGTGTTACTGAGTGATGTGAATGAAGTGCTGGACGCTGAACTTGCCTGTCCGTGTCTGAATTTGAATGAGACCCCAACACCTGAAGACGTTACTTTGCCAGAGTGTGAGCGCACCTTAGCGGATCCGCTGTGTATATTATTTACCTCAGGGTCAACCGGTTTGCCAAAAGCAGTGCCTGTCTCTCATGGTGCCATACTGCGTACGGTTTGTAACAACAACTACACCGACCTGAGCTGTCAGTCGGTGATCTCGCAAATAGCAAATATCTCCTTTGATGCCGCCCTGTTTGAACTCTGGGGTGCCTGGCTACACGGTGGTGAACTGACCGTGGTGCCACGCGAAGCGGCACTCGCCCCGGATACGCTGCGCCAGTACATCAGTGCACGCGGGATCAGCCATATGTTCCTGACGACGGCTTTATTCCATGAATTGGCACGTCAATGCCCAGAGGTATTTGAGGGTCTGCAAACCCTGTTAACCGGAGGCCAGGCTGGTGACCTCAAACTGATGCACGCGGTGCTGGATGCCTGTCATCAACCACTACAGATAGTGAATGGCTACGGACCAACGGAATCAACCTTCTATGTCAGCAGCTATTGTCCGGCCAATCATGGCGACTTTACGGCAACCCGTTATCACACCGCCCATGCCCCCCTGGGTAAGGCACTGAATAATACGCGTTTGTACGTACTGGATGAGCAATTACAGGTCGTGGCTGACGGCAGCTGGGGCCAGCTGTATATTGCCGGTATGGGACTAACCTCAGGGTATCTAGACAGTGCGCAACTCAATGCCGAGAAGTTTACTGCACTGACGCTGCCAGTGGTCGGCACTGAACGTCTGTACGCCAGTGGCGACCGGGTGCGTTATCTGCCAGACGGTAATCTGGAATTTGGCGGCAGGCTGGACAATCAGCTCAAGATCCGTGGATTCCGGGTCGAACCGGCAGAAGTTGAGGCCTGTTTGCGTAATTGCCCGAACGTAGCCAATGCTGCGGTACGCGCGTTTAATGACCGTCAGGGCGAATTGTATCTGGCGGCTTATCTGGTCGCCGAACCCGACACTGACATCAACCTGTCACAGGTCACCGCAGAGCTGGCAGGTGAACTCCCGGCCTATGCGCAGCCAGGGGTCTATGAATGCCTTTCAGAGCTGCCGCTGACCGCCAATGGTAAGCTCGACTATCGGGCGCTGACAGAACCGCAAGTAAAGGCAAGCGACGATTCTGTTCTGCTTGACGAACGTCCGTTTGATGACTGGGAAAACATCGTAGTCTCTCACTGGCAGCAGCTACTGGGCGTGCCACAGGCCGACCGCAATAGCGACTTCTTTGCACTCGGCGGTCAGTCCATCCTGGCTATGCGGTTACTACATCAAATTAATCAGGCGCTCGAACTTTCGGTCCCGGTTGCAACCTTGTTTGCCAACCCTAAACTGGGTGACTTTTTAACCGCCATTGCCTCAGAGGCCACTCAGCAAAGCAACCAGGCGCTGTCAGTCCATTTTGATAGCCAAGACTGCTATCCTCTCAGTTATGCGCAGGAAAGATTATGGGTTATAAACCAACTGCAAAGCCAGGATCCGGGCTATAACATCCCCTTTGCTTTAGAAATCCACGGCAGCTTCGATAAAACCGCCTTCAGCGCCGCATTGAGCGACTTGGTCGTGCGTCACTGTAGCCTGCGTACTGTGTTTAAACGCCTGGCAGGTCGCCCGGTGCAGCAGGTGTTAAGCCCCTTTACAGTCGCCATTGAAGAGCAGGATTGCCGCACACACAGTGACGATGAGCTCACCCTGACACTGCGTCACCTGGCACGGACACCGTTTGATCTGAGCCAGCTTCCGCTGTTTCGGATCACCCTGCTAAATTGCGCCGAAGAACGTCAGATACTGTTGTTTAACTTTCACCATATTATTGCCGACGGCTGGTCAGTACGGATATTACAACAGGAACTGGCTGAGCTATATGAAAGCCATTGCGAGGCGACCCAGACGACGTTAGCCACTTTACCTCTGCAGGTGAAAGATCTTGCCTACTGGGAGCGCCATGACAGCAACCAAAGCGCGGTGAACGACGCCGTTTCATATTGGCAAACTTTAATCGGCAGCGAGCCAAAGCATTCTGTATTGCCCTACGACTATGAAGAGAGCGGCGAGAATCGTCATCAGGGAGAAATCTTCCGACTGAGCTTAGATAGCAAGCTCAGTGAGGCAATCCACACCTGCTGTAAGCAATACAGCACCACGCCTTACCAGTTCGGCCTGGCTGCCATGGCCTTGTTACTGAGGCGCTACAACAACAGTGACAAAGTCATTATTGGCACACCGTTCGCAAACCGTCAGGTACCACAAAGCCAGTCGCAGATAGGTTTTTTTGTCAACATGTTGCCCTTCGTAGTCGACCTGGATGAGGCAGACAATACCGCGCAACTGCTGGCACAGATCAGTCAGCGATTTACATCTGCCATACAATACCAGCACGCCCCCTTTGACCGTATTGTCGATGCGCTGGGCGTTGAACGTGTCGAGGGTGAAACCCCCTTAGTGCGAGTGGTATTCGACAGCCAGATGCACGGCATTGAAGCCAATACCGAGCAACAGGGCAGCGTGTTCAGAGCATTACCGCTGGACATGCATAGCGCTAAATTTGACGCCACCTTTACCCTGGTTGAAGATGAACAGGGACTGGGGCTGGCCATTGAATACAACACACAACGCTTTGAGCGCGACACCATAGCACGCTTTGGCGCCAATCTGCAGGGCGTCATGACTCAGCTGCTGGAGCATAGCGCACTGGCCGAGGTATCTGTGGTGGCGCCTCAGGAGCAGGCGCAGATTGCCCGGTTCAGCGCGGCGCAAACCCGTTACCCGGTGACCGACTTGGCGACTGCTTTTGAACAGACAGCGGCGCGTTTTGGTGACCGCATTGCCGTCAATTATGAGGGCGAAGCATTGAGCTATCGCGAACTCAACCTGCGTGCTGAGCAAGTGTCTGCGTCTTTACTGGCATTGAATATTTCTGCCGGGGACTTTGTTGCCATTAATGTTGAGCGCTCACTGGATTTAATCGCCTCCATCATCGCGGTGCTTAAATTAGGTGCGGCCTATATCCCGCTCGATACCCATGTACCGCAAGACAGGATCGCCACCATACTGGAGGACGTCAGTGTCGCCGCCTTTATTGTTGATCAGACACCCAGCGAGATAGTCGCCGCCAGTGGTGCGCCCTGGCTGGCACTGAATGAGCTGCAAAAAGGTGAAGCCGCTGACTATGATCGGGCAGAGATACTGGCGCGGCGTGACTCCGAACTACCCTGTTATGTGATCTTTACTTCTGGCTCAACCGGACGCCCCAAAGGCGTGGTGGTCAACCATAGGAACGTGGTACGCCTGCTCAAGTCCAATGAACAAAATTATCACTTCAGCGAGCAGGATGTGTTCAGCCTGTTCCACTCCTACGGATTTGATGTATCGGTCTGGGAAATGTGGGGAGCGCTGTTATATGGTGGCCGCATTGCCCTGGTGCCACAATGGGTATGTCGTGCACCAGAGCAGTTTGACCGCTTTATTCACGATCAGCAGGTCACTATATTAAGCCAGACACCCACGGCGTTCCTGGCGCTGATGCGCGCGCACCTGAGTCATAATCAGTTCCGGTATGACGCACTTCGCTATGTGATTTTTGCCGGTGAAAAGCTGGATATCATGCAGCTACAACCGTGGTTTGAGCGTTACCCCGAGCGACAGCACCGCCTGATCAATATGTATGGCATCACAGAAACCACGGTGCATAACACTTACCGGGAGATCACAGCCGCAGACTTAACCTCAGGCGTGGGCAATGTGATCGGTCGTCAATTCGATGACCTGTCTATCTGGGTACTGAACGAACAAGGTGAACCGCAACCGCTTGGCGTATATGGTGAAATGTTTGTTGGTGGTGACGGCGTTACGCTGGGCTATCTACACCGGCCAGAGCTTAACGCAGAGCGTTTTGTGACGAAACAGCTGGATGGTCGCGAACAACGCCTTTACCGTAGTGGCGACGTTGCCAAATGGCACCCCAGTGGCGAGCTGGTCTATCGCGGACGTAAAGACAATCAGGTGAAGATCCGGGGTTTTCGAATCGAGCTGGGTGAGATTGAGGCGGCGTTTTCCGCTTTGCCACAGGTCGAAGCCTGTGAAGCTATGGTATGGCAACGAGATGAAGGCGACCCCTGCATTGTTGCCTGCCTGAAAATGGCAGCTACCGTCGATGCCAATATCGACGAAGCGGCTTTTAAGGCTAAGGTACAGGGCCGCTTACCTGCTTATATGATCCCAGCGTATTTGCATGCGGTGAATGACTTCCCGCTCACCAGTAACGGCAAAGCCGACAAAAAAGCCCTGCTACAACAGTTGCAGGACAAACTGGCGCGTCCGGCACCGAATACCATGGCGGTTCACCATAGCAAAGCAGTACCTGATGCCCTCAGTCCGCTGAGAACTATCTGGGCCAGAGTGCTAAAGCGCAACGACTTCAGTGACACAGACAACTTTTTCACACTCGGTGGTGATTCAATCTCGGCGCTGGAAGTGGTTGCCGCAGCTGCCAAACAGGGCATTAAACTCACTGCCAAACAATTTATGAGCAACCCAACACTGGCGGCTCTGGCGCCTTTAAGCGATCAGCTGGCCACAGCTCACAACTCAGTGGTACAAAATTATGGGCAGGTGCCGCTGACACCAATCCAGCAGTGGTTTTTTGCCCAGCAATTTACCACCCCCGCTGGCTGGGACCAAAGTGCCATCTTTGCGCTGGATTTGAGTATCGGGCAAAGCGAGTTGAATGCCGCGGTGGCCAGACTGGCTGAGGTTTACGACCTGTTCCATACCCGCTTTAGTGAGCAACAGGGTCAGCAAATGCAGTGGCTGTATGACAAGCAGCAAAACCACGCGCCGCTCTATCAGGTAATTGATGCTGAGCTACACTGGCAGGATGAAGAAACCCGGACTCAGGTATTGCATGAATTTGCTAATCAGGTGCACCAAATGGTCGACCCCTGGCAAGGTTGTAACCTGGTCTTTGCCCGCATCTGTGCAACGCACAATGAACAACCGCAACAATACCTGCTGGTGGCGTGTCACCACTTATTAATTGACGGTGTTTCATGGCGTCTGCTGATGAAAGATCTGGCAGATGCACTGGCAAACCCAGACACCAAACTAACCGCTCCACAATCCGGTTACCGGCAATGGGCGGAGCACCTGGTCGAGCAGGCTCAAAAGCCGGAAGTCGTCAGTGAGATCAACACCTACTGGTTGTCACCCAAATGGCAACTCAGCGGGGTCGATGAGGCCTTGCAAAGCGACTATGAAGAGAACCTGTATGGTGATGCCACCACCGTGAAACACACCCTGAGCAGCGCAGCAACTCAGGCACTGTATAAAGCATGTCAGCGCATGCGGTGTACACTGGAGGAATACCTGATTGCCCGGCTGTATCAGTCACTGACCGGACTGTTGGACACAGACGCGTTGGTTCTGGACTTAGAAAGCCATGGCCGCCACAGTTATGACGATCAGCTGGATGTTTCGGCCACAGCTGGTTGGTTTACCAGCATTTATCCGGTTCTGCTTCAGGGTAAAGCGCAGCAAACGGATCTGGTCGGCTGTATCAAAGAGCAGCTACGCGCCGTGCCTGAGCAGGGGTTAAGCTACAATCTGGCGCGCTACTTAAGTTTTGATTCGGCCCTGCGCGAGCAATTAAGTGCGCTGCCAAAAGCCTGGCTAAGCTTTAATTTCCTCGGTGATTTTAGCGCCGAGGATACGCCAGACGCGCTGCTGAGTGCACCGTTACACCACCTGCCGCTGGGTGACAACGCGGCACCGGAAAATAACCGTCCTTATTTACTGGAAGTGATTTTCTGGCTTGATCAGGGACAGCTACACAGCCGCTTAATCGTAAACCCGGATTTGCTGGCGGGTCCTTTGAATTCACTGGCAAATACTCTGTGGCAGACATTAGAAACACTGCAAAGCAGCGATGACACGCACCTGTGGCCGAGCGACTTCTCTGCCAACCGACTCAACCAGGAAGCCATGGGTGAACTGACACAGGCCCTGACCGAGCAGCAACTGACACTGAATAACGTCGACGATGTTTATCCGCTGACGCCAGTGCAGCAAGGTATTGCGTTTGATACTCTGGCTGATCCGGGCAAGGGCGTGTACATTTGCCAGCTTTACTGGACCTTTACCGAGACGCTGGATGAGGAAGCCTTTGTTGGTGCGTGGCAAACTCTGATAGACCACAACCCGATTTTGCGTACCAGCTTCCACTTTTTATCCTCAGGCGAGCACGCTCAGGTGGTCCATACACAAATGGCCCCACCGCTAGAGCACCTCGATCTCACCGGCTCAGTGCAACAGGCTGAACAAATAGATCTGGCACTCACGAACAGCCGCTACCAGGAATTCAACCTGGCACAGCCAGGGCAATTTCGCCTGCAACTGATCCGCCTCAGCGAGCAACGTACCCTGTTTTGCTGGACCTATCACCATATCATCCTCGATGGCTGGTCTCAGGCCAATCTGTTGCAACAGCTGTCTGCGGCATTAAAGCCGGGCACCCAAATGCGCTCCCTGACGCCTTATCGCGAGTATGTTGATTTGGTTGCCGGACGAGATCAACAGGCTCAGCAGCAGTTCTGGCAAACCTATTTAGCAGCCTTGCCTGAGCAGCGTAAATTATTGCTGGCGCCACCTACACCAGATGAAACGCAAAGTTTCGATATGCTGAGCGAGACGCTGAGCGATGAGCAGTTTACCAGGTTGCGTGAGCATGCAGAGCAACAAGGCACCACATTAAACAACCTGGTACAGGCTGCCTGGGCACTGACTCTCAGCGCAGTATGTCATAGCAATCAGGTGGTCTTTGGGATAACGGTTTCTGGCCGTCCCACCGACATGACCGGCATATTGGATATGACAGGCCTGTTTATCAATACCCTGCCTATGATAGTGGACTGTCAGCCTCGACAAACGGGTAGCGAACTGGTTCAGCAGATCAGCGACTGCCAAAGCGCCCTGATGAGCTGGCAATTCAGCTCTGCTCAGGAGATCAAAAAATGGGCACAGATTGACGCCGAAGACGACTTGTACGAGAGCATACTGGTGTTTGAAAACTACCCGGTTGACGAAGACATGATGCGCGGTGATGGTTTGGCTATCTGTGATTTACACGCGAGAGAAAATACCGCCTTTGGCCTGACCCTGAGCGTTTGCCCGGGCGATACGCTCAGCCTGAACCTGGGTTATAAAACCGCCAGGTACAACCGTGCAGGGATCCAGACATTGCTCGACAGCCTGTGTGCCAACCTGAACCGACTGACTGAAGACGTACACCAGCCGCTGCAACTGTCTGAAACGGCATTAGTCTGTACTGCCCCCATGCACGCTGCACAAAACACCACCCTACTGGATGAGTTCAGCCAGCAGGTTTCGCTCAGAGCGCAGGCAACGGCCCTGACCGATGGCACACAGGACGTTAGCTTTGCTGAGCTGGAAGCCAATGCAAAAGCGCTGGCACACGGCCTGATTGCACAGGGTTGCTGCCCGGGCGATGCCGTAGTTCTGGCGCTGCCACGTTCGGTGGACTTAATACGCGCACTGCTGGCCATCTGGTATGCCGGTGGTGTCTATGTGCCTGTAGACCCGGGCTTCCCGGCAGAGCGTATCGAGTACATTGCCAATAAGGTCAAGGCTAAAATCCTGATCTGTGAGGAATCCTTACTGGACAGCTGCCAGGCACTCACCGTGCCACAGTGCTGCATCGACACGCCTCAGGCCCTTGCCAGCACAATTCACCCGGCGTGCGAGTTACCCGGGCCCAGTGCGCTGGCCTATGTGCTCTTTACTTCGGGGTCAACGGGTCAGCCTAAAGGGGTTGAGATCAGCCACCAGGCGCTGGCTGAGCATATTCGCTGGCATGTCAGTGAATTTGACTTGCAGCCTCAGGATAGCTGTTTGTTGATCACACCTGTGGTGTTCGACGCCTCAATCAATGCCCTGTTGCCCTTTATGGCCTGTGGCAGCAGTTTGTATCTGGCCCCGGCCGACGTGCACAATGAACCGGACCGACTCATAGCCCTGCTCAGAGATAACCATATCAGTCAGTTGCACCTGGTCCCCAGTATGCTGGACATTTTGTTGCAACAGCCCGAGTTTGCCACCCTGGATAGCCTGAGGTATGTCAAAGCAGGCGGTGAGGCTCTGAAAGCGTCAACCGTCACAGCATTTTATCAGGCCCTGCCCGGCAGCGAGTTAATTAACCTGTATGGCCCGACCGAATGTTGTGTCGACAGTCTGTTCTGGCGCGCGCCGCGAACCTTTGGCCCTGAACAGGCAGTCAAAATAGGCAACCCGGCCGGTCCAATCGCCGCCGTGGTGGTCGATCACAACCTCAACCCGGTTCCCGATGGCGTGACTGGCGAGCTGCTGCTCAGCGGGCTCAAGCTGGCACAGGGCTACTGCAACGACAGCGAGTTAACCCGCCGCGCCTTTGTTACCCTGAACGGCCAGCGCTACTATCGCAGTGGTGATTTGGTCTGGCGGGAGCAACAGGGCGAATACCTGTATGCAGGACGCCGCGACCATCAGGTGAAGCTGAACGGGGTGCGTCTGGAGCCTGAAGAGATTGAAAACCAGCTGGCAACTCTGGCTGGCGTAAAAGAGCTGTGTGTGGCAGTCAAACCACTGGCCACACAAAACAACAAGCCCGTGCTGGTCGCCTACTGGGTGGCGCGCAAAGACACAGATGATGATCTGCAAAGCGCACTCAGAGCCCATGCAGAGGCCCTTTTACCGCAAACCCACAGACCTGGCGTATATCAGCAGCTCACAGCGCTGCCGCGCCTGCCAAGTCTTAAGGTAGACCGTAAGAAGCTGCCCGAGCTCAACCTGATAAAAACAGGTCAAGCACAGCGCGTCGCACCGCAAAGTGAGGCAGAACACGCACTGGTAGTGGCATTGGCCGAGTTACTGAGCCTGGAAACAACGCAAATTTCGCTTACCGATAACTACTTCTCTTTGGGTGGCGATTCACTGATTGCCATTCAGCTCGGTGCCCGTCTGAAACGCGACGGCTGGCGCCTGCAGGTGAAGGATCTGCTGGCGCAGCAAACCCTGAGCCAGGTGGCGGCCTGCTGTACGGCGCTCACCGGCTGTGAACAGGCGCCGGTTGAAGCCCGCCTGTCTGGCCCGCTGGTGCCTATTCAGGCACGTTTCTTCGAGCAAGAATTTGCCGAGCAACACCACTGGAATCAGGCTTTTGCCTTCACTTTACTGCAGCCTCAGTCGCCAGATTTTATTGCTGAGGTAGTTACCCAGCTGGACAAGCACCATGAGATCTTCCGTTTACGCTTTGACCGTCAGGAAGGACAATGGCAACAGAGGATAGACCAGACAAGCACAGGTCTGGTGCTTGAGTATCATGATTTAAGCCAGCATAACGACAACCTGATGGCAGAGCATCTCCAGCTCATTGCCGGAGATGCTCAGGCCAGCCTGGATCTGCAACTGGGGCCGATCAGCAAGGTCTTATTATTCGATTGTGGCCAGCACCGACCTCAAAAGCTGGTGTTTATTATGCACCACCTGGCGATCGATATGATGGGCTGGCGCGCCATTTTTGAGGACCTGTATCAGCTGATTGAAAGTGCCGAGCCGCAAGCCGAGACATTGCTGCCCACGACCTTGTCGTACATTGAATGGGGCCATCACCTGGCAGAACATGCCGGTGTGTACCGAGATGAGCTGAATTACTGGCGCAGCCTGCCTTTCGACAAAGTGCCGGCCCTGCCTCAGGACTTTGCTGTGCAGGACAACACCGAAGCGTGTGCCGAAGTGGTTTCAGTTGCACTGGATGAAACCCGCACCGATACATTATTGCGGACCATTCCACAGGCGTTTTCAACCCAGATCAATGCACTGTTACTGACTGCTTTGCATCGGGTAATGGCCCAGTGGCATGGCGCCGACCACCTTGCCGTGAGCCTTGAAGGTCACGGACGGGATGAACTGCCCGGCGTGGACAGTGTCGACATCAGCCGCACTCTGGGTTGGTTTACTAAAATCTACCCAGTGGTATTGCAGCTTGACCAGCATGCGGATCTGGTGAGCAGCCTGCAAAGCATTCAGTCGCAGCTGGACGCAGTGCCAAACAAAGGGATGGGCTACGGGGTACTGAAATACGCCAGTGATCAGGCTGAGCAGCTGCAACACTTGCCTAAGCCGCAGATAGAGTTTAACTATCTTGGTCAGTTTGTCAGTCAGGGCAATGCATCGCCCAAGATGGTGATAAGCGATGACGCCATCGGGCCGTTACACAGCCCGAAAGCCCACCGCTCTGCCTTGCTGGGGATCGACTGTTTTGTGAACCAGGGACAGATCAGCTTCCACTGGTCTTTCAGTCATGCCATTCATCGTCGGGAGACCATTGAAGGGCTGGCACACGCTTATGTCAAAGTACTGCATGAGCTATGTCAGTTGGCAGAAGCTGAACTGACATAAACCCTGCATCAGCAATACGCGAGATAAAAACAGGGCGCCCGTGAAGTAGCGCCCTGTTTTTGTTCATGCTGCTTAAACGATTAGTCAGGGATAGCGTCGTTTATCCACTGATAAACCTCAGCAATCTTGTTATTGTCGTTAATATCAAATTGTGCATCTCCCAGCAGTGTTAAGCCTGCCTGCAGCTTTTCATTCACCAGCTGCACTTCCTGCACCATTTGCTTAATTTCTTTATTCAGCATCTGAGCACTGTGCAGCTTGCCATCATCGGGTAAGAGTAAGCTGCGTTCCAGCGCCATAAAGCGGTCTAATTGAGCAGCCCGGTACTTGGTTAAGCGCGTATCCAGCTGAGGCAGCCAGGGCTGGCCACCGGCGTCTGTTAATGCCATGATACTTGCCTGCCGTGCCGAATTTATCTTGGTATCTGTGACTAACTTACCAAGCACGCCGTTTACTTGTATGGTTATAGGCGTGTCTGTGTCTGGTATCAGCACCGAGTGGAATAACCGTCTGAATTCATCACTGGGGGTTTTCTCTGGCACTGCCGCCAGTGTTTCATTCGCCAGCTCAGCATATCTGAAGTTTGCCGGTAATGTGCCATCCATCACTTCTTCAAGATGTTTACTACGATAGAGGTTTTTGGTGAGCACACTGAAATCAGGGTCTTCCAGGTTATCAACGGCTTTGCCGGCAACTTCAAGCCCGGTCAGAATATTACACGCGCCATGGTATTCAAGTGCATCGCTGAGCGCGCCAAATAAAGAGTATTTCTGGACATCTGACTCTTGTTGCCTGAGTGTAATTTCGGCCTTAATGCCACGCCTTTTCAGGTCGATCCCTTTGGCAATCAGTTCCGTCGCCTGATTGGCCAGGTAGGCTTGATTGAATTCAGCCCTCACCCCGCTCGTTACACCCGCCAGTCCGGCCAGGATCCTGGAAGCGCTTTCACTGGTAAACACAGCCCCCGCACCACCAAACACCGTGGTCACCGTTCCCAGCCAAAAGTTGTTTCGGGATTCAATACGCTTCAGATAGACCTTGTATAAGTTACAACGCTGAGTAGAGGCAGACAAAATTCTATCCTGTACCCGGTTTCTGATCGCCAGCTGTTTATCCGCTCCATAAGAGGCATATTGCTGCACAGCAAAGCTGAGCATTTCGCGTTCAGCAATACAGGCGTCTTCATCTGCATCTGTGTCTGCACTACAGTAATCATTGGCTTCGAGATAACCGAGCATCTCGGAGTTTAGCTTCTTTTTTTTACCACCTTTGGTTATTGTGTTTGTTTCTAACTTCTTATACAGCTCTGCGGTTAACTCGCTACGTGTTTTGTCTGCAATTAATGCAGGTAAATCAACCGCAACGAAACCGCCGGCTGGCAACAGTTGGGAAGCGCCCCCTAAATTAACCCGATCATCCCCTGAATAAGACCCTTCGGGGTTTTGATTAATAGAGCAAGCGCTCAGCACACCGGCGGCGACAGCCAAAACTAAAAACCTTTTTTTATTATGCATTATTTCCCTACCCTGATTGATGTTTTACCCTCAATGAGCATAAAAACACAGTAACAAAAAGCTTTCAATTAAATAACTTATTTTGCTGGTTGTATTATTCCGGGTTGCTCGTCGTGTTTTGCAATCAAAGAAGCCCGACCCGGGCAGTGAAGATTTTGCACAAATGTGAGGAAAACGGTATCACTCAGGCGAACACGACTGTGCCGCCTGAGGAAATAGTCTAAACCAGACTAGAGACTACCAGATCTTAACGCGTTCGCTTTGTGGTCGGAAAAGCTTATCGCCTTCTTTCACAGCAAACGCCTCGTAGAAAGGCGTAAAGTTAGATAAAGGACCATTGGCTCGATACTGCGCCGGAGAGTGTACATCCGTGATCAAACGCTGACGCGCCGCCGCTTCACGCTTTTTGGTTCTCCAGCTTTGCGCAAAGCCAATAAAAAAGCGTTGCTCTGGCGTATAACCGTCAATGATTTCTTTGTCCTTGCCCGATAGAGACAGTAAGTAAGCTTTGTACGCTACAGTCAGGCCACCTAAATCACCAATGTTCTCGCCCAGTGTCATGCGACCATTTACTGCGGCATCTGCAAACGGTTTATAGCTATCGTACTGTGCAACCAGTGCGTCGGTGCGCTGCTTAAACTGGTCCAGGTCGGCGTCCTGCCACCAGTTACGTATATTACCATCACCATCAAACTGCGCGCCCTGATCATCAAACCCGTGTCCCAGTTCATGCCCTATCACTGCACCTATGGCACCGTAATTCACAGCATCATCCACGCTCATATCAAAAAACGGCGGCTGCAATATCGCGGCAGGAAATACAATTTCATTCTTCAGCGGGTGATAGTAGGCATTCACTGTTTGTGGTGTCATTTCCCACTTAGTCTGATCAACAGGCTGGCCAACCTGACTCAGATGGAAGTCTGTCTCATGTTGTCTGGCGCGGATCACATTACCAACCAGATCGTCGGCTTTGATCTCAAAATCGTAGGAACGCCAGTGATCGGGATAACCAATTTTATAACTGACTTTGGTGAGCTTATCCTGCGCCGCAGCTTTGGTTTCGTCAGTCATCCAGTCCAGGTTATCGATACTCATTCGGTACGCTGCAATGAGATTCTGTACCAGAGTCTCCATGCGGGCCTTTGCCGCAGGCGAAAAGTGCCTGGCCACATACAGCTTGCCGACTTCTTCGCCCAACATTGCATTGGTCATAACCACACCACGTTGCCACCTTGGCTGCTGCTCAGTCACGCCTCGCAATGCCTCGCTGTAAAAAGCAAACCGGGCATCGGCAAAGGGCGCACTCAGCAACTCTGCAAAACTGTTGACTGTGTGAAACTTCAGATAGGTTTGCCAATCCGCCAGGGAGATTTGGTCGAATAATGTGCCCAATTCTTCGAAGTAGCTTGGCTGCATAACAATGATTTTATCTTGCGCCGGCAGGCCCAGCCCGGCAGATACGTTATCCCAGTTAAGTTTACCCAGTTTTGCATCAAACTCAGCAGTGTCATGGGGGTTGTAGATCAGGCTGATTTCGCGGCTTTTGGTGCGGCTCCACATGATATCAGCCAGCTTAGTTTCAACCGCAAGCACAGCCCTGGCCTGCGCTTCGGGGTTTGGCTCACCAATCAAACGCAACATGGTCACCACCATGTTCTGATAGTCGGCCCTTAGCTGCACCGATTTATCATCATCTTTACTGTAATAGTCTTTGTCTGGCATACCTATGCCATCTTGCGCCGCATACAAAGCATTGAAACGTGCATCTTTGCCATCTGGTATCACAAATACGCCCAAAGGCGTTGTAATCTGATGCCTTTGCAGTTTACCCATCAGCGTACTGAGCTGATCGTACGTATCAATCGCAGCAATGTCTGCCAGCAGCGGTTGCAACGGTTTGTACCCAAGCTGTTCAAGCGCCTGTTCATTCATAAAGCTGGCGTACAAATCACCGATTTTCTGCTCGCTACTGCCTGCTTTACCCGACTGTTGCTGCGCTTCGTGAATCAGCGTTTTTACCGCCTCATCCGACTCAAACCGCAAACGGTCGAAACTCCCCCAGGATGCCTTATCCGCCGGAATATCTGTATTCGCAAGCCAGCTGCCATTTACATACTGGAAAAAGTCATCCTGTGGCCTGACACTCGTATCAAAATGGCTTTGCTCAATACCCGATTTAAGCGCCTGCACCTTCTGCGATGCTGCTACCTGAGTACCACGTTCACCTTGTGATGAACACCCACCCAGCGCTGCCAATGCAGCTGTCATAGCAATCACTAATGCTGTTTTTTTCATGCGTTTCCCTCTTTTTATTGTGTGTTAGCGGGCAAAAATATCACCCAGCAGCGCAAAATACACAAGCCAAAGATGTTTCGGCATGTACGCACGCATACTCCCCAATATATTTTTTATTTAATATCAACAACTTGAAAACAACAGACAGAAAAAATGTTACAAAAAAGAAAGTGAAAGCGATCTGGCCTCCTTTGCTTAAACATAAAAAACCCCGCTGTCGCGAGGTTTGTTTAGTTTCAGAATGTCTAGTTCCAGAATATAAGTTAAATTCTGAATCGGTTTCTCAGGCCAAGGCCGATTAAGAATATGAAAATGAAAGACATAAATGCATGGAGATAACTGTACAGGTCATAACTACTAGGGAGACACTCAGTTTGGAAAGTAGATTGAAACAATAAACAGTTTCAATCCACGCGCCCGTGAAGGACGCGACTGCCTTATCGCTAAGGCGCAGCCAGCTTAACAAATTGAGGAGATTTGCGCTAACCTCTGTGAAAATGGCATACCAAACCACCACCAAACTAAGCAGCTGTAAAAATATCCTTATTTTAAAAGAACATATAAAAGCGCTAACCTCCCAGGGTTTTCATGAGAACTAAGGGTTAGCGCTCCCTTTCGCTTTTTCAGGTTTTTTAGCAATTAAATATAGGCATTAGTAAACATATTAACCAATGCACCAGGGCGTTCTTTACCCCCCATTATTCCTGCTGGTGCCGAATACATATCCCAGTAGTGCGGTGAGGGTTGGGAAGAGTACGTTGAGAATGATCAGCTGGAGGGTGTCGAACCAGAAGGCGCGGAAGGTGGCGCGCTGGTTGGTGAGCAGCTCAAGTTTGGCCTGCATTTGTTCGGCGGTTAAAGTGTTGTTTGGATTGGCGGTGATGGCGTTAAAAAAGCGAATTTCGCCCCAGACAAAAATGCTGAGAATAATGAGCAGAAAGCCAATTAAGACCGCGATGATCCCCCAGGTGAGGTTTACACCGGCTTTTTCTTTGCCAGTGAGTGGTTCAGGGTCGGACACCGGCGCTTCCATAGGCGATGAGTCCCGGGCTGTGCTTAAGTCCAGGTTTTGCCATGGTGTTTGTGTGTGGTTTTGGTCGCTGTCCTGTGCGTTATCCGTCATCCTGTTTACCTAATGGTGTGCACTCGGCTTTGATTTGCTGATGTTATTGAGTTCAGGCATCACTAATCTGTGTACATCCTTTCCTTGCTTATCTGCAGATAAAATCGCTCTGTCATGAACTACCTCATCTGAGGCCCAGTCTAGTAAAGTCAGTGCCACTTTGGTCAGATCGCTGGATTTTTTTAACCCTAAACGCTGCTGTAGCTGTGCCAGATAGTCTGCGTCAACGGAAAAGCGTACTTCGGTTTTTTTGCTGTCTGCCATAATTACTCCAAAAAGTTTCCGGATTTCTTCCAATATTAGTGGAATAAGTATGCGGGTGCAATTAAAACAAGGCTGACGCGTTTCATTATTGAGATCAAAAAAGGCCAGTTAAATGTCTGGCCTTTTGCTTGTACTTTAATACGCGATTAGAAACTGTATCTAAAGTTGATGTCCAGCGTGTCGTAGTCATCAACATTGCGATATTCTGCATTTACCGAGAATATATCGTTAAAGTGGTAGCCTGCACCGACAAAGAAAAGCGGGTTGCCATCGCTGCCTTCTCCGTCGATTTTTTCGTAACCAAGCCCAGCTTTTAATTCAATATCTTCCAGCACGCGTGTCTGATACTGAGCACGCAAACGGTAGATATTTTCATCGCCAGAGTCAGTGAGATTATACTGGTATACGCTTGCCAGGTATGTTTCAGTGACCTCAAACTCACTTCTCAGATCCACCCGGCCAATATGAAAACTCACATCAAACAAAGAGATCTCATCCAATTCGTGAACGTAACCCGCTCCAAGTGAAAACTGGTCAATGTCCAGTTCATAGCGAGAATGATACGAGTGCCCGCTCTCATACCGATGACCAGAACCACCTGAACCACCTACACTGTAATAACGCCCCTCAAAGTAGTGGTTATCAACGCGCTTACTTACTACCAGATTGACACCAGTATACGTATCGAAAGACTCAATACCGCTATCATCGTGACTTAAGCGTTTAAAGCCCACTTCAACTTTATCAAAATTGATGCTGTGTGCCATGGCTGGTGCGCCTGCAAGCGCAAAGATCATACCTGTCACAATAGGTAACTGCTTCATATTTTTACTTTTTTAATATGTACCTTAGAAATTGACTGCGCCATCAGATGATCATCGTTACCTGTTAGCGCGCAAAATCGCGCGGGATTATAGACGTGTACTCTGGCAATGTATACAGATTGGGGAAATTGTTGGGGGCAGCCGGAATGGGTTACTGTGAGGCCAGTCAAATAACTGGCCTTCGCTTATACTCAATACGCGATTAGAAGCTGTATCTAAAGTTGATGTCCAGCGTGTTGTAATCATCAACATCACGATATTCTGCATTTACCGAGAACATATCGTTAAAGTGATAGCCTGCACCAACAAAGAACAACGGGTCACCATCGCTGCCTCCTTCGTCGGCTTTTTCATAACCAAGCCCTGCTCTTAATTCAATATCTTCCAGCACGCGTGTCTGATATTGAGCACGCAAGCGATACAAGGTGAAATCGTCAGAATTAGAGCGGTTAGACTGGAATGCCAGTGTTCTGTACGTTTCCGTGGCGTCCAACTTATTTTTCAGATCCATGCGGCCAATATGAAAACTCACATCAAACAGTGAGACCTCGTCCAATTCGTGAATATAACCCGCACCAAGCGTAAACTGGCTAATATCTAGCTCATAGTTAGCTTTAATAAAGTGCTCTTCACCATATTGCTCACTGGTACTCTCTGAATCACTTACACTGTAATAACGTCCCTCAACATAGTAGTTATCAAAGCGCTTGCTTGCCGCCAGGTTTACACCGGTATGCGTATCGAGAAAATTAGTATCAATACTAATGCGCTTGTAACCCACTTCAACTTTATCAAAGTTGATAGTATGTGCCGCTGCAGGTGCACCTGCCAGAAGTGTGACTAATCCAGCCACAAGAGATAACTGCTTCATAGTTTTCCTTATTATTCTATCTCAAAAATACTGACTTCCGAGTCTGTCTTGACCCGAACTTGGGTGCGAATTATAAATATTTGATTTAAAATGTACAGAGTAACTGCAATATATCGATTCAAAATGGGCAGGTTGGGAATTATATAACCCAATTTAGAAGGATTCAGGGCTTACTCTCGCGTAAGCCCCAACTTATCTTACTCACATTGTGCTGCCGGGTAGGTATCTACCTCATTGGTTATATGTGAGTAATAGTTATTGTTACTGATAGCCGTGGTACCGTAATGTCCGGCATCCGGGCCTATTGTGAAGCTATTTTGGGCACCCAGTCCGGCACGGATAAAGGCTTCAGCATCGGTTTTTGCGTTTCCGTACGCACGCACTATGTTCAGGCCCTGTGATTGCAGCTGTTGGATCTGCTCTATCTTGTACTCAGCCGTTCTGAACAAACTGGTTTCATTGCTAAGAGAAGTGCGCAAGAAGCCCCGCGGCAAGCCCATCCAGTTTAACCAATCGCGTGTCCCTTTGGCGTACCAGTAAACACGAGCGGTCAGGTAAACGGGCTGATATCCCAGATCCAGGTAGCGACGTACCAGACTGTAAGCCCCCTCTTTTTGGTCGGCTCGGTCAATACCTGTGTAGTCGCCAATTTGCTCAGCGTCTGATTCAGTCAAGGTACCATCGATATCGAAAAGTACGGCGGGTGTATCCGGCTGAACCACAGTCACAAACCCTTCAGCTCCGGTTCCATCCGCAGGCACTGCCGCATAGATACGGTACTGACCCGCATTCATTGCTGGTAGGGTGACACTGGCCTTGCCATCACTATTGGTCACGGCGTCACCCAGATAATGCCAGCTACTGTCTTGCTGCCCGCGCAGATAAAAGCGAACAGTTTCAAATTCCAGGTCTTTGTGTGCAATTGCACCGTAATCAAACTTTGCTGTCACTTTTACACTATTGCCTTCTGCCACAACTTCGTCGTGGACCATATGAAAGCTCGGCAACCAGGTAATGAACCGATTTAGCCCATTGCGATACCCGGCACTGGGTACCTCAGGTTTAGCGTAATTTTGCTCAATCCAGCTTGGCTCTGGGCATTGCGGCAGCGCCTGTGCACCAACAGACCATACAATGGCTGCCGCAGCAACCGTTTTAGCTGTGATATGAGTCAACCTTGATAACTTCATATATACTCCCATCGTTAAATTCGAGGCAAGAATATATACTCTAGATTACATTTTTATTAACGCAAACTTTTCACATTAGCAAACATTTTAACAACAAGGTGTGATCAGGATCATAAACCAGGTGGAGCGATTTTAGGGTTTGATGGCTTCGCAACATTATCTGCAACGCTGACTCCGGATGTGTGACTTCGAGCTGCCTGCTCTTTTACCCGAGCCGGAGTCGAGTGGATATTTCGCTTTGCAGCCACCCAGGCATACTTCTCGTACGATTCAAAAACATAGTTGCCACTGGGCAGCTGGATCTGGCCATAGATCACCTCATCGGTCAGGGTAAGATGCACCTGATAGTGGTCGCCTGGCTGCTTACTAATCTGTCCGATCAAGCGTTTTTCTCGTTCGGTTAGTGTTATCTCGACGATTTCTGCGCACACTTTTTCCTGTGTCTGCGGGATCAAAAACTCAAAGCTATCGCCCATACCTAACTGGCGAATACTTTTGACGTCTAATTCAAGGTAAGCTTCATTGTGCAGCTCAAAAGGTACCGTAGTACCAGATTTAAAGAAGGCTCTGGCGTTTTGAGACTCCTTATTGATGGTGTAATAAGTGCTCTGTAATTCATGCTGTGGCAATCTGACAGGGCTGTTTTGCGGGCCCGAAGTCACCAACTCAGGTTCATGCGTCATCGCCTGCTGCAGCTCAGATACATTAAAAGTCGCACTCACCTGCTCGCCCGACGATCCTTGCGCATCAAAGTATGCACTTACATTGCCATAAAACAGCAATAAAGCGAGTGACGACCACGTAAAGACGCCCATCAATATGTAAGTGAACACTTTCAACATATCAATAAATTAACAAATGAAGTACTTATGGGAACATTAATTGCTCCGCCGGTTTTTATCAAGTGAGATTAATTGCGATACTTCTCGTCCATACGCATCTCAGGTATAAATAATCTAATATCAATATGTTAAAAGAGAAACACTATTTACCTTTGTTTACATTACTCAAAACGGAGATAGCCTCAATACGCTGGTAAAAGGCTGAAATACGAACAATGTCTGCTCATCTGAGTATGACAATGCTATGCTTGAAACTTAAAGATCCCTAGCTCGCGGCTTAAAACCAACCACAAAGCGCGGGCAATCACGGGCAATAATGTAGAAGAACAATAGGTCGGGTTAATGCAGGTTCATGATCTTACACTGATGTTGTCGCTATGGATTGCATCGCTTGCTGGTGCAACAGTGCTATTTGTGATTTCTAAAATGACTCAGACCATTTCCGGCACCCGGCTCTGGTCAATGGCCATGCTGCTACTTTCATGCGCCTATTTATCGCAGCTGAGCATGCAAAACCTCGACGTACAATGGCGGGTTTTAACTTTCAATAGCTTCCTCATTTTAGGTCACTCCGCATGGCTGATAGGCACCTGGCAATTTGTTCAGCGTACCCCGTCAACACAAAAGATTGTCGCGCTTATCTTACCGGTTTTGCTCGCTTCCTGGCTGACCGCCACAGTATACCCTGAGCGAGAGCTACGCATTACAATCATTGGTATCTGGCTGATAGCCGTAAGGTGTCACTACGCCTGGGTGCTTTACAAGCACGCGCGACAAGACAAGAACGAGTTTCTGGCTGCACAAATAACCGCAGGCGTAGTATTGCTGGAAGTGTCATTTTCTGTGCTCTATACATTACAAGGTGCACTGGGTAATCTGCCGCAGATCGGTGAGGCCTTCAACTGGGTAGCCGGATACACTTGGGTTGCAGCACTGTTGGGGATCCTGGCAGGTGCGCCTGTTTTGCTGTTACTCAGCGCCGGGCGCTTTGTTAAGCAGCTGGAATTTGCAGCCAATCACGACCTGTTGACCGGACTGCTCAATCGCCGGGGACTTGCAAAGCAATTAAATGAACTATTGCCGCTAAGTAAAAGAAAATGCGACTCCCTCACCATCATGATGATAGACCTGGATCACTTTAAACGTGTCAATGACAGGTATGGTCATCAAAGTGGCGACCGCGCCATTAGCTGCATTGCAGAGGTACTTAAAAAGCAGTTTCGCAGTGCCGATCTGTTAGCACGCTGGGGTGGTGAAGAGTTTTGTCTGGTGCTGTTTGACATGCAACCCGACATGGCGGTCGTCTGTGCAAACAAGCTGCAAAACGCCTTTGCGCAACAAAGCCTGACGCTTAGGCTGGGCGACACGCCATTGACCATCAGTGTAGGCATTGCCTGTAGCCGGGAGATCAGCCAACAAGGCTTCGAATCCACCCAACACCTGGCCGATGGTGCACTATACGATGCCAAACATGCTGGGCGAAACTGTGTAAAAGTCGCCAGCATGTCACTCAGTTTATTAGAAGAAAACCCGTAACAGGCTCATCAGGCAGTGAGGTGTTGTGTCAGGCTGTCACGCATTGGCGTAGTTGGTCGGCCAATTAAGGTGCTTAATGTACCACTTTGGTCATTCAGCCAGCCCGAATTGGCCTGGATTTCCGCATCAGCCAGCAGCGCAGCAAACCTGGCCGGCACACCTACCTGCGCCAGAAACTCTGCATACTGCTGTTCAGAGACATAATTGGTTAGCAGGGTTTTGCCACTGAGTTCTGCTGCCTGTTCAGCCAACGTCTGCAAAGAGAAGCTCTCATCGCCCGCCAATTCATAGGTTTTACCCACATGACCCGGATCAGTAAGTACCACAGCTGCCGCTTCTGCGTAATCTGCGCGGGCAGCACTGGCAATACGCCCCTCGTGCATGGCACCAGTGATGGCTCCGACGGCAAGGCTACCAGCAATCCCACCGCTGTAGTTTTCGTTGTACCAACCGTTACGCAGCAGCACATAGGGCAAGCCCGACTGTATGATTAGCTGCTCGGTGACTTGATGCTCTTCACTGAGCAACAAAGGCGACGTATCGGCATGTAAAATACTGGTATAAGCCAGCAAGGTGACTCCCGCGCGTTGCGCAGCGGTGATAACGGCTGTGTGCTGTCTGACCCGCTCGCCAATCATATTACCCGATATAAGTAATAGCTTACTTACCCCTTCAAGCGCACTATTTAGGGTTTCAGGCTTGTCATAGTCAGCATATCTGAGTTCAACCCCCAGCTGGACCAGTTCGTCTGCCTGCTCTGGTGTGCGTACTAAGGCCACAATCTGCGAAGCCGCTACGCGCTTTAATAATGCATCGATTACCAGACGACCCAGCTGCCCATTTGCTCCTGTTACTGCAATCATATTTTATCTCCACTTAGTGTGATTACTGTCGATGGGTTTATTGTCTGGCATAATCATTGTTACCATAAGTCGGTCATTTCAAAATGGAGCGTTCTATAAATGATTACAATAAATCATAACTCCCTAAAGTTGCTGGCGATCTTCGCCACAGTAATAGACAGTGGTAGTTTTGCGGCGGCCGCGAGGCGTCTGCACTCCAGTCGCTCACGCATCAGTGAGCAGGTTTCTCAGTTAGAGTCGCAATTAAATGTGCGCCTGCTGCAACGCAGTACCCGCCAGTTAAAGCTGACGCAGGAAGGAGAAAAAGTGCTGCAACATGCCCGACAGCTCACTGGCATTTTGCAACATATTGAGGCCCAGCTAACAGATCCAGAGCCCAGTGGGCGGGTTAGGCTTACCATGAATCATGACATTGCCCATAAATTCATTTTGCCCAAGCTTGATAAACTGGCACAGCGCTACCCACAAATAAGCCTGGATCTCATTGTCGATGACGATCCGCTCGATTTAATTGAACAGCAAATTGACCTGGCCATTCGAATTGGCTTTGTTCGGGATGAATCTCTGGTTGCCCGTCTTCTGCATCAGGAGCGATTTGCTTTATTCGCCAGTCCAGCACTTATAACGCAGCACGGCATGCCCACCACTGTGAACGAATTGGAGGCCATGCCCTGGCTGGAACTAAAGCAAACGGCAGAGCAAGGCGCGCAAATACTGTATCGCAATGATGAACCTGTGATTATCCACCCGCAGCGGTATCACAGCTGTAACTCTCCCTATTTGTTGCAGCAAATGGTCGCCAGTGGGCTTGGCGTGGCCACTTTGCTGCCGTCAACCGTGCAACAGGAAGTCGGGCAGGGCAAACTGGTACACATTTTTGAGCAACTGCAAAGTGAGCCGCTGGTCTTCTCTTTGGTTTATCCCTCAAGAAGACAGGTACCTCAGCGCACCCGCGCCGTGATTGACTTTTTACTCTCGGAATCTTTGTTTAGGAGTTAAGTTCTTTTTTATAGAACGAAGAATGCGATTTTAAGAAATTTTAAAATCCAAAAACGAATTTATACTGTTTCATATCGGCTGAGGGGAAAACAACTTAGGGCGTTTCCCGCAAGCCCTGGCTTTGATTTTACAAACTTGAGGAAACGGTAATGACTAAACTAATTCAACTCGTTCAACCATTTGACCAAAACACATCTTTATCTCATCTCGCGGCGTTGCTAGCCCGTGTTGGCCTGTCAGCCATTTTTATTCTGGCTGCAATGAACAAAATTCAGTACTTTGAAGGCAATGCCCAGTACATGGCATCAAGTGGATTGCCGGGTGAGTTGCTCCCTCTGGTCATCGCATTTGAACTCATTGGTGGCCTGATGATTCTCGGTGGCCTGCTGACTCGCCTGACGGCCATTGCATTTGCAGGGTTTAGCCTGGTAAGTGCGCTGTTGTTCCACTTCGACCTGGCGGATCAGATGCAGTTTATTATGTTCTTCAAAAACGTGGCGATGGCGGGTGGCTTCCTGGCGCTGGCTGCATACGGCGCGGGAAAATTCAGTATCGACCATAAAGTACTGGCGTCTCAGCCGCTGGTAAAAGGTAAACTGGCTTAAATCGTCAATTTACCAATATTAAAAACGCGCAGTGGCTTTGGTCACTGCGCGTTTTCGGTATTATTCTGTAGCCATAACCCGCTTACCGTTAGCATCCACAACCAGCAAATAAGACTTACCAAAGTCGCCATTGCACAGGTCTATCGCATTACCCGCAACCTGCAGGCCATCTGCACAGCTGCTGACAGCGTAGTAATCAGTTACCTTGCCTTTCTCGGTTGTTGTCACTTTGCTGCCATCAGCCATGACGTCATAGCTACCGTTGGCAAACAAACGTACGTTAAAGACATCCGCTTTATTGTCTGGCTTTTTACCTATCACAGACAAAGCCCTTTCTCCGTTTGCTTCCCAGGCAATCACCCACAAGTTGGCACCATCTTTTAGTGTGGTGTTCATGCGCTCTTGCTTCTCGCCGCTGTTGCTGTCCTTAACACCCAGATTGATCATGTTGTTGATGGCTTTGTAGCTGTAGCTGTATGTCTTGCCAACTTCCTTTGCAGGGACATCTGCCGACACCACACTGCCACTGTCAAATAAACCGCTATAACCTGAACTGATAGATCTCTTTTTGGCATGAAAATCAGCCATATAGTCCAGCGAGTTAACAAAAGACATTTTCGCATCATGGCTAAGCTGCTCGTCCAGCTCATCACTACCTTCGCCACATCCTGTCAGGGCCGCTGATAAACCCAGCACTAACGCAAATCCTAATCCTTTGTTACCATTGTTCATAATTATCTCCATAAATATACAATAAAAAGTCACTCTGCCAGGCGCCACTGGGCCTGAAACAGATCATAAGTGTCATCTGGCCTTCACTTACTACGGTAGCCGACACTGTTGTTTATCTGTGTTTCTCTATGCTGCTCACGCGCAAATATTAACATATCAATTACTTTCTCCAAGGGTGGTAAATGTGCACAATTGTTTAATTTTGTAAGCTAAATGACAGCGCTACCACACTCTTCACAAAGCTTAACAGAAGCCACTAAAAACCCTTTTCAATCAATAATTAAGGATTAATTAGAAAGATAAATTTGAAATATGAAAAACGCGTGACACAGGTACTCTATAAAAATCTGTATCAGGATAGAGCTGGCAGGTTAATCGCAGCTTAAAACATAAAAAATTCACAATAATGTAAAAAATAAAAGCAACCCGGAAAATGTCCTGTCGGGTTGCTTTTATAGGCTCAGATTTCAAGGACTTCTTCATCCTCATCAATGTCACTGTCATCAAAGGCCGATAGTAAGGCGACTTCGCTATGAATAAGCTCTGCCACCTGGGCAAGATATTGACATTCAAAGACATCCCCAACGCTCAGTTCAACCTGCCAGTGTGTGTTCACCTCACTCAACAGTCGCATCATCAATAGGGAGTGTCCCCCAAGGTCAAAGAAGTTGGCCGACATACTGATATCACCCGCATCCACGCCCAATAGACGTGCCACAATCCCGACCAGCTGTTGCTCCAGTTCGTTTTGCGGTGCAATGTACTCATCAGCCAGAGCTGTCAGCGCGACTTCAGGTAATGCCTTTCTGTCAATTTTGCCGTTCGCGGTAAGTGGCCAGGTATCGACCAGCTTCCAGGCTGAGGGCACCATGTATGGGGGCAGACTTGCTGATACACTTGCCATTAATTGCGCGGTCAACGTGTCTTGATGCGCTTCAGAAACGGGCTCAACATAGGCCACAATAACGCCTTTTTCTTTATTGACAGTCACCAGAGATTGCGCGACCCGCTCATCTGCATTCAGGGCGTTTTCGATCTCGCCCAGTTCCACCCGAAAGCCACGGATCTTGATTTGATCATCAACCCGCCCGACATATTCAATCAGACCTTCAGCGTTGAAGCGCACCAAATCGCCAGTCAGATACAGGTGCGCAGGCTGGTCCGGCTCGGCCGCATACGGGTTATCGATAAACCGTGCTTTACTCAGCTCAGGCTGGTTGAGGTAGCCAAGCGCCAGGCCATCGCCGCCCACACATAACTCACCAACCACAGTGTTAGACACTTTGCGCCCCTGCGGACTCAGGATCAAAATCTGATCGCCCTGCACGCCTCGCCCGATGGGCACACCGGTACTGATATCTTGCTTTGCCGGTACCGGATAGCAGCAGGTAAAGGTGGTGTTTTCGGTCGGGCCGTAGCCATTGATCACTGTCACATTCGGTAGTGCTGCCTGCACAGCCATCACCGCCTGCGGGTTCAGCACATCTCCGCCAGCCAGCACATGCTGTAGCGCCAGTGGCCCGGTACTGAGATCAGTACAGGCCTTGCTCCATTCGGTGAACAACCCGGAGGTTAACCACATGGCGGTAATGCCCCGAGTTTCCAACACTTTGTTGATCCCAGCCAGTGAGAGGTAGGCGTCAGGATAGAGCACACAGCGTCCACCGTTGAGCAATGGCCCCCAAATTTCCAGAGTGGCCGCATCAAAAGCAATATTGGCACTTTGTAAAAAGACCGTCTCTGAATTGAGCGTCATGAAGTTAGGGTCACACACCAGGCGATTGACTGCACGGTGCGGGGTCATAACCCCTTTAGGCGTACCAGTAGAGCCCGACGTATAAATAACATAGGCCAGTGACTGCGCCGTTAAACCTTCAGGATAATCCAGGTTTTCGGTACTCAGATCAGCCCAGAGGGCGTTATTCTCATCCAGTGTAACCTTAGCAACCGGGCTAAACGCCAGCACGTCGTGCTCTGCTTTGCCTGTCAACACCACTGACAGCTGGGTATCTTCAAGCATATACGCCAGACGAGATTCAGGATAACTCGGGTCCAGCGGTACGTACGCCCCACCCGCTTTTAAAATAGCCAGGGTTGCCACCATTAATTCAAGAGAGCGACCCAGACACAGTCCAACTAAGGAACCTGCGCTTATCTGGTATTCGTCACGCAGATACCTGGCCAGCTGGTTGGCTCGCGCGTTTAGCTCACCATAGCTGAGGACCTGTTCGTTGAGCTGCACGGCAATCTGCTGTGGATTTGCCGCAGCTTGTTGCTCAAATAACGTATGAATACACGCAGTTCGCGGATAGTTTGCCGCGCTACTTTGCCATGCACTTTGCTGCGCTTGCTCGGTTGCCGGTATCACGGCCAGTGTGGCAACAGGCTGTGTACTGTTGCTTTCTAATGCCTCGACCAGTGATCTCAGTGCGGTATCCATTGATGCTGCAATCCGGGTTGCTTCAATACTTTGGTCAATCTGGAAATCCAGCGTAAAACTGGCCTGCTCACCCAGATCATTGACAGACAAATCAAACGGATAGTTGGTTCTCTCTCGGGTACTCAACAGAGTGGCGCTTGCCTCAGGGGACGGCTGGGACTGCTCAGTGTGGCGATAATTGAGAATGGCACTGAATAAAGGTGTGTTACCACTGATGGCGCTGTGACTTTGCGCTTCGGCCAGCGAGACTTGTTCATAAGGCAGTAACGACTGGAGCGCCTCGTTGACTTCATGGAGCGCCGTCTGTGCCGATTGCTGACCCAGCTTAACTTTTAGCGGTAAGGTATTGATCAGCATACCCATCATACGCTCAATGCCTGGCATAGCGTTCATCCGTCCCGACATCACAGTACCAAATACCACCTCATCGCGGCCCGTACCGGCGCTCAACACCTGTGCCCAGGCCAGATGGAACAGCGCTGCCGGACTGCATTGCA
The DNA here is from genome assembly GCF_024124545.1 of Pseudoalteromonas sp. XMcav2-N. Classification (GTDB taxonomy): domain Bacteria; phylum Pseudomonadota; class Gammaproteobacteria; order Enterobacterales; family Alteromonadaceae; genus Pseudoalteromonas. The sequence goes on from NZ_JAMXSF010000020.1 coordinate 114,460, forward strand.
GACGTCTTGACAAAGCGCGGATCTGTTGTGACAACGCCGGGCTTAGCTCAGTTGCGCACTCTGCCACCGCATTTCCTTTGCCAGTCACCTGAGCCAGGCCAAATGGCAGAGTTGGCGTATCGATATCACCAAGCTGAGCAGAGAAAAACTCAGCGGTATTCAGCTTAGCGCTTTGTGCCATGGAGCGGGCTATAAACTCACGATAAGGCAAAGGAGCGGGCAAATCAGCCTTGTTCTCGGCACTGAGTTCTGCCAGCAGTATTTCCAGTGACACATGGTCAGTGATCAGGTGGTGAAACTTCAGCAGTGCGTAGACTTTGCCCTGTTGATCCTGCGGTGAAACCATTAACTGGATCAGTGGAGCAGACTCAAGGTCAAAGCCATGAGACGCATTTGCCACATACTCTTCAAACTGCGCTTTCACCTTTCCCGGCTCAAGTGACAGCATAGTCACGGGCAGCTCAGCTTCACGCAACACCACTTGTACTGCCTGTTCCCGGCCGCGCCAGAAAATGGCGGTACGCAGCACATCATGACGCTTAATCACAAAGTTCAGCTCATCGATGAGCTGAACCAGCGGTTGTTGACCATCCAGCTCAAACGCCATAATACTGACATACGGGTCGTGCTGCTGGTTCATGGTATGGACAAACAGCACCCCTTCTTGCAACGGTGCCAGCGGGTACATATCCTGCACATTCGCCGCACCACCGGGTATCTGAGTTATGATGGCATCAATACTGTTCTGTGTTAGCTCAATCAGGGGCAACATCTCAGGTGAGATGGCGTCAGCCTGCGCTGGAATACGGTTTTGCGGCACATTAAATTCAAACTCAACCTGTGGCTGTGCGTCGAGATGCGCGGCCATCGCACTCAGACTGCTGGCCTTAAACAGGGCCTGTGCCTGGCATTGATAGCCTAGCTGTTTCACCCGGGTCAACAGCTGCATCACCAACAAAGAATGGCCACCCAGTGCGAAGAAATTCGCATCACGACCGATTTGCTCAATGGGCAGGTTAAGTACATCAGCCCAAATTGCCGCAAGCGTGCACTCAGTGTCGCTCTGCGGCGGCACATAGTCGCCGTTTAAATCTGCCTGCTCCGGTGCAGGCAGCGCCTTGCGGTCAATTTTGCCATTTGGTGTCTGTGGCCACTCATCAATCACGACAAAGCTGTTCGGTACCATGTACTCGGCCAGTGACTGACTCAATTTGGTGACAATCGATTCAGTCAATGCCTGCTTTGCCGTATCCGGTTGCTTGGTACACGGTTTAACGTAAGCCACCAGACGCTGGTTGCCCTGCGGATCTGACAACGCCATTACCAGTGCCGAATCCACTTCACTATGCTCACCAATATGATATTCAATCTCGCCCAGCTCGATGCGCAGGCCGCGAATTTTCACCTGATGGTCCATCCGACCCATATATTCTATGGTGCCGTCATTACTAAAACGCACCAGATCGCCGGTTTTATATAGTCGTGCGCTTGGTAACTCATCTTTAAACGGGTTGTCGATAAAGCGCTCGGCCGTCAGCTCAGGACGGTTATGATAACCACGCGCCAGACCTTCGCCGCCAATGTGCAATTCACCGCAGGCACCTTGTGGCAGCAAGTTGAGGGCTTCATCCAGGATCACTAGCTGAATGTTCTGAATGGGTTTACCAATCGGCACGCTGCTGTCGTATGGCTGAGTGCAATCCCAGTAACTGACATCGATGGCTGCTTCAGTGGGGCCATACAGATTATGTAGTTGTGCTTTTGGCAAACAAGCTCTGAACTGTTCAACATGGCCTATTTGCAGCGCTTCACCACTACAGAAAACCTGGTTGATGGACGTGCAACGAGCTAGGTCGCCATGCTCCAGCATCACCCCCAGCATAGAGGGGACAAAGTGCAATTTGGTGATCCCGGTCGCGACTATCAGCTCACTGAGGTATTCCGGCTCTTTATGACCGCCCGGTTTTGCAATCACCAGCTCCGCGCCTTTGAGCATAGGCCAGACGAATTCCCACACGGAGACATCAAAGCTGTAGGGGGTCTTTTGCAGAATTCGGTCGTCCGGGCCACAGCCATATTCGTTGTCCATCCAGTCGATGCGATTATGCAGTGCCTGATGCTCGACCAGCACGCCTTTTGGCAGCCCGGTGGAGCCCGAAGTGTAAATGGTATAGGCCAGGTTGTGCGCACTCAGACCTATGTCGTTTACCGCAATATTGGTATCCGGATAGGCGTTATAATCGAACTCATCCAGTCGGGTAATACTGGCTTCGCCAAGACTGACTCGCCCCGCAATCTCAGTGGTACTCAACACTACCGTGGCATTAGCATCCTCCACCAGATAGCTCAGGCGCGCTGGTGGCAGCTCGGGGTCCAGTGGCACATAAGACCCGCCGGCTTTGAGAATACCCCAAATCCCGATCACCATTTCCAGCGAGCGCTCAACACATAAACCCACTAACGAATCCGGCCCGACGTTGTGCTCTGCACGCAGATAATGGGCCAGCTGGTTGGCTTTGGCATTTAATTCACCATAACTCAGGGTCTGCTCACCAAAGCGCAGGGCAACCTGCTCCGGCGTTGCCGCTGCCTGCTGTTCAAACAGCTCGTGGATACACAGCTCACGCGGGTAATCCAGCGCGGTGTCATTCCAGCTGTGCAATTGCTGTTGGCGCTCCGCATCATCCAGCACACACAAACTCTGTACTGCAGTGCTGCTCTGGCTGTCCAGTAAATCCAACACCTGAGTCAGGGTCACTTGCAGATACTGTGCTATGCGCGCCGCCGGGGCACGTTTATCTACCTGAAGCTCAAAGCCAAAGCCATCACCGAAATCATCCACCGAGAGGTTAAACGGATAGTTGGTGCGCTCTTCACTGGCAATCACCTTGAATCCGGCATCCTGCTCCAGCTGCGACTCCTCTGTTGCCGAGTGGCGATAGTTCAGCATCGCGCTGAACAGGGGCAGCTGACCACTTACGCCGCTACAGCGCTGCGCCTCGGCCAGTGACACCTGCTCGTAGGGCATCAAAGCACGCAGGTCGTCGTTAATTTGTGCCAGCAAGCTCATCGCATCCTGCCCGCTCAGCGACACCCGCAGCGGCAGCGTATTGATCATCATGCCCATCAGCTGGCTGCTCAGGCCATCATCGCTCATACGACCCGATAACACAGTACCAAATACCACCTCCGACTGACCGCTACACACGCCCAGCA
>NZ_JAMXSF010000021.1 GCF_024124545.1 Pseudoalteromonas sp. XMcav2-N
TCTAGAGGCCTAGGACACCGCCCTTTCACGGCGGTAACAGGGGTTCGAATCCCCTAGGGGACGCCACTTACTTTTAGTAAGTACTAAGCTCGCATGGTAAGAGCCTAAATAACCAGTCCTAGTGACACATTCAGTGTCCCCTTCGTCTAGAGGCCTAGGACACCGCCCTTTCACGGCGGTAACAGGGGTTCGAATCCCCTAGGGGACGCCACTTACTTTTTAGTAAGTACCATACTCGTATGGTAAGAGTTTAAATAACCAGTCCTAGTGACAAAAGATTTTGTTAAAGGAAGTTCGGCCTCGCTGGCTCGACTTTCACGCTAACAAAAAATTATTGAAGCGGTGCTTCAATAAGCAAATTTTTTGTCCCCTTCGTCTAGAGGCCTAGGACACCGCCCTTTCACGGCGGTAACAGGGGTTCGAATCCCCTAGGGGACGCCACTTACTTTTAGTAAGTACTAAGCTCGCATGGTAAGAGCCTAAATAACCAGTCCTAGTGACAAAAGATTTTGTTAAAGGAGGTTTGGTCTCGCTGGCTCGACTTTCACGCTAACAAAAAATTATTGAAGCAGTGCTTCAATAAGCAATTTTTTTGTCCCCTTCGTCTAGAGGCCTAGGACACCGCCCTTTCACGGCGGTAACAGGGGTTCGAATCCCCTAGGGGACGCCACTTACTTTAGTAAGTACAAAACTCGTATGGTAAGAGTTTAAATAACCAGTCCTAGTGACAAAAGATTTTGTTAAAGGAAGTTTGGTCTCGCTGGCTCGACTTTCACGCTAACAAAAAATTATTGAAGCGGTGCTTCAATGAGCAAATTTTTGTCCCCTTCGTCTAGAGGCCTAGGACACCGCCCTTTCACGGCGGTAACAGGGGTTCGAATCCCCTAGGGGACGCCACTCTTCTTAGTACTACCACCTGATTTTATAACACTCCATTTTTATCTACTGCTATTCTTGAACATCTTTATCAATCTTAAATTTCAATATCTTAATGAATTTTTTCATATATTTCATTTACTTAAATTATTTGATTTAAAACAAGGTTAAGGCTTTATTAACAAGCTCATCTACGAAAAATGGGTTAGTATCGCGTTTTTTAGGTGAGTATCATGGCCAAAAGATGTACCGATTATACGGATAAGGAAAATGATTATCCGGTCTCTTATAACCTGCTGTCTACCACAGATACCAAAGGGCGGATCACATATGCGAATCAAAGCTTTTGTGATGTTGCTGGCTTTGAGCTGGACGAGCTTGAAGGTCAACCACACAATCTGGTACGTCACCCAACTATGCCCAAAGCTGCCTTTAAAGATCTTTGGCAGTTTATTGGCTCCGGCAAGCCCTGGATGGGCATAGTAAAAAACCGTTGCAAAAACGGTGATCATTACTGGGTTAATGCCTATGTGACCCCCATCAAAGATCAGCATGGCCAAACCGCCGAGTATCAGTCGGTCAGAACCAAGCCAGAACGGGATGTGGTAAAACGGGCTGAAAATATTTATCAGCAGCTCGATAAGGGCGTTGCACCAGCTAAATTGACCCGCTCGTCTCTGTCTTTGTCTGCGCAGATGATGTTGATCCTGGTGGTGTCTTATATTTTGAGCATGGTATTTACCAGCTTGCCAGCGCCATGGAACTATATTCTGGAGACATTGCTGCTAGCAGGCGTACTCGCACTGACATATCAGCGATTATCCCCAGTTCGTCGGTTGAGTGAAAAAGCCAGGCAAGTCTACGACAACCCACTGATGCAAAAAATTTACCTTAATAAAGTCAATGATGTCGCAGCGATTGAGCTGGCACTGCTGGCACGGGGGTCTGAGTTACGCGCCGTACTTGGCAGGGTTCAGGACGCCAGCCAGCTGGTCGATCAGCACGCGCAGGAAACGGTGTCGGAATGTCACAGCAATACAGAGTTGTTACAGGAACAGCAGAGCCAGACAGGTTCTTTGGCTACGGCCATGAATGAAATGACGGCCGCTATTTCCGACATTGCCGGCAATACCAGTGACGCAGCGAATCGCTCAGAAGGTGCATTGCGCTCGGTATTGGATTCTAACTCTGTGGTGCAGGCCAGCATGCAAATCAATCACACTCTATGCAAAGAATTGAGTCGTACTCAACATGATATTGCTCAATTGAATGAGCAAACGGTGCAAATCGGCGGAGTTGTTGACGTAATACGAGATATTTCTGAGCAAACTAATTTGCTGGCTCTGAACGCTGCGATAGAAGCGGCAAGAGCTGGTGAGCAGGGCAGGGGGTTCGCTGTGGTAGCAGATGAAGTCAGAGCCCTTGCACAACGTACTCAGGAATCGACCAGAGAGATAGATGATATTGTCGCAGGTCTAAAGCAACGTGCCGAGCGCGCAGTAGAGGCCATTCAAAATGGGGTTGATAAGTCTAATGAATGTGTAGCGCAAGCGGAACAAACCAAAGAGAACCTGGCATCGATAGAGCATATGGTGAAAGATATTTCTGCTTTGAACTACGAAATCGCCACTGCAACAGACCAAATGTCCGGTGCAAGCAACGAGATAAACGACAAGGCGGTTAATATCTCTCAGCTGGCCAATGCGTCGATGCAAAGTGCAGACAACACCACAGCAGCTATGCGAAACACAGAGCAAGCGCTGGCAGATCAGGCATCATTGGTCGATCAGTTTTTGTTGAGGCTAAGTCGATAGCGCCGAAAATATTAAAAATATGTGAATAGACTGTTCCTTACTGGTATGATTTCGATTGGGTAGTTTATGTGGCAAAATCGCCGCTTTTGACCTGGATATGCACATAATACCAATTTCACTTAATACCTGTTCAATTTGACGGAGCAAATATGACGCTAACGGCGTTAAAAATTTTTCATTTAGAACAACTAAATAGCAAAATTTTTGCCTTGTTATCGACCCTATTTTCTCGCCTCAAAATAGAACACTTAATTAATCAGATTGGTATAAAAATCACACAAAGGGATAACGAATGAGCAATTTACAAAAAACTTTAAAAGTAGGTGCCGCTGCGCTTGTCATGACACTGGCCAATACGCAAGTGAGCGTTGCAGGGGGTGATGGTGGTTACTTTTCGGGTAAAAAACAAGACTGCGAAATCTGGAGAGATGTCGCACCTTATAATTGGGCGAATACCACGCGTGGTAATCAGTCTATGATTTTTTACTGCAACCGTGGCGGTTATACAGTCACCACGGTTGAGCTTAAGATCAAGCGATTAAGTGATAACACTGTCGTATTTCGTGAAAAAAGAAAGCAAAACCTGACGGCAGGGTATGGTCACGGTTTTTACCCGGATCTGAGCGCGAATATCAACGAAGAGTATAAAATGGAACTGGATTACACCTTCGTAAAATTGAAACATGGCAAGCCTGTCTGGGACAATAAAAAAACCAAAACCTGCAAACGCACTTTCACACCAACCAATGCAAACTCGACACGTGGCGAAGTTTTCTGGTCAATCAAAAGCGCGGGAACAGCCTACAACAACAATGGCTGCCAGGGCGTGAGATTCGACATTCACTAGCAGCAAACTCATCGGGCTGAACATTAAAAGTCAGCCCTTAAAATGCTTTAAGAGGCGTTAAAATGAAAGCGAAATACCTGATGATAAACGTATTATGCTTTGCACTTGGCTTTCTTGTAGCAGCCGCTCTATTGCAAAAAGAAGCAACGCTCAGCGACACGCCCTTAGAGGTGACCAAGAGCACAAACATGACAAGCGCGTCTGTGACTGAAATAGCCCCTTCGCGTGTGGGGCCTGTTCGTCCTATACCCGCTGAACACATTGACGAGACACCTTCGTCAGCACATCTTGAGAACAGCCACCACTCAGCGAAAAGGGACTCGCAGCGGACTGAGCTAATATCGATAGCCAATGACATAGGACTGGACAGTAATGTTTACCCTGATCTGGCAAATTATGCCAGCCAGGACATGGCCAGGGTAGTAGAACAACATCTGTTGACAGACATGCGTGTTGCCCAGGGGGATGTTTATGCTCAGTTCGATGACATTGAGCGCTACCTTGAAGAAGTGCCACAGCTGGCATCCCTGCATTTTTTGACCGATTTGATGGCACAGAGCCAGCACAAAGGTGAGCTGTTTCAAAGCTTTGCTATTCACCTGATGACACAAAGTGCTGACCAGTTAGAGGGAAACACTGAGCGCCTTTATCAGGTGCAAGATCTGATCGCGACGGCCAGCCAAAGCGACAGTGAGCTGGTCCGGCTGAGTGCGCTCGAATCCCTGGCGATAACCAGTCAGGACAAAATCCGGTTACAGCAAATGCTCAACCGGTTCAGTAAGGATAGATCCGCGGTGATACAGGCAAAAATAACTTTGCTAAATTACTATATGTCGATAATGGATAAGTTACATAGCGATTAAAACTGACAGGCTTATCATCAGCACTCTGTAACTTACCCTGGTGACCAAAAATAAATTTAATCAGGTGATCCTTTCAAAATCTAATTTGTTATAATATAACATTGTCAAGTTCAAAATTCTGACAAGGCACCTGATATGCAAGCTCTTAATTCTGTCCCAGCTACGCTTACTGCTGAGCAAATGCTGGCTGCACCCGAATCCGATTATATGAATGCCGAACAATTGGCATTTTTCAGACAATATCTTATTGAGTTACATGACTCTACCAGAGCGCGTATTCGCGACACCAAAGCGCAAATAATGAACCCACCTGAGTTGGTTGATTTGAGTGACAGAGCATCGTGGGAGGAGCAATGCATGATCCTGATGCGCATTGTTGACCGTGAGCAAAAGCTGTTACCTAAAATCCAGCAGGCGCTGGAACGGATCCGGCTTAATGAGTATGGCTATTGTCAGGAAACGGGAGAGCCGATAGGCATTGCCCGGTTACTGGCAAGGCCCACTGCTGAATTATGCGCTGACGTAAAATTGTGTTCGGAGCTGAAAGAGCACATGTACGTCAAAAGCAGGGATGCCTGACAGAACTTGAACCCACACACATCTACCGTCAAAAACTGTGTAAGGTAATCAAGCTATGGCTGAGTTAAATACATCAAATTTATTGCCCGTAACCGTGTTGTCCGGTTTTTTAGGGGCAGGAAAAACCACGGTGCTGAACCATATTCTGAGCAACCGTGAGGGGCTAAAAGTGGCTGTCATCGTCAATGATATGAGTGAAATCAATATTGACGCTGCGACGGTACAAAATGAAGTGAGTCTCAACCGGGCTGAGGAAAAACTGGTTGAGATGAGTAATGGCTGTATCTGTTGCACACTCAGAGAAGATCTGCTTGAAGAGGTCAATCGGCTGGCCAAATCGGGTAAATATGACTATCTGGTGATTGAATCAACCGGTATTTCGGAGCCATTGCCCGTGGCGGAAACTTTTACTTTTGCCGATGAGCAAGGGGTAAGCTTATCTGATATTGCCACGCTGGATACCATGGTCACAGTGGTGGATGCGGTCAACTTTCTGAAAGACTACGATCGGGCGGAGGCGTTACAGGATGTCGGCGAGAGCTTAGGTGAGGAAGATGAGCGCAGTGTGGCCGACTTACTCGTTGAACAGGTTGAATTTGCCGATGTACTGCTGATCAGCAAAACAGATTTGATCTCAGATACCGAGCTTAAACGTTTGCAAAGTATTCTGCGCACACTCAATACAGACGCCGAACAAATCCCTATGGCACATGGTCAGGTGCCCCTGGCACAGGTGTTAAATACCAAAAAATTCAGTTTTGAAAAAGCCCAGCAGGCACCCGGCTGGCTCAAAGAGCTGCGGGGCGAACACATTCCGGAAACGGAGGAGTTTGGCATCAGTAGCTTTACCTTTTGTGCCAGAAGACCCTTTCACCCGGAAAAATTCTATGATTTTTTGCACAGTGACGAACTGGCCGGCAAGCTCATTCGCTCAAAAGGGTTTTTCTGGCTGGCTACCAGACCTCAGATTGCCGGTAGCTGGAGTCAGGCTGGCGGTATCGCAAGGTATGGCGCAGCGGGACTATTTTGGAAAGCTGTACCGCGGGAGCAGTGGCCAGAAGACCCGGAATATATAGCGGCCATTGAAGAGCACTGGGTTGAGCCTTTTGGCGACATGCGTCAGGAGTTAGTGTTTATTGGTCAGGGGCTGGATAAAGCAGATATTATCAACCGTCTGAACGCCTGTTTGCTCAGTGAGGAAGAGGTATTGAAAGGTCAGCAAGCGTGGAAAACGCTGCCGGACCCTTTTCCTTCCTGGGAGCACTAAATAAATATCAGCCAGGCAATCAGGCTGGCCGCCAGGCAATAATAGAGCATGGGAACCAGGGTGTAGCGAATAATATCACCCTCTTTGCCATGCAGGCCGACGACACTGGCGGCGGCAACCACATTTACCACCGCAATCATGTTGCCGCCATTCGCGCCGAGCATCTGCAAGGCCAGAACCAGCTGCATATCTAACCCAGCTTCAGCCGCTAATGCTTGCTGAAAGCTGGCAAACATCAGGTTAGAAAAGGTCGCCGAGCCCGCGATAAACGCCCCCAACGCGCCCACTAAGGGGGCGATAAATAACCACAGAACACTCAGATGTATGGCAACCGTCTCGGCCAGTGCCATAGGCATAGAAGGGAGGGCGGCGTTATTGACGTCAGAGTGAAGAAAAATGCGCACCATAGGCACCGCTGCACTTAGTGCAATCAAAGAGGGGATTAACATACTGATACTGTTGTTGAGGGCCATGCGAAGCTGCGCCGCTTTGCCTTTTTGCAGCCAAAGTGCCAAGAGCGCGGTCACAACAAACACACTGCCAGGCAGGTACAGGGGCATCACATTCACAGAAATGGCCGACCCCAGGATCTGATCCCATTCAAAGTTCACGCTTTGCAGCATGGCCTTAAAAGGCAGTGCGGGGATCCGGGTCAGCACCAGGAGTGTTGCAACCAAGACGTATGGTAACCAAGCTCTGAGTAAGCTCAGTGAGGGGACATGCGTATCTTCTGCTTGAGGTGTTGTTGAGGCTTCGGATTTCGGCAATAAGAACCCTTTACGTGCTAGAGGGCAGACGATGGCCAATCCTGCCATCGCGCCCAGTACAGAGGGAAATTCCGGCCCCAGCAACCAGGCGACGCTATAGGCGGGCAGGGTAAAAGCCAGTGCACTGAAAACCGCAAAAGGCGCCATAACGAGCCCGGCGCGCCAGCTGGGTGAGTCGCTGAAAAAGCGGCTGTACAGCACAACCATGATCAGAGGCAGCAGGGCGGCGGCAATGATATCAATACCAATGGCAGTTAAGGCAACCTGCTTAACGTCGGCGTATTCGATATTCGCCGCACCCTGACCAATCCCGACAATCGCAGGTGTACCAACGGCACCAAATGAGACCGCACTGGAGTCGGCTACCAGTGCCAGCACCACGGCGCCCAGCGGTGTAAAGCCCAGCGCAACCAGCAAAGGGGCGGCAATGGCGGCAGGTGTACCAAACCCCGCGGCACCCTCCAGAAAACTGCCAAACAACCAGGCAATGATGATCAGCTGCACCCGTTTATCGGGGCTTATCCCGGCAAAGCCATGTTTAATGACATTGATAGCGCCGGTTTGTTGTAGCACTTTCAGTAAAAAAATTGCCCCGAAAACAATCCACACTATGGTCAGGGCGATGACCAACCCTTCCAGCGTGGCGGCGGTGATATGCCCCAAAGGCACCTGCCAGATAAAATAAGCTGATAAGAAGGTCACGAGCAGGCTAAATGGCATGGCCTGCTTAGCAGGCAGTCTGAGCAGGACCAGCAGAACAAATACGCTGAAAATAGGCACCAGGGCCGTGAACAGTTGTGGTAGCGTCATCAGAGTTTAAGAAGTCCATTACTTAATGAGATGAGCTTAGCATGTCAATAAGATAATGAATATGCAGCTATTGCAGGATGTGATCTTGATATGATACGGGTAAGAAGATCAAGCAAATTGGTCAGCTATGACACAAATGTAATGGTTTGTAACAACTTCATTTGGGTTAATCGTGCAATTGATGTACTAAATTAACACGCGTCTTGTTAGTGTGAATTTTAGTCAGGGAAGGGTTGGGTAACTCCTGACTTTGGCGAGCAACGGCACACAAAAACGATGCTCACAGGTATCAGATACAACAAGGAGGCGACATGCTGACGTTGCATATTATTGCTGGGTCATTTTTATTGTTGTTTGGCATAGGCGCGTTGAGTTTTGCCAAAGGAACGACCAGGCACAGATGGTCCGGAAATCTATTTTTCTTATCCATGTTAGTCATGGCAGGCAGTGCTGCATTCTTTAACGGTGGCCTGACGATGGCGTTACTAACCTTGTACTATGGCTCAACAGCCTGGGCGGTTGTGTTGAGGAAAGAGCGCTCAGTGGGCGCTTTCGAGTTCATTGCAATGCTGGTGATTATCTACATCAGCTTTGACTTGTTTTACTTCGTTTATAATGCCACAGAGCTTTCGGCGACTTTCAAATTCATATTTACCCTTCATGCAATGATTGCCGCGATCGCTGCGTGTCTGGATGCCAAAATGATATTGAGTGGTGGACTCAGCGGCAAGCACCGTATGGTCAGACATACGTGGAGAGCGTGTTTTGCGTTATTAGGCGCTGTGATGTCTTTCTCGGCTAATACATCAGACAGTTGGCCTGATTTCATAGACAGTAATGCGCTAATATATCTGATGATAGGTGTGCTTTTCTACTGGGTGATCAGGGTCTTGTTCACCAACTGGTATAATCAAATCACAGATGTGCTGGGCAGCAGTGTGTTGCTCACAAGACTTATGATGCTCATGCGACCAGCAAACAGCAAATAATGTGAGTGGCAGTGATGCGAGGTGGGCTTGGAGTTGTGCCCACTGTGTAGCAAGTTATTTACTCTGTTTTCTCTTTAAATTCGCACAAATCTTCAATGATACAGCTGCCACATTTGGGCTTGCGCGCGGTACACACGTAGCGGCCCAGCAAAATCAGCCAGTGGTGTACGTCAACTTTGAATTCTTTGGGGACTACCTTTTCGAGCTTTTCTTCAACCGCGACTACGTCTTTACCCATGGCAAATTTGGTGCGGTTTGACACGCGAAAGATGTGTGTGTCTACGGCGATAGTAGGCCAGCCGAAGGCACAATTAAGCACCACATTAGCGGTCTTACGACCCACGCCGGGCAGGGCTTCCAGCGCTTCGCGATTCTCTGGGACCTCGCCACCATGCTGTTCCATCAGGATATGGCACATCTTGTAGACGTTATTGGCTTTGGAATTAAATAAGCCGATGGTTTTGATGTAGTCCCTCAGGCCATCCACACCCAGATCAATAATCCCCTGTGGTGTGTTAGCTACGGGGAACAACTTACGGGTGGCTTTATTCACACTCACGTCTGTGGCCTGGGCTGATAAAGTGACGGCGACCAGCAGCTCGAATGGTGAGGTATATTCCAGTTCAGTCTCCGGGTTAGGGTTGTCATCCCGCAGACGGGTGAGAATTTCGAGTCGTTTTGCTTTATTCATAGTACTGACTTACTTGCTGTTGATCCTATCTGAGCTCAATGGGAGAGTGACGGCTCTCCCACTGCGCGTTAATCTAAGCTGGTGACCCGAGCTCGGGGGGCTTTTTCCGGGCTGGCGACGGGCTCAGCCTGGGCCTCTTTACGTGCATCAATATAGTTTTTGGCAGCAATGATTAAGCCTAACCCTAAAAAAGCACCAGGCGGTAGAATCGCCACCAGAAACTGACTGTCGAACTCTATGACTTCGATGCGTAATGCGGTTGCCCAGTCACCCAGTAACAGGTTAGCGCCATCAAACAGCGTGCCCTGACCAATCAGCTCACGCATGGCACCCAGCAATACCAGTACAGCACCAAACCCCAGACCCATCATGATCCCATCCCAGGCTGATAACAGTGGCGTATTTTTTGAGGCATAGGCTTCAGCCCGGCCGATGATGGCACAGTTGGTCACAATCAGCGGAATAAAGATCCCAAGTGACTGGTACAGACCGAAAGTGTAAGCATTCATCAGCAGCTGCACTATGGTTACAAAGGCGGCGATGATCATCACAAATACTGGGATCCGAATGTCTTTAGGTACCCAGTTTCGCACGACGGAAACCGTGACATTGGATCCAACCAATACCAGCAAAGTTGCCAGCCCCAGACCCAAAGCGTTGGTTATCGTGCTGGTGACGGCCAGCAACGGACACAGGCCCAGCAGCTGTACCAGTGCCGGGTTATTCTTCCACATACCTTCATGGGCGAGTTGTTTAAATTCACTCATCGATGGTCTCCTGACAGTGGTTTGGCTCTGCGAACAGCGCATCAAAGTGGCTGCGAGCATACCAGGCTGCAACATTGACGCTCTGCACTACGGCGCGTGGTGTAATTGTTGCGCCGGTGAATTGGTCGAACTGCCCGCCATCTTTTTGTACATTGAAAGCGGGGTCTTGCTCCTGAGTCACGGTCGTTCCACTGAAACGGGTGATCCAGTCAGATTTGGCCAGTTCTACTTTATCACCAAGCCCGGGAGTTTCCTCGTGGCGAGTAACCCGCACACCGGCAATTTCACCGGTGTTATAGACCGCGCTCAGTATGTCGATGTTACCGCTATAGCCACGTGGTGTGATATGTTGCACCAGCAAGGCGACGGGCTCACCCTGTAAGCGCGCGCGGTAGATAATATGCGGGCCATTGGGGCCAAGCTCAGGGGCATCACTTAAAGTACAATCCAGGTAAAGCTCGTTGTCGTATTGCGCCTTTGGTATGACCTGGGTCAATACGCGCATTAGGTGGCGTTGTTCCTGTTTGGCAATTTCAGGTGCAGTAAAGGTTTGTACCAGTGCAACACTGCCGGTGGTTGCCAGTGCAAAGGCGGTCAGGATCAGGCCGTTCTTTTTCATCGATGACAGGATCATGAGCTTGCTCCATGCCCGTAAGTACGAGGCTGCGTATAGTAATCAATCAAAGGTACCGCCATGTTCATGATCAGCACGGCAAAAGCGACGGCATCCGGGTAGCCACCAAAGTGGCGGATCAGATAAACCAGCAGGCCAATCAGCGCACCATAAATTAAACGGCCGCGGTTGGTGGTACTGGCCGATACCGGATCGGTGGCAATAAAAAACGCCCCCAGCATAGTTGCACCACTGAGCAGGTGGAACAGCGTACCTGCCTGGGTTGCAGGTGACACAACATAGCCAATGCCGCTGCACACCGCCAGGGTCACGATAAAAGCCACTGGGATATGCCAGTTAATGACTTTGGTTTTTAGCAGGTACAAACCACCCAAAAGATAGGCCAGGTTCACCCACTGCCAGCCTTGTCCGGCATAGTCGCCGAACGCGACGTTATCAGTGGCTTCTGAGACAGTCAGATTTTGTGATACGGCCGTTTTTACATGGTCCAGCGGTGTGGCTGAGGTGGTGCCATCAATTACCTGACGCGCTTCTGCCAGCGGGACGCCCGACAGGGTTTGCTCGGTAAAAATGAGCGTCAGTTGATCAAAAGCGGACAGCGGCGTTGCCTGTATTTCGGTGATGGGGGTCCAGCTGGTCATTTGCACCGGAAATGAGATCAACAGCAACACATAAGCGGCCATAGCAGGGTTGAACAGATTGAAACCCAGCCCGCCATAAAGCTGTTTAACAATCGCAATGGCGAACACACAACCAATTACGGTGACCCACCAGGGGGCCAGAGGCGGAATGCTCACAGCAAGCAGTACGGCAGTCAGCCAGGCACTGCCATCACTGAGTATTGGCCACACGGGGCGATTGCGCAGTTTCATCATCGCGGCTTCGGTCGCGCTGACCGTTAACAGTGCCAGCAAGAGCTGAAACAGGGTGCCGGGGCCGAAAAAGTAACTTTGTAGCAGAATGCCCGGGATACAGGCGGCGATAACCGTCAGCATCAGACGGCTGAGGGTTTTGTGGCTGTGGTTGTGGGGCGATGAAGCCATGGTTAATTTCATGACGGATCATTTCCTTCTTGGTCTTCGGCTGCGGCCTGCTTTTTTGCTTTTGCGCGTGCAACAGCGGCTTTAATCGCAGCCTGACGTTTTTCTTCGGCGCTAAGCGGCGCTTCATGAGTGCTTTGCAGGGCGTCGACAGGTTCTGCATCTGTTTGTTGCTCGGCTTCTTTGGCAGCTTTCTTTGCCTTAGCACGGGTAATCGCAGCAGCGACGGCGGCCTTGCGCGGGTCTTCCGGCTCAGCAGAGGTTTCGGCAGGTTCAGCGTCTGTTTGTTGCTCGGCTTCTTTGGCGGCTTTCTTCGCCTTGGCACGGGCAATCGCAGCAGCGACAGCGGCCTTGCGAGGATCTTCCGGCTCAGCAGAGGTTTCGGCAGGTTCAGCGTCTGTTTGCTGCTCGGCTTCTTTGGCGGCTTTCTTTGCCTTAGCGCGGGCAATGGCAGCTGCAACGGCGGCCTTGCGAGGATCTTCTGGCTCAGCAGAAGTTTCGGCAGGTTCAGCGTCTGTTGATTGCTCGGTTTCTTTAGCGGCTTTCTTTGCCTTAGCACGGGCAATTGCAGCTGCAACAGCGGCCTTACGGGGATCCTCCGGTTCAGCATCTGTACCGGCCGACTCAGAGTCTGCTTGCTGCTCGGCCTCTTTGGCGGCTTTCTTCGCCTTAGCACGGGCAATGGCAGCTGCAACGGCGGCCTTGCGAGGATCTTCTGGCTCAGCAGAAGTTTCGGCAGGTTCAGCGTCTGTTGATTGCTCGGTTTCTTTAGCGGCTTTCTTTGCCTTAGCACGGGCAATTGCAGCGGCAACAGCAGCCTTGCGAGGATCGCTGTCTGCCTCGTCGCTTTGTTGTTGCGCTGGCTGATCATCCTGTTGCGCCGCTTTTTTGGCTTTAGCACGTGCTATTGCGGCAGCAACAGCGGCTTTACGCGGATCCTCTGCAGTGACAGCTGAAGAGTCAGTCGCGTCATTTTGTTGTGCTGCTTTTTTAGCTTTAGCCCTTGCTATGGCGGCGGCAACGGCATCTTTGCGTGAGCCTTCTCCGCCGGCATGCATCTCAGGTGCAGCTTGTGCGTCTTTTTCTGCTTTGTACTGACGCGCTTTTTCTTTGCGCTTAGCACGCTCCAGTGCCACTTCTGAATTGTCCGGCTCCAGCGTGCCATCGGCCGCTTTTTTGGCTTTGGCCCGCTCAATCGCGGCTTGTACAGCAGACTGGCTGTCTTTTTTCTGTTTGACGCGCTCCATTGCGGCGCTGACTTTATCGCTTTGCTCTGCACTGCGGGTACTGCTGCGAGCTGAACGCTTATGACGATTCTGACGTTCTTCCTGCTCCCGCTCGAGTCGCTCTTTGCGTGCCTCAAAGCGTTCTTTAGCACGCTCCGCCTTCACTTTTTCGAGCTTTTGTTCGCGGATCTCGGCCTTGGCAACCCGGTAATATTGCACCAGCGGAATTTCACTCGGACAAACATAGGCGCAAGCACCACACTCAATACAGTCGAACAAATTATGTTCTTCCAGTTTGTCATACTCTTTGCCTTTGGCGAACCACTGCAGTTGTTGTGGCAGCAGGGTTTGCGGACAGGCATCGGCACAAGCGCTACAACGAATACATGCCTGTTCGGAGCCGGCAACGGCCAGCTCCTGATTATCCGGTGCCAGAATACAGTTGGTGGTTTTTACGACTGGAATTCGCACTGTTGGCAGGGTAAAGCCCATCATAGGACCACCCATGATAACACGCTGTTCTGCCACAGGTTCAAAGCCCTGGCAAGTAAGTAAGTGCTTAATCTCTGTGCCCAGCAGTGCCCAGACATTTTGTGGTGTCTGGATGGTGTTTCCGGTCACAGTTACCACGCGCTCAATCAGCGGTTTGCCTTTGCATACGGCTTCACTGACGGCAAACAAAGTACCAACATTCTGTACCAAGACGCCAACATCGGCAGGTATTCCGCCACTGGGGACTTCTTTAGAGGTCAATACCTGGATCAATTGTTTCTCACCGCCCGAGGGGTATTTAACCGGCAGGCCACGGATCAGGATTTTGCTATTGTGAGCGGCCGCCGCGGTCATCGCCTGAATAGCCTCAGGTTTGTTGGTTTCAATACCAACCAGCACATATTCCGGGCTTAGCAGGTGCTGCATGATCTCTATGCCCTGCACAATTTGCTCGGCATGTTCGCGCATGAGCAGATCATCTGCGGTGATGTAAGGCTCGCACTCAACGCCGTTGACCACTAAAAATTCAACAGGTTTATGCTTTGCGCTGTCGGCTTTGACATAGGTTGGAAAACCCGCACCGCCCATTCCGGCAATACCGGCATGGTGAATAATGTCGATCAAGGCCTGGTTATCGAGCTGGGTGTAGTCCGAAACCGGACAAAGTTCACACCAGCTGTCCTCTCCGTCTGGCGTGAGTACGATACTCAATTCAGGTAAAGCGGAAGGGTGTGCTGAAGGCATAGGTTTGATGTCACTGATCACCCCAGAAGTTGGAGCATGCACAGGCAAAGACCAGTTTGCGCCCGGGCGGGTCAATGCCTGACCTTTTAGTACGCTGTCCCCTTTATTTACCAGCAGCTGACCGTTGGCTCCAATATGTTGTTTCAGAGGTAGTACCAGATAGTCGGGCAGGGGAATACGACCAATACTCGCCTGATTTGACACAGATTTTTGCTCCGGTGGATGAATGCCGCCGGGAAACTGCCACAATTTACCGTGTTCAATTTGCTCAAGTAAAGTTTCCACTTAAACCTCTTAGTCGATTTGCTTTACAGGAATGGCATCAATTTGCCATTTCCAGGTTTGGACGGTTTGTGCCACCGGGATCATATCAATACAATCGACAGGGCAGGGGTCAACACACAGGTCGCAACCGGTGCACTCGTCTGCAATGACGGTATGCATTTGGCGGGTCGCGCCGACGATGGCATCAACCGGACAGGCCTGAATACACTTAGTGCAACCAATGCACTCATCTTCGCGTATATAGGCAACCTTCTTAATGGGCTCTGCTTCTTCACCCCCGGCCAGAGGCTTGGCCTCAACGCCCATTAAATCGGCCAGTTTTTTCACCGTTGCCTCGCCACCAGGTGGACATTTATTTACGTCATCACCATTCGCAATCGCTTCTGCATAGGGGCGACAACCGGGGTAGCCACACTGACCACATTGTGTTTGTGGCAAGATGGCATCTACCTGATCAACAATCGGGTTGCTTTCAACCCGGTACTTTACGGCGGCGTAGCCGAGAATAAGGCCAAAAGCCAGCGCCAGTGCGCCGATGGCAATTAGTGCATAAAACAGTGTCATCTTAGAACTTCACCAATCCAGAAAAACCCATAAAGGCCAGCGACATCAGTCCGGCTGTGATCATGGCAATTGAGGCACCTTTAAACGGTACCGGTACATCCGCGACGGCCAGACGTTCTCTCAGTGCGGCAAACAAGACCAGCACCAGTGAAAAGCCAACGGCAGCACCAAACCCATACACCGCCGAACCAATGAAGGTGTGGTCATTTTTGATGTTGAGCAGCGCAACCCCTAACACCGCGCAGTTGGTGGTGATAAGCGGCAGGAAAATACCGAGCAGGCGGTATAAGGTTGGACTGGTCTTACGCACGACCATCTCTGTAAACTGCACAACCACAGCAATCACCAAAATAAAGCTCATGGTGCGCAGGAAGGTGAGATCCAGTGGCAGCAAAATGTATTGATTGACCAGGTAGCTGGTGACAGAAGCCAACGTCAGAACGAAGGTGGTCGCGAGTGACATACCAATAGCGGTTTCGAGTTTGCCCGAGACACCCATAAACGGGCACAAGCCGAGGAATTGCACCAATACAAAGTTATTTACCAGCACTGTGCCAATAAGCAACAGAATATACTCTGTCATGCTTGCCCCTTAGTGTGAATGAATTTACAGAGAACCAGAATAGACTGAGAATTCTAACAATTTCGGGCTTGAGATCACAGCATTTAGCCGGGAGAGAGGGGGGAAAGTTTGTTAAAAATGGCTAGTAAAGTTGACAATAGGGCGACAGGTTCGCCCTATTGTCATCAGAGTATTAAATTTCTTTTGGTTTTTCTATGTAGTAACCCTGAACGCCGTCCAGGCATAAGGTTTCAACGATGTGTTTTTCTTCCTGGCTTTCGACTCCTTCGGCAAACACACTGACCCCGATGCGGTGAGCCAGGTCGACCATCAGACGCATAAAGTACTGGTTGTTTTTGTCCTCTTCCAGTCCTCGGGTATAGCTGGCATCCATCTTAATAAAGTCGGGTTTCAGGTCGCGGAAGAACTTAAAGGATGTGAGTCCAACACCGAACCGCTCAACAGTTATCCGAGCACCAACCCGGTGTACCATATCGATAAAGCGCTTGCTGGCTTTGATATTCTGTTGCAAGCCGAATTCGCTGACTTCAAAGATAAGCTTAGATGCCAGATTGGCTTCTTTCAGCAGTCGACGCTCAAGCCAAATAACAAACTGGTCGCTGTGCGCACTGGACGCGGTTACATTTATCCCGAAGAACTTCTCATTGAAATTGCGCGACTTGATCATCTCGATTGAGGTGTCGATGATAAGTTGATCTATTTCTACTGCCATCTCCAGCTTTTCGGCCATTGCGAGGAAAGAGGCCGTGGGTAGCATTTGCCCGTCTTCGGTTTTAAAGCGTGCTTGTATTTCGGCATAGGCTTTGACATTTTTACCAATCGGCATAATGTTTTGCATCATCAGCATAACGCGACGGCTTTCAATGACTTCACGAATAACGCGTCGCCAGTTCTGGTTTCCGAAACCCGCGCCGACATTATTTACTAAGTCGGTTTCGCGTTGCAGGTGCCAGGCGTTGGCTTGCTTGCTCTGGGCCATACTCATTGCGTTATCCACAACGGACAGCAATTCGCCTAAAGGCTTGCCTGACTCATAAGGGACAATACCTGTGTTCGCAACCGAACTTAATTCCTGGTTTTGCTGATATTGAGTGAACCTGGCTTGCAGGGTTTCACCAAAACGCTCAGCTTCTTTTGACGGAATATTTGGTAAGATAACCGCAAAATCTGAGCTATTGAGGCGAAAGACCTGACTACCTGTATAAGTACCGCTGACATGTTTGACGATGTCGGCAATCCCTTTAATATACAGATCGCCTTTCTGGTAGCCTCGAGTTTGGTTAATCATTTGCAGTTCACTGCAGCGCACCATTGCCAGTGAACCGAAGCTTTTATCGCTGGCTGACTCAATTTGGTGTTCGTAGTACTCAACAAACATATTGCGGTTTCCAAGTCCGGTCACCACATCTTTATAGGCTTCTTGTTTGATAGACTGGGCCGCTGACTTAATGTCTTCCTGCTTGCTCTTTAAAAAGTGTGCAAGTCGATTGAAAGAGGGGGCCAATTCTGCGCCAAGATCAGCCACTTTATTGGTGTTGAAATCCTGATCTATGCTTTCAGAAACTTGATTTTGAGTAATATAGATGTCAACGGCATCGGCAACCGTCATACTGACATTGCGATTTAGCTTGCGATAAATTGTCTTCATATAGAAGATGGGTATAAAGGCCATCAGTGCGGAGATGATGATCATGAAAACGAGCGCCTGTTGTAACAGTTCAGCCTGACTCTGCACATTGATCAAAAATTCAATTTTGATGTCTTTACTTTTATTAACCGCAAACTGAGGTCTGATAGAGTTTAGTGTGTCGGCAATGATGCCCGCCAATACGGGCATTTCGCTTTGGGTATTGATGTTCAGTACAGTTTGCCCGGCAAAATCGCGCACAATAAAGGAAGAAAAGACATTACCACTGCCAAGAGACAATCGAATATGCTCGGGCGTGACATCTGCCATGGTTTTTTCCTGAATATAGTTGCTTACCATGCTCTGTGCATTTTGCTGGGCTCTGCTGACGGCGTTGTCAAAGCTACTTGCAATCAAGAAGCTACCAAGCGCAGAAAAAACAATCCAGGAAACGAGCTGGAGAAATATGAGTTTTTTAAAACCTGCCATTGTTATTCATCTACCTGAAACTGGGATTAAATTCCGTTCGTTGACTGACTTGTATTAGCAGCCTTTTTGAGGAGTGAAATAGCCGCCTAGAATGCCTGTAGGGTAGAGCATTCATCAGAAAAAGTCTAATATAATCGAACAATTGCCAATGCGAAGTGAACTAAAAGTGGATATAAATAAGGGAATATTATGAGATGGCTCCCCCTCCCCGACTCGAACGGGGGACCTGCGGATTAACAGTCCGTCGCTCTAACCAACTGAGCTAAGGGGGAACAAAATGAAGTTACTCAAAGTGGCTCCCCCTCCCCGACTCGAACGGGGGACCTGCGGATTAACAGTCCGTCGCTCTAACCAACTGAGCTAAGGGGGAACTTTTTGAGTTAAAAACGATGAGCCAAGTATATTGGCTCCCCCTCCCCGACTCGAACGGGGGACCTGCGGATTAACAGTCCGTCGCTCTAACCAACTGAGCTAAGGGGGAATCGTTTATATTGAAAGATTGGCTCCCCCTCCCCGACTCGAACGGGGGACCTGCGGATTAACAGTCCGTCGCTCTAACCAACTGAGCTAAGGGGGAAGCATGTCTCTCAACGGGGCGAAATATTAATGACCGCTAGGCAAGGTGTCAACAATAAAAATCATTGAATTGTAAAAAAGCAGTTCGTTCGTTGAATTAATGCTCGATTTGCGCCTTTTTTGGCTGCCTTTAAGCCACCTCAGTACCTTATCTAGTGCAAGGGAGATAATGCGACGGAAAGTGTCAAAGTGACGAAATGTATAATTTTTGATGCTTGTGTCGTTATTTTGTTCGAAGCGAACTTTTTTTGCACTTTAACAGAGATCCAATTTGTCTGTGGTTTGAGATCCCATAAAGATCCTGGAAATGATCGAATAACAATCCAGTATAATTGGGGTTTGTTGCACAAAAATTACTCAATATATGCAGAATTATTGCATATAAATGTTCTGTAAAATTTAAAGGTTATAAGTATCATGTAGTTAGGTGGTTTTTGGGGCCATTGCCACTAATTTGCAATATTTTGATATTGGTCTAGCAGCACTGGATCTTTCCCCGAAAAGCGACTCGATCCCGATCGAATAGGCGGATGATCAAGTATAAGGGAGCGATCTTTCATTCGGATCGCAAGCTAGGCCTTTATTTTTAAAGGCTGTGATAAGTTATCCACGGAATCTGTGGATAACATTGTTTATTAAACTTTAAAAAGTGCTACAACGCCATATATTCCGCGGCATAGCGACGATGCAAGCGTTTTAATGAAAAATAATTGGTTGTTATAAATCAATAGCTTACTAAATTTGCACCATACTGGAACGAGAAATGCACAATATGACGGATTTATTTCGTCCTCGCCCCATTGATGTGCAAAAAGTGACCCGAATCAAGTTCTATTTTTCTAAAAAACCAACTTTTTCCTAAAAATGTTTGAGTTGGTGTGAAATACCCCAATAAAACAATTTTTAATGCGCTGCCAGATATCCGCTAACTTATGGGATTCACTCGTTTGTCGTTAAAACAGGATATCGTCGTGCGATACGCCGTTTTGGCTAAATCCAGGTGGTAGTGTCAAACGTAATACACATCAGCCGTATCATCCGCACAGGCTGGATGTTTAATTAAGTGCATCATCGAAAGTGATCCATTAGAATACTCGCTTCCAAATGAGGTAAAGCAAACTATGTCCGCAGTTCGTCAATCAAATCCCGGTAGTGATATTCTCAATGGGTCAATCGTGGAAACGCTTAGACGCATGACCGTTCCCATGATTTTTGGCATGATCACTCTGATGAGTTTCAACTTAATCGACACTTTTTTTATCAGCTTACTCGGTACTGAGCCGCTCGCGGCGGTGAGTTTTACCTTTCCTGTTACTTTTACCGTTATTAGTCTTGCCATCGGGCTAGGTATCGGTACATCTGCGGTCATTGCAAAAGCCTTGGGTGCCAACAATATGGAAGAAGCTAAATTCGATGGCTTTGTCGCATTACTGGTATCTGCGGTGATGGTGGCTGTTTTGTCAGCGATTGGTTATGTGTTGATAGAGCCCATTTTTACCTTGCTGGGTGCCAGTGCGCAAACTATGCCTTATATCTACGACTATATTTCAATCTGGTTTGCGGGCGCCATATTTCTGATTATGCCAATGATTGGTAACTCTATACTCAGAGCCAGTGGTGATACGAAAACGCCCAGTCTAATTATGGGGTTGGGCGGGCTTATCAATGCCATTTTGGATCCCTTGCTAATTTTTGGCTATGGTCCATTTCCGGAACTTGGTGTAAAAGGGGCGGCGATCGCCAGTGTGATTGCCTGGAGCGTAGGCGTAGTGTTTATTTTGTATTTACTGGCAGTTAAGAAGCGCTTACTACAAATTAGTAGTCCGCAACAAAGCATCACTCAGGCTACCAGTAAAATATTGAAGATTGGATTGCCTGCTGCAGGGGCTAACATGCTCACGCCAATAGCGATGGCAGTCATGACGGCCATCATTGCTACCTATGGTGCGGAAGCTGTGGCTGCTTTTGGTGTAGGCAGTCGTATTGAATCCATTGCCAGTTTGGTGGTGCTAGCCTTATCTATGACTTTACCTCCTTTTGTCAGTCAAAATTTCGGAGCTCAGAAATATCAGCGAGTTGAAGATGCATATCGGACCACCCTGAAGTTTGTTATGGCCTGGCAATTCGGCATCTATATATTGCTCATAGCGGCTTCTCATTGGATCAGTCAGGCCTTTGGTGATGAGCCTCAAGTCGTCGAAATTATTAAGCTGTTTATTTACACCTTACCCTTAAGTTACGGTTTGCAAGGGGTAATCATCCTGACCAATTCATCGTTCAATGCGTTGCATAAGCCAATGCGCGCATTAGTATTAAGTGTTGTTAGGTTGTTTGTTTTCTATATACCCTGTGCCTATCTGGGTTCTCATTTTGCGGGTATTCAAGGACTATTTATCGGTGCTGCATTTGGTAATCTGTTCACCGCCATATTGGCGTATAAATGGTTCACCAGTACGTTAGCCGCAATGCAACAGTGCACACGACAGGAGAAAGTGGTATGAGTGATGTATTTGACTTGGTTTCTGACTTTTCACCCAGTGGTGATCAGCCTACGGCAATAGCTCAACTTTGTGATGGGTTAGAAGCCGGCCTGGCCCATCAGACTCTGCTGGGGGCAACCGGGACCGGTAAAACGTTTACTATGGCCAACATTATCCACACCCTGAATCGGCCTACTATCATCATGGCGCACAATAAAACACTGGCGGCGCAGCTGTATGGTGAGATGAAAGAGTTTTTCCCAAATAACGCGGTTGAATATTTCGTCTCTTACTATGATTATTATCAGCCCGAAGCTTATGTGGTTGCCAGTGATACTTTTATAGAGAAAGATGCGTCAATCAATGAGCACATCGAACAGATGCGCTTGTCTGCGACAAAAGCACTCCTGGAGCGTCGGGATACGATTATCGTTGCATCTGTCTCTGCCATTTATGGTTTGGGTGATCCAGATTCATATATGAAGATGATGCTGTTGCTGAAAGTGGGCGAAACCATGGAGCAGCGAGCAATGCTCAGGCGTTTGGCTGAACTTCAGTATACCCGTAACGATATGGATTTTAGTCGTGGCACGTATCGGGTCAGAGGTGAAGTGATAGATATCTTCCCGGCAGAATCCGATACCTATGCTATCAGAGTGGAAATGTTTGATGAAGAGATCGAACGCATCAGTATGTTTGATCCATTGACCGGTGCAGTAGAAAAGCATCTGGTGCGGGCCACTATTTATCCTAAAACTCACTATGTTACACCGCGTGAGAAAATCCTTGATGCGATTGAAAAAATCAAACTTGAACTCAAAGAGCGTCGTAATAAGTTATTGACCGACAATCGTTTGGTCGAAGAGCAAAGGGTCGCGCAGCGCACACAGTATGATATCGAAATGATGACCGAGTTGGGTTATTGTTCGGGTATCGAAAATTACAGTCGTTACTTATCTGGCCGTGCACCTGGCGAGCCACCACCGACTCTGCTGGATTATTTGCCAGATGATGCGCTGATGATCATCGATGAATCTCATGTCACCGTTTCACAAATTGGTGCAATGTATAAGGGAGATCGCAGCCGCAAAGAGAACTTGGTCGAATACGGCTTCAGGCTGCCTTCTGCTATGGATAATCGTCCATTGAAGTTTGAAGAGTTTGAAGCGATTGCGCCGCAGACGATTTATGTCTCCGCTACGCCGGGGGATTATGAGCTCAATAGATCCAGTGGTGAAGTGGCCGAGCAGGTGATCCGCCCGACAGGACTACTGGACCCCGAACTGGAAGTGCGCCCGGTTGCAACTCAGGTCGATGATCTCTTATCTGAAATTTATCGACGAGTTGAGCTTAAGGAGCGTGTTTTGGTCACGACTCTGACCAAGCGCATGTCTGAAGATCTTACAGACTACCTGAATGACCATGATGTCCGCGTACGTTATTTACACTCTGATATTGATACTGTAGAACGAATGGAAATTATCCGGGATCTGCGTAAAGGTGTATTTGACGTCTTGGTTGGCATCAACTTGCTACGTGAAGGCCTGGATATGCCAGAGGTTTCACTGGTTGCGATTCTGGATGCGGATAAAGAAGGCTTCTTACGTTCAACACGGTCACTCATCCAGACAATTGGTCGGGCTGCGCGACACATCAATGGTAAAGCTATCTTGTATGGGGATTCGATCACCAAATCTATGCGTCAGGCAATCGACGAAACAGAACGGCGTCGTACCATTCAACATGCTTATAATGAAAAACATGGCTTAAAACCGCAAGCACTGGTGAAGAAAATAACGGATGTGATGGATCTGGGTGAAGAAGTGTCGGCAGAGCAATCTAAGATGATGCCGAAAGTGTCGAAAAAGGCCGTACCTTCCAAGCAAACGCATAGTGTGGCTGAATTGACTGAACAGATAAAGCAGCTAGAGTCTCAGATGATGCAATACGCACGTGAGTTGGAGTTCGAGAAGGCAGCTGCGATACGAGACGAAGTACATCTGTTGCAGCAGCAGTTACTGAAAAGCTGATACAATAAAGCGCAGCCACTGGCTGCGCTTTTAACTAATTCATTTAGAAACGGTAACTGACACCAAAGCCTAAGTTGGTTGTGTCCAGGTCACCCATGTCCAGGTATTGAATACTGGCATTAACCGACATCCCATTGTCCCAGTCGTATTGCCAGCCAGCTTCTGTCATGAAGCTAATGCCATCTTCTTCAACCATGGTTTTGCCTTTGTAGCCAATTTCGTAATCGTAATAATGCGCGCCGAGCTTGGCGAACAGGTAACTATTATCGGTAATCTGGTACTGACCTTTAACAGCCAATACAAAGTTGTCATAGTCTAGCTCATTTGCACCAAGGCCAAACAGTGCTTTGTCATTGCGTGTACAAGTAAACTTGTCGTCACTATCGTCCTTACATTCCCATTCATCCGCTTCCATACCTGTGTTGTAAGCGGCTTCCAGCGCCCAGGTGGAGTCGTATTGATAGTTGTAGTAAAAGTATACGTGTGTAACACCATCACCATCCTGATTTGAGCTATTGTAAGAGGCACTGCCGCCGAATAGTTGTGCGCCTACGCGGTGTTGTTCATCATTTTGTGCAGCCTGCGATGCAAAAGAGGCTGAAACTGCCAGAACCAGTGAGAGGAGAGATAAAGATTTCATTGCTGTCATTCCGTTTGATTAACTTGCTGACAAGTTTATTCAGACTCCTTGTGAGAGTCTGTTTGTGGGGTGTCATAAAATGTAAGTGCTTGTAGGAAGGCTGTGAGTAACTATGTCTCAGCTAGTCAGCGCAATGAAAAGCACGGCTTATGCTCTGCAGGTCTGTCGCCTTGACAGGGTTGGATGAGGTATTACTTCTGACCAGGACAACATCTATCGAAGGTAAGGGAGGTAAACCCTGGTCACTCAGGATAGAAAGGCCCTCTGCGCTACTTTGGGCAAGTGCGCCGAGCGCCAACTCTGCTTTAACAAGCGCGCGCAATGCTGAAGCGTTCTGACAATTAGCAATGACTTTAAATGGTCGCTCCTGCTTCATTAAACCCTCGATGGCGGCCTGATGAAAACGACAGTCTCGTTGAAATACAGCGAGCGAAATGGGGGCTTTTGGATGCAAAGTACCAACCCATACCCCTTGATCATGGTATAGAAAGAACCCTTCCTCGGAGTCTGGGCTTCGCGTGATCACGCCCAAATCAAGTTCACCCTGATCCAGCGCATCTTTTATTCGGGTGCTGGACATGCAGTGAATATCAAGCTCGAGGTTCTGCCATAGTTGATGTAGCTGAGTGGTGAGTGAAGGCAAAATAGTGTCAGCATAATCGTCTGGGCAACCCAGCCTGAGAAGCGTTGGGCGCTCGCTTTGACGCATATGTGCCAGAGTATCATCGTGCAATCTAACCAGTTGTTTTGCGTAACGCATTAAGGTATGCCCATCCTGAGTAAGGTGCAACTTTCGACCTGATTTTTCAAACAGGGGCTTACCTACATCTTCCTGGAGCTTTTTCATCTGCATGCTAATGGCTGATTGAGTACGATGTAGCTGGTTAGCTGCGCGAGTAAAGCTGTCGTTTTCGACGCAGGCGATAAAGCTACGCAATGATTCTATATCCATGCCTATAAGAGTTATTGATGTTTGATATTAGAATTATCCGTTGGTTTAGCTTGATAAAGCAACTTAAAGTAGGAGCCATAACAATCATCGCTATTGAAATAAGGACGACTATGAAGCTTTACATTGGCAATAAAAATTACTCTACCTGGTCTTTGAGATCTTGGTTATTAGTTGAAAGATATGGATTAAAATTTCAGGAAACCATGTTGAAACTAGAAACAGACGTATTTTATCAGACCTTGTCTGGTATTAGCCCAACCAACAAGGTACCGCTGCTCGTTGATGGTGATGTGATTGTCTGGGAATCTCTGGCAATCTGCGAATACATCAACGAAACTTATCTTTCAGGGAAAGCCTGGCCTGAAGATCCTGAGTTACGTGCGCGCGCACGATCACTTAGCAGTGAAATGCACAGTGGTTTTTTGGCACTCAGATCGGAAATGCCAATGAATATTCGGGCAAAACGTTATGTGGACTTATCTGTAGCCGCGCAAAAAGACATAGCAAGGATTGCACAAATTTGGCGAGAACAAATGCGGGAATTTGGCCAACAGGGTGGCTGGTTATTCGGTGAATGGAGTATAGCCGATGCGATGTTTGCACCGGTTGTTATGCGGTTTATCACTTATGGTATCGAGCCTGGACCTGAAGCAACTGCATATATGGAAAAAGTACTTGCTTGCCCTGCCATTCAGAGGTGGCGTGCAGACGCGCTGCTTGAGCAGGATATAGTACCAAGTGATGAAGCTGGCACTCCAAGTGACTAATGTAAGGCGCAGGTATTAATATCGGGGTTATCTGCATACTGTGTCCTTATTTGGGTAATATACTTATTGTTGTATGTTGTTCAATAATGGAAATGTCTAATGCTGACCCCTGTTACTTCCCATAATCAAACCATCTATTATAATCTGGCGCAGGCTTATGAGGCTGAGTTTTCTCCTCTTACAGATAAAAGCCCCGGCCCTGACGGCGTATTTGCATTAGATACTTTGCTGGAGGGGAACGTCAGGGGATATTTATGTTATGTCAACAAAACGCCGGTAGGATTGGCTGCGATAGCGCAGCATCAGGAAAGAGAGTTTGAGGTTTGTGAGTTTTATATAGTACCTCGTTTTCGCAAAGCCGGGCTCGGCGCTCGGTTTGCTCGCGCTATCTGGGCGAACTCTCCGGGTCTGTGGACCATAAAGCAGATCGCTGGTGCCGACTATGCAACGCAATTCTGGCGTCGTGCAATTGCTCAAGCCGGCATAGAAGAGATGGAAGAAGACACCTACCATGACCCATACTGGGGCACAGTGATGCGCCAGCGATTCAGATACGATATGTAATCGTCTAACTGAGTTAGGCAGTCAGGCGCGTATCTGTGTCAGGATGTGCTGGCAGTCTGGCAGCGCCATAAAGTGTGGCACTGGGTAATCGGGGTGTGCCTCTTCAAGTGCCAGGACCGCCAGTGACTGAATATCGTCACTGAGCACTTCACTGAGGTGAGCCTGAATGTTGAGCTGCGCCAGCAAATCTGTGATGTGTGTGATGAAGTCTTGCGCCTGCCGCTCAATAGGGTAATCCAAAGAAGTCAGATTACAATGACGCGCGATCGTGGCTAACTGGCGGTGTATCCGGCTGCCATACCAATGCAGAACTGGTAATAGCAATACTGCGTTTGCCAGGCCGTGTGGGGTGCCATATTTGGCTGTGAGCTGGTGTGAGATAGCATGCACATAGCCTACCGATGTTCGAGTGAATGCTTGTCCAGCCAGGAAAGAGGCATAGAGCAGCTTTTCTCTTGCCTCAAGGTTCTGACCATCAGAGTAAGCAATAGACAGGTGGCAGAAGATAAGTTCACACGCCTCGAGTGCTTTGTCATTCGTCAGTTTAGTCGCGTTAATGCTTAAGATCGCTTCAATAGCGTGAGTTAGTGCGTCGATGGCTGTGGTTGCCGTTATCCCGGCCGGTAAACTGGTCGTGAGCTGGCTCAATAGAACCGCACGCTGTGGGACCAGGCAAAAGTCTGCGGCAGCGAGCTTTTTGCCCCTTTTTTCGTCGTTAAACACTGCCGCAACTGTTGTCTCAGATCCCGTGCCTGCTGTGGTCGGTATTGCAATGTTAGGAGGGAGTGTTTTAAGCACCTTAAACAAACCTGAAAAGGCGTCAACCGAGCGTTTTGGGCGGACAGCCCGAGCACCAATTAATTTTGCAGCGTCCAGTACCGAACCACCGCCAACACTGATAATTGCCTTGCAGTTGTTTGACAGGTAGGTTTGATAGCCTTGCTCGATATTCTCTATCGTGGGGTTAGCCTGCACTTTATCATAAACGACAGGGTGCAGGTTTTGAGCCTCCAGTGCTGTGATAACGGGGGAAATGACGTCTAACTCTTTCAGGACTTTGTCTGTTACCAGCATGACCTGAGTACCATGTGGTAGAGCTAGATCTTGTATGGCACTGGCCAGTCCCGTTAAACCTTTGTACAGCTCAGGTGCTGGAATGCCAATAAATCTGACAATGCATTTCAGTAAAAAGTGATAGCAGCGATAGAGTAGGTGCATAACCTGGAAAGCTCAAGTGGTTGTTTATTGCACAAAAGCATAGCCGAAAGTGCCTGTATAAGGCAAAGATTTAGTGTGGTAGGTAGTTGAAATCGCGTTATTTTAGAAAGAGGGTGAGCCAGCTCTAGAGTGCTGGCCCATATGCAGAGGGTTAAACAACTCCGCGTGGTAAACGGCAGTCATGATCCTTTTCTGCCAGCTCAATGATCCAGGCTTCTTCTGCTGTGTAGCCATCTTCATTTGCTTTGACAACCGTGAACGGGGTTGCTTTTTTAACCGCTGGCGCTGCTGCCTTGGTTGTTGCTTTTTTCTTAGGCGCAGGTTGTTCTGTCGCGGCTGTTCCTGAAGTTAGCTCTTCGGTTAAAGCTGCTACATCTGCCAGACGCATATTTTTGCCACCGTCAATGCTGTACCAGCCAGGTTTAGTGGTGATCTCTGGCTTTTTGCCATGTGCGGCTTCATATGCGGCTTCAAATGCACTTAAAACTTCAGTTTTATCTAGTTTACTCATCGTAAATCCCAGTCGTGTTATACGCGGATACGCAGGTTAAGATTAAACGATATTTATACCTATTTTTGAGTAATTTTTCAATTTTTTGCGTTTTTAAGCGCTGATTCATCGCAATTCAGTTCCTGCTCAAGGGCGGGATATCCAACTTTTGGATTAATTTATACCAATTTGCTTATTTAAGTGTTCTATTTTTGAGGCGAGAAAATAGGGTCGATAACACCGCTCTCGCGTCCTGCTATCGCTGAGGCACCTACATCCATATAGGCGAGGCAAAAATCTTGCTATTTAGTTGTTCTAAATAAGAAGTTTTTAACGCCGTTTAGCGCCCTGTTTGCTTCTTCAAATTGAACAGGTATTAAGTGAAATTGGTATTACAAAGCTTGTGGGTCAATCATTCGACGCAGTGCTATCCATTGTCGTCCTATCAGCTCATGAGCATAAGTCGTTACTGCGTTTAATACCGATGCATTAGCGATGAAGCGCCGAAAACCCTGCGCATTGCCGTAGCTGTAAAATTGTACAGGTGCTGCTATGGTATCCACTCCCTGAGCGGAGAATAAATCTTGTGCACGTGCCATATGGCTGGCAGATGTGACCAGGGCGACTTTACTGTCAACAAGTCTGGTTGCAAGCAATAAAGCTTCTTCGGCTGTATCTCTGGCCTTTGGATTCTGAATTATTTTGTCCGAAGAAACGCCAAGGGCTATGGCGGTTTTGGCCATCATGGCGCTGCTTGTTGTTTTGCCATTTCCGGCGCCCGAAACAATAAGCTGCGCATGTGGGTAGGCATGAAGTAGTCTGAGTCCTTCGGTCAGGCGAGAAAGCGCACAACCTGATAGTTGCAGATTGGCCGGAAACTGGGGAGCAGGGCGCACACCACACCCCAGTACGGTGATATAGTCGATACTTTTATGCTTGCTCATTGAAAACGGAGCTACCTTTTTCTCTGAAGGGGTTATGAGTATGTCCGCAAAAAAAGGGGTACTGATTGCCCAGAGACTGATTAGCAGTAGCCAGCTGAGCAGGTAAAATTTGCTATTTATCCTGGCGATAAACAGCAAACAGAGCGCAAGCAATAGCAGAGTTACAGGTAAGGGCATCAACAAAGACCCAATCACCTTTTTTACCTCAAACATAAAAAATGATCCGTTTTTATCAGTTTGCGCCTAGTTTACCTTTATTATCTCTCAATTGCGTGGGTAATTCTGCTGATTTACTGTTTAGCGATTTACGGATTGTTTGCACGTATTCAGGAAGTGACGGTAAACCGGGTTATCCTTCATATTCTTTTTCATTGCAAGATACATAGGGCGGTTCAAACCCAATGCACCTAAAGGTATAGATTTGATCAATCCCTGACTCTCATAAGGGGTAACTAACCAGTCAGGTAGCGCCGCAACGCCCATACCGGCACTAACCAACTGAAAGATCAGTAACCCCTGGTCCACGGTTTTCAAAGTGCCGTCAAATCGGGCATTTTGGATAAAGTGCTTGAAGATATCCTGGCGCTCTTTAGGAATGGGGTAAGAAATGATGGTCTCGTCTTTCAGATCGAGTGCGGTGACATAGGCTTTCTTAGCGAGTTCGTGATCAGGTGCAACAATGAGTTTCAGTTTAAAGTCAAAAATATGTGCGTATTCTACGTGCTCAGGCTCTCGAATATCTGAGGTCAGCACCAAGTCTAATTCATCACTGAGTAGTTCAGGGATCGCGTCGTAGCTAAAACCACGTTCATAATCCACCTTAATATCTGGCCAGAAGTTATTAAACTCTTTAATAGTGGGCAGCAACCAGTGAAAACAAGCGTGGCATTCAACACTGAGTCTCAATTGTGAGATAGGTTGATTGAGGCTTTCTTTAAGGCGGCACTTGGTGGCTTCGACCTTAGGCAACACATCATTTGCCAGTTCCAGTAAAAGCATGCCCTGTGGGGTAAAGCGAACGGGCTGAGTCTTGCGCTCAAACAACTGACAGTCTAGTTTGTTTTCCAGATCTTTGATTTGGTGAGAAAGTGCTGACTGAGTGAGGAATAACTCACGCGCCGTATTGACCAGTGATCCGGTTTCTTTCAGGGTCGCTATGGTTTTTAAGTGCTTTATATCTATCATCATCAACAAATCTCATTCTAAACGTGAGTAAAACTCAGATTACACCCATACTACGCTGTGAATCCTAGCTATTCAACGTCTAGACGTCTACAAATCCAGCAGCGATTGACTAAATATTTACAAAATTACTATAGCACTATTTTTGACAGCGTTGTCATTCTTTATTTGACTT
This sequence comes from Pseudoalteromonas sp. XMcav2-N, assembly GCF_024124545.1. GTDB lineage: Bacteria > Pseudomonadota > Gammaproteobacteria > Enterobacterales > Alteromonadaceae > Pseudoalteromonas. Next base: position 29,973 of record NZ_JAMXSF010000021.1, read on the forward strand.
TTTTTAAAAAAATTACAATTTAATTTTACTCAAGTTGATTTTGAGAAAGAATCAGTTGTGAAAATGAGGGGGGAGATGTAAGTTTTAGCCATCTAGACTGTCAAGTGGTGTTTGGTGGGCTGATACGGCACACTCTGAGGTTTGCGTGTATTTCAAAGCTTTGTTTACTCAAATAGTTAAAGTATTAAGTGAGTAAGTCATGACAATATGTGCTGTGGAGGGTCCCTGTGGCCGCTGAACACTGTTAATGAAAAGCGCCTATCTTGATCGGTGAACTTGTCTGAACCCGCTCACGGGTTTGAGTTTACAAGACCAGTCTTGCTGGGCAATGAGTCGCACAATCGATTTAACATGGACTAAAGCGTTGAGAGCCATACTGGCTTAGTGTGTGTAAGCCAGTACCCCGATGCCCCTCAGGGGGCATTTTTCGTTGTGACCTTAATCTGCTCTGTTTGTAAAAAAGCCAGTGCCTGCGAAGCTTTAAGGGGGTGAGAAATTAAAAAACCTTGTCCAAACTGGCATGATTTTGTGCTAAGCAGCTGAAACTGCTGAAGAGTCTCTATGCCTTCTGCTACTACTTCCAGGTCCAGTGACTTCGCGAGCGATAAAATCGCGTCAACCAGCGGGTTTTCTTCATCTGATAGTTGATTAATAAAACTCTTGTCAATTTTAAGTACATGAATAGGCAGCTGGTGCAGGTAGCCAAGCGCGGAATATCCGGTACCAAAGTCGTCGAGATACAGCTTCACGCCAAAGGGTGACAGACCATTAATTACTTTAGTCGCCAGGCTGAGGTTTTCAATCAGCCCTGATTCCGTGATTTCAAGGCTGAGCGCCCCTTGGTTTAGTTGGTAGGTATGGTATAAGGCTGCGATCTGCTCTACAAATTCCAAACTGGCAAAGTGACGTGAAGAGACGTTGACGGTCAGGCTGATGTCCTTAAACCCGGCAGCTTGCCATTGCGCGACTTGTTTTGCCGCTAGTTCGAGTAAATGCAAATCGAGCTCGATAATTTGACCCGTTTGTTCTGCGATGGGAATGAAGTTATCAGGCGTGACCAAGCCATTTTTAGGGTGGTGCCAGCGAACCAGTGATTCGAAACTGACGACCTTAGGATGAGTGAGAGTGAAAATGGGCTGATAATAAAGCTCAAACTCTCCGTTCTTAATCCCATTTTGTAGATCGTTTTCTATGTCGGCCTGCTGTTTTAGCTTTTTACGCATCTCATTATTGAAATAGCGGATCTGACTGCGTCCCGCTGATTTAGCTTCGTACATAGCGGCGTCAGCCTGTTGCAGCAGGGTAATGGCGTTGTCAGAGTCGCTGGAGGTAAAGGCGACACCAATGCTGCTTGAAGCTTGTAGCAAATGGCCGTCGATATGAATGGGTTTCGCGATGGCTCCTGTGATGCGTTCCAGGGCAAGTTCGACTTGGTGTTTGTCACTAATATTTTCCATGAAGATGGCGAATTCATCACCCCCCAGACGTGCAAAGGTGTCAGTTTTGCGAATGCAGCCTCTTATCAGCTCAACAATGGCTACTAAAAAGTGGTCGCCGACATCATGCCCCAGCGCATCATTGATGCTTTTGAAGCGATCCAGATCAAGATATAACAAACAATGCTGATGTGCCGACTGACTCCGACCTAAAGATAAAATGGCATGTTTAATGCGCTCCAGCATCAGATACCGATTTGCCAGGCCAGTTAAGTCATCGTGCAATGCTCTGTGCTCCAGTGCCTGGCGGGCAAGGCGTCGGTCGATTGCCATACTGAGCTGTCGACTGATGTAGGTTAGAATGGCTTTATGATGTTGGCTGAATGCCTGATCGTTGTCATAGCTTTGCAGTACAACGACGCCCTGATACTGGTCATTGACCACAAAGGGGACGCCGAGCCAGGAGCGTGGTGAACGACCGACCATTTTAAAGTTCTGCTGCTTTATATGCGTTAAAAACTGCTGGTGGTCACACAACAAGGGTTTTTGTTGTTTGATGATGTAATAAGAGGCTGTGTGTTTAATCTGCTCTTTGGATACTTTTTGATGAGCACTGCATTTTATGCCTGCTTCAATGAGGTAGTCTATTTCCAGGACATCAAGCTGGGTGTCGTAAAGGCCGATAAAGCAGTTTTCCGCCGGTAATTGTGAGCAAATGATGCTATACAGCTCATCATAAAAGGCGTCTAGGTTCCGTGACTGGTAAGTAATATTCGCGATCTTCAGCAAGCACTTTTCTAGCTGTTGTGCCTGATGCAGTTGATCTACAGTGGCTGTCAGGTGGTCCAGAGTTCGAACCTGATGAATTTTAGCGCTGAGTAAATGGGCAACGGTAGAGAGGATCTGCAAATGTCCCTGTGTGAAATAATCAGGTTCAGGGTGCTCACAGTCAATCACGCCCAATAACGTGTTTTCATAAACCAAAGGCACACATAGCTCCGACAGCGCAGGTCGTGCGTCTGCAATGTACATAGGCTCAAGAGCAACATTACCAGAAAGAAAAGGTTGCTTAGTACGTGCCACATGGCCTGTGATCCCCGCAGCAATGGGGATGCGTTGTTGGCGTACTTCGTGGCCAATGTCTTTATGTGCAACCCCCATACTGGCGACAACATCCAAGAATTGACCTGCCGGATCACTGAGATAAATAACACAATCAACAAATCCCAGTCGGCTTACCACCTGGCTGGTAACATATTCAAAGAGTTCATCCAGATGTGTGATCTGCAATAGCGACGATGAAAACTGGTTGATGATGCTTAACTGTTCGGTTTTTGATTCTAGTTTTGCTTCTGACAGTATTGGCATGGCATAGGCCTGATTACTTAATCTTCGACCATGTTAACGCTCTTAAATCATGCGTTACAGTCAATGTTGCAATTAAATTGCTATTCACTGTAAACCTGATGACACTTTTACGACTTTGTAAGCTTTAAAGCCTGTCGGGTTGGCCTTAAAAACTTTACTAACCTGCTGGCTCAGCCTATGATCGGGCAAATTCAGTAGTGGGAAAGAGCAATGACAAGTAAACAGACCTTAACAATCACTCGTCCGGACGACTGGCACGTACATCTGCGTGATGGTACGGTACTCGTTGACACTGTGCGCGACATCAGTCGCTATATGGGGCGTGCTATCATCATGCCTAACCTGGTGCCACCGGCGACTTGTACGCAAAGTGCACTGGCTTATCGGGAGCGTATCCTCGCAGCACAGCCGAAAGCGCAATTTGAGCCGCTGATGGTATTGTACCTGACTGATAATACCAGTGCTGAAGAGATCCGAGCTGCAAAAGCCAGTGGACACATAGTTGCTGCAAAGCTTTACCCCGCAGGTGCGACCACCAACTCAGACTCAGGTGTGACTGACGTTGAAAATATTTACCCTATTCTGGAAGTGATGCAGGAAGTGGGAATGTTACTACTTGTGCACGGTGAAGTGACGGACTCTTCGATTGATATTTTCGATCGTGAAAAAGTGTTTATCGACACTAAACTTAAAAAAGTCGTCGATGCGTTTCCCAAACTGAAAATCGTGTTAGAACACATTACCACTCAGGATGCGGTCGAGTTTGTTGAATCGGCACCGGACAATGTCGCAGCGACAATTACTGCGCACCATTTGCTGTACAACCGTAATCATATGCTAGCTGGTGGCATCCGCCCTCACTACTACTGTTTACCAATACTAAAGCGCAATACACATCAGCAAGCGCTATTACGCGCCGCGACCAGTGGCAGTAAAAAGTTTTTCCTGGGCACGGATTCGGCGCCTCATGCCAAAGATAAAAAAGAAGCGGCGTGTGGATGTGCCGGCGCGTATACAGCCCATGCTGCCATTGAGCTATACGCAGAAGCGTTCGAAGAGGCCGGTTCATTGGATAAGCTAGAGGGTTTTGCGAGTCACTTTGGTCCGGATTTTTATGGTCTACCGCGCAATACAGATACCATCACATTGGAAAAAACCAGTTGGCAGGTTCCAGAGTCCTATCCTCTGGGCGATACTCAGGTTGTGCCAATCAAGGCGGGTACTAGCGTTGACTGGCAGGTTGTCGCTGAATAAACACTAGATCATATATGATAAGGCAGCCGAGGCTGCCTTTTTAGTGCAAGTTGATGCCGTGCGATTTAAGTAAAAGTCAGGGATGCGTCGCTTTTTGTAAAACGGTGTTCAAGGCTTCATCCATTTTTGCGATAAAGTCAGCTTTAAATGGATATTTTCCTTCGTACCCTTTTAAGTAACCGATATGGGCACTGCGGCTCAGTACCACACGGTCTTCGACAAATGACTGTGCTGTTAAGCTTGGCAACTGGTCTTGCAGATCACTAATACCAATCAGAGTGGAGAGTCTGTCGTTAATGTAGCAGTCGATCCTTTTCTTAAATAGTTTGATGATGTTAGCGCGGGTATTCTTGTTTTCCCAAACAATAATATGTCCTGCTTTTCTTGCGCGTTTAAGCGCATCGTCTAGGATCAGAAAGCCCGCATTTAAGCCAACATTAATTGGCGCAAGCTCGTCGTCACGCTGAGTGATATTTTGTAAAGTGACGCCAGGGTTACAAAACGCCACGACCTCTTCTTGTTTTAGGGGGACCGAGTAGGGCCAGATATAGGGGCGTGTGTCGAGATGGATATAAGGTGGCATCAAAGCGAATGCTTCACCATGTTCGAGCGCTGCGACACCTCTTTTCCAGGGAATGGGTCGTAATTCAACCAGGTACTCCTCCTTGATGAGCTTCGCAGCTTCCAGGATGAGAGTAGGGTATATACCGACCAGTTTGCCATCCTGAACATAAGAGTAGGGTGGGTAGCTGTCATCTGCCAAAATTGTGACAGGTATCGGGCTTGCAGCACGAACTATGGCACTCGCAAAAAAGCAATATAACACCAGCAAGCTTAACACCTGCACATAACCAGAACACTCGCGATGCAGGCTCCTGCATTGCCTTGCCTTACCTACTTCCGACACAGCTGTCTTTCCAGCGGGAGATCTTATTTTAACTGTAGATAATATCTGTTCAGATGCCAGTATTGGGTTTGTATACAGAATTAATAATGCAAGCGGTACGGAGTGTAAGGTGGCGTAATGTCATCCTTATGAAGGAACGATTACAATCTCATGCCCAGGAGATGGGTATTTCTTCTTCCCGAGATACGCACTGTAGCAAGATTCGACGTCAGGATACTCAGATAGGCACAGGCATGGCACACCTTTTATTAGCACAAACCAATGATCACATCGTTCTTAAAGCTCACCACCGCTTTGGTCGTGCAGAGAGTGGGGTCGACACTCAGGTGTTAGGGATTGAAATCTCACGTCACCATGCTGTAATTACCTGGACAGGTGAGCATTGGACGCTCAGAGACACCAGTAAAAACGGTGTGTTTGTGAACCAAGTTAAGATATTGCCAGATGCAGATATAAAACTGAACCTGGGTGATGTGATCACTTTTTCAGACTTACACCCTTACAGCTTTATTATGAGCTCTCTGGCATCGCCTGATTAAATAAGACTGGCGCTTTAAAGCATACGACCCATGACGACAAATTGAATACCTGGGAACAAAATGCCCGGCTGGGGTGGTAGCAAAACATCAAAATGATGCGCCTGCATAGCTGCAATCCGTGACACCGGGCAATCTAACACAACAGTCCGACAGCCTAATTCTTTTGCCAGTATCAGGCGTACTTTAATAAGGTGGGTAGCTAACCCTTGGTTTCGCCACTGAGTAGCGACGGCAAGCCTTCCCCAGGTTGCCAGCGGGGTGGGCAGCTGATTGCTTATTGGTTGGTAAAGTTGTTGCTCGGGTAAGTGTGCCAGATCAGTACAAAGATTCATTCTGGCTGTCGCGATGATATGACCCTGAGATTCAGCCAGCCAGATATATGCGTCACTATCTGCGCCCTCAAGCCAGGAATCGGGTGTTGTACAGTGACTGATGGTATGTCCTTGCTCGCGCCATATCATGCTGCGAAACTGGCCCAGTTTGAGTTTATCTGTGCCGTTAAGCGTACCCGGCATGTAACAGTGCAGCGAATAGGCTGGTAGCTGTGGTTGGGTGGAAGCCGTCATCATGGTCCTTTATTGAGAGCAATCGCTGCTCAATAGTAGTCCAAATTTGAGAAGGTGGTAGTTTTGTTCGAGGTTGAACAAAAAAGAAGGCAGAGGACAAGCAGGTGCTGAGCGCACCTGCGATGGAAGCATTAACTATGATAGTTTTCGCAAGCTTCAAGTGTATTTTCAATTAAGCTTGCAACGGTCATGGGTCCAACACCGCCCGGTACCGGGGTAATAAAGCTCGCCCGCTGTGCAGCAACGTCATATTGTACATCGCCCACCAATTTGCCTGACTCCAGGCGGTTAATGCCAACATCAATGACCATGGCGCCTTCTTTAACCCACTCACCCGGAATAAACTCTGGCTTACCCACGGCAACAACTAATAGGTCTGCACGTCTCACGTGTGCTTCCAGATCTTGGGTAAATTTATGACAAACAGTTGTCGTACACCCTGCCAGCAACAACTCCAATGACATTGGGCGGCCAACAATATTAGAGGCACCAACAACAACAGCATGCATGCCTTTGTACCTGACACCGGTTGAGTCCAGTAACGTAATGATCCCTTTTGGAGTACACGGGCGTAGCGCTGGCATACGTTGCGCCAGTCGTCCGACATTATAAGGATGGAAACCATCAACATCTTTGTGAGGGTGAATACGTTCCAGCACTTTCTCGGCATCTAATCCGTCAGGCAATGGCAGCTGAACAAGGATACCATCAACATTTGGATCCTGGTTAAGCGTGTCCACCAACTCCAGTAATTGCGCTTCACTTGTGTCTGCGGGAAGATCATATGACTTAGATACGAAGCCTACTTCTTCACACGCTTTGCGCTTTGAGCCTACGTATACCTGGCTGGCGGGGTCCTGGCCAACGAGTACAACTGCGAGTCCTGGCGCTCTGAGCCCCTGATTGATCCGCGCTGCAACGCGGTTGGCTACGGTACTGCGAACTTGTTTCGCAATGACTTTACCGTCGATGATGTTTGCCGTCATGACTGACCTTTAAATTTAAGGGTTAATTACTTGAACGATTATAGAGTGTATTAAAGGGGGAACTCTATTATTGGGGTTCACTGAGTCATCTGTATCAGCGTGAGGGCTTGCTCAGGACTGAGTACCGAAAAACTTAGGAAGCCGCTACTATTTTCGCAAAAATCCCCCAAATAGCCAAGCTGGATCCGGCACAGGGCAACTTTATTATCTCAGTGTCAGGCAAAATTGCTGAAAAACCAGTCGTCTTGTTATATAAATTAAACGTTTTGCAGTAAAAATAGTCAGTTGGCATGATTTCTAAAAAAAATGTTTGACCTCACTCAGGCAAATCACTATTATGCACCCCGTTGTCAACGAGGGGCTCGCAAGAGAAACTCCAAGAATAACGAAAATCGGCGATTAGCGCAGCTTGGTAGCGCACTTGGTTTGGGTCCAAGGGGTCGCAGGTTCAAATCCTGCATCGCCGACCACTTTTATTCCTTACGGAATTGAAGTAATCAACGAAAGTTGGTGGTATGCACGAAGAAGCATTCTTTGCGCCGCGCCCGTAGCTCAGTCGGATAGAGCAACGGCCTTCTAAGCCGTCGGTCGAAGGTTCGAATCCTTCCGGGTGCGCCATTTTAAAATCCACATTGTAGTGGCGGCTGTAGCTCAGTTGGTAGAGCCCCGGATTGTGATTCCGGTTGTCGCGAGTTCAAGCCTCGTCAGTCGCCCCATCTACAAAACCTATATGTTCGGCGATTAGCGCAGCTTGGTAGCGCACTTGGTTTGGGTCCAAGGGGTCGCAGGTTCAAATCCTGCATCGCCGACCATCTTCAAAAAAATTAAATTCGGCGATTAGCGCAGCTTGGTAGCGCACTTGGTTTGGGTCCAAGGGGTCGCAGGTTCAAATCCTGCATCGCCGACCATTTCTTCTTTTCTTTTTTTATTCAAATCTTACTTTATCCCTTTATTTTGCCCCTTGTAGCATCAATTATTTGCCGTGATTGCTCGACTCTCCCGTTTTATAGGTTATAATGCCGCGTCTATTATTTAACATAGCGCCCTGTCTGGGCAGGCAGCAAGTCTGACGGGGATCAGCACTGATTCTAAACATCAAATGTAGGGGTGTTTTTTGCGGTGGTTTACTCAATCGAGATTGAGTAGATATGATGCTCTGCTGTCATCTGATCTGATAAAAAGTCGGCTTGTTTGTAAGGAAGGCGCGTAGTCGCCAAAAATGAAAATTGAGGTTATATCATGCAAGTTTCTGTTGAGACGACTCAAGGTCTTGAGCGCCGTCTGACTATCACAGTTCCAGCTGAGAACGTTGAGACTGAAGTAAAAAAACGCTTACAACAACTGGCTAAAACACAGCGTATCGACGGCTTCCGTCCGGGTAAAGTACCAGTATCTGTTATCAAAAAGCGTTACGGCGCCGCTGTAATGCAAGAAGTTGCTGGTGAACTGATGCAACGCAACTACATCGAGGCAATTGTTTCTGAAAAGATCAATCCTGCTGGCGCACCTACTTTTGCTCCTAAGTCACTGGAAGCGGGTAAGGACCTTGAATTTGATGCGACTTTTGAAGTTTATCCAGAAGTTGAACTGAAAGATCTTGAAAAGATTTCAGTTGAGAAGCCTGTTGTTGACGTAACTGAAGATGACTTGGCTAACATGCTGGAAACTCTGCGCAAGCAGCACGCAAGCTGGACTGAAAGCGATGCAGCTGCGGGTGAAAAAGATCGTGTAACAATCGACTTCCTGGGCACTGTTGAAGGTGAAGAATTCGAAGGCGGTAAAGCTGAAGACTTCCCACTTGAGCTAGGTCAAGGTCGCATGATCCCTGGTTTCGAAGATGGTATCATCGGTAAGAAAGCAGGCGAAGAAGTGGTTGCTGACGTGACTTTCCCTGAAGAGTACCACGCTGAAAACCTGAAAGGTAAAGCGGCTCAGTTCAAGATCACGGTGAAGAAAGTTGAAGTTCAGGAGCTGCCTGAGCTGACTGACGAATTCGCAACTAAGTTCGGTGTAGCTGAAGGTGGCGTTGACGCACTGAAAGAAGAAGTGAAGAAAAACATGACGCGTGAACTTGGTCAGGCTGTAAAAGCTCAGATCAAAGATCAAGCAATCAAAGGTCTGCTAGAGACCAACGAAGTTGACGTACCTAAAGCACTGATCGACCAAGAAATCGATGCGCTACGTCAGCAAGCTGCACAGCGTTTCGGTGGTGATGCTAAGAACATGCCTGAGCTTCCGGCTGAGCTGTTCCACGAGCAAGCAGTAACACGTGTTAAAACGGGTCTTCTGCTAGGTGAAGTGATCAAAGCGAATGACATTAAAGTAGATGATGCAAAAGTTGAAGAGCTAATCGAGACTGTTGCTTCTGCTTATGAAGATCCAAGTGAAGTTGTTGCTTACTACAAAGGTAACGACCAACTAATGCAGCAAATGCGTAACGTTGCAATGGAAGAGCAGGCAGTAGATGCGATTCTGGCAGCTGCTCAGGTTGCTGATGTTGAAAAGTCTTTTGACGACATCATGAACCCACAACAGGCGGCTCAGTAAGCCCTTTTAATCTCGTCAAAGACGAAATTATTGACTTACTGTTAAGCTAACGTTTAAATGGCTCGTATTGCTCTGTGTTTTGCAGTGCTGCGAGCCATTTTTGTTTATTTGCTCAAAGCAACACGGTTGTGTGTATACTTTTGTTTATCATCGTCTCATGTATAAACTTATGTCTATAAACTCCCAGTCAATTGAGTAAACGAATATCGCTTGTCTTCCCGATGAGACAGACAGGTGGGCAGGTTTTGCAGTGCACTTCCCTGTTTATAAGGAATCTATAAAATGAATGACGGTATGTTTGATCCTCTAAACGCTTTAGTCCCGATGGTTGTTGAGCAAACAGCGAAAGGTGAGCGTTCGTATGACATTTATTCTCGTTTGCTTAAAGAGCGAATCATTTTCTTGACCGGTCAGGTTGAGGACCATATGGCAAACTTGATCGTTGCTCAGCTGCTGTTCTTGGAATCAGAAAGCCCTGAAAAAGACATCTACCTTTACATTAATTCTCCGGGTGGCTCCGTCACTGCAGGTATGTCTATTTATGATACGATGAATTTTATTAAGCCAGATGTTAGCACTGTGTGTGTGGGGCAGGCTGCAAGTATGGGCGCATTTTTGCTGTCTGGTGGCGCGAAAGGCAAGCGCTACTGCTTGCCAAATTCACGTGTGATGATCCACCAACCTCTCGGTGGTTTCCAGGGCCAGGCGTCCGACTTTGAAATCCACGCGAAAGAAATCCTGACGATCAAAGAAAAGCTCAATCGTCTGATGGCTGAACATACGGGTCAGCCATATGAAGTGGTTGCGAATGACACCGATCGTGACAACTTTATGAATGCAGAACAAGCCGTAGATTATGGCCTGGTTGATGCCGTTCACAGCAGCAGAAACATCAAGTAATCTATTTGGGCCAGAGGCATTGTGAGATTCGTTAGATAAATGCACCTGGCCCGGCTATGCTAAAGGCAAATTTCTTTGGTATAGTTAAAATATGTATTGTGTTATCTAAGTAGATAACTGACCAAATTTAAGAGGTAGCTGAATGTCAGACACTCCTACAGACGGCGACAAGAATAGTAAGCTCTTATACTGCTCATTTTGTGGTAAGAGCCAACATGAAGTACGCAAGTTGATCGCTGGTCCGTCAGTGTACATTTGTGATGAATGCGTCGAACTGTGTAACGACATCATTAGAGAAGAAATCAAGGATATAGCGCCGCAACATGATTCGTCTGATAAATTGCCGGTACCAAGAGAGATCCGAAATCACCTTGATGATTATGTAATCGGTCAGGAGCATGCTAAAAAAGTGCTGTCGGTTGCAGTGTACAACCATTACAAGCGTCTGAAAAATCAGGGTCTGAAAGGCGATGTTGAGCTGGGCAAAAGTAACATTTTGCTGATCGGTCCAACGGGGAGTGGTAAGACCCTCCTTGCCGAAACGCTGGCACGCTTGCTGGATGTGCCCTTTACAATGGCAGATGCTACCACGTTGACTGAAGCAGGCTATGTGGGTGAGGACGTCGAAAATATTATCCAGAAGCTTTTACAGAAGTGTGACTACGACGTAGAAAAAGCACAGCGCGGTATTGTCTATATCGACGAAATCGACAAAATTTCGCGTAAATCAGATAATCCGTCAATCACACGGGATGTATCTGGTGAAGGAGTGCAACAAGCACTACTAAAACTGATTGAAGGCACTGTTGCATCGGTTCCGCCTCAAGGTGGACGTAAGCATCCGCAGCAAGAGTTTTTGCAGGTTGATACATCAAAAATCTTGTTTATCTGCGGTGGTGCATTTGCTGGTTTAGACAAAGTGATCGAGCAGCGTAGCCACACTAACACTGGGATCGGATTTGGCGCACAGGTTAAATCGTCGGACAGTGCACGTTCGTTGAGTGATACCTTCAAAGATGTTGAGCCAGAAGACTTGGTCAAATATGGCCTCATACCTGAATTCATTGGCCGTTTACCTGTGGTTGCTACTTTAGCTGAGCTGGATGAAGACGCGTTGATCCAAATCCTCAATGAACCTAAGAATGCATTAACCAAACAGTATGGTGCGTTGTTCAAAATGGAAGGGGTTGAGCTTGAGTTCCGTGAAGATGCGCTTAAAGCGATTGCTCATAAGGCTATGGAAAGAAAAACGGGTGCCCGTGGATTACGTTCCATTGTGGAAGGTGTACTTCTGGATACCATGTATGAGCTACCCTCGATAGAAGACGTGAGTAAAGTTGTGGTGGACGAAACCGTTATTAAAGGTGAGTCTGACCCGATTTTAATATACGAAAATAACAATCAGGATAAAGCAGCGTCGGAATAACGGCCTCGTTTTATCGCAAAAGGAGCCTCAGGCTCCTTTTTTTGTCTACAGTTTGGTAGTACCAGCAATCTATAATACCAATTTCACTTAATACCTGTTCAATTTGACGGAGCAAATATGACGCTAACAGCGTTAAAAATTTCTCATTTAGAACAACTAAATAGCAAAATTTTTGCCTTGTTATCGAGCCTGTTTTCTCGCCTCAAAATAGAACACTTAATTAAGCAAATTGGTATAAACTCAAACTAGAAATCGATACGGGTTGGTAGATAGGTTGAACTTTTTGAAGACAATCCCCATATACCACCCTAATCCTTGAAATTAATGAAGTGCGAAGAGAATATAATGACGCTTGAGAGAATGGATCGAGTCGAAATACCCGTATTGGCACTGCGTGATGTGGTCGTATACCCTCATATGGTGATCCCGCTATTTGTAGGCAGAGAAAAATCAATAAAATGCCTTGAAGCTGCGATGGAAAATGACAAGCAAATTTTTTTAGTGGCGCAAAAAGAGGCATCTATTGATGATCCTGACACTGATGATATTTATCAGGTCGGTACTGTCGCCACGGTATTGCAATTACTAAAGTTGCCTGACGGTACGGTCAAAGTACTGGTAGAAGGCACTCAGCGAGCGAAAATTGAAAAGTTTCTGGTCACTGACGATTACTTTTTGGCTGAAGCACAGTTTATTGCCTCCGAAAACATTGAAGGCCCAGAGCAGGATATCTTTATTCGCAGTGCCATTAGTCAGTTTGAAGGGTATGTAAAGCTCAATAAGAAAATCCCGCCAGAAGTACTGACTTCCGTCTCTGGTATTGATGAAACGGCACGCCTTGCAGACACTATGGCGGCACACATGCCGATTAAAGTGCCTGAGAAACAAAAAGTACTGGAGCTTTACAACGTCACAGATCGCCTGGAGTATCTGATGGCATTGATGGAAGGCGAGATAGACCTGCTTCAGGTTGAGAAGAAAATCCGTTCACGCGTCAAAAAGCAGATGGAAAAGTCTCAACGTGAGTACTATCTCAATGAACAAATGAAAGCCATCCAGAAAGAGCTGGGTGAGCTGGATGATGTGCCAGACGAATTTGAAGCACTGAAAAAACGCATCAGCGAAGCTCAGATGCCCAAAGAAGCCGAAGAAAAAGCGACCTCTGAGCTGAATAAGCTTAAGATGATGTCGCCGATGTCGGCAGAGGCGACTGTGGTACGCTCCTACATAGATACCTTGATAGGTGTCCCTTGGAAGAAGCGCTCGAAGGTCAAAAAAGATCTTGCGAATGCGCAAAAAATCCTTGATGCAGACCACTATGGACTTGAGAAAGTCAAAGATCGCATTATTGAGTATCTGGCGGTTCAGCAGCGCACCAACAAGCTGAAAGGGCCTATTTTGTGTTTAGTCGGTCCTCCGGGGGTAGGTAAAACTAGTTTAGGACAATCTATTGCTCGCTCAACAGGTCGTAAGTATGTACGTATGGCACTGGGTGGTGTACGTGATGAAGCAGAGATCCGTGGCCACCGACGCACCTACATTGGTTCTATGCCAGGCAAGCTGATCCAGAGCATGACCAAAGTGGGTGTGAAGAATCCACTGTTCTTACTGGATGAAATCGACAAAATGTCTTCAGATATGCGTGGCGACCCGGCTTCAGCATTGCTCGAAGTCCTGGATCCGGAACAAAACAGCAGCTTTGCCGACCATTATCTGGAAGTAGAGTATGATCTGTCTGACGTAATGTTTGTGGCCACCTCTAACAGCTTCAACATTCCAGGTCCTTTGCTTGACAGGATGGAGGTGATCCGTCTTTCTGGCTATACCGAAGATGAAAAACTCAACATTTCTAAACAGCATCTCATTCCGAAACAAATTAAACGTAACGGCTTGAAGGAGCATGAGATCGAGATTGAAGATAGTGCCATTATTGATACTATCCGCTACTACACACGCGAAGCGGGTGTGCGTAACCTTGAGCGTGAGTTGTCAAAACTGTGCCGCAAAGCAGTTAAGAGCATTTTGCTAAGTAAATCTAAAGACAAGGTAGTGATCAATGCCGACAATCTCGAAAGCTATCTGGGTGTGCAGCGCTTCGATTACGGTAAGGCAGAAGATGGTGACCGTGTTGGCTTAGTGACTGGGCTGGCGTGGACTGAAGTAGGCGGTGATTTGCTGACTATCGAGTGTGCAGCAGTGCCGGGTAAAGGTAAGCTTGCTTACACAGGTTCACTGGGTGATGTTATGCAGGAGTCGATTCAGGCTGCAACGACGGTCGTACGCAATCGTGCCGACAAGCTCAGAATTAATGACGATTTCTACGAGAAGCGTGATATCCATGTGCATGTGCCAGAAGGGGCGACGCCCAAAGACGGTCCAAGTGCCGGTATTGCAATGGTAACAGCCCTGGTCTCAAGCTTGACTGGCAACCCTGTTCGTAGCGATGTGGCTATGACGGGCGAGATTACGTTGCGTGGTGAAGTTTTGCCAATTGGTGGACTAAAAGAAAAACTGTTGGCAGCACACCGAGGTGGCATTAAAACAGTTGTTATCCCTAAAAAGAATGAGCGCGATCTTAAAGAGATCCCGCAGAATGTTCTGGAAGGTCTTGAAATCCATCCGGTGAGCTGGATTGATGACGTTTTATCGCTGGCACTTGCTCATCCGGTAGACAGTTTTACCATTGAGTCGCAAAAGTCCGCCGGGTAAAGCAGAAAAAGTACATAAAAGTGCGTAAAAAGGGTTTTCAAATCTAAATGGTATGCTAACTTAAGCACTGTATTTAGCCTGGTAGCTCACAAGCCCCCGTAGTTACTAGGCTTTGAGACATTAGATGAAATAGAGAATCGTCAGATTTCTCTGAGTTAACTACAAAAGTGATGTTAGTGGTAAGCCCTCATCGCTCTTGATAATAACAATGTAAGAGGATGATATTGTGAATAAATCTCAATTAATCGATCAAATCGCAGCTGATGCTGATATTTCTAAAGCGGCTGCTGGTCGTGCTCTGGATTCATTCATTGAGTCAGTAACTGGTGCGCTAAAAGACGGTGACTCAGTTGCCTTAGTTGGTTTTGGTACTTTCTCAGTACGCGAGCGTGCAGCACGTACTGGTCGTAACCCGCAAACTGGCGCGGCAATCGAAATCGCTGCAGCTAACATCCCATCTTTCAAAGCCGGTAAAGCTCTGAAAGACGCGGTAAACTAAGCAGATTCAGCTCAATCTGCCGAACTACCTATGTTAAGATAGTGTAATTAGGCGAGATAAGCTTCAAGATAAAAAGCGTATCTGTTAAGATACGCTTTTTTTATACCATCTGGATGATGCCGTATATTGGCTTGTTCCAATCTGGACTGAGCTAATCATATCGAAGTGCAAGTGGCCTGCTTACAGGTCGTATAAATACGCTTGCAATCGCAGCACTTATCCATATAAATAGGTACAGAGACAAGACAGGTGCTGATGTGACACGCACAACAGGCCTGGATATGCGATAAACCCAAAGTACTGAACATGCTTTGACTTAGATAAGAGATAGAATAAATGCTAGAAAAGATTAGAGAAGGCTCACAAGGCCTGGCAGCCAAAATTATTCTTGGTGTAGTGATCTTGTCTTTTGCGTTGGCAGGGATCGGTGGTTACCTAGGTCAAACCACAGAGCAGGCCGTAGCAGAAGTCAATGGGGTTAAGATCACACAAATGGAATTCTCACGTGCCTTTGAAAACGAGCGTGCACGTCTGGAACGTCAGTTTGGTGAGTATTTTACGCAAATCTCTGCTGATCCGGCATACATGGCTCAGGTCCGCAGTGGGGTCGTTGACCGCCTGGTACAACAAGAATTACAAAACCAGTTGGCGATTGAGCTGGGACTCAGAGTCAGCGATGATCAAGTAAAGCAGGCAATTTTTGAACTGCCTTACTTCCAGCTTGGTGGTGAGTTCAGCAATGACAGATACCTGCAGTTGATCCGTCAGATGAACTTCCAACCAGATTCATTCCGCGAATACATGCGTGAAGAAATGACGCGTAATCAACTGGTTTCAGCTGTGGCAGGGTCTGATTTTGTGCTGGACAACGAACTCAAGCAAACCTTGGCTTTGCAACAGCAGACTCGGGACATTGATTACTTGACGCTGAGCAAAGACACGGTGAAGCAGGACGTTGCTGTCACTGAGGAAGAGATTTCTGACTACTATCAGCTCAATCAGGAGCAGTTTCAGGCCCCTGAGCAGATTGCACTGCAGTATCTTGAGCTAAAGTCAGGCGATATTACATTGGAAAAGCCAATCTCTGACGAAGAGGTACGTGCCTACTATGAAGAAAATCAGGCACAATATCTGGAAGAAGAACGTCGTCGTGTGGCACACATTCTAATTGAAAGTGCAGAAGATGCAGATGCGGCGAAACAAAAAGCGGAGTCTCTTTACCAGCAGTTGCAAGGTGGAAAAGACTTTGCGGAGCTTGCATCAACCGAGTCTGATGATATTGCGTCTGCCGAAGTGGGCGGTGATCTGGACTGGATTGAGCGTGATATGATGGAACCAGAGTTTGAAGAGGCGGCATTTGCACTGGCAAATGTCGGTGATATCTCACCGGTAGTTGAAACTGAATTTGGTTTCCATATCATTAAGCTGACGGACCTTCAGGCGCAGCAGTCTAAAGCATTTGAAGATGTTGCAGCGGACTTGCGTGCTGAGTTGGAAAGCACCGCTAAGGCAAATGCCTTTTATGAAAAGCAATCTCAGATCGCTGAAATCGCTTTTGAAGTTGCGGACTCCCTTGAAGATGCAGCCGCTGTCGCAGACATTGAGCTTAAAAGCACAGAACTGGTATCGCGCATGGCCTTGCCTGCACCGCTTAACGACCCGACAATTGCCAATGCGATTTTTACGCCTGAGCTGATCGAAGACCGGGTAAACTCAGAAGTATTAGAAGCGGGTAATGAGCACATTGTTGTGGTGCGTGTGCTGGATCACAAGCCTGCAACAGTTAAACCGCTGGAAGAAGTGACTGCACAGATCAAAATGCGTCTTGAGAATGAAAAGGCTTCTGAGCTTATCAAAGAGAAAGCAAAAACGTTATTTGCACAGCTGGAAGACGGCAAAGCGCTGAGCGATATTGCTGCTGTGGAGTCTGCTGAAGTGAAAAGCGAAGTGGCATTGAAGCGACAAAGCTTTACAGTTGCCCCTGAGATTGTCCAGCAGGCGTTTAAACTGGCGCACCCTGAGGCGGATCAGACACTGCCAGCGTTAGTTGAGCTAAACAGCGGTGACGCGGCACTGTTGGTACTGAAGGGCGTAACGACCACGGAAGTAACGGGTGATGTTGAGCCACAACAGAAGCAGAACATTACTATGTCTGTCGTGAATAAGAACTTCCTGGCATTATTAAATGCACTGGAGTCTGACGCGGATGTGGTTCGCCCAACGCTTCAGTTCAGCGACGAAGTTCAATAATACAAAGTAGTATTGGATAAAAAACGCCGGCATTGTCCGGCGTTTTTTTATGTCTGAATAATGCGTTAGTTGGTTTAAACTGCCAGAAGCTTTTGCATGACTTTAGATTTGGGAGCGCGAAAGATGGACTCGCTCTGGCCATACTCTACGCTTTTGCCCCGACTCAAGACGAGCAATTTGTCACTCATATGGCGCACCAGACTCAGATGGTGGGTGATCAAAATGTAGCTGAGCCCGGAATCACGTTGTAACTCCAGCAGCAGGTTGACGGTTTGAGCACGTACTGAGGGATCGAGTGAAGACAGCGCTTCATCCAGCACCACGACTTTAGGATCCAGAATCAAAGCCCGGGCGAGTGCGACCCGCTGTAATTGTCCGCCACTGAACATATGTGGATAATAATCATAGTGTTCGGAGAGCAACCCGACTCGAGACAGGGTAGCGACTATTTTTTTGTCACGCTGGTGTTTAGTCAGTTGGGTATTTAATCTCAGACAGTCATCCAGCATATCGCCTATGGTCAGGCCGGGGTTGAGTGAGCGAGTAGGGTCCTGAAAAATAAGACGAATATGACGGCAGTCATGGTTTTGGTGACCATTATCTTCAATCATCTCACCATTGAGTAAGATCTGCCCAGAGTCGGCGTGTTCGGCACCAGCCAGAACGCGGGCAAGAGTACTTTTTCCGGACCCCGTTTCCCCAATAACCGCCAGCGTTTCACCGGGAGCAACGGCGAAGGAAACGTCTTTAAGTACTTTGACGCGCTTTCTTCGGAACAGACCGGCGCGCGTGTTAAAAGTCTTATTAAGTGACTGCACTTTTAACACGGGTTGCATTTTTTCTTCTCCTGAAGCAACGGAAAGTGGCAGGCATAGGCATGACCGTGCGACTTGACCTGATCCGGTGTAACGACACACTCACGCTGTGCTTGCGGGCAACGAGGGCCCAGCCGGCAACCAATAGGTAAGTGCTGTAGTGGTGGTATAGTGCCTTTAAGTGCAAAGAATGATGCTTTGTGGCCAATACCGTGCGCATAGTCAGGCAGTGATTTCACCAGCGCTTGTGTATAGGGGTGATAGGGGTGACAAAATACTTTCGTTGTGGGTCCCGCTTCGACCATCTGGCCACAATAAAGTACATGCATGGCATGAGACCAGTCAGCGATTTCCTCCAGCTCATGGGTGATCATCAAAATTGACATATTTTTAAGCTGGTTGAGGCTTTTCAATAAACGGAAAACCTGCGCCCGGGTCGTGGTTTCGAGTGCTGTAGTCGGCTCGTCTGCAATCAAAAGCTTAGGACTTCTGGCAATGGCCATAGCAATCATCACCTTCTGACAGACACCTTCTGAAAGCTCATGAGGGTAGCTGCTCGACACACGACGGTGATCCCGGATCCCGACTTTGTGTAGCAAGGCTTTTACTTTTTCTTTGCGTTCATTGCGGCGACTAAAAAAGCCGCCTTTAAAACAGGTATCGGGTAGTGACTCTGCCACCTGCTCAAAAATCTTGGCGGTCGGATCCAGGCTGCGGCTTGGTTCCTGATAGATCATGGCAATATCCCGGCTCACCAGCTTACGGCGTTTTTCCGGGCTCAGGCGCATCAGATCTACCCCTTGCCAGTGCATTCGGTCAGCGGTGATGCGCCAGCGATTATTTAAAACCCCAACGATGGCTTTTGCAATCAAACTCTTGCCAGATCCAGATTCGCCCACCAGGGCGTGTACTTCACCCTCTTTCAGACTCAGGCTGACCCGATCAACGGCGCGGATAACACCATTGTCTGTGGGGAGTTCTATGGTGAGGTTTTTGATATCAAGTAATTGCATTAGTCTGCCTTTCTCGCCTGCAGTGCGTCGCGTAGCCCGTCACCGACAAGGTTAGTCGCAAGCACGGATAAAAACAACAGCGCGCCGGGTAAGCCTACGGTCCAGGGGGCGAGATAAATCAACCCCAGGTTTTCCGCCAACATTGCTCCCCACTCAGTGGTAGGCGGTTGAGCTCCGAGTTTTAAAAAGCCCAGGGCCGCGATATCCAGAATCGCAGTCGACAGTGCCAAAGTGAAAATAACCACGATATGTTCATAAATATTAGGTAAGACACCACGAATGATTAATTGCCAGCGGCTTGCGCCATCCAGTCTGAAGGCACTGATGTAATCTTTATTAAGTTCTTCAACCACCAGGTTACGAATTGAATGAATATATTGAGGGAGTAGTGCGAAAATAATCGCCCACACGGTGTTAAAGAGACCGGGGCCCAAGATGGCAATAATGATGATGGCCAGCAATAGCGATGGAATGGCCAGAGTGATATCCAGCAGGTGATTGAGCAAGCTAGACTTAAAGCCCTGACTACACCCAGCTAGCGTGCCCAGCACAACGCCTAACAAAGTGGTTAGCAGTGCTGCTACGATGGACAAGCCAAAGGTATAAGTGGCCCCGCGCATCAGGCGAGATAAGACGTCACGGCCTAAATCATCAGTCCCCAGAATAAAGTTAACATTGCCCTCATCATGCCACGAAGGGGGGAGCAATAAGGCATCGGCATGCTGCTGATCGATACCATATGGGGCTAACAATGGTGCTAACAGGGCCAACAGTGTCAACGCAATAAATAGCCACAGACCAACCAGTGCCGGGTGGTTTGCTTTAAACTTGCGCCACAGCCGGGATAGCGGAGAGCGGTTAGACTCTTCTGTAAAGAGATTAAACTTTGCCATGGGCCTGGTTCCTGGCTAGCGGGTCAAGGAGGGTGTGGATCACATCTGCCAGCATATTAGCGAAAATAACAAAAAAGGAGACTGCCAGCAGACCGCCCTGAATAGCCGGATAGTCGCGCTGATAAATACTCTCAATCATCCAGCGACCGATCCCCGGCCAGGAAAAAATGACTTCTGTCACCATGGCCAGCGTGATCAGCGTACTAAATTGCAGCCCTATCTGTTTTATCACCGGTAGCAATGCATTACGCAGAGCATGATCAAGGATCAACTGCCGACGGTTAAGACCTTTGGCTCTCGCTGTTTTTATATAGTTTTGTTCCAGTACGGTTAGCATGGAGTCCCGGGTAAAGCGAACGAGCACTGTGGTAGGGTACATAGCTAATACTACCGTCGGTAGCGTCAGGTGATGCAGTGCATCTGCAAAGGCCTGGCCACCATAAGGGAAGTCATGCAACCAGATATCCAATAAAATAAAATTCGTGACGGGCGGAATTTCGTAGAGCAGACCGATACGACCCGACATAGGAAACCAGCCAAAACTGAGACAAAAAATCATGATCAGTAACAGTGCCAGCCAGAAGACCGGTATTGAAAAGCCAAGTAAGGTCAGTGAACTGATCACTTTATCTGGCCACTTGTTGTGATAAGCACTGGCAATCACTCCCGCTGGAATGCCAAGGCACAGTGCGACAATCAGTGCATAGACACAAAGTTCTATGGTGGCCGGAAACAGCTGTTTTACATGGCCGAATACTTCCTGACCAGAAGATAAAGATAACCCCCAGTCCCCCTGAAAGAGGCGGATCAGAAAGGCTTGATACTGGACCAGAAGGCTGTCATCGATAAGGTATTTCTGCTGTAAAATTTGTGTCTGGCTGAAGTTTGCATTCAGTTCACCACTGAAGTTGGTCAGCAGATCTCCCGGGAACAGATAATTCAGCGCAAAGGTAAATGCGGTGAGTGCAAACAGCATAAATAGCAGCAGGCTGAGGCGACGAAATAAAAAATCTGCAAACATAATCAGTTTTTCCTCGCGTTAGCCAATGAAATACCACCAAAAGGGCGTAGCTCTATACCCATCACGCTGGTGCTACTTGCCTGAAAACGCATACCATGAGCGATTGGCACAACAGGTAGCTCCGCAATCAGCATTTGTTGAGCTTGCTGATAAAACTGTTTACGCTGCTGCAGATCTGTGGTGTCGAGGGCTTGGGTCAGCAATAAGTCAAACTCGGGATTACACCAGTTCGCCGGATTTTTACCGCTAAATGTAGCCGTACAGCTTAATAAGGGACTGAAAAAGTTGTCCGGATCCGGGGTATCCGCAGCCCAGCCGAGCAGAACACTGTCATGCTCGTGGCGACCAACTCGTTCCAGGAAGGTGTTCCACTCGTATTCAACTATGGTCGCACGGATCCCTATTTCACGCAGGTCGCTCTGAATAAGTTCGGCCATTTTTCGGGCATTCGGGTTATAAATGCGAGAAACCGGCATGGCCCACAAATCCATTTCAAACCCATCAGGATAGCCTGCTTGCGTCAAAAACTCTCGGGCGCGTTCCGGGTCATAGCTGGGCATGGCCTGAGTCTGGAAGGCCCAGGATGAGGGAGGTAATATCGATCGTGCCTGGATCCCGTTGCCATAGAATACCGCTTTCATGATTTTTTGAAAGTCGATGCTGTGTGCCAGTGCTTTGCGGACCAGAACATTATCAAAGGGCGGCTTTTCAGTGTTAAACGCCCAGTAACCGACATTCAGGTTGACAGCTTTATCAACTCGGATGTCTTTGCGCGCGGCCAGCGTTTCGAGTTGAGTGGCACTGGGGTGGGCGGTGATATCACACTCTTTGGTCAGCATTTTAGCGATACGGCTGGTATTGTTGGTGGTGATGTCATATACCAGCTGATCCATGGCCAGGTCGTGTTTCCAGTAGCCTGAGTGTTTGTGGTAGCGGATCAGATTATCTCGCAGGAACCCCTTATATTTGTAGGGGCCGGTGCCCACAGGCAAAATATCGAAATCTTGTTTGCGTTCCTGTGCGACCAGCTGCATGGCATACTCATGCGATAGGATAACAGCAAAGTCTGTAGCAATGTTTGACAAAAAACTACTTTCACTGCTGAACAGTTCAAAACGCACAGTATAGTCATCTACTTTGACTATCTGGCGGATCAGCTGATCCATGCCCACACTTTGAAAATAGGGGTAGTTTGCATCACCCACAAAATGAAATGGGTTATAAACATCGAACAGGCGACTGAATGAAAACACCACATCATCCGCATTCATGGTACGAGTGGGGGTAAAATAATCTGTGCTGTGAAAGGTCACATCCTTGCGCAGTGCAAAAGTGACTTGCTTGCCATCTTCACTAATTTCCCAGCTGGTTGCCAGCTCAGGGCGAAACTCAGCGGTAAGGGGATCAATACTAATCAGCGTGTTATATAGTTGGTTAGCGATAATATCTATGGTCGAGCCGGTGGTGGTCACTTGCGGATTAAATGACACCGGGTTGGCTTCGGCGCAGTATACGATACCCTGGATTTTGCGTTGGGCCTGAGCAGTGTTGTCACTGCAACCACTGAGCAGTGTACCTAACAGAACGGTGATCGGTAATAGCCAGTGTTTAGCTAGATATCGACGCTGGTGCCGGACGCAAGGCGTCTGGCGAGGTGGTTTATCGGTTGCTCTGTTAGCCACGGCTAAGCCTCTTGTTGCGAGTCCAGTAGGTTGTACTTCTTCAGATAACCACGCAGCTGATGATAGGTCAGCCCCAGATTCTGAGCGGTTTTTTTCTGGTTAAACTGGCTATGCTCCAGCGCATTGCGCAGCAGATCGATTTCAAATTCATTGGAGAGCGATTTGAGATCGCACGGGAATGAGGAAACAGATGGTTTGGTCTGCGGCGTGTCTGACATGAGCACGGGGGCGGCAGTCGTCTGAGCCGGAATATCAGCGGCTTTTTTAATTCTTTGAGTGGGCCTGTAGGGACTGGCAAACGGGTCGAATACAATCTGGTGTACGGCCAATTGTTCGCTGCCGTGACGATACAAACTACGCTCTACCACATTCTTAAGTTCACGAATGTTGCCCGGCCAGGCATAGTCGAGCAGCATTTCAGTGGCGCTACGGGTAAAACCACTGAATAAAGACCAGCCTAAATCGCGAGCCATGTTAATCGCAAAATGTTCAGCTAATAGCAGGATGTCTTCTTTACGCTCACGCAGTGGCGGTAATGTAATAACGTCAAAGGCTAATCGGTCGAGCAAGTCGTGGCGAAACTCGCCATTATCCGCGAGGGTTGGTAAGTCTTCGTTAGTCGCGCAGACAAGTCGGGTATCGACTTTGACCGTTTGCTTACCGCCAACCCGTTCAAATTCGCCATATTCTATGACCCGCAGGAGTTTTTCCTGCACCATGGCTGAGGTATTGGCTAGCTCATCAAGAAACAGTGTGCCACCGTTGGCGCGCTCAAAGCGGCCTTCGTGTCGTTTACTGGCGCCGGTGAAAGCACCACTTTCGTGACCAAACAGCTCGCTTTCCAACAGGTTTTCGTTCAATGCCGCGCAGTTGAGTTTGACATAGTTCTGATCCCATCGTTCGGATAAGTAGTGTAACCGAGCTGCAATGAGCTCTTTACCTGTTCCACGCTCACCGATGATCAGTACCGGCTTTTCCAACGGAGCAAGCTGAGACACCTGATCCAATACAGCAAGGAAACTATCCGACTGGCCGAGCAAATTATCCTGTTGGCGAAACTGACTCATATTGCCTAACTCTTAGTATTTTTGACTAACATCTAGTGTATTTTAAAAAACAGTGAAGCGAAAGTGTTTTTCTATTATTATAACTTGTTGATTCTAATAAGCTAATTTTATTGAAAAGTTGGCAAGCTAATTGATACATCTAATCAGCAAACTAAATTACTAACCAAAGAGGTAATAGATTATGGGAATCTTTTCACGTTTTGCTGATATTGTTAATTCTAATATCAATGCGATTCTGGATAAAGCGGAAGATCCAGAAAAAATGGTCCGATTGATTATTCAGGAAATGGAAGACACCTTGGTTGAAGTGCGTTCGACGTCAGCCAAAACGCTGGCAGAGAAAAAGGAGCTGGAGCGTCGTGTTGAGCAGTTACGCTCTCAGGCGGATGACTGGCAACAAAAAGCCGAACTGGCGCTGACCAAAGACCGTGAAGATCTGGCTCGTGCGGCCTTGCTGGAAAAGCAAAAAGCCACCGATGCGGCAGACAGCGTGACACAGGAACTGGCACATGTTGAGTCGCACATCGAGAAGCTGCAGCAGGAAGTGACCACGTTGCAGGAAAAACTGGCCGATGCCAAAGCGCGGCAAAAAGCCATTGTATTGCGTCAGCGTTCAGCTGAGTCTCGCCTGGATGTCAAAAAGGCACTGGATAGCAGTAAAGTCGAAGATGCCCTGAATCGCTTTGAGCGCTATGAGAGCAAAATCGACGGACTGGAGTCTCAGGTTGAGTCTTACGACTTGGGCAAAAAGTCACTGGCAGATGAAATTGCCGATCTGCAAAAGAATGAGAAAGTAGACGACGAGCTTGCGGCACTGAAGAAAAAATTGGCCGACAAGTGAATTTGACTGCACCTGCTGTTAAGGTAGGTGCAATAATGAAAAGAACAACGTGCCCAGGTTAGACAGGAGAGGAATATGTTTGATGCAGAGATTTTAGTCGCCCCGATCATCATCTTTATGATTGTAGTGGCACCGCTATGGTTGATCCTGCACTATCGCAGCAAAAAGCAGGTCAGTCAGGGGCTGAGCGAACACGAGCACCGCCAGCTGGTCGAGTTGGCGCATAAAGCAGAGAAAATGGCGCAACGCGTTGAAACGTTGGAGGCCCTGCTTGATCAAGAGTCACCAGAATGGAGACGCAAAGTATGAGTAAACGTAGACGAGAATTATACCGTGACCCAAAAAGGGGCAAGTTAGCCGGAGTGTGTGCGGGGTTGAGCGACTACTTTGATATGGAGTTATGGCTGGTCAGGATCCTGTTTGTAACTGCGGTGCTGTTATCCGGTGGTCCACTGTTTATTGTAGTCTATATCGCCTGTTGGTTCATTCTGGATAAAAAAGCAGAGACAGCTCAGACGCCAGGCGCAGACAGTAACTACTCTAGCAAAGACGAAGATCCGGTGTCGGTAAAGTTTAAAGTTTGGCAAAAAGGCGAGCCGCCACGCCAGGCGCTGTTTGACCTGAAAGAGCGTTTAACGCGCCTCGATGGTCGTATCCAGCACATGGAAACGTATGTGACGTCGAGCGAGTACACGGTAAAACGCGAAATCAATAAACTATAGTAACTGACAGATTCGCAAAGGGGCGCTGCCCGGGCGTCGGCAGCCCAGCCACCTTTGCTAACAGAAGAAGGAATGTGTGCCTTTATGAGTGTATCGGGCCTGACTGCCAGAGCGCTGCAAAAATTACAGCAAACTACCCACAAAACCCTTACCCGAAGCCTGGACAGACATGTCAAACTGGCTGTAACTGGTTTCAGTGGTAGCGGTAAAACCGCTTTCATCACGGCTTTGGTAAAACACCTAACCACTCAGGCTACGGCACAAAACCTGCCCTTTTTGGAGGTGGTGCGAGAACAGCGCCTGATAGCCTGCAAACAGGTGCCACAAAGTGCGCTGGATATTCCCAGCTTTGAATACCACAATGCGGTAAGTCATTTATTAGCTGATCCTCCCGGCTGGCCGCCCTCAACGCAGCGGATCAATACACTCACACTGGCATTGAAAT
This sequence comes from Pseudoalteromonas sp. XMcav2-N, assembly GCF_024124545.1. GTDB lineage: Bacteria > Pseudomonadota > Gammaproteobacteria > Enterobacterales > Alteromonadaceae > Pseudoalteromonas. The sequence continues at coordinate 55,859 of NZ_JAMXSF010000021.1, forward strand.
TTCGATCCGCGAAGGGCGTCAGGCAGCATCTGAGCGAAACCCACACCGTCTATCTTGAACTGATTGATTATCCGGGTGAGTGGTTGATGGATTTGCCTATGCTCAATCAAAGTTTTGCTCAGTGGAGCGAACAACAGCTCAGGAGACTGGCTCAACCTGATTACGCGCAGGTAAGCGCGCCTTTTTTACAGCAACTGACTCAGTTTGATGCGCACGCAACAGTCAACGAAAGCGAATTGACGGCAATGGCCAGTGTCTACGCGGATGTTTTAAAACAGCTCAAGGCTCAGACTCGGCTGGCGCAGTTGCAGCCCGGGCGTATGCTGATCCCCGGAGAGCTCGATGGTGCGCCTATTTTACAGTTTTTCCCATTAACCGTGCCAGATAATACTGTGGAGCAGACTCAGTATCATCACCTTGAACAGCGCTTTGAGGCGTATAAAAAGCAAGTGATCACGCCTTTTTATCGTGAGCACTTTTGCCGCTTTGACCGCCAGTTGGTACTGGTGGACTTGCTCAGTGCACTTAACGATGGGCATACCACGTTGACGGAAACGCAAAGTGCATTGAGTGATACGCTGGCAATGTTTCGTCATGGTAAAAGTGGGATCTTGTCACGGCTATTTCGTCCCAGCATAGATAAAGTGTTGTTTGCAGCGAATAAATGCGACAGCGTGGCGCTGGCCGACCAGGATAAGCTGACGCGCCTATTGCATTCATTGCTTTTACCCAATGAAAACGAATTGAAATTTTCAGGCGTGGAAATCGATACTATGGCAATTTCGTCGGTGAAAAGCACGCAGCCGAAGCAGGTGATTGAGCAGGGGAAAACTTTATCCTGTGTTTATGGTAAGCCGGTCGATGAATCTAAGTATATCAGCTACTTACCTCCGATCCCGCCAGAACATCTGCCCGGTGCACAACAATGGCCCAAACAGGGATATGAATTTTTGTCCTTTGAGCCTTATCCGGCCTACCAGGGACAAATTGAGCATATCCGCCTCGATCATGTATTACAGTTTTTATTGGGAGATAAACTTCAATGAGTGAGCCAGCCCAGTCATATCGCGGACGACGAGTTCAGGTTGAAGCGGATCCCGAGGCTCCCCAGTCAACGACAGCACCTGAAGCCGAACAACAGGCCCGACGCGTCGAACAAAACCCTGAGCAGGAGAGTGTAAGTACTTCATCTGCGCCCGATCAAAGCTTTGATACTCAGTTGCCGTTACTTTCTATAGAGCCTGTTACACAACCGGCCCGATCTGGATTGACCTGGCGCAAACTGTTGCTGCTGGGGTTGGCTGTTCTGATCCCGGTAGAAATGACCCTGACCCTGCTGGATGCGCTAAACCGCAGCTGGGTTTTGGCCGCACTATATGGGTTTGTGATTGTGAGTGCACTGGCCGTGCTTTGTAAGTTCGGCTGGTCTGAAGTCCGCGCCTTTGGCAGGTTAAAAAAGCTCGAGCAGCAACGCGTCAGGGCACAAAGGTTGTTGAGCAGCAACCAAATTGGAGAGGCACAAACCTGGTTAAAGCCACTTCTGAAGCAACACGACCAGCAGCAGGTCAGCCAGTTTATGGCGACCATACAACCTCATTTTACTGATAGGGAAGTACTGGCACTGTACGACAAAACCTTACTCCAGGATGTAGATGAGCGCGCCCGAGCGCTCATTGCTCAGTTTGCCAGTACGTCAGCCTTGATGGTGGCGATCAGCCCCATGGCCATCACCGATATGCTGGCTGTGTTGTGGAGAGGCGTTGTTTTGATAGAAAAGATCAGCCAGTTGTACGGAATTAAACTGGGTTATCGCAGCCGCATTGAACTGTACCGTTTGCTGCTCAAGCAGATCGTTTTTGTCGGGGCCAGTGAGTTACTGAGCGATCTGGCGGCTACCAGCCTGGGTGCAGAATTACTGGGTAAACTGTCGGCGCGTTCTGCACAGGGGCTCAGCGCAGGTGTTTTCACCGCTCGACTGGGATACAAAGCCATGGCCTTATGTCGACCTATTCCCGCCAGTGCGCCTGCTTCTGGCTACTTATCACAGACGGCACGTAAACTGGCGAACCTGTTAATCCGTCAGTCTACTGACAGGTCCGATGAGAAAGCCAGAAAGTAGCGTGTAAATACTTACTTTTTTTTTTGCTCCCGAAGAGTCTGAGTTTTGACTTAAACCCTTCTTCCGTTTGACAACTTATGTGTACACCCGGGTTAATTTAACCAGCCCGGGTTAGCCATCTGCGCGTCCGGCACGCTTGTACATTGCGGTGTCTTGGAATATCTAATTGGTATTCGTCCGAATAACAAAAATAGGCAAGCAATGAAGAAGTTACATGATCAGACCAATTGTATTCATGGTCCACACCACTTTGATGATCCACATGGTGCCCTGACCGCACCTCTGTATCAGAGTTCGACGTTTAAATTCAAGGATGCAGCACAAGGCGCTGCGCGTTTTGCTGGCGAAGAAGCTGGTTACATCTATACACGTCTTGGCAATCCGACCACCCGTGAGCTGGAAGAAAAGCTGGCGCAGCTCGAAGAAATGGAAGATGCTGCCGCTACGGCGACAGGCATGGGCGCAGTATCAGCCTCCGTACTGAGCTTTTTACAGCAGGGCGATCATTTGATCGCATCCAAAGCCTTGTATGGGTGCAGCTTTGCTTTGTTTGCACACATGTTACCTAAGTTCGGCATTGAGGTAACTTTTGTCGATATGACGGACCCGCAAGCACTGGCCGATGCACTGCAGCCTAACAGTAAGATGTTGTTTGCCGAAACACCGATCAATCCCAATATGACGGTACTGGATTTAGCTATGCTGGGACAGTTTGCGCAGCAGCACAAGTTGATCAGTGTGGTCGACAACACCTTTATGACGCCATTACTACAAAAGCCCAAACACTTTGGTATCGATATCGTGATCCACAGTGCGACCAAGTACCTCAATGGCCATGGTGATGTCGTAGCCGGTATTGTCTGTGGCAGTGCTGCGCATATAGAAACAATCAAGCTCACCGTACTAAAAGACATCGGCGCAACTATCAGCCCACACGATGCCTGGCTTATCAACCGGGGGCTTAAAACCTTACATGTGCGCGTTGCAAGGCACTGTGAAAATGCGCAGAAGGTGGCCGAGTTTCTCGATAATCATCCGAAGGTCGACACCGTTTACTACCCTGGTTTGCCATCTCACCCTGGCTACCGTTTCCTTGGCGAGCAGATGAAGGGCGCCGGGGGGGTGATTGCTTTTGAAATCAAAGGTGGGGTCAGTGAAGGTGAAAAGTTCATCAATGCGACTGAATTGTGCACCCTGGCGGTGAGTTTGGGCGATCCGGAAACACTGATCCAACATCCTGCATCTATGACGCACTCTCCTTACACGCCTGAAGAGCGTCAGGCTGCGGGGATCTCGGATGGCCTGATCCGCATTTCTGTCGGACTTGAGGCTGTCGAAGATATCATCGAAGACCTGGAAAAAGCGTTTCTGTGTATATAAAGGTTTACACTTGGCATCCCTGTGGGGGTTGATTTGTATAGGGTGTGCTTTTTGGTGGTCAGTTGCGTAAATTAATATATACAAAATTGACCTTTCTGGCCGGGCCGATTTCAGGCCTGGCTATTAAACTTTTCCTCACTTTTACATAGTATCCGGATAACACTTTGACGCGTTGTTTTTGTTCAGATGCGACGCACTACCAAGAAGGTTACTATGGCTAAATCGAGTAAATACACGTCTAAACAGCCCAATGAGCAGGGCCTGATCGAATGGTCAAAAGAAGAAAATCAGATCTGGTCTGAACTGGTTGCCAGACAGCTTGAGTGCATCAAAGGCAAAGCGTGTGATGAGTATCTCGAAGGCCTGCAAAAAATCAATTTACCGCACGACCGTATCCCTCAGTTACATGAGCTGAACGAGGTACTGGAGCGTGAAACGGGCTGGCAGGTCGCGCCAGTACCTGCGTTGATCGACTTTGATGAGTTTTTCCGCCTGCTTGCTAACAAGCAGTTCCCGGTTGCAACCTTTATCCGCAGTCGCGAGGAATTTGATTACCTGCAGGAGCCGGATATTTTCCACGAAATTTTTGGCCACTGTGCGATGCTGACCAACCCGGCATTTGCGGAGTTTACGCATAAGTACGGTCAGCTGGGCTATGCTGCAGAGAAAAAAGACCGCGTATACCTGGCCCGTTTGTACTGGTTTACCGTTGAGTTTGGTCTGATGCAAACCAAAGATGGTCTGCGCATTTATGGCGGCGGGATCTTATCAAGCCCGGGTGAAACTCAGTATGTTTACAGCGGTGAGCCAGAGATCAACCCGTTAGAAGTACTTGACGTGCTTCGTACACCATACCGAATTGATATTATGCAGCCTTTGTACTACACCATTAACGCCATTGACGATTTGTTTGATATCTCACAAATGGATATTATGGCGCAGGTACGTAAGGCCAAAGAACTGGGTCTGTTTGAACCTAAGTTCCCACCTAAAAACAAACTAGCAAGTTAAGGATTTATTGATGTCTGATTTAAGTGCACAAAAATGTGAAGCGTGTCGTGCGGATGCGCCTAAAGTGTCAGATGCCGAATTAGCTGAATTGATCAAGCTGATCCCGGATTGGGTGCCAGAAGTACGTGATGGCATTATGCAGCTTGAGCGTGTTTACAAGTTTAAGAACTTCAAGCAAGCCATCGCATTTACCAATAAAGTAGGTGATATGGCGGAAGATGAAGGTCACCACCCAGGTCTGTTGACTGAGTGGGGCAAAGTAACAGTAACTTGGTGGAGCCACTCTATCAAAGGTCTGCACAAAAATGACTTCATCTGTGCAGCGAAAACTGACGAGATCTTTGCAGCACTATAAGCATAAAATTTCATGCTAAAACAAAAAAGGCGCGTCAGCGCCTTTTTTAGTGTCTATTCATTCCCGATAAAGACATTTACAGGTCGACATGCTTGTGAGCTAGTGGGTCAATGTTGGCCCGGGCAGAACCTGTGCGTCCCGCTCCAGATGTTGCAGCTCATCAATTAATTCGAGCAACTCCGGCTCTATATAATCAAAATCGCGTGACTGTTTTAAGGCGGTCTCCAGGGTTTCGGCCAGGTTTTTAAGCGTCGGTACACCTGTATAGCAGCAGGCACCATGGAACTTGTGGATCACGGTCAGCAGGGTCTGAGTGTCTTCCTGCTGCGCCGATTCAGTCAACTGACCAAGTGTCTCCGGCACACTTTGTAACAACATATCCAACATCTCCAGAGCCAGTTCTGGTTTATTACCAGCGCGCTGAAGCGCCAATTCCCAGTCCAGTAAGTGACTCTCAAACGGGGCTATGCTGGCGACTTGAGGTTGTTGTACCTTTTGCTTTTCTGGAGGCAATGAAGGACTGTGGTCGCAAATGATCTGACGCAGCATATCTTCATCTATGGGTTTAGTCATGTAACCGTTAAAACCATCCTTTATCAATTGCTCTTTTTCACCTGTGAGTGCGTGCGCCGTCACTGCAATGATAGGAGTATCATCATTTAAGGAAGATTCTTTAATGGTTCTGCATGCGGTGATGCCATCCATGATAGGCATCTGAATATCCATAAAGATCAGGTCATATTTTTGCGATTTACATAAACTCACTGCTTGCGCGCCATTGTGAGCGGTATCTATGGTATCGACCTGCTCTTCGAGCAACGTATAAAGTAGCTTCAAATTAGCGTCATTATCGTCGGCGATCAGCACCTTGAGCGGCAGGTGTGCTAAGTCAGTGTCGTCAATCGACACGCTAGGGTGATCTAAACGATAAGGCGCTGCCAGCATATCGCACAGTTTACGGTGGTGCATGGGTTTACTGATACAGGCATCGGCACCGCTACCGATTAAAGATTCGCGCATATTATGAGAAATGGTATTAACCATCAGATACAGATAATCCGCCATTTCTCTGGCCTGTGTAATGTAGGCCTTCACGGTTTGCATATCGTCCACCGTTGCCATATTCCCGATCAGGCAAATGTCATATTTAAACTCCTGCTCCAGAGCTTCGAAGAATGCTTCTTCATTTTTACAGCAAGTCACCTGCATTGCCCAATCCTCAAGCTGAGCCTGAACGGCATTGCGGGTGTGTTCTTGTGGCTCAAAGTAAAGCACCCGCTTGTTTTCCAGAGGTTTGGTTGGCAGGTCGTCGTCGAACAATCGGCTTGGCAGATTAAAAATGGCGTTAAAGGTAAAGCACGAACCATTGCCCGGCGCAGAGTTCAGCGTGATGCGGCCACTCATGGCTTCGACAATATGTTTAGTGATGATTAAGCCAAGTCCTGTGCCGCCGAATTTGCGGGTAATGCTGGAATCAGCCTGAGCAAACGGGGTAAATAGAGTGTCCTGCTTTTCCTGCGCAATGCCCAGCCCGGTATCACTGACAGAGATCAGGAGCGATGTCTGGCTATCTCCTTTGAGGCGGTGGCTGATGTCGACTTTGACTGAGCCTTTTTCGGTGAACTTGATGGCATTGCTGATCAGGTTGATCAGCACCTGCTTAAAGCGTGTGGGGTCACCAACCAGATTATCCGGGACCTGTCGATTAATGGCAATCGACAGCTCCAGTTGCTTCTCATAAGCACTGGGGGCAAGCAGAGTCATGACTTCATTTACTGCATCCCTGAGCTGGAATTGAATACTTTCAAGCTCCATGGCACCGGCTTCGAGTTTAGAGAAATCTAGTATGTCACTGATAATGGTCAACAAACTGTTGGCAGATAACTCTATGGTATCCAGATAGTCTTTTTGGTGTTTGTTGAGTGGGGTTTTGTAGAGCTGGCGGGTGAAACCAATCACGCCGTTAAGCGGGGTTCTTAATTCATGACTCATTTTGGCCAGGAAGTCTGATTTAACCCGGTTGGCAACCTGCGCTTCTTTTTTGGCAATGTTCAGCTGAATGTTCTGAGTTTCATACTGCTCCAGGGTTTCACGGTAATCGCAGGTGGCCTGATCTATGTGTTTTTGCATTTCATCCCGCTGCAGCACCATTTTTTCGCTAATGGTGATCAACCCTTCACGGAGCAAGTCAAACTCCCCTTGCATGGGCTGATCTACGCCAATTTTAGTTTTGCCCTCAAGCAGTTTATCTGTTGCCAGTAACAGATGAGACAGGGGGGTGGAGAACATCCGGCTGAGTCGGGTCGACACAAAGGCACTGAGCAACAAGGCCACCATAATGATGGCACCACTAAACAACAGGGCTTGCTGCTGACCAATGATAGCCTGGTCTTTACTGAGCTCAATCATGAGTACTGCGGTGGTGCGAGTGTGGGCATTTTGCCAGTCAGCGGCGGGTTGTTGCTGTAGCTTAACCGGTGCAAAAATGATGTACCTGTCGAGATACTGCACTATTTCTGTGGCGTGTAACTCTGTCACGTTGCCGCGATAATGCAGTTGGTCAAAATCGTTGTGATAATTACTGGTTAGCAGCAGTTGATTGTCTTCATTGAACAGCGCGATGCTATTGACGAAGTTGCCATGTTGATTGTGGGTGGTGGTGATCACCCTATGTAACCTGGCTTTATCTCGTTCTGCCAGCGGCTGCTCCACCGTCATTGCCAGGGTATTGGCCAGGCTGGTGCCTTGTTGCTTGAGGATTTGTTCAAGCTCAACGTAGCGATTTATAGTAAAATAGCCGCCAAGTACCAGGCCGATTAACACCGTTGGGATCAGGGTCAACACTAATACGCTGTCGCGCAAACTCAATTTAGACATAAATTGGATGTAAAACAGTAAGTAGTCTGAGTCCTAGAGTATCGAGTTAACAGGTGTTTAGCAATCTTATAGGGGCGGCAATATGGCACAAATATTTCGTGCTGGAAAATCTTCTAAACAACGCAGTAAACAAGCAGAAACAGTTGAGCTGACAATCGACTCGCTGGATCATCAGGGGCGGGGGGTGTGCAGGCATCAGGGTAAAGTCGGCTTTGTGGACGGCGCACTGGCCTCAGAGCGGGTTAAAGCACGTATCAAGGCACAAAAAAGTCGTGTTTTCGAAGCGCATACCATGAAAGTGCTTGAGCCGAGTGAGGAGCGGGTTACGGCGTTTTGTGAATACTATCAGCAATGTGGTGGCTGTTCATTACAACACCTGAATGCCAGTGCTCAGCTGGTGCACAAACAGCAGGCGGTGTCGGCCTTATTTGACAAATTCGCCAAAGCAAATGAGTTGCCCTGGCTACCCGCACTGACAGGGCCTGAGCGTCATTATCGCCGCGCCGGGCGCATTGCCTGCATCTATGACAAACAAAATCACCAGCTCAAACTGGGATTTCGTGCTGCCGGGTCAAAGAAGATTGTAGAAGTTGATCACTGCGCGGTCATGGTCGATGTCTTTGCTGGTGGCTTTGAGGCATTGCGTCAGAGTTTAAATGCGCATCCGGAGCTGCGTAGTGTCAGTCATATTCAGTTTTGTGCAGCGGATAATGGTGCATTTGTGTTGTTGCGTCATACCCGTTCAATCAGCGCTCAGGTGAAAGCACAATTTGCAGAGCGCCTTGCTGCTCGGAACTGGGAGTTTGTCTGGGATGATGGAAAGTCGCAGCCTGAGTATGCGTTATTACCTGCCTATGAAAGTGCCGGGGTGACGTTTGAGTTTAAACTCGATAATTTTATTCAGGTTAACCGCGATATCAATGAGCAAATGCTTCACAGGGCGTTAGAGTGGCTTGAACTTACTGGCGACGAACAAGTATTGGACCTGTTCTGTGGAATTGGCAATTTCTCTTTATTGCTGGCAAAACATGCAAACGAAGTGGTCGCAGTCGAAGGGGTCGCAGCCTCGGTTGCAATGGCACGCCAAAATGCGCACACTAACAACATCGATACGGTTAGCTTTCATCAGTTCGACCTCACCCAGCCACTGACTGAAGCCGACTGGTTTCACTCGTCGCTGGATGTATTAGTACTGGACCCTTCACGTACCGGGGCATATGAGATATTACGTCAGTTGCCATTGACGCAATTTAAACAGGTTTTATATGTGTCCTGCGATCCGGTGACTATGGCCAGAGATGCAGCGCTGTTACTGGAAGCTGGCTTTGTGGTCGATAAAGTGTGTTTAATGAATATGTTCCCACACACTGGACATATAGAAACCATGGCGTTGTTTCAAAGGAGGTAGTCATATGGTTGCGACTCGCCAGTCTCATCAATCCGGTCTTCCGGCAGACTTTCATGCCCGGCTTGCACTGCTCAACTTATCGCAGGAAAAGCGAGACAGGCTGGATCAGGTCTATGCCTTGTGTCCGGAAGAGGAAGCGACAACGACCCTGGCCAAAGCCATAGAGATGGTAGAGATCCTGGCGGAACTGAATTTCGATTCAGAGTCACTGGCCGGCGCATTCCTGACGCCCTACTTTTTATCCGGCCAGGTTGAAATAGATGCGATAGAACAAGCACAAGGCGAAAATGTTGCCTTATTGCTCAGAGGGGTTGAGCAGATGGCCTCAATCAGCACCCTGGCACATCAGGGCAAAGGCAGCCTGCAAATAGACAAAATCCGGCGTATGTTATTGGCCATGGTGGAAGATGTACGTGCTGTGGTGATCAAGCTGGCAGAGCAGATCTGTTATCTGCGGGCCGTTAAAAATGCCTCTGAGGAAGAGCGGGTGGTGGCAGCTAAAGCCACGGCCAACATTTTTGCGCCACTGGCGAACCGCCTCGGGATCGGACAGCTTAAGTGGGAGCTAGAAGATCTCTCATTTCGCTATTTACACCCGAAAACCTATAAGAGCATCGCCAAGCAGCTGTCGGATAAACGTCTTGATCGTGAAGCCTATATGACCAATATGGTCGACCTGGTCCAGAGTAAGCTTAAGGAAGCGGGCATTGAGGCTGAAGTGTATGGTCGACCCAAACACATTTACAGCATCTACAAAAAAATGATGCAGAAGAATTATGAATTCGATCAGCTCTTTGATATCCGCGCGATGCGGGTGGTGGTCAATGAAATTCAGGACTGCTATGGCGCGCTGGGCATAGTGCACACCAACTGGCGTCATCTGCATAAAGAATTTGACGACTACGTTGCCACACCAAAGCAGAACGGTTATCAGTCTATCCATACTGTGGTATTTGGTCCTGAAGGCAAAACCGTTGAGATCCAGATCCGTACCCAGGCAATGCACCAGGATGCTGAGCTGGGCGTGGCGGCACACTGGATGTATAAAGAAGGGGCTTTGCCGGGCCGTGGTTCGGGATATGAACAAAAGATCAGCTGGCTGAGAAAACTGCTGCAATGGCAAGAAGAGGTCGTTGATGGTAGCGAGCTGGCCGAAGAACTCAAAAACCAGGTTGTAGAAGACCGGGTGTATGTTTTTACACCCAAAGGCGATATTTTTGACTTGCCATTGGGTGCAACGCCACTGGATTTTGCCTACTACATTCATTCCAATGTTGGCCATCGCTGCATCGGTGCTAAGGTATTTGGCAAAATCGTGCCCTTTACCCATAAGTTATCAACCGGCGATCAGGTTGAGATACTGACCCAGAAAAACCCCTCACCAAGTCGAGACTGGCTCAGCCCATCGCTGGGTTATGTGCACTCATCCAGAGCGCGCAGCAAGATCCATCATTGGTTTAAGCAACAAGACAGAGATAAAAACCTGCAGGCTGGTAAAGAGATCCTCGATGGCCACTTGCAAAAGCTGGATTTAACATACAAAGACCTGGATTCAGCTATTGAGCGCTTTAACTTTAAAGAGCTCGACGATTTAATGGTGGCCATTGGGGCAGGTGATATCCGTATTAATCAGTTCCTGAATTATGTTCAGGACAAGCCAGACCCTATACCTAAGCTTAAAATGAGCACGCCGAAAAAGCACAAAGGCGATAGCAATGGCATTGTGGTCGAAGGCGTTGGTAACCTGATGAGCCATGTAGCCAAATGTTGTCAGCCTGTCCCTGGTGATGAGATTGTTGGTTATATTACCCAAGGGCGGGGCATTGCCGTGCATCGCGCTGACTGTGATTCCTTTGCGCATATATGCGAGCAGCATCCGGAGCGGGAAATTGCGGTTAGCTGGTCAGATGAAGTACGTGCCAGTTATGCGGTCACCTTACACATCGAAGCCAATGACCGTCATGGTCTGATCCGTGATATCAGCTCGGTACTGGCCAATGAAAAGCTTAATGTGATGAATATGAACGTTAATACTCAGGATGATAAGCACATTGCCATTTTCACTATGAAACTGGAAGTGGGTGATTTGTCTGCCATGAACCGCTTACTGACTAAACTGATGCAAATAGAAGGCGTGTTTGAAGCCAGGAGACAACACTGAGTATGAGTGCCTCATTGCAGCAACTACTTGAAATTATGGCGACCCTGCGCGACCCGCAAAAGGGCTGCGCCTGGGATCAACAGCAAACCTTTGAAACCATAGTGCCGCATACACTGGAAGAAGCCTATGAAGTGGCCGACAGCATAGAGCAGCGAGACTTTGCCGGGCTTAAAGATGAACTGGGCGATTTGCTGTTTCAGGTGATTTTTTATGCTCAGTTGGGCAAAGAAGCCGGGCTTTTTGAGTTTGACGACATAGTGAAAGGCCTCAACGACAAACTGGTACGCCGCCACCCTCATGTCTTTGAGACACCGGATAGCACTTTGAGCGATGCTGAATTAAATGCGCAGTGGCAGGCCATCAAAGATAAGGAGCGCAGTGCAAAGCCGGTCCGCTTTGGCGATGATGTACCTTTAAATCTGCCCGCCTTGTCTCGCGCTGCAAAAATTCAAAAGCGCGCTGCCTCTTTAGGATTTGACTGGCCCACCTATCAGGGCGCATTGGACAAAGTAGCTGAGGAAGTGACGGAGGTCAGTGAAGCACTCAGCCAGGACCCTTATTCTGACCACAGTGCCGAAGAGCTGGGTGATTTATTGTTTGCCACCGTGAATGTGGCGCGCCATGTTAAACGCGACCCGGAGCAGTTATTGCGCCGTGCCAGTGACAAATTTACTGCCCGTTTTAGTGCAATTGAAGGCATTCTGACAGAGCAGGGGATTGCCTTATCCGAGGCAAGTCTGGCGCAAATGGATGACGCCTGGGAAGAAGTTAAGCGACGTCAGCGTTCAGGTGAGAATAATTAAAGGGGGTGATATTTCGCTGGATTGCCCCTTGCGCTTTTGCTATACTATTGCCCCGTCTTGATTCTTATTTAAATTCCATTTTTCCTGATATTCTAGGGTTCGCATGAGTACAAAATTTATCTTCGTAACGGGCGGAGTTGTTTCCTCCTTGGGTAAAGGTATTGCAGCTGCTTCATTGGCTGCGATATTAGAAGCGCGTGGTTTAAACGTCACTATCCTTAAGCTGGATCCTTATATCAATGTTGACCCTGGCACAATGAGCCCGATCCAACATGGTGAAGTCTTTGTAACGGAAGACGGCGCAGAAACTGATCTGGACCTAGGTCACTACGAGCGTTTCATCCGTACCAAAATGACCAGCCGCAACAACTTCACGCAGGGTCGTGTTTTTGAAGATGTACTGCGTCGCGAGCGTAAAGGTGAATACCTGGGCGCGACCATTCAGGTGATCCCACACATCACGAACGACATTAAACGTCGTGTACTGGAAGGTGCTGAAGGCCATGATATCGCTATCGTTGAAATCGGTGGTACTGTGGGTGACATTGAGTCACAGCCTTTCCTTGAAGCCATCCGACAGCTGGGTACAGAGCTGGGCCGTGAACATGCCTTATTTATGCACCTGACCTTAGTGCCTTTCCTGGGCGCTGCGGGCGAAGTAAAAACCAAGCCAACTCAGCATTCAGTGAAAGAGCTGCGTTCAATTGGTATTCAGCCTGATATCCTGGTGTGTCGTTCAAACTGCAAGCTGCCTGCTAATGAGCGCGCCAAGATTGCGCTGTTCACAAATGTGGAAGAGAAAGCTGTAATCTCATTGCAGGATGTAGACAGCATCTACAAAATCCCGGCACTGCTTAAATCACAGGAACTGGATGACCTGGTTTGTCGTCGTTTCTACCTGGATGTACCGGAAGCAGACTTGTCTGAATGGGAACAGGTGCTATATCAGGAATCAAACCCGACGGGTGAAGTGACCATTGGTATGGTTGGTAAATACATTGAATTGCCGGACGCCTACAAGTCAGTGAACGAAGCGCTTAAGCACGCAGGTCTGAAGAATCGAGTGACTGTAAACATCGAGTATGTCGATTCACAGGATATCGAGAGCAAAGGCACTGAACTGCTTGACCATCTGGATGCCATTTTGGTACCGGGCGGCTTTGGTAACCGGGGTGTTGAAGGTAAGATTTTGGCGGCCAAATATGCTCGTGAAAACAAAGTGCCTTATCTGGGTATCTGTCTAGGTATGCAGGTTGCTTTGATTGAATATGCACGTAACGTGGCGGGTCTGGAAGGCGCTAACTCAACAGAGTTCGATGCTAAATCACCTCATCCGGTAGTTGGTCTGATCACCGAGTGGTTAGATGCTGATGGTAACGTTGAGACCCGTACTGAAGAGTCAGACCTGGGTGGTACGATGCGCCTGGGCGCTCAGTTGTGTCATCTTAAAGAAGGCTCAAAAGTACGCGACGTATACGGTAATGCTGAGATCACCGAACGTCACCGTCACCGCTATGAGGTAAACAACCACTACGTTGAGCGCCTTGAGCAGGCAGGTCTTGCATTCACTGGCCTGTCGGAAGACAAAAAACTGGTTGAGATCATCGAAAATAAAGATCACCCCTGGTTTATTGCGGCTCAGTTCCACCCTGAGTTTACTTCAACGCCACGTGACGGCCACCCTCTATTTGAAGGGTTCGTTGCAGCTGCGTTCAGCTATCAAAAAGCTGACTCTTAATAATGAAAAGCCGTGCCTCAGTGCACGGCTTTTTTAATCACCGTAATAACACAGCGTATTGCTATGTAACTGCAACAAGCGGGTATATAGCAATGCGAAAGCAGACACACAACACACTCACCACTTTGGGAAAAGAGGAATCAAGATGTCAAAAATCGTAAAAGTGATTGGCCGTGAAGTTATGGACTCACGTGGTAACCCTACCGTTGAAGCCGATGTTCATTTAGAGTCGGGTGCATGGGGCCGCGCATGTGCACCATCAGGTGCATCAACAGGAACTCGCGAAGCACTTGAATTACGTGACGGTGATAAAGCTCGTTACCTGGGTAAAGGTGTACTGACCGCGGTAAACTATGTTAACAACGAAATCGCAGCAGCCCTGAACGGACACAATGCCCTTGAACAACGTGCGATTGACCAGCTGATGCTGGACCTGGATGGCACTGAAAATAAAGAAAAGCTGGGTGCTAACGCGATCCTGGCTGTGTCTTTAGCAACGGCTAAAGCGGCAGCACAAGAAAAAGGCGTGGCGCTGTACGAGCACATTGCTGACATCAACGGCACTTCTGGCCAGTACTCCATGCCAGTACCTATGATGAACATCCTGAACGGCGGCGAGCACGCTGACAACAACGTTGATATCCAGGAGTTCATGGTTCAGCCTGTGGGCGCAAAAAGCTTCCGTGAAGCACTGCGCATGGGCGCAGAAATCTTCCACAGCCTGAAGAAAGTATTGAAGTCACGTGGCCTGAATACAGCGGTAGGTGATGAAGGTGGTTTTGCACCAGACCTTAAATCAAACGAAGAAGCACTGGAAGTGATCGTTGAAGCGGTTGCAGCTGCGGGCTACGAGATGAACAAAGACGTTACGCTGGCACTGGACTGTGCGGCTTCTGAGTTCTACAAAGATGGTAAATACGACCTGCAGGGCGAAGGTAAAGCGTTTGACTCAGAAGGTTTCGCTGGCTTCCTGGCAGACTTAGCGGCACGTTACCCAATCGTGTCTATCGAAGACGGTCTGGACGAAAGCGACTGGGCAGGGTGGAAGATCCTGACTGATAAGATCGGTGACAAAGTACAGCTGGTAGGTGATGACCTGTTCGTAACCAACACCAAGATCCTTAAGCGTGGTATCGACGAGCAAATCGGTAACTCAATCCTGATCAAGTTCAACCAGATTGGTTCACTGTCTGAAACTCTGGACGCAATCAAGATGGCACAGGACGCAGGCTTCACTGCGGTTATCTCTCACCGTTCAGGCGAAACAGAAGACGCAACTATCGCTGATTTAGCTGTGGGCACCGCTGCTGGTCAAATTAAGACTGGCTCACTGTGCCGCTCTGACCGTGTTGCTAAGTACAACCAGTTGCTACGTATCGAAGAAGCGCTGGGCGACAAAGCCATCTACAAAGGTCGCAGCGAGATCAAAGGTCAGTAATTAATATTAACTGACTGAAAAGCCGCGTAACTTACGCGGCTTTTTTGTGCCAGTCATTGTCGGTTTATTTACCCGGCAAACTGCTCGGCCAGGATACCCTGAGTAAACTGCATTTTCAGATAAAACCCCCGGGGCAACGTTTTTATGAGTTTACCTTTTGGGCCAATGGCATCGGTCAGCGCTTTACTGTTGGCGGCTTTCGGCCGGATCTGCATGACCTCGCCCAGTTTACCGCTGATCTCATCAACACGGCCAAGCGCAATTAATTCTATCTGCTCTTCCCAGTCTCGCCGCAACTGGTGTTCCTGTAATTTATTTGGCTGCCAGAGAAATCCCGTGCCGATTGTTCTATCTACAGGGGGAATATCCCGCTCAGCTAAAATAGGTAGCCACAAGACATGATTCAGCTTTTTCTTAACGGTACTGTCCTGCCAGCGCAATCCAGTCAGGTTGGTCAGTGGTACCACAGACACATATGTGGTTTCGAGTGGTTTTCCGTGATACCCAATGGGTAAGGTTTTAAGCTCTACACCAATAAACTCAAAGTCAGGTACGGGTTTCGAGCCTGCGCTGGCGCCAAGCACATATTCAATAAGCTGGCCAGGCCAGCCTTTTTCGCGGTTCAAGTCCTGAGGAGTTTTAAAATGAAACTGTGCGGCTATCTCTCCCAGAGTTTGTCCGGCAATGGCATCAACTCGAGCCATGAGTTCAGCAATTGAGTGTGGGGGAGTGGGTTTTTGCACGTTTGACTCACTTTGTTGTGGTGGTGGTGTATGGTACCAAAATCAAATCATCGATGTGGATTAAAATATATTTGTGTGTTTTTTGAACGTCTTCGTTGTGGGCTACTCTTTAAGCTGTGACTTTATCAGTTTAAGTAATTAATTCCATGATTTATATGGCTTTTTTGTATTTCAATCAATAAGGATGTGATTTAAAAACAGCCATGCTTTGGATAAATACAAGTATATAAACATAATTATCCACAGATTCTGTGGAGAAAATGCTAAATTCACCATCGTATTGTGGATTTGTTTGTAAAATCATCATGAATAATTAAACTTATGCACAAGTTGTGGGTAAGTTGCGTAAAAGCAGGAATTAAATTTGCCCAGTGCCCAGAGTTGTGGAACAATCAAATTCATATAAAAAAGTATACGAGGCACTTAAGGTGATTGATGCCGAAGGATTTCGTGCCAATGTAGGTATTGTTATTTGTAACAATCAGGGGCAGGTATTTTGGGCGCGCCGCTATGGCCAGCATTCATGGCAGTTTCCACAAGGTGGCGTGGATGAAGGAGAAACGCCAGAACAAACCATGTACCGAGAGCTGCATGAAGAAGTAGGGTTGCGGCCGGAAGATGTAGAAATCGTTGCAAGTTCAAAACATTGGTTACGCTATAAACTGCCAAAGCGACTGATCCGCAAAGATTCGAGCCCAGTCTGTATTGGCCAAAAGCAAAAATGGTTTCTACTGAAACTCAAGTGCAAAGATGAAGATGTAGACTTGATGCGTACTCATCACCCCGAATTTGACGACTGGCGCTGGGTCAGCTACTGGTACCCTGTACGTCAGGTAGTCTCGTTCAAACGCGATGTGTATCGTCGGGTAATGAAAGAGTTTGCGCCGTTTGCTATGCCGTTTAACCGCAAAGAGCATTCGCATAAAGATCACTGGCGACGTCGTTAAGTAACAAGTGAGAAGTAAGTACCTGAGTAGTATAAAGGGTCGAAAAGACAGAAAGAGTAAATGAGCAGTACAGAGCGATTTCTACCAATTTAGGAGTCAGGTGTGTTAGCAACATTACGGACTATCGCAGAGGTGGTCTCACAGCAGGATAATCTCGAAACGGCTTTATCTCGCTTTGTGATGATGGTAAAGGACGCAATGCACACTGAGTGTTGTTCCGTTTATTTCGCCGATTATAGCCAGGATAACTTTGTACTTATGGCCAGCGACGGCCTCAACCCGGATGCTGTCGGGCACTTTCGGGTTGGCTTTACTGAGGGGCTTGTTGGGCTGGTTGCTCAGCGAGAAGAGCCCATCAATATTGCCCATGCACAAAGTCACCCCAGGTTTAAACTGCATGCCGAAGTGCACGAAGAAGGCTATAACGCTTTTTTGTCAGTGCCGGTTGTACACCAACGTAAAGTACTGGGCGTGATTGTAGTTCAGCAGCGTGAAGAGCGTGTCTTTAGTCATGATGAAGAGTCCTTTTTAATCACGCTGTCCGTTCAGTTGGCTTCTCAGCTTGCACAGGTCGAGTTACAGTCGGTGCTTAAGCAGGATGCATCCAGCCATAAAACATCGGTACTCAAAGGCGTGGCAAGTGCGCCTGGCATTGCTCTGGGTGAAGCTTTTGTGGTGATCCCCAAATTAGATTTTGCCAGTATTGAATCTCAGCAATGTGAACAAGTCCATCAGCAACGGCAATTATTCCAGCAAGCAGTGGCCGCTACCCGGCAAGAGTTTCATGTCCTGAAAAACACCCTCAGTGATTCATTACCCAAAGAAGCCCTGGCTGTCTTTGAGGTGTATCAGCAACTACTGGATGCACGAAGCCTGGGACAGCGTGTGGAGCAACAGCTGGAGCAAGGCTGGAATGCAAAATCAGCGTTAAAGCATGTGATTGTTGAGCTGGTGACACAATTTGAAGCAATGTCTGATCCATACATTCGGGAGCGGGCGGTTGATGTCAGAGATTTGGGACTCA
The DNA here is from genome assembly GCF_024124545.1 of Pseudoalteromonas sp. XMcav2-N. Taxonomy (GTDB): domain Bacteria; phylum Pseudomonadota; class Gammaproteobacteria; order Enterobacterales; family Alteromonadaceae; genus Pseudoalteromonas. The sequence goes on from NZ_JAMXSF010000021.1 coordinate 73,863, forward strand.
GGGTATTGCATCATCTGGTCAGCACAGAAAGCATGGTAAAAAGCTACCCGGACAATACCATTTTAATTGCCAATGAGCTGACACCGGCGATGCTGGCCGAAGTACCCAAAGACAAGCTCAAAGGGGTGATCAGCGTCCATGGCTCAGCAAATTCGCATGCCTCGATTCTGACTCGGGCAATGGGTATTCCGGCTATCTGGGGGATTGAAGATCTTCCCTTGCTGCAATTTGATGGCAAAGACATGATCCTCGATGCCTATGCCGGCCGTGTCTATATTTCGCCTTCTGATGTGCTGCGCAATGAATATTCAGCACTGAAGCTTAAAGAGGGCCAGCTGCACGATAAATTTGAAGCCGAGCATCATTTACCTTCCGTTACCGCGGACGGAGAACGGATAAGCTTGCTGCTTAATGCTGGTCTGGATCTGTCTACCGAGCACCTCAGTGCCAAGTATTGTGATGGTGTGGGGTTGTATCGCACTGAAGCCTGGTTTATGCAGCGAGGACAATTTCCTTCGCAGGCGGAGCAGGAGAGTTGGTATCGGGACGTACTGGCGCGTTATCACCCTGAACCTGTGATTATGCGAACGCTGGATATTGGCGGTGATAAAGTACTGGACTACTTCAATATCAGTGAGGACAACCCATTTTTGGGCTGGCGAGGGATCAGGGTAACTCTGGACCATCCAGAGTTGTTTTTAGATCAGCTCAAAGCCATGCTCAAAGCCAATGCGGGGTTAGGTAACCTGAGAATTATGTTGCCCATGGTCAGTCACACTGAAGAGGTTGATGAAGCACTGGCACTGCTGGAGCAGGCATACTTTGAGCTGCAAGAAGAGTGGGCCGATCAGTTTTATACCATAGATAAGCCCGACATCGGCGTCATGCTGGAAGTGCCATCGAGCATCTTTTTACTGCCCGAGTGGGCCGACAAGGTCGACTTTTGCTCTGTGGGTAGTAACGACTTGACGCAGTATCTGCTGGCAGTAGACAGAGCCAATGCGCAGGTCGCCGAGTTGTTTGAACCATATCATCCTAGTGTGTTGCGGGTCCTGAAAAAAATAGCCGACGACTGCCAGCAGCTTGAGCTGCCTTTTAGTTTATGCGGGGAGCTGGGTGGTGAGCCGCAAGGCGCGATTTTACTCGTTGCTATGGGGTTTCGTCGTCTCAGCATGAATATCTCATCGTTAAATAAAATAAAGTGGACACTACGCAGGCTTGCCGTCAAAGATATGGAAGCCTTGCTCACCCAGTGTCTCACAGCATCCAGCGCTAAGCAGGTACACAGACTGCTGCGCGAGTTTATGATAGCGCAAGGCCTCAGTGAGTTGCTGTATACCAAAAGTGATACAGCCTGAACCACGACTGGAGACACGTGCGCAGATACGCTACTATAACGCGCCCCTAATAATAAGAGTGTCTTTATGACAATCAGTGTGTTACTCATTCTGTGCTGTGCCTTACTTGGCTGTGTTGTCGGCTTTCTGGCTGGGTTACTCGGTATTGGCGGAGGGCTGATCATTGTACCTGTATTGTCCGCCATTCTGTTGTACTTTGAGGTGCTGGCCAGCGACTATGTGATTGTTGTCGCGATAGCGACTTCGCTGGCTTCAATCTTGTTTACCTCAACCTCTTCTGCATTGGCGCATCATCGCAATCATAATGTACCCTGGGATATCGCTCCCTGGGTAATGGCAGGCGTCGCTGTGGGGGCTTTGATCAGTGGCTTTATGGTCGCCCTTATCCCGGTACATTGGGTAAAGTGGACGTTTGTCATTTCTGTGTTGCTAATCGCCGCTAAAATGGTATTCAGTTCACAATCAAATGCCCCTGAAAAGCCGCGTGGTTTGCCGTCCGGTCCCATTTTGGCAAGTATTACGACCCTGATGGGCGCATTGTCTGCCATGATTGGCATCGGTGGGGGTGTGTTAATTGTGCCCTTGCTCAGTTATTTTTCTGTCGATATGCGTAAAGCAATTGGCTGTGCCGCAGTCAGCGGCATCGTGATTGCGCTGTTTGGCTCCGTGGGTTATGTGGTCTCGGGTGGTCAGACATTGAAATTGACCGATGGATTTGCCGGTTTTGTGTATTTGCCGGCGTTATTTGGTATTGTGCTGACTTCTTGGTTTGTCGCTCCTATCGGGGCCAAAGCAACGCACTATCTGCCAGTGCCAGTGATTAAGAAAGTGTTCGCATTGCTGCTCGTGGTGATTGCGGGAAAAATGTTATTTTATTGAGGGAAAGCGATGGCTTTGCAGTTTCCAGAAATCGATCCAATTATATTCTCGATTGGACCCCTAAGTGTGCGCTGGTATGGCGTAATGTATTTAATCGGTTTTGCGTTTGCGATGTGGTGGGCAAACAAAGAGGCTGATAAGCCTAATTCTGGCTGGACCAAAGATGAGGTCAGTGATCTGCTGTTTTACGGCATGCTCGGCGTAATATTGGGCGGTCGAATTGGCTATGTGTTGTTTTATCAGTTCAGTCACTTCCTTGAAAACCCAATGTATTTATTGCGTATCGACCAGGGCGGCATGTCATTCCATGGCGGCGCGCTGGGCGTGATAGCCGGTATTTTTATCTTTGCCTGGCGGTTTAAGAAATCACCACTGGCTGTGGGCGACTTTGTCGTGCCTATGGTGCCGGTTGGTTTACTTGCAGGACGCATTGGTAACTTTATCAATGGTGAGTTATGGGGCCGAGCTACGGATGTTCCGTGGGCAGTTGTTTTCCCGACAGGCGGCCCGGTTGCCCGTCACCCATCGCAACTTTATGAAGCATTCCTGGAAGGGTTAGTGTTGTTTATCATACTGATTTGGTACAGAAAACAGGCTCGCCCGGCGGGCAGTGTTGCTGGCCTGTTTTTACTCGGTTACGGCTCTTTCCGTTTCATTGTTGAATACTTCCGCGAACCGGATGCACATATCGGCTTGTACGCAGGTATGATTTCTCAGGGGCAGATTCTGTCCCTACCTATGGTCATCGGTGGCCTGGGCTTGATGATCTGGAGCCACAAACGCACTGTGACAGCACGCGCTTAAACCACACCGGGACCCTAATCTTGGGGTCCCGTTTTACCTGCCAATAAATCCTACCGTGAATTAGTTACCCGAGCCTGCGAACGTAGTATACTTTCGTGCTATACAAAGCCCTTGAGCAGGGTCAATCGTGAGATCATTGTGAGGAGTAAAGCATGAAAGTGTATTTGGAGTTATTGCGAGATGTATTAGAAAACGGCACCCAGAAAGGGGACCGCACTGGTACAGGGACGCGCTCCGTGTTTGGCCGTCAGATCCGCCATAACCTCAAAGATGGCTTTCCTTTGCTGACCACCAAAAAGTTACACTTTAAGAGTATTGCCAACGAGTTGATCTGGTTTCTTAAAGGCGACACCAACAAAACCTGGCTCAATGAAAACGGCGTTAAAATCTGGGATGAGTGGGCGCTGGAAGATGGTGAGCTGGGTCCAATATATGGTAAACAGTGGACAGCCTGGCCTACCAAAGACGGTGGTGACATTAACCAGATCGACTATGTTGTTGATACGTTAAAAAACAACCCCAACAGTCGTCGTATTCTGTTCCATGGCTGGAACGTTGAGTATCTGCCGGATGAGTCGATGAGCCCGCAAGAGAATGTTGAAGCTGGTCGTATGGCCTTGCCTCCGTGTCATTTGCTGTATCAGTTTTATGTCGCAGACGGTAAGCTGTCAGGGCAGTTGTATATTCGCAGCTCAGATATCTTTCTGGGGCTGCCCTATAATATTGCGAGCTTGTCTTTGCTGGTACATATGCTGGCGCAACAGTGTGATCTGGAACCTGGAGAGGTCATTGTCAGCTTTGGTGATTTGCATGCCTATTCAAATCATATGGAGCAGATTGAACAACAGTTGCAACGTGAACCTAAGGGACTGCCCACATTGAACATTTTGCGCAAGCCCGAGTCTATTTATGACTACCGGTTTGAGGATTTTGCGATTGAAGGCTACAACGCCGATCCCAATATCAAAGCCCCGGTTGCGATTTGATCTTAAGCTATTTTCGTTTTGTGGTAGGCGGCCAGCTAAGGCCGCTTGTAGTAGAAAGAGAAAGACGTTATGTCCATCCATTCCATAGTGACTCAGCTAATGCGTCATCGGCGTGTTGGTATGTTGGCCACATTACTGGCAGTAGCCGGGCTTTTGCCTGCGTGTAGCTCAAAGCCATCCGTCGACGAAGAGGCTGAAGCGCTTGCCAGGGCAGAGTTGATCAAGACCTATAATGAGCACAAAGCGGGCATTGAGCGTGTCGCTGCGATGGAGCAGGACTTGTCTCAGCTACTGACCTTATTATCTTCTGCTCATGACATACAGCCGCTTGAAGAAAAAATCGCTCAGCCAGAGAAAAACGTTGTAACTCACCAAGTGGCGCCAGCTTCTGCCAGCGAACTGTCCATTTCACCAAGTAAAGGCTCCATTGTCGTACAGTTTGGTCGCCACCTCTTGAACGCGCGCGCCCAGGCACAAAATGAACGGATCAGAGCGTCTTTGTCTCTAATACAAAGTTACTACCCTGAGATGTTCAATACTGTATCATTATATTTACAAACACCGGCGGTAAATGGCACTCAGTTTTATCTCTCCCAGGCTTCCGGGTTCATGTCTGTGCAAGAAAGTGCCGTGTTTTGCCGTCTTATTCAAGCCAGTGGTCAACCTTGTAAATTGGTTAACTAGCTAAAAAACATTGAAATAATCTTAAAGATTTTGTATTTAGGTACGATATAAAAGAAGTCTGAGTAGTGTTTTTATTCAAATTGAGCACCTTTCTACCCAAGGGCACTCAAATGAATTGATAAAATCATTATAAAGTCTTAGTTGTACGTTCAGTGAAAAGCGCTGCACGTGTGGTTTGGCCGGATATGGAAGCGGCTATTTAATGAAAAGGACTAGCTGATGGAAAAGTTAATGAACAAGTACTCTCTACTCTCAATTCTGGCTGCAATGCCTTTACTGGCTGCAGCGCAGCCTGCGGAATTCAAAGCATCCGTAACTGTAAGAAATATCTTCACGTTTGAAAATGCCGAGCCGCTTAGCTTTGGTACTATACGTGCCAGTGGTGACACAGGTGGTGTAGAAACGGCGACTCTGATTATCGCTGCAAACCCCAATACTGCGCCTCGGGCTGACTCAACTGATGTGACAAAAGCAGAGATTGCGATTCTGGAACCAGGTACGCCAGCGAAATTTACCGTTGAGGGTATTTCACCCTATGCGACGCTGACAATTACCGATCCGACAGAAACCGATGTCTTACCGAAAGATTTGCCACCAACAACACCCGGCTTTAAGCTAGGTACTTTCACCTACTATGTGACTTCTGGCACATCACCAGCCCCGGCAACAACCACAGTACAGGCTGATGCTGACGGTAAAATTGCGTTTAATGTGGGCGCAACGCTGACAACAACCAGTGCCGCTGCGGGTAACTATATCGACGGCGAGTACGAAGGTACGTTCAGTGTTGAGCTGAGCTACTAATCTGCTTTGGCGGGTGAGTGAACAGCCCGCCAGTTTCATATGAAGGCGCTTTTGCTACTCGTCAGCTTGGTGGGCAGTATGTTCTGTCAGGCAAGTATAATACTCAATGCTGATCTGAACTTCGGCACTGTTATTGTGGCAGACCCCAGTGTGGCCGGCACGGTTACTGTGTCACGGAGCGGCGGAACAAGCTCCTCTGGCAGTATCCATGTAGTCGAAAAAGGGCACCCGGCTGAGCTTGTACTGGAGTCCTTTCCTGTTGGTGTCTATCTGAATATCTCAACAGATATACTCGATGATGAGCTGGCACATACTCAGCTTATCAGCCAGGGAGAATTGCGTGTTATTCAGCTCCTTCACCCGGCCAGGGTCTTCACCGATCGATATGGTCGCGCCCGGCTTGTGATAGGAGGGACATTGCAGAGTATGCCTCATGCTGGCAGCTACCTGGATGGACAATATGAGACAACCATCAGCGTCGAAGTCAGCTATTAAGTAAGCACACACTCTCTTTCATCGCCGTTAGAAGTAAAATAGGCAAGATCCAATGAAATATATTACTCACATCATGCTGTTGGTGCTATTGTTTTGTGCCGCTCAGTCTCAGGCCAATCTATTGATTTCACCCACCCGGGTTGTGTTTGATGAGCGCCAGCGAAATGCCAAAGTATTTCTGATTAACAACAGCCAGGAGTACAAAACTTACCGTTTGAGCTTTAAAGAAAAACGAGCTCTGCCTGAGGGAGGGTATAAAGATGTGTCTGAGCAGGAAAACCCCGGGCGTTTAAGTGGCTTGCTGAGAATGACACCGAAGCAGGTGCGCCTTGCACCGGGTGAACGTCAGGTCGTTAAACTCGCTTTGCGGCGAAAAAAAGACATGGCCGCGGGTGAATACCGTTCACACCTGTTCTTTCAGGCATTGCCTGAGAAAAAAGACACTGCACAGAAGGGAGTTGGGATCAGGCTGAATATGATTATGAGTTACAGTATTCCAGTGATTTACCGCCAATCGACATCTGTGCCGCAGGTCACCATAGATAGTGCCAAGGTGAGCCGGGGAGAAAGTGGTCGTTATGATACTCTTAAGTTGGCGCTATCTCGTCAGGGGGACTCCAGTACGTTTGGTCAGGTCAGTGTATTTTGGCGTGGCCACAACACGGCCAAATGGCAAGAAGCCGCCATGGTGAGCAGCTATAGCATTTACCCTGAGGTCAGTCAGTCGCACTTGCAGTTAAAGCTGATAGACCCGAGCATTATGCAGGGAGCGCGTGCCGGGGAGTTAAAAGTCGTGTATACCGGCAGTGGTGAATATCAGGGAATACCATTTGCGGAGCGCATCTTCCCTGTCACTTTGCGCTGATCCAGGTGGTTAGATGGTGAGGTTTGTTCTGATCTTGCTAATTGGGCTGTCATGGGGAAGCGCCATGCCTGCCTATAGTGCTCAGCAGCAGGATCTCTTCAAAGCTCTCAGTACGTTGCAACGTATCCAGGCCAAGCTGACACAGTCTAAAGCCAGCCTGACAGTGAGCAACCAGTCAAAACAAACGGGTATCCCCGAAGGGGAAGATTTGTTTTTGTCTGTGTATGCCGACAATGTCTATCTGGGTGAAGTGTTTGCGGTCAAAAGCCAGCGAGATGCAAAAATTGAGTTGCGCAGCTTATTTGCCGTACTGGATTTTGCCATCAGTGACGACGAAAAAGCTGATTATTTCTCTGGCTGGTATCTCAGCCCTGAACGCACTTTTGCCTTTGATAGCGAGCAAAGGGTGGCGCAGGTCAACGAGCAGCAACATGTCATTGCGCAGCAAGATGTATTGCATACGCAAGGTGAAGTGTTTGTCGAGTCAGCCTTAGTTGCAGACTGGTTTGGGCTCGATTTACAGTTCAATTATACAGATCAAAGGCTCAGTGTGCAGAGTCCTGAGCCATTGCCAGCACTTGAGCGTCAGGCTCGGGCGGAGCGTCGTTTGGTTCAGCATCAAGGCAATTCGGCCTCCAGACTAACCTGGAAACCGAATGCTTACCAGATGTTGTCGTCACCACTGATAGATGTTCAGTTTGGCTATCGTCGCGACAATAAAGAGGATACCAATTACTATTCTATGCTTGGGGCACATGACCTCGCGTTCTGGAATGTTGAGTACTTTGTTTCAGGCACGGACGGAGATGTTGTTGATCAGGGCCGCCTTAAAGGCAAGCGCGAAGATGGGCAAGGCCGCCTGTTGGGGAGCCTTAAAGCCACTCAGGTCGAGGTAGGTGATATTCTTGCAACACACGTTGGTGCCGGGCAACCTTCAGGACAAGGTGTCGGGGTGCGTGTTGCAGATAAACCTTTGCACAATGAAACTCAGGAGCAAAGCGTACAGATCAGTGGTTCAGTGCAAGCTGGCTGGGACGTTGAGCTGTATCATAATGGCCTGTTAGTCGCACAGCAGCTTCAGATCCAAACGGGTCGCTATGATTTTGACCGTATTCCTCTGTATTTTGGTAGCAATCAGTTTGAGTTGGTCAAATATGGTCCTCAGGGGCAAGTAGAGCGCGAACAGCGCAGCTATTTTGTAGAAGGCACAGGGCTGGATAGTGGCCAGGGCTATTTTGATGTGTCAGTAACAGATGTGGGCGGCTCGGTGTTTAACAATGACTGGGCACCAACGTCTCGTTCAGGTTGGCAGTTCGACGGTCGTTACGATCTTGGTATTTCCGATGATATCTCGGTATATGCGGGTATCTCACAGGCTTTAACGAATGAGTCGGTGACAGAGCGTATCCTGACGGCAGGTGGTACGCTGAGCCTGTGGAAAAAAATGCTGCTAAATCTGGATTTATCTCACGACAGTGACGCTCAATATCAGGCTCAACTCAGCGCCAGAACTGAGTGGGCGGGGCAGGCCATCAGCACCAGCTGGCAAACACAACGGCGGCGGCTCACAGGCGTGCAAGCGAGTGAAGAATACCGCCACAGTCAGGGCCTGAATATGGTGATGTCGGGTACGGTGAATGTACTCGACAAGCCGCTTTCCTATCAAAATCAGATACAGTGGAATCGCACCGATCAGGGCAGCGAATACACAGTATTGACCAATCGGGTGGGCATGTCGTTTGGCCGTGTGAACGTCAGTAATCAGCTGCAACGGCAATCCAGCAGTTCTGCAATGGACCATACAACCGCTGGTCAGCTGCGATTTCAAACCCGTTTAGGTCGCGTCTTTGGCCGACTGATTTTAGACTATGACTTGCATCCATACAGCGAGCTAACGGCCTATGAAACAAGGTTTTACCGTAGCCTGAACGAGCAGTTTAACGTTGAGTTGAGCTTTCGGGAAACGCTTGATACCGACTACCAAAAGAGTGAATTAGGATTGAACTGGCTGGGTGATAAAATACGCCTTAACAGCCAGGTGAGCTACGACAGTGATGATGAATGGGCGCTGGGAGTCAATGGCCAGTTCAGTTTCGGGTATCACAATGAGAGCGAGCAATTGCTGATCAGCCAGCGGCGACTGGCGAGCAACGGGGCTGTATTGGTTAAGGTCTATCTGGATCATAATGCCAATGGGGTATTTGATGCGGATGACGAAGTGGTGCCTGATGTGCGGATCCGGGCGTTGCAAAATTATATGCAGGGCAAAACCGATGAACAGGGGCTGGTTTTGCTCAGTGGTATGCCTGTTAACCAAAAAACAGACATGGTGATTGATACTCAGAGTCTTGAAATGCCTTTTGTTGTTCCCGCAAGTGAAGGGGTTGCAATCACGCCACGGCGAGGCTTTGTCGAGTATCTTGAATTTCCCCTGGTGAACACCAGCGAAATAGAAGGGGTTGTGTACCAACAAACGGACACCGATAATGCGCCTCTGCCTTATGCAGAAGTAACTCTGATTGATGAGCATGGACAGGAGGCTGCCAGAACAGAGGCGGCATACGATGGGTACTATGTATTTACGGGTGTTAAGCCTGGCCGCTATCAGGCAAAAGTGACAAGTGCTGCAAGGCGTGACCTGACACATAGCGATCAGGTTGAGGTGGTCCTGTCCGAGCTGGGGGATGTGCTGGTGGAAGTCGATTTGCAGTTGGCACCACAGTCGACTAAAGCCGTCACAGTTCTTTCTGCCGGGCGTTTTACGTCACTGGCAGTCTTAAAAACTTATGCGCTGTTGCTCCGTCAACGTCATAGCAGTTTGGTACCAGAGCCTCCATTTTATGTTTTTGATGATAAAGCCAAGTCCTATGTGTTGGGGATCGCGTTCATTTACCAGGGCGCAGATACCACACAACTGCAGCAACGTTGCGAGTCATTGCAAAGCGCTGGCGTTCCCTGTCAGCTTGAAGACACAGAACTGAAGTTATAAGAGGAGTGAGCGATGAAGTTATATTCTTATCTGGTATGGCCCTTGCTGGTTGTGCTCAGTGGCTGTGCCAGTACAGGCCAGGATGAGCAGCGCCTTGCCCAACTTGAGCAGCAACTGGCTCAGTTGCATACCGATGTTGAACAAATAAAGCGCAGTGTCGAGCAGTGGCAGCAGGTTGCGCCTCAGGTCAGTGAATTGCTAAGTATTGAGCAGGAGCTGAATTTACTGACGACACAGTTACAGCTGGCACTGGCACCTGCAACTCAGCCCTCCGGGGATGTTATGGTTGCAAAAGTGGCAAAGTCTCCCGATATTGTTGAACAACCGCAGAGCAACCATGGCGGTCTTGCTGTGCAGTCTGCACCTGGTGAAAACAAGGAAGCGACGAAAGCGACGCGCGATGTGAAACCTAAGTTACCTGCAAAAACGGACAAAGCAGAGTTTGCAGTTCAGCTGGCATCAACCAGGAAGCAAAGTCAGCTAAAAACGGTTCATCAGCGGCTGATCAAAAGTTATCCGCCGTTACAGGAACAGCCGGTAAACGTTGAGCAAGTCGAAATTCGTGGCCAAAGATACTTTCGGTTGAAACTTGGCGCGTTTGAAAATAAAACGCAAGGTCAGGCACTGTGCGACAAGTTAAAGCCATTTCATCCACAGTGTCTGCTGAGTCATTACACTGACAATCCAATCACGTTATAGTGGCTATTCTCAGCATTGTGGATCGCTTTTTGCATTTGTTTCGACAAATAGAAAGAGGTGATCATTATGCAACTTCCTGCTGTGATAGCTGCACTGGCCCTGTCGGTGCTGCTCAGTGGCTGCGCCGGAATCATGAAGACGCAGCAACAAAAGAAGGTGGAACAAGCGCCACCCTTGCCGACATTGCATCAATACATGGGGCAACTTGCTGCCGCTTTGGGGGAGCATAGTCGCCCATTGAAGCCCGGCGCCACGGTTGCCGTCACGAGTTTTTATCTTGCGGATCAACTTGGCAATGCCGTAGCAAGCAATCAGGGCAGTGGTCTCAGTACTCAGGTTCAGGAAAGCTTGATCAGTTATGTGACGCAAATGGGCCTGGAAGTGGTGGAGTTTCGGCTCCAGCGCACTTTAACTTTGTCGGATAGTGCCGATAACTTATTAAACCGTGATATTGCCCTGCTGCGCGAGCGTCATAAATTTGACCTGGCTTTGACGGGTACCATCAGCGAAAGCCACGACCATTACACGATCAATGCCAGATTGATCACTATGCTTGATAGTCGTACTGCATCCGCTGCGACCATATCTGTGCCCAAAGCAGTTTTATGGGGCAATGAAAAAGCCCAAATGCGAGATGGCAAGTTGCATCGCGGCCAGTATTAGTGGAGACAAAGATGAAAAAATCTGTGATAGCGCTTATGTTACCAACCCTGTCCCTGTTTGGGTGTACACAACTGGGTATGACAAAGCATCAGGAAACGACGTCAGCGCCAGGTCAGTTCAATGCGTCGGAGCAGTTTCAGGCCCATCCCAGAGGCGTACAACAAATGACTGTCTCGCAGCGCATGGCGGCTAAAAATGTGACTCATTATGTGCAGAAGCTGATGCAGGACATGGTGAGCAATGTTAAATACATTAATGATCAGACGCCAGTAGCCGTATCCAGCTTTGTCTTTCTGGATGAAGACTTTAACCATGCTACGTTATTGGGCAACCAGATTGCCGAAAGCTTTATTCATGAGCTGCATAACTTTGGTGTGCCAGTGATTGACTTTAAGACGACGGACTTCATGCGGGTTACCAAACACGGCGACTTTATTTTTAGTCGCGACTTTTTGGAGTTGTCTGATGAGCTGCCGTTCAAATATGTTCTGGCCGGCACCTTATCTAACCATCAGGGCGGGATCTTAGTCAATGCCCGCATTGTTGGAATGCAAAGTAAGGTCGTGGTCGGCACTGCACAAGGGTTCCTGCCTCAGGCTGTCGTGAATGCGCTGAGAGATGGCGCGATCCATGAAGGGATCCGGTTACAACGAGCGGGTGAGTGATGATGAAAACACACATTCTGAGCGGGTTAACGGTGTCGGTGTTGCTGTTAAGTGGCTGTCAGATGATGAGTTCACAGCCAGCTCCGCAGACAGTGACCACAACACCTATGGCACCTAAAGTGGCCAAATTTCGTGAAATAGAAGTGCTGTATGAAGCATTGGAGGAGCAGGCGCCAGACGCCGAGCACCCCGTTGAACCTGGGTTTGTGAGCGAACGTCATCGAAAACAGGTGGCAAACTATGCCTCTCAGATAGCGCTGGAGTTGTCTGATTCATTACTGGGGGTTCACCCCCATTCTGTGGCTGTCACCAGCTTTGTCAGCTTTGACGATACACTCAGAAGCAGCAATCAGCTGGGTAATCAACTGGCTGAAAACCTGATACACGCATTTCAAAAACTGGGCTATGCAGCCCTTGATTTCAAATCACAGCAACAGATCCAGGTGACCCGCAGTGGAGATTTCTTATTTTCTCGGGACAGCAGAGCCTTACCCGGTAAACCGGATCCGAGTCATGTGTTGTCCGGTACTATGATCTATCGGGATCGGGGTGTAGAAGTCAATGCACGGTTGCTGGATTTTGAAAGCCGGCTGGTGGTTGCCAGCTGTATGGTAACTATCCCATATTTCGTCTTAGATCCCGGCGCAACCGCATCACGTTGATCGTTGAGCGGCAAAGTGCAGCTCTTTGCCTTTGCCGTTTCTCTCCCTAGCGAATACATCATTTAAATTTTATTAAGAATCAATCGGTTGACCAATTGCCCGAAAACGCTTAGTATTTTCGTCAGCGACACGGCCTCTTAGTTAAATGGATATAACAGTCCCCTCCTAAGGGATAGTTGCAGGTTCGATTCCTGCAGGGGCCGCCAGCGTTTTTCTCTTATAAATCAATTCTGATATAGCAATCACACCTCAGTAGAAACGACCAAAAATGGTATAGGTAATCCAAATTATTGGAGGGATTATTAATCCTCACTGTGTGTTTTATCGAAGTAGAGCGCTTACAGCGCAAAGTCTTCCTGTTTCTGTACCATGACTTCGACTAAATCATTGATCTGGATATTATTCAGCGGCCGCTCTGAGATGTTTTCTGCAATGGCATTTTGCGCATTGACCTGAATGATACGCACCTGGTTGAGGGTTTTGATGCTTTGTGGGAAAAACTGATTGGTCGTGCCCTGCATATCTCGTCGATGAGAAATGGTGAGCAGCTGTCCTGCTTCAATGCCGTGATTACGGCCAAGATTTATCACTAACTTGCCTTGCTCGCGATGTAATATTTTACCTCTGCTGGGCAAGCATGACAGTGCAGAGTCCAGATCCTGGGCCACGCTGTTAAAGACGCTCTGGATCTGCTTGGCATAGTTGGTACGCCAAAAGGTATCGCTGTAGACATCAACAATCTTGGTTTTTTCAAAAGGCCAGACGCCGCTGACGGCGTAGTGTTTCTGCCAGACCTTGTCGCGGGTCAGGGCATCAAATGCAACAAAGTCGATTTTAAAGCTGCGCACATATTCTTCATCCTGCCAGAATGCGTAGTCATCGTTGGTTTTATCTCCCGCTGCAATGTCGGTGATCTGGCTCATTAGTACATACTGACTGTTGCTTAACATGGTCAGAGAGTCAATCAGCTGCCCATCATATTCAAAACGTTGGGTAAAAAACGGCCGAGCATTGATCGCATGATCCAGGTATGGGATCGGCTTAACGGTGAGGTTGCGCTGTGCCAGTGTATGATAAAGCCGCTCACTGCTGGCTTTTGCGATGTCAAAAATTTGACCCAGTCTGGCCTGATGAGGCTGGATCAGCTGGCTTTGTGTAATGGTTACTTGTTTTGCAATCGCCGCTTGTGCGCACTGCTCCAGCTTGGGGAAAATATCCAGATGCAAAGTGACACTGACGATCCCATCTTGCTTTTGTTCGGAAACGAGGTTGATCTGCTGGATCTCGCCATGGCTCTTTATCTTGATTTGATCTTGCGTCAATACCCCATCGGCCAGTGTGGTAACACTAGATACCGTGGCGCCCGAGAAGATCAACGCCTGAGTAATGGCGTCCTGCACGGCTTCCTGGCGAGCTTCGGCCAGATCTTCTGTGTGTGCATTGGCGTAGCCCGTGACCTCAAACCACTCTGCGCTGGCCCCAAAACTGGCGGTAGCCAGTAACACACTCATAATACGCGACAATTTCATGACTTTATTACCGAACTTTAAGCAAATCTCTAACTTAGCACAGCAAGTCCTGTGCCAAAGGTATTGGCAAGGTTTGTGCATAAAGATTTGTTACTTGATGATATGGCAAATGTGCCACACAGAGGAGTTACCCTATGAATCAGTTTAGAGCGCTTTGGCGTCAGCGGGTAGTCAACCTGCTCAAATCCTGTGCTGTTGTTACGGCTGCGGCACTGGGTCTTGCGGGATGTAGCTCTATCATAGACAAGCATGTTGAATACAGCTATGTGAAACCCGACTCTTATCCCGTGCTCAAGGCGGTTGGTTATGCTCCGTTGAGCTCTCAGCCGGGCAGCAGTGACAGTGAAAAAATGCTGATGGCCATTAAGGTCTCTAAGCTTGAAGCCTACCGCGAGCTTGCAGAGCAGGTGTATGGTCACCGATTGAGTGCCAGCACCACAGTACAGGGCGCAGTGGCGCAGAATGATGGGTTACGCAGCCAGGTGCAGGGCCTGATCCGAGGCGCCAAAGTCATGAAAAGCTATGCGGTGGGAGACATCTACACCACGGAACTGGAGCTTGATATGAAGCGGGTTTACGATTTGTATATTGGTGAGGTTAAACCACGTAAAGTGGAGCGTGTCACTTATTACTGAGCCAGGCCTGTCGGGTCAGGTCGGCCAATTATGCCCTTTGCTTTCAGTGTGCCTTCAATTTATACTGTTTAAATATACACATCACCTCTGAATATCAGAGGTGTATTTCAAGGTAAATGGAGGCTGGTCTGTGCTGGACCCAAGAACTGAAGCTCAAAAGGTGCTTAAACGGCTGTGGAGTGATAACCAGTTTCCGGTTGATCCTGTGACTATCTGCAAGTCACTTGGGCTTGACGTCGTGGAGATGGCGCTACCAGAAAAAGTATCTGGGGCGTTGATCAAAGAAGCCGGAACGGATCCCGTGATTGTGCTGCATCAGGACGATCATTTAAATCGCAAACGATTTAGCTGTGCCCACGAGCTTGGGCACTACATTTCCCGCATTGAATCCGATAACACGGATAAAGAGTATGAGTACATTGATCTCAGAGGTCCCAGTGCATCCACCGGCGAAGACGAAGAAGAGGTGTTTGCCAACCAGTTTGCTGCCAACTTACTCATGCCCAATGAAGAAGTGAAAAAGCTCCATCGCAAGAAAGTCGCCCACTTTGAAATGGCAATCCACTTCGGCGTATCTGTTGAAGCCCTCAAATATAAGCTAAATGCACTGGACTTGCTGTAATGACACAGAGCAGGGAAGAACAAAAAGCAGAGCATTCATCGCTTGCTGCGCAGATCAAACACAACTTCAAAGAAAATAAGTTTACCAATGTTGACCCCATGCAGGCGCAAAAGGTCAAAGATGCCGAATCTGACCGGGATTTAAAGCAAAAATATGCATGGTGGTTTATTGGTATTCTGGTTGTTCAGCTGTTGATTATGAATGTAGTACTCGTACTGGTGGGTCTGCAAAAGCTGCAATTTGAAGAGTGGACACTTAATTTATATATGGCAGGTACATTGGCTGAGGTATTCGGTGTTATCTTGGTGATCACCAAGAACTTGTTTCCCACTAAGCCTTAGCTGACTAAGCCTGATTAAAAAGCGGACTATCAGGCTTTAAGGTTCTTAACTAACTCACCCATATTTGAAACAACACTGCCATCTTGCCCATAGGTCATAGAGGTCGGCGCACCAATCAAAATATCTTTGAGTTCACGCACCGTGAGTTGTGCCTGGTGTGCTGCCTGCGCGTTAACGTCATTTTGTTTCTTGCAGCGATACAGTAACTCTTTAATTTGCTCGGTTAACGGGGTGATCTCATCATTGCTGAAGGTGCTTTGCGGGTACTTGGACAGGTCTTTATCCAGCTTTTGAAGCTGGTTGAGTGTATTGAGCTTATCGCGTGCAATCTCTTTGAGGTTGTCGCCATTGCGAGAGGCAAGCGCCTCTAACTCATCGTCCAGAAGCTGGGTCAGAGCTTCCAGAAGATTAATTTGCGCTGTTAGCTGATGGGCACACAGTGCCGTTTGGTCGTCCACTTATACTCTATCCAAATAAATCGAACTCAAAGGCGGCAATATTTTTTGCCAGCTTTTCACTATCCACCTGATATTTGCCTTCAGCAATGGCTTTTTTCAGCTCTTCGACTTTCTTACTGTCGAAGGAGGGCGCCTGTTGCGCTTTTTCCTGAAGCCCTTTCAGTTGCTGTGCTTGTGGTGTCAGGCTTACTGAATCCGCTGCAGCTTTGGCCTGAGCTTGCGGTTTAGCAGCGGTATTACTTGCTTCATTTCTTTGTAATTCAGCACGTTGTTGCTTTGCATTTGTTGCAACATTGTTCGGCTGATTTTGACCGTTAATGTTGTTTACCATGATGATGACCCGTTAGTTAAATTGCTTCAGCCTTTATATCGGCAAGCCATTCGCTTACTTTAGCAAAAAAATCAGATTTTGACTGCTACTGAATCAACATCTTTCACCCGTGCAAGCACCGTTTTACCTGACCTCGCATTTTTGACCCGGATTTGCTCTCCTAAGTTCCCATCCTGCAAGGCAATACCACTTGTTTTAATCATTAGTGTGCCATCACTGGCCAGAATTGTCACGTTATCCCCCTTGCAAATCATGCAAATCTGAAACATGCTGATTGGCTTGCCTTGTTGAACACGGCGTTTGGTTTTGCTGCCAATGAGTAGCGATATATTGTCGATATTAGCTGCTCGGACAAAGTGTTTGGGGCGCATTTCGATTGTTAAATCATCTGCAGTTAACAGGACGCCCTTGTCCAGCATCCGGGTGCTGACTATCACAGGTAACAGTGTTTCGATTTTTACATGAACAAACTGAACCCAGGATTCAAGGTCTTCGCAGCGCACCATCACAGTAACCTGGCGATTAAAAGGCGGACTGGACTTACTGCTGACTTGCAAGGGTCGCTGACACTGGCGCTGAGACAAGCGAGTATCTAATGGCAAAGCTGACACCTGCTGTTGCTCTTCTGCCTGGGTTGGGGCAGGGAGCTGTTCCGAGATGAAATCTATTGCTATTTTTTCAATATCTTTTGACTCATAGGTTTGACCATAAGCAAATGACGTGGCTAAAAAATATGCCACTATGGGAAAGAAATAAGCGGATAATGTAATTTTTAACAAACTCATGATGTTTCGACTATGCTTATGGGGTGAAACAAGGTATAAAGATTTTGCGTGATTTGCCTCACCGCTTCAAGGGCGACTTTGAATGGTAGAGTACAAGCAAACATTGTTCCGATAAGCAGTTTTATAGCAGGAGAATGACATGGCAGGTATTTTGGACTCAGTAAACCAACGAACGCAGTTGGTGGGTCAAAACCGACTTGAACTTTTACTATTTCGCCTCAGAGGGCGTCAACGCTTTGGGATCAATGTATTCAAAGTAAGAGAAGTGCTTCAGTGTCCACCCCTAACGGCGATGCCTAAATCTAACGCCTTTATCAGAGGGGTAGCACATATTCGTGGGCAAACGATTTCCGTTATTGACATGTCCCTGGCTGTCGGCGGACCACCCATCGAAAATATTAAAGACTGCTTTATTATCATTGCCGAGTATAACCGCTCAGTGCAGGGCTTTTTGGTGGGTGCGGTGGAGCGCATAGTGAATATGAACTGGGAAAAAATCATGCCTCCGCCTTCAGGTGCAGGTCGCTATTCCTATTTGACGGCGGTAACAGAGATCGAAAATGAGCTGGTTGAGATCCTCGACGTAGAAAAGATCCTCAATGAGATCTGCCCAATCAATACAGAGGTGAGTCAGGAAATTGTCGCTGACGGTGAAATGCAGCGTGACCTCGGTGAGCGTATTGTCTTTATCGCCGACGACTCTGCGGTTGCCCGTAATCAGGTTAAGCGTGCGCTTGAGCCACTTGGTGTGCAAACCGAACTGGCCAAAAATGGTAAAGAAGCGCTACTTCGCTTAAAAGAAATCGCGGAAATGGATTGTCAGAATGATGTCACTGAGCGTGTTGGCCTGCTGATCTCAGATGTTGAAATGCCAGAAATGGACGGTTACACACTCACCGCCGAGATAAAAGCAGATCCTAAGCTGGCGCCTTTGCACGTTATTTTACATACTTCACTGAGTGGCGTCTTTAATCACGCAATGATCGAAAAGGTCGGTGCTGATGATTTTATTGCTAAATTTAACCCCGATGAATTGGCAACAGCCGTGAAAAAATGGGTTCATTGCGATTAATTAGTGGCGGTAATACTTTGGAAAATAAACACTTAGAACAAAGCGAGTATGATCAATTTCGCACTTTCTTAGAGCAACAGTGCGGTATTGTGCTGGGTGATAACAAGTTATACCTGGTGAAAAGCCGACTTGCGCCTCTTATGTCTCGTTTTGGCGTTGACTCTTTGTCTGCTTTGGTGAGCAAGACATTGAGTCCACATGAGCGGCAATTGCGTGCCGCCGTAGTTGATGCGATGACTACCAATGAAACCTTGTGGTTTCGGGATCAGTATCCATTCGAACTACTCAAGACCAAGATCTTTCCGGAATTTAAAGATCTGCGCCGACCTGTTAAGATCTGGTCAGCAGCAAGCTCGTCAGGTCAGGAGCCCTATTCTATTGCGATGTCCGCCAATGAATATCAAACGTCAAGCCCTGGTGCATTGAAGATGGGCGCACAGATCGTTGGTACAGATATTTCAAACACTATGCTGGATATGTGTAAGAATGCAGAGTATGACGCGCTGGCATTGGCACGGGGCTTGTCGCCAGAACGTAAAAAGAAGTTTTTTACCGACAGCGGCAATGGCATGGCGAAAGTAAACGAGCCCATTCGCAGAATGGTTAATTTCCGGCATCTAAATTTATTAGACTCTTATGCCTTATTAGGTAAATTTGATGTCATTTTTTGCCGTAACGTGCTGATCTACTTTTCACCGGATGTGAAAGCCAAGATAATTAGCCAGTTTGCACAGGCGCTCAACCCGAAGGGATACCTGTTTCTTGGTGCGTCTGAGTCTATGGCGGGTCTGAACAATGACTTTGACATGCTGCGTTGTAATCCCGGTATCATATACCAGAAAAAAGCTTAGTATTTGTTCAGGCCGCAATTCGCGGCCTGATTACTTTGTGCCCACAACTTTGCAGTAGTAGCTGCTCAGGCTTAACCCATCTCGGTAAGCACATAAACAACGAGTACTACCTCATTTCAATCGTGAAACGCCTCGCCATCTGGACAGGTGGCTTTACGATAATTTCATGTAACCTTTCAGCCACCGCTATTTTTAATTACTAATTGAATGATTTGCTTGACCTCAACTTAGGTTGGGGGTTTATCTTTTACAGGTAAAGTTTTAACATTAAGTTAACTTGAAGGACGAAGGAAAGAGTATGACCATCCAAGACTACATTCAGTCATTACAGCTGACACACAATCAGGTTTCGCTTGAACAGCTCGCAGAATTTCAAACTAAGCATCTTGATTTGTATAGCTTTTCTAGCATTAATGCGATGAGCGAAGAGATTTTGTCTCTGGATGTGGAGGCACTGCTAACGCGATTAATTGAAAATAAGCAGGGAGGTTACTGCTTTGAACACAATAAACTGGCTTATCTGGCCCTTGCTGAGCTGGGGTATGAAGTGCAGCCTCTGCTGGCAAGAGTGTTGGTGAACGGTCTAGAAGACAACCCCAGAACCCATCGCATCACCTTGGTCCACCTTGGAGAAGAGAGCTATCTGGTTGATGTCGGCTTTGGTTCCAAGTCACTCAGTGCGCCACTGCCAGTGTCAAAGTCTGGTTATGTTGACGTAGAGAGCTATCGCTACAAAATTATCCGATCGGCAGATACCATCCGTGTCGAAATTGTGCATCCGGAAGAAGTGAGCCTTTACAGCGCCGATTTAAGCAGGGTGACTGAAAAAGACTTTGAGGTTGTACACTACTACAGCCATCAGCACCCGGATTCGTATTTTGCGAATAACCTGGTGCTGGCACGCATTACCAATGGCAAACGGTACACGCTACGCAATTTACTTTATGGTGAATTACATGAAGCCAGTCAAATCAGCACACACATTGACGTAACGTCTGCGTCACAGCTGCAGTCGATACTGCAACAAAAATTTTTGTTGCACATCGATATGGCGAAAGCCGAGCATCTATACACATTGGCACAAGATAAAATGGTCGGTTAAATCGGCTTGCAGGCTGCGACACGCACAAGTGTCTCAGGCCTGTGCAAAAAATTAGTGGTTAAAGTGGACCAGTAACTTTCTTAACAGATCAGCCAGCTGAGTGCGCTCTTCAGACGCAAGTGGCGAAAGCAGTTCTTCGCCTTTGGCTACATGTTCCGAAATCACTTCATCAATCAGTGTTAACCCCTGCTCTGTAATAGCAACCATGACGCCACGCCTGTCGTTGGGGTCGGGGTTCCGGGTGACTAAGCCTTTATTTTCCAGTTTATCGATACGGTTAGTCATGGAGCCCGAAGTTAGCATCAGTGTTTGCAGCAGTTGATTGGGGGTTAATGTGTAGGGCTTACCTGAACGTCGCAATGTAGCAAGTACGTCGAATTCACCGCCATTGAGTCCAAAGCGGCTGAATACTGTATGGAGTTCCTTACTAAAAATAGCATCTGTTCTAATCAAACGGCCCATGACGGCCATGGGAGCAGGGTCTATATCTGGCCTTTCTTTATGCCACTGCGCCAGCACAGTATCGACTAAATCTTGTTTTTGCATAACCTGTACACATCGTTTTGTGGAACCATAAAAATACGTGGAAAGAAACTTGAAAGCAAGAATATCTGTTTACATAGTCTCTATATAAAGGTAAGTCTTGTTGAACAAGCTGGTTTTGGATTTATTGCCATGGTTATACGAATGTTTCCTGGCATTATTAGATGGGTAAATTGTTAAACCTTTAGTTTTTAGGAGCCTCAGGGCACCTTCAGTACGCATGATCGAGCCCCTCAAGAAACAAAGTGATAGAGAGGCTCACTTTGTTTTACATCATATTAGCTTGAGAGGCTTTGTCCATCACCTTTAGAGAGATATTGTTATTGAAGTGGTGGCCGACAATTCGTCTTACGGGAAGCTGCTTACTTCTTACAAAATCTATGAATGCTCCGGTATGGGCGGGCAGCACCTTTGTTATCGTATTGTCAAATGGGATCTGCAGGAAATCGGCTTGATATATGAGCCCGCTTTCGTTGAAAAAAGCAAAGCTCTGTCGTTTCGAATGCGCATTTTCCAGCACGTAAAAACTGACCCCATCAACCGATTGTTCATGCTCTATCGTGTGAAATTTGAACGTATGTATCTGGTCTGAAAAAGGAGGGTATTCTTTTATTGCTTCGATGGTGTATGCATCGGCACGGATCAAGGCGCCGATCTTGGCATAAGATCCCAGACCTGCAATGTGGTTACCATGTGGATGGGTGACATAAACAGAAGTAATTTTTTTATTCGGAAATTTTTCAGTAATATGCTGAATGGTTTTTTCAGACTGCTCAGAACTGGTTGGTGCACCAAATACCTGAACTTCATTGTTGTTGGTTCTAAATAATATGTTGCGCCATGCTCCTGAGTCAGTCAGGAGAAACAAGTTAGGTGCAATTTCCTCAGAAACTAAAACTTTATCATTTTTAGGGATTATCGGACCATAACCAATCGGTACTTTAAGACGTTCTGGCGCGATTTTCTCAATCACTTCAAAATTTTCCATATGCTTAATAAAAGTAGGTTTGGTATCACCGTTGTAATATTTCATCACGGAGCGGGCAAAAGTTAATCCATGAACACTTTGGTAATCGTCATAGGTATACAGCCGTTGTTTAGTTTTATTATGGATGGATATCAGCCTCAGTGGCGTGTTATTGAAGGTGTACTCGATGACAGAACCACTTTCTTGATTATGTGTCAGCTTAGTAAGTCCGAGGCGAGTATTTGAAGAGATGAATACGCTATTTTTTATGTTGTTCTCGCTAAGCAGCTGACGTACAGCAAGAAAATCAATGTTCATCAGGTAGAGGTTTTTTAGCCGCTCAAATGAATTTAAGCTTTGCTTTACCACCCGCTTACCGTAGAAGGCCCCATTTCTTGAATATCTGAAGCTATGAGTATCGTTTTGGAAGTGAACTTCGTCACTTTCCATTCCGCCAGTGAAGTAATGTGTTACGTTTTCGGTATAGTGTTTTCTATCCAGATCAAATTGCGTTACTTTGAAAGCTGTATATCTACTAGGTGCCTTATAGTCCCATGAATCGTAGGGGTCACTTCGACCTAGATATCGCTGAGTCAGAGAAAAGGCTTTTATATTTGTGGTGTTTTGGTAGTGAGCATTAAGTTGCGCCATGAACTTCTCAACCTCTGATGCCTGGGTTGAAATGCTGTTAAGCAGCACCAGGCTTAATAACGTAATTTTCACGGTATAATATGCCAAGCAGAACTTCATTGATGCTTCCTTTATCAGTAATGGAGAGTGTATTAACTTAACTAACAGCTTGGCCTTTAGCATGTAAACTTTTGTAAAACCCTGATTTCGAGTACTACCCATCTGCTTGAGTTGAGAGCTGTAGTTGCTTTAGCTGCGAATAACCTGATTAGTAGCAAGCAGAAGAAGCAAATTAAACTACAGCGCAGCTATGTATCACGAAGGCTTAAACCCAGAGTTGGCCTGTTTATCACCCAATTAGTATTAGATGTGGTCACTTAAACTTAAAAGTGGCGTGTCTGTGGTAGCTTTTATCACGTCAGAAAACCCTTTAAACTGCCGCATACTCGTTTGTCACGCATATCGTGCAGTAAACTCATGTGATTTAAGATGGCTAAACCCAGCAAAAAAGGCCCCACTAAAACCGTCGATATCTATTGTGCAAAATGCAAAGCACCGCTATACAAATATCGCAAGGGCGGTAAAGGGGCACTCGTAAAATGTTTTAAAGAACGGATCGTGACGGATTTTACCGCTCAAGAGGGCACCTGCCCTAGCTGTGGCACTGTATTCGCCCGGGACACCCTGATCAGAGGCACGCCTGCGTATAAAATAATAGGGGGAAAGGTATGGGTGAAGTAGTAGTAATGGGCTACATAGCCTAGCCTGGCTACGACAGAAGGAAGGTTATATCCACCAACCTGTGATCTTGCTTACGGCTACAGGGGTCATCGCAGAGGTCGTTGGCCGCTGGTGCGTTTTCACAACCGGCCGCCTGGTAAATGTGGTACAAATAGCAAACGAACAAACTTTTTATATAGCCAGTACACTGAGGAAAAGCAGACTTATGATAGGCGTCATAGGTACGAACCTGATTGGCTAATGGGCTACACAGCGTACCCATTTAAATGTCGATGCAGTGTCAGCACAGTGATCGACACTTTGTTGACATTTTGTGTGTCAGAGTGAGCCTAATCGACCGACAGAGTGACTAAACGATGTGACAATGCACCATTTTTCTTCTTTGTGCGTCATTTACTTCACCCGTGCCAGCCAAAGCGCAATCTGAGGTCATGCAGATGCCACTCGATATTGCGGGCTGACCGCTGGATTCACACCATCAACAGGCTAGCCTAAATGTGTATCAGGCCTATCATATAGAGCGCGGAGTAACGTCTTATGGAGTGAACATCAATGGTGTACGCGTTTAACAAAAGCTGGTTATTATCCTTTGGTGCGGATTATGAAATGTATGCCTCATAAGTGACAGGTAGCCCGTTAATGAAAGTCGGTCGCGACACAGAAGGCGAGGCTGGTCTGGGTGTGGTGTATCGCTTTTAATCAATAACTGGAGTTGAATAAGGTGTTGCGAATACTAATAGCAGAAGACCATCTGGATATAGCTGAGAACATTGGTGATTTTTTAACAGCCAAAGGGCACCAGGTGGATTATGCATATGATGGTGTAATGGCAGTGAGTTTAGCACAAGAGCAAACGTTTGATGCCATTATTATGGATATTAAAATGCCCAAACTGGATGGCTTAAAAGCAACCAGGCAAATAAGAGAGGGGGCGCAGCCATCGGTTCCTATTTTAATGCTGACGGCCAAAGACCGTTTGGATGATAAGCTGGTGGGCTTTGATTCAGGGGCGGACGACTATATCTTAAAACCTTTTGCCATTTCTGAACTGTATGCCCGCCTGGTCGCTCATACTCGTAAAGCACAAAAAGACTACCATCATGTGACGCGATTAAGCGGTCTTGAATTAAATAAGCAAAATAAAACAGCGAGTTTTAATGGGACGCCGCTTCAGTTAAACCCGACCACCTTTAAAATTTTAACCTTGCTGTGTAAACAGTATCCTAACCTGGTTAATAAGTCAGAGCTGGAGTTCCAACTCTGGGCGGATGCATTGCCAGAAAATGACTTACTGAGAAGTCATATCTACAACCTGCGAAAGTCGCTGTCGGGGTGTGCTGAGCACATTAAGATCCAGTCGAAACATGGTCAAGGGTATCAGCTTGTTTTTCTCTGACTGGCGTTCAAAGCTTTCTCTTTTTATCCGCACATTGAGCCTGAGTCAGCGTGTTAAAGGCACTTTTATCGTTAGTTTTTGCGTATTCTGTGGGCTTAGTTTGCTGGTGATCTTTGCTGCGACAAAAGGCACCGAAGATTATATTTTTGAAAAGCAGCTTAGCAGGGCTGTAACGCAGTTCAGGCAGCACTATGCTAACAGACATACCTTCTTGTTTCCCGCAGGGATGACGGCTTATGCCAGTTTTGCAGATATTCCGCCATCGCTGGCTATCTATATTGGCAAAAGTGCTCCCGGAATATATGAGCTTGAGCACCCTGGTGAGGAAGATTTCCACTATGCTATTGCCGTTATGCCGGACAACGTTTTGTACTATTTTATCTATGATGTGAACGACGTTGAGATTTCTGAAAGCTTAGAGCGTATGATGATGCAGATTATTTTTGCTAGTTTTACGCTGTTTATCTTTCTGTTTTTCTTGGTTTTTCACCTCGTACTCAAACGCTCAATGGCACCTATGTTTACCTTGATTGAACAGGTGAAAAAAAATGGCGACACACCCGGCGCGCGCTTTGTTAGTGACTACAAATATCAGGATGATGAAATTGGACTGCTTAACAAGACGTTGGTTGAGCATGCACAACGAATTGAGGCCTTTGTTCAGCGAGAGCGCGAGTTTACGAGTTTTGCCAGTCACGAGTTGCGTACGCCTGTTACGGTCATCAAAGGCGTGAACGAACTACTGAAACTACACTGCGAGACTAACCCAGATCTCACTAAACCTTTGGCCAGGCTGGATCGTGCCGTGAACAGTATGGAAGATATGATCTCTGTGCTACTTGAACTGGCAAGAGAGGAAGGTGCAGGGGAGACAGAGCTGGCGACAATCGCTACGATAGTTCAGGAAATCATGCAGGCATTTGAAGGTCAGGCTGAGAAAAACGGCAAAACTCTGTCACTGCATATGACATCATACACGAGTGAGACAATTTCACGTGTGAATGGTTTGATAGTCATGGGAAATCTGGTCAGAAATGCGATTCAACATTCAACAGGCGCGGACATTGAGCTCTGTGTAACCGGCTGTGCTTTTAGGGTAACTAATACACTACAAGCTGATCAGCAGCACAGCGTGGAGTTTTTCTCTGGGGTTGAGCAGGGTTATGGATTAGGGAAAATAATTGTTGAGCGCATTTGCCGTCAGCAAAACTGGCATTACACCCAGCGGGTAGAGGCGGGCAAGATCACCGCAACAATCCGGTTTTTTAGTCATATTTAACGGAGCTTAAGCTAGCTCAATGAATTGAATCGCACTCACGACAAGGAGTGCGATTAGCAACGGGTTGTTTGAGCCAGAAACTCCAGTTATTGCATCATCATGGAATATACTGGCTGGGATTTGTTCTGTCTTGTAGAGGGTTATTTTTCAAAAAAGCCTAATTCGGTATTTTCGTATGTTTCAATTTTGCTCTCTATGACTTTACCTGTTTCTATTTCTTCTACCCAGACGGCAGAGTAGTCTGCGCCCAAAGTGCCTTTTACAACGTACCTGACGTCAGGGGTCGGGGTAAAAGTGAGGTCTCCCGTAATTTCGTATACAGTTCCCGAGAGAGTTTGAACCGGGGCTGCATACACGGTTCTGCCCATAAGCGTTAAGGTAATCGGTTCAGAAGAGGGAACTGCGGTTGTGATATGAGAAGTCGTCAGGGAAAAACCTTGTCCATAAGTGGCTGAACGGCTGGCTCCCAGACTGTTGTCGATCAGTTTGCCATTGACTTTATAGAGAAAAAATATGTCCGCTTTACTCGCGGAGTGTCGCTTATCTGTGCTTCCTATGGTGGACGTTGGGCCATTATAGTTGTCGGGGATAGGTGAGTGAGTAGTCGCACAGCCACTGAGTATCAAAATTGAAAGAAGCAACCAAACCTGTTTCATAAAGTTTCCTTATTATTATGTAGATTATAGAGTTTCCTGTTAAAGGGTCGCACACCCTTAGTTTTAAAATCCAGTCATTATTTAACATGCAGGCATTTTTGTGAGTGCACTTGTTTGAGGCTCAGTGAATATACAGGTATCCACATTCAGGCATATAGCGAAAAGTGAGTACTGTAGCTTTGCGCTTATAGTTTTGAAAAGTGTGCTTAATCTCAGATAAAAACGCATTTCGATGAGTCTTCAGAGCTTCGCTGCACTATTTTCAGGTTGAAAAATTTTCACAGCTTAGCTGCTTGTACCTGTAGTTTACCTGTCTGACACCGCCTAAAAAGGTCATTCCTCATGATCTCAGGGAGAAAGTTGAATACAAATTGATCACTAAATTTACATTAAATATCAATATATATGTCATTTTTAACAGTTGACCAAAGGAAATGTTATAACAATTTTATCATATTCATGTTGCAATTGGACCGTTCCAGTTGCTACCTTTGTTAACAGTTTTACAACACAATACTGATATGTTTATCGCGGTAGATGACCTTGTTGTATGGGTACAAGTAGTTAAACCACTTGTACGCTCTGTGTGTCAGAGTGGCTGTTTAAGTGCATTGTCAGTGACAAAAAAGTGATAATACAACAAGGAGAAGACATGAGTACCAAGCGTTTTAAACTATCGGCTATTTCCACTTTAATGCTGTCAGCAATGAGTTTGCCAGCGCTAGCACAAGCCCCTGTTTTTCAAGGGCAAGAAGAAAGTTCTAAACTGGAAATTAAGTCGACAAAGAGCGAAAAAAACCGCTACATCATTCGCTTCAATGAAGCACTGTCTGGCGGTAAAAACAGCTTTAATAATTTTATCGCGCTCAATTATCTGTTTACTGCGGGTGCCGAGCCGCTGTTTGCACTTAACGGTCAGCAGTCGATGGTTGCTGAGCTGGATGATTACAGTCTTGAAACACTGCGTAGCTTTTCATCTGTTGAGTCAATTGAAATAGACCCCAAGCGTTATATTTTGCCTCTGGCTAAATCTAACAATCAAATTATGCCATATGCACAGAGTACACCATATGGTATTACCATGGTGCAGGGTCATTTACTGCCTCAATCTAATACCTCTGCAAGAAAAGCCTGTGTGATCGACACAGGATATAATCTGGGCCACCCTGATTTACCCTATGGTAATGTAACGGGAATTGCGAATAACAGTGCCGTGGGACAGTGGAACAATGATGGTAACGGTCATGGCACGCACGTTGCCGGTACCATCGCTGCTGAGGACAATAACCAGGGCGTGATTGGTGTTTACCCAGGTATGGACCTGCATATTGTTAAGATCTTTAACGATAACGGGCAGTGGACCTATGCATCTGATCTGGTTAATGCAATCCAGCAATGTAAGGATGCAGGCGCGCATGTTGTTAATATGAGCCTGGGTGGGGGCAATTACTCCAACAGCGAAAATACTGCCATGCAGAACTTTGTGGATGGTGGCATGATGCTGGTGGCCGCAGCGGGTAATGATGGTAATAGCTCTAAGTCTTATCCGGCGTCCTATAATGCGGTTATTTCCGTCGCATCGGTAACATCGAGCGAAAGCCGATCTTCATTTTCTCAGTATAATGATCAGGTCGAGCTGGCAGGACCAGGTTCCAGTGTAAACTCGACTTATCCAACCAATACATACCGCAGTCTGAGTGGCACTTCAATGGCCTCGCCTCATGTGGCCGGTGTGGCTGCTTTGGTATGGAGTCACAACACCCAATGTAATAACCAGGAGATCCGGGCAGCACTGAATGCGACTGCCAAAGACAAAGGTGCCGCGGGTCGGGATAATTATTATGGTCATGGTATCGTGCAGGCCAAAGCCGCATCGGATTATATCGGCGCAAATGGTTGTCAGGGGGGCGGCGACCCCGGTGGTGTGACACCGGTTAACGGTTCTTTGCCTAACCTTCAGGGTAATCAGGGTGGCTGGACGCACTATACCTGGGATATTCCTCAGGGTGTAAAAGAGATGAGCCTGAGTATCACAGGTGGCGCAGGGGATGCGGATCTGTATGTGAGATACAATGCGCAACCCGATGCAAACAATTACACCTGTCGCCCATGGAAAGATGGTAACGAGGAGCAGTGTTCATTTGCTAACCCAAGTGCAGGCGTTTGGCACATTAGCTTGTATGGATACAACAGTTACAATGGGGTGACGTTGAATTATTCGTATAAGTAACCGACTATTTTGAAGTTTACCGATAGAATATGAAGGCGCTCGTTGAGCGCCTTTTTTAATGGGTTATATTATCGAGCCCACAGCAGGCCCCAGCGGGTTCCATTCGCATGGGCATTGTAGCTACACCTTGCTGAGCCAGCAGAGGATGGAAGGTATACGCCATGTGCCAGCCAACAGGCATGATGCCCTGGGTGGATATCGCGCTGCCAGCCGACAACATTGGTGTTGTTACGGTCATCACCGTCTCCATAATAGATGCAGCTTGGTGTCACTGTGCCGCTTGCATCATATACTGCACGGCAGCCAGGTAAAGGCGTGTCTTTTTGATGTGCCTGTTGATCTTCATATCCCCAAGTATAACGCACCATTTCTAACTCAGCCTGACTCATTGAACTTTGATAGGCCGACTTACAGCCAGCGTAGTCGCAGGCGACTTGTTCACGAACATCTCTGAACGCACTTAATGGCCCTTGATACAGACCTGTCACTGCTGGATCGGTTGCGGTCACATCTGGCTGCGGGTTGTAATCGCTGATATACATCTTACCGCCTGGCTCTGATTTACTATAAGTGCCAATCAGTGTCCAGCCACCTTCATCAGTGTCCATATCACAATATGCATCAAAACCTGCATGTGTACCAACGCCATCAGGATCTAAGCTATAAACCCCGGACTGAGCGTCTGGATTTTCACTCAGGATCTGAGCACAGCTGACAGGAAGCTCCTCAATCGCTGGTTGAGTCGTCAACGTAAAATCGCCGGAGTCATTATTTGGACCATACCAGGTTCCCTGGTAACCATCTTGCTCAGAGCCCTGACCCAGGAAGTAAAAACGTGCCCCGTCTTTTGCAAGGCTAAACTGCACACGTTGTTTCAGGCCTGAGCCAATTTCAAAGGTATTTGGATGTTCAAACTCACCCTGAATAAGGGAAGCTTCAGACGCCTGGGCATCTGTTGCGTTGAATTTATTAGCATGCATCTGTACCGTTAGCTGCTGGTGTTGCGCACCGCTGGTGGCCAATACACCATCTAACTGCGTGTCACGAACAAGTTCCCACTGTAAATCTGCAGCGGCTGAAAAAGAAAGGCTTACAAGTAGTAGAGTTTTTAATTTAGTCATGAATCCCACAATCCTTATTTTGGTTAAACTGAACCGATTATGCCCAATCGGCACAGAACGCAATAATACAATATTTATAATGTCTGAAGTGTGAGCGGGTTGGGATTTATATCAATTAATGATTTTATTCATCTTACTCAATGCGCAACAGAGTAAGCAGACGCTTACGTTACTTAGTTCCTTGGCTCAACAAAAGCGTTATTCAATGTGTATGTTATCTGATGCCGAGCGTGTACTCTCCGCAGTCCAGTAAGTATGAGCATGCAAACCGTACCACCTCCCCAATGAATCCCGATCGCCGCATAAGGAAAGGCTCACAAAAGGCATTGACAAAATTTTTTGAATATATATCTTTATATAGAGATTCTTTAGTTGATGTGTCTTTTTGTGGAGTTTGACTCAGATGCAGCCTTTGGGCTGCCCCCAAGGTAAAGGAATAAGGAGAAAGTCATGAATATTAAACCCTGGATTTCAACAGCGAGTATTGTTGCCACTTTGGTGGCAGGCAGTATTGCCCTTAAAGGGCGCATGATCGAAGCACGTAATACCGAGTTTTCAGAGCAGGCCGCGACGGTAGAAGCAATGCGTGTAGAGGCAGTACCGTACCAGTCATACATAGATATCAGTGGTGTGATTAAAGCGCCCCAGACCATTAACCTGGTGAATGAGGTATCGGGTAAAATCACTCAGCTGCACTTTAAGTCGGGCGATTTAGTCAAAGCGGGTGAGCCCTTAGTCGAGATTGATCATGCAGAAGAGCGGGCACAACTTGCGGCGGCCAGGGCACGCGTCACGCAGCAGGAAAGCACGCTGGTACGATATAGCAACCTGCACGAGCGCAAAAAATTCAGCGACCAGCAGCTGGAAGAAGCCATCACGCAACTGGCTGAGTACCGTGCACAAGTCGACTTACTCACAGCGCGCATCGAGAAAAAAGTCATCAAGGCACCGTTTACCGCCCGGGTTGGCATTCACGACCTTCAGGTTGGTCAATACTTAGCACCTAATACTGTGCTGACCAACATGGTTGGCCTTCAGGCGCATATGTGGGTTGATTTCTCAGTACCACAAACCTATCAGACGCTGGCAATCAACACGCCTGTTCGTGTGTCTGTAGTCGGTGATAAGACAGCTTCTCAGCTGGCATATGTTGAATCGGTAGAGCCGGGTGTGAGTACCACATCCAGACAACTAAAATATCGCGCCCGCATCGAGCGTACTGAGCAGCTGAACACGAACCAGTTGGTTAAGATCAGTTTGCCAATAGGTACTAATCAGGAAGTCATTGCCGTGCCTTATCTGGCCATCGTTAAAGACCAGCTTGGCGACTATGTTTATCTGCTGGAGGAAGACGAGCAGGGCACACTCAGAGCAACACGTCAGCAGGTAGAGCTGGGTGAGCGTTTGGGGGATAGGGTGATGATCACAGATGGTCTGGAGGAAGACCGCCTGATTGCAAGTAGCGGGGCTTTTAAACTGCGCAGTGGCCTGAAAACGTTTGTCTCAGAGCCTCAGCAACCAGAGCAGGCAGTGGCGATGGAAGACACCCAGAAAGAAGGCGTGTCGCTATGAAAAATAATGCCCACTTTATGGATAGATTCGTCACTATGCCGGTGCTGGCCGTGGTGTTATCCGCCATGATCTGCATCGGCGGACTGTGGTCCGTATTGAAGATCACAGTGCTGCAATTTCCCAAGATTGAAAGTTCGTCTTTGGTGGTCTCGACCACTTATATCGGCGCATCGGCCGATACGGTAAAAGGGTTTGTGACTGAACCGATAGAGCGTGTAACGGCCACAGTCCCCGGCATTGACTATGTGGAATCGACCACAACGGCTGGCGTGAGTACTGTGACTGCGTACCTCAACCTGAACGAAGACAGTTCCAAGGCACTGGCTGAGCTGACGGCCCGGCTGGGTCAGGTCAGCTACATGTTGCCGTCGGAATCCGAAGATCCGGTTGTGACTGTGCAACGTGCTGACAGACCCCATGCTTTGTTCTATCTGAATATTGAAAATGAAGGCGTGTCGCTTATTCAGCTAACGGATTACTTATCACGTCAGGTTACACCAGTGCTTAATGGCATCGAGGGTGTACAACGTGTCGCGATAGAAGGTAGCCGTACCCCGGCGCTGCGAGTTGACCTGGACTCAGCGAAACTGGATGCATTTGGCCTGAGCGCTGACGAAGTGTACAGCGCACTGGCTGCAAACAACACGATTGCTACCCTGGGCTTTACCGAGACCAGCAAGCAACGCATTGACCTGGTCGCCAACACCCAGCTGAAAGACTTAAATGAATTCAAGCGCATGGTTATCAGACAGTCGAACAACGAAACCATTTATCTGCGCGATGTCGCCACTGTCAGACTGGGTTCTGAGCAGCCAACTATCAGTGCACGTTTAAGCCAGCAGGATACCGTGTATATCTCGGTCTGGCCGCTGCCAGGTGCAAATGAAATTGCCATTGGTGATGCCTTATATGCGATGACCGATGAAATCAACGAAACACTGCCTGACGGCATCCGCATTAACTATGCCTACGACGGCACCTTATATATGCGTGATGCACTGAACGAAATCTTTAAAACGCTGGTTGAAACGGTTGTATTGGTGGGTGCTGTGGTCTTGTTCATGATGGGCTCATTCAGAAGTGCCGCTGTACCGTTGGTGACCATTCCAATCTCCATTCTGGGTGCGGTTGCTGCCATGTATGTGGTCGGTTTCTCTATGAACCTGCTGACGGTACTGGCCATCGTGCTCTCAGTCGGCCTGGTGGTGGATGATGCCATCGTCGTAGTCGAAAACGTTTCGCGTTACATTCGTGAGGGTAAGCCTAAGTTGCAGGCTGCACTGGAAAGCTCCAGACAACTGTTTGTGCCCATTGTTTCGATGACGCTGACACTGGCGATGGTATACCTGCCAATCGGCTTTCTTTCAGGGCTGACCGGCGTGTTATTTAAAGAGTTTGCCTTTACACTGGCTATTGCTGTCGTGATTTCCGGATTTGTTGCTGTGACCTTGTCGCCTATCATGAGTGCTTATGTAACGCCTCCAGGTGGTAAAGAAACTAAGCTGACACGCAAAGTAAACGCCGGATTCGACTGGTTACGTAAAAAGTATAAAACCGTACTAAGTGCTTCATTGAACTGGCGCAGTCAAATCTTGCTGGGCGCCATGGTATTGAGCCTGATGGTCGTGCCGTTTTTCACCGACTCGAAAAAAGAGTTAGCCCCGGTTGAAGATCAAAGCCAGATTTTTGTACTGGTACAGTCTCCGCCTGAGTCATCACTGACTTACAACGAAGACAATATGCATGGTGTGGTTGACTCTTTACTGGCTATGCCGGGCACTACGCAGATGTGGCAAAATATTTTCACCAACAGTGCATTTGGTGGGGTAGAGTTCATCAGCGCATCGGAGCGTGACTTCACAACGATGTCACTCATCCCTCAGGTGTATGGTCGTCTGGCACAATTACCGGGCATTAATCCGCTGCCAATTTTGCCATCCCCTTTACCGACTGCGGGTCAGTTTGATGTGGAAATGGTAGTCAAATCGTCAGCCAGTTATGAAGAAATGAAACAGTATGCCGATCAGCTGATAGGCAGAGCGTTTGGCAGTGGTCATTTCCTGTATGCAGACACAGACCTGAAGATTGACTTGCCACAAATTAAGGTAACCCTGAAGCGTGAACAAATCGCCGATTTGGGTATGGACCTGGCCCATGTCAGCCGTCAGCTGGGTATCCTGCTTTCGAACAACTATGTGAACCGCTTTGACGCCCGAGGTAAGGCTTACCAGGTCATCCCTGTGGTGGACAGCCAGATTAAAACGGATCCGTCGAAATTACTGAGCCTGCAAATTAAGGCGCACAACGGCACTATGGTTCCTTTATCTGCCATTGCTGAAATCAACTGGACCACGGTACCGCGTCAGCTGAGCAGCTTTGGTCAACAAAATGCGTTTCGTATTTTCGGTGGTGTGCTGCCAAGCTCAACCAAAGAAGCGGCACTAACGGCGCTGGAAGAAGCGGCTAAAGAAGTGCTGCCTCCTTCTTACATGATTGATTACGCAGGTGAATCAAGACAGATCAGACAGCAAGGCAACAGCCTGTTGGGTGTGATGGCGGTGTCTTTAGTAATTGTTTATCTGCTACTGAGCATTCAGTTCAACAGCTTCAGAGATCCGCTGGTGGTCTTGCTGGGCAGCGTACCGCTGGCAATGATGGGCGCACTGGCACTGTCTTACTTTGAGCTGACCACGCTGAATATTTACTCTCAGATTGGTTTAATTACTTTGATAGGCCTGATTGCGAAAAACGGTATCTTGATTGTGGAATTCGCTAATCATTTACAAGAGGAAGGGCGCAATAAGCTGGATGCTGTGGTTGAATCAGCAGCCACCCGGTTACGTCCTATCCTGATGACTACTGCAGCAACGGTGTTGGGTCACTTCCCATTGATGCTGGTAACCGGCGCAGGTGCTGAGGCACGTAACAGCATAGGTATTATTCTGGTTGCAGGCATGATGGTAGGCACTTTATTTACCTTGTTTGTATTACCTGCCTTCTACGTAAAACTTGCGACGCGTCGCAAGGCACGTAAGGCTCAAGCCCAGGAGACTGTGAATGCAACGCCAGCGCTTGCAATGAGCTAATCCGTAAACCGTTTAATATGCCGCAAAATTCGGGCTTCTAAGGCCCTAAGTAGCAAAAAAGCGCCAGTATCCCTCGGCGTTTTTTTGCGTTGGCTGATAATATAAAAATTTGTTCAGAGGCAACCAAAACTGACAAACCACGCCATCATCCCTGACGCATGCGAGCCGGGATCTACCTGAATACTAGCAGTAGTTCCTCAATGAAGGTCGACCTGACAAACCACTCCGTCACCCCGGATGTGTGAGAGCCGGGAATCACTTGAGCCCACGCAGTAGTGCCTCGATAAAGACAAACCTGACAAACCACTCCGTCACCCCGGGTGCATGCGAGCCGGGTTCTACTTGAATACCACGCAGTAGTTCCGCAATGAAGACAAACCTGACAAACAACTCCGTCATCCCGGACGCGTGCGAGCCGGGATCTACTTAAACGCCATGTGAAGTAAACCGATGAGAAAATGAGGATAGCGCTATAGTTGATGTCCATACAAAGTCGCTCAAAAAAATGATGACGCATAGCACTTGATTTTGTGTTGCAGCGCTCACCGCCCGGTTAAAGGCCAAGTTCTGTTTGTTTACATAGGTATAAGTGAATGAGGCTAATTTCCAAGTCAAATTTCTCGCTTTCTCCGCCCTTGTAGGTCTCGTTCAAGTGAAGTATCGATTTAAGTGAGTTAGATTCAATAGATTGGTAGTTTTACATAACGAGGCCCCAAGTCTCGCTATGAACAAGGCTCGGTTTTAACTGAGCTGTTTTGGCTTGATCAATGGTAGTAGGTTATTGTTCTTATTATGAATAAAATAATATAGCTATGGAGCAGTACGGTTTTAGGAACTGGGTCTAACTGGTACTCACGCTAAAAAGCTGTTTATCGCTGCCAGAAAATATCAGCTAAAAGTCATAATGACGTCAGGTGTTTTAAAGCTGACTTGCTTAAACTGAGCTCTGGTTCAATCACATTTAAGCATTATATCAATAGAAAGCGACTTCAATATGGAAGTTGAATAATTCGTTGATTTCAAAATAAGGAATAATTATGAAATGTGTTAGCACAGCAATTGTTCTACTGTTTTCAGTTCTGGTGATGAGCAGCACTAGTTATAGCAAAGATGACACGTCCATCCCCGATGGTCCCTATCTCGGTCAAACGCCACCCGGCTCAACACCTGAGGTGTTTGCGCCCGGTATTGTTAATACGGAGGAATTTATTGAAATTGAGGGCATGTTCGGGGCGGATATGAATACCTTTTATTTCGTCAGGAGTGATGAAAAAGAAGTTTATTCCTTATATGTTATTGAATATAAAAATAATAAATGGCGGAAGTCTATTGTCGCGACGGCTGTAAGCGAACCATCTATCTCACCCGACGGTAACACCATCTATTTAAAAAATAAATTTATAGAACGCACCAGCGACGGCTGGTCGGAGCTAAAAAGCCTCGGCGCGCCTTTCGAAAATATCGACATTATGCGGCTTTCAGCGTCTTCAAACGGCACTTATTATTTTGATACCTATACCCCAAAATTGGATACCCCTATTCGCTATTCGCGTTTGATAAACGGCAAATACGAACAACCGAAGTCACTGGGCTCGCAGTTTGGCATCGGCAGATACAATGCCCATCCTTATATTGCGCCGGATGAAAGCTTTATTATCTTTGATAGCGTCAGAGAAGATGGACAGGGCAGATCTGACATTTATATCAGTTATCGCGCGGCTGATGGCTCATGGGGCCCTGCCATTAATATGGGCGACAAGATAAATACCGTTCATTCTGAAAAAAACCCAAGTTTGTCACCCGATGGACAATTTCTATTCTTTGATAAGCGGACAAAACGTGGAAACGAAGAGGTAAATATCTACTGGGTGGACGCTCAAATTATTGAGACGCTCAGGCCCAAATAGCAAACCATATAACAAGCTACTCCAGCGTACAAAAAAGATACAAAAAAGACACCCAGCTTCATATGTTCTCGCTATGGGTCCGTGGTGGACATTTTTCGTAGACACCCAACTCAAAATTCGTGCGCAGATGATACATCGCGGCTTTCAGCTCATGCTCCGTGGATTTAAGAGGAGTGGACTGTTCTGATGGTAAGTGTTGGGTGGAATGAACTGTTGAAATATTAGAGGAAAATGTCCCTCGCAACTACTCCCCCACAGCTAAAAGTGGGCTTTCCCTCAGCACCCCGCCCACACAAAGCCCGATAGAACATAAAGGCGCTCGTTGAGCGCCTTTTTAATGGATCATATTATCGAGCCCACAGCAGGCCCCAGCGGGTGGCGTTACCTTTGAGAGTGCCACTGCATCGAGGTGAGCCTAGTGAGTCTGGACTGTATACACCATGTGCTAACCAGCATGCGCTGTATCCAGGGTGTACATCACGTTGCCAGCCAACAACATTGGTATTGTTTCTATTCTGACCATCTTTTACATAAAGGCAGTGTTCGATTGGTTCCTCATTCGTAACGTAAGCGGTACGACAGCTAGGTAGTGGTGTATCTTTTTGATGTGCCTGTTGATCTTCATATCCCCAGGTATAACGTACCATTTCCAGTTCAGCCTGGCTCATTGAACTTTGGTAAACCGTTCGGCAACTTGCGTAATCACAAGAAACTTGCTCGCGGACATCTCTGAATGCACTCAGCGGACCCTGGTAAAGCCCTGTTACCGTCGGACTTATGGCGGTCACATCCGGCTGCGGATTGTACTCACTGATATATTTCTTTCCGCCTGGCTCTGATTTGCTGTAAGTGCCAATCAGTGTCCAGCCACCTTCGTCAGTGTCCATATCACAATAAGCGTCAAAGCCAGGGTGTGAGCCACTGCCATCTGGATCTATGTTGTAAACCCCTGACTGGGCGTCCGGGTTTTCATTCAGGATCTGTGCACAGCTGGCAGGTAGCACTTCAATCGCTGTTTGAGTCGTCAACGTAAAATCGCCAGAGTCATTGTTTGGGCCATACCAGGTACCCTGATATCCATCCTGTTCAGAACCCTGACCCAGAAAGTAAAAACGCGCCCCGTCTTTTGCAAGGCTAAATTGCACACGCTGTTTCAGGCCTGAGCCAATTTCAAAGGTCTTTGGATGTTCGAACTCACCCTGAATAAGGGAAGCTTCAGGTGCCTGAGCATCTGTCGCGTTGAATTTATTCGCGTGCATTTGCACCGTTAGCTGTTGCAGCTGGGTACCGCTCGTTGCCAACACACCGTCTAAATGTGAGTCTGTAACCAGATCCCATTGTACATTTGCAGTAGCGTGGCCAGATAAGGCCGCCAGAAGTAGGGCTGTTATTTTAGACATGATGTCTATTCTCCTTGTTTACAAATAACGCTTGCATGATGCCAGAGTTCTGCTTAATCACAATAATGTTTTATTATTAAATCAGTGGTTTGACTGGTATTTATTAGGCTTTTGTATGGGGGTTATCTATTTTTAAACTGGGCATATTTTTAATGCGTAGATTGGGCAGTAAGTTTGCGTAAAAAATGGGGAGGAAACTAAGCCTGTCAAAAGCCATTGTGCTCAATTTTTCATTCGATATACCAGATACTTTACCAGCACAGCGCCAGACAGAATGAAACCGTTGAACAGTGCTGCAGTCACTATACTGGCAGTCAGCTGATTGCACGCACTGGCGCATAGGGGAAGGGGAGAAACAGCAACACCCATTAAGCTAAGCAGCGTCGCAACACCAACAAACACCTTGGTGGATGACCAGGGATAAGTCCAGCAAAAATATATCAAAGGGACAATTACCATGAATGGCATCATAGCCCATATCCCATTAATCAAAAGCACCATAATGTCCCGAATACGTTGCGTCTTTTTAAGCGCTCTTGCTTAGGGTCGATGCAGGTTTGGTCTCTGCGCACGGCGGGATCACACTTTGTAAAAAGGCTTTAACACCCGCCGCTTTTCTGATCTAATAACGCCCACTTTTATCACCATCTACTTGTTAATTATGTCATTATTTAGCCACCTTGAACTTGTTGAAGATAAGCGTTCTTCTATCAATCAACATCATGATCTTACTGATGTTTTGTTTCTTATCATTTCGGCGGTTTTATCCGGTTGCGAAGGCTGGAAAGATATTGAGGTGTTCGGGCACAGTAAACTGCCTTGGCTCAGGCAGTTCAGAGCATTTAAGCACGGTATTCCAACGCGACATAGTATTGCACGTATTCTTAAGACAGTGAAGACTGATTCATTGGTTTTGGCCTTGTTCAGTTGGGTCAACGAGCAGCGCGCTCAATCTGGTAAGCCAATCATTGCGTTTGATGGCAAAACCCTGCGCGGTGCAAGTAAAAAGCGTGAAGACAACTTACATTTGGTGTCCGCTTTTGATTGTGACTCTGGTTTAACTTTATATCAGCGTACGGTTGAAAATAAATCTAATGAGATACCGGCAGTCAGAGCCTTATTAGATGTGCTTGATGTTTCAGATGCAATCGTCACTCTGGACGCGCTACATTGTCAGAAAGCGACACTTTCAGCATTGATTTCAAGAGGGGCTGACTATCTGGTTCAGGTCAAGGCAAACCAGAAAACACTATATAAAGCGGTCACTTCGTGTTTTGAAACAGCTTTTGCCCAAGAGGAAAATCTGCCTGAAGATGTACAAGTCAGCAATGGTCATGGACGTCAGGAAACGCGCATAACGTATGCTCTGAAAGCAGACAAATTGCCTGAAGAAATAAGAGAAAAATGGC
>NZ_JAMXSF010000022.1 GCF_024124545.1 Pseudoalteromonas sp. XMcav2-N
AGCACACTGAAGCGATGATAAAAGTGAAAGTGCTCAATAGAATGGCCGGGCTAGGTATGCCTGAATATCAGGGAAACAGCTGAAATCGCAGCGTTTCCTAAGCTATTTGGATTTGATCAACAAGGCCATTCAAATAAGCAATAAAAGCTCAGACACTATAATTGTATTCAAAGTCTCAGATGATCTAACTAATGTAATTGATGGGTTGAATGCAAATTTAGGAGGTATTCAAGATCTACTATTGGCTGAATTTGATTCTGGGATTCATATAATAAATATAGATGCAGACTCTTCACTTAAATATGCGGGCACAATGGATTCTAGCAAAAATGGATTGATAACTATTAACCCATCAGCTCAGAGTTCTCAAGGTAGAGGTATGCTTGTTTTGGGTCATGAAGTAGTGCATTTCAGAGACTATAAAGCAAATGTTTCAAATTGGTCAGAATATAAAATGCAAACTGAACTTAATGCTTTTGCGTGGGAAGAGGCTAACTATAAAAATTTTATACCATCATCTGATCATGACTACTATGGTACAAATATAGCTGATAATGTTAGGAAAGTTAAAAATGGGACCTATAATCATGGGCACTAATT
This sequence comes from Pseudoalteromonas sp. XMcav2-N, assembly GCF_024124545.1. Classification (GTDB taxonomy): domain Bacteria; phylum Pseudomonadota; class Gammaproteobacteria; order Enterobacterales; family Alteromonadaceae; genus Pseudoalteromonas. The sequence continues at coordinate 601 of NZ_JAMXSF010000022.1, forward strand.
ATCTTAAAAAGGTTAATTTTGGCGTGTTGTTTTTTTGTTTGTTTTCTTCTTTGAATGTTAAAGCAAGTAGCGAAACAGGGGTGACAGACTTTGTTGTATATGATTATCTTGATGGTAAATATGAAATATATGTCCTCCACCCTTTTCCAGCAAGACCTGGGAAAGGGGTTCTTAAATTTCACTTCTGTGGCCAGATATATACAAAGGGTGTTGTTGATATGGGTACGAGGTTTAAAGTGGATGCATGTGACATACTAAAAACCAAGTCCTTTGTAGAATTGTATTATGTTAATGATGGTAAGAAAGAACACTATGAAACTTATTACGCAAAACCGTGTAATGGTAATGAAGTGGATTACTATATTCGTGATAATGATGGTGGTGATATATCTTTCTATATGAGTGATTTTAAAACAGGAGTGATTAATATAATCGAAACTGTTGATGGAAAAGTTTTGGATAGGTTTAAAACAGTAATAGGATGTTCGTACTATCGAACGTTTCAGCTTTCTGAAAAACATACCGAAATAGTTGTAAATGGTGTACGAGTGCGAATTGGCGGTTGGTAAAAAGAAGTTACAAGGACACCCACCCAAAATCGTAGGCATTTAGTCTGGGTTTTTTGGGGGGGTGATGTGGTGGACGCTTCTAAATCGGCGTTAATGCATGAAGTTGCATGGACACCCACCCTAAACTGGCGTGCGGAATGTACGCCGTCTACCTTTAGGTATTACTCATGGATTGAGGATGATAGATTATGCCAATGGCAAGGAAGAGACAGGTCAGCTTATCGGATACCAAATACTACCACTGTATTTCCCGGTGTGTGCGGCGCGCATTTTTGTGTGGTGAAGACCGTTTAACGGGTAAATCTTATGAGCATCGACGAGACTGGGTCGAGGAAAAACTGCTGGCTCTGGCCAAGGTATTTTGCATTGAGGTATGTGGCTATGCGGTGATGAGCAATCATACACATCTTGTTTTGTATGTAGATGATAAGAAAGCACACAGGTTATCAGATAAAGCGATAGTCATTCGCTGGCACAAGCTGTTTAAAGGTAACTGGCTGACGCAAAAATTCGTTAATGGTGATGAGCTGAGCGAGTCAGAGCGCAGTATGCTGGATGCAGATATTAGTGAATTCAGAATACGCCTTGCGAGTATCAGTTGGTTTATGCGGGTACTGAATGAAGACATAGCCCGCAGAGCCAATAAAGAAGATGGTTGTACAGGCCGGTTCTGGGAAGGAAGATTCAAGTCACAGGCATTACTGGATGAAGCGGCACTGGCAGCATGCATGGCCTATGTTGACCTGAACCCAGTCAGGGCCCAAATGGCAGAGACTCCTGAAACTTCGGACTATACCAGTATCAAAAAACGCATTGCGTGGGCACGACTGGGCAAGCAACCTAAAAGCTTGCGACGCTTTGCAGGCAACCCCAGAGCGAACATGCCAAGTGGTCTCCCGTTTGAGCTGACCTATTATATTCAGCTGGTTGAATTAACAGGCCGGTGTATGCGGGCAGACAAACGAGGATATATCAGTGATAGCCAGCCGCTGCTGACCAGGTTGCAAATAGAGCCAGACAATTGGCTTAAACTTACCACCCGATTTACCAAAGTGTTTCATGGTGCAGTAGGGCGAACACAGGCAATGACAGATTACTGTGAGCATCTGGAGAAAAAGCGACGAACTAACCTGATGCAGTGTGAGCGCCTACTGGGCTAGCACCTAATCTTTTTCAGTATTATTTCAATTTATCCCAACTTAGGCTTGGGTATGTTTTCGTATAGTCTGGCACCGATTTTTTCACGATTACGAGCTTAAACTTACGAATTTCACCGCTCTGAGCATATAAAAAGCGCGATATTTAATAATCTTGCATTTCCAGGTTGAACCTGCCCACAATTAGGTTGCGAATTTATGGTTGGGTGTCTTTGAAAAATTTTTTAAGGACCAAGTTATTTACTTGGTTTTGAAACTCCGTGGGGAACTTTGAACTCTAGTCGACCGGATGCAACTTGGGGGCCAGAAGCGGAGCCACATTTAGCATTTGAGCTAAAAACGGGTTTACCAATACTCTACCCATATCAAAAGCTACAATATCAGAGAAACTTGCCCAGCTCCACTGAGTTGGTATTGATTATGCTTGCGACAGGTGATTAGGAATGAAAAAGAAAATTATTACAAAATTGACAAAGCACACAGATATATTTTCGATAAGCTTTAAGAAAGATAAAACTTGGATGTTAGCATTCGGCTCATCAACTAGAAATGTGAAAAGCGGGGTTGGATTTAGCGAGTACTCGTCAGGTACAAAGTTTTTTTATTGGGTTTTTCCTGATGTTTGCTTTCCGTTTATTTTCCCTTACTCTCTGTTGGGGAATGTAGATGTTTCAGACGCAGATAGGGCTCACTTTTTGGGTAAAGGATCTAGTCCGTCAGAGAGCGAATTGATTGACTTCATATTGGATAAGTGCAAGCTGGTTAGGGAGAGCTTAGCTTTGGATTACACAAGTTTGGTCGAGTTTCTATCTGCCAACTATGATAGATTATCCAGCTTCGAAAAAGCTGATTATATTCTCCTCAGGTTTTATATGGAAAGGGATTTCAAGTTAGTAAATGAAGCTGAAAAATTAGTTCCAAAGCTTAATCCACACAACCCTAAAACAATTAAATTTAGAGATTTTATTCAGCTGCTAAAGTCTCAGGAAGAATCTAAGATTATTAAAGAAATAGAGTTGTTTAAGAAGGAGAATGAAAAGGTTTGGCAAGCTCATTTTGTCGAAAACTAATAGTTGTTGCTAGAGAGTTTCAAGGACATATATGGACGCTCCAGAAAAATTTTCCAGAGACACCCACCCAAAATCGTAGGCATTTCAGTCTGGACTTTTGGGTGGGTGATCCCGCCGTGGAGCAAACCCCGATTGGTGTTGCTGTGAATGTACAACAGCGTTGCACTATGCTTTGGAAAATAAGCATGAAAAAATTGCAAATACATTAATTGAACATGGTGCAAATATAGAGTTACCTTTTTTTGGAAAAGATAAAGAGTACAGCTGTTTGGAACTAGCAAAAAAGCATGGTCTGGAATCGACAGTTACGCTTCTCATAAAAAGTAAACGAAGGTAAATCAAGGGCAATTAAGTTAGAACAAGTTGCAAAGACACCGATTAAAAATTGGCGCTCAATGAGCGTCTTTTTTGTGTAATAACACCAGCGTAGTGTGTATTGAAAACAAGTAAAGGCATGCACAATTGACCAGCTGAAGTGGTGGCTCCATATATGTTGTGGACCTGGTGATTGGGTGTCATTTACTGGTAATTAAGGAGAGTGAATGAAAATAATTAAATCGTTACTCATGTTTTATTTGATTGTCAGTTTTTATAGTCAAGGATGTGATGAAAAAGGTGGGATGACTTTATGCTCTAAACCAAGACCGATACTTTCATATAAATTATGTGAAGAGCACAGTGTTGATGTTCTTAATTCAGATACTGTGAATGAATGCCTTGAAACTTATAAAAGCTTGGTTTTTGATGGCACGATTGATGCTGAGAAATATAAAAAGTTTGTTTATCAAGCTGTGGAAGCAGGTTTCTCTTCGGCTAAAAGAGTTGTTTATAGTGACCGGAGAGGTATGTTTGATAATTACACGAAGGAAGAGAAAGAAAAGCTATTGTATGAGTCTGCATACCAGTGTGATATTGAAGCTATTCACAAAGTGCTAAGAAAAGAAGTCAAAATGAACTCGCCAGCAGCATATAAATGGAAGTATGTGTTATTGCTACAGGATATAGGCATAGATGAGAAAGTAGCGATAGTTGAAGACTTAAAACCGGTTACCGGTGTTCAAAATAAAATGTTCGAGCTTCTTAATTTTCTATCGAAATTTAGCTGTAGTGAGGGAATAACCTATAGATGAAGCATAGATAAAGTTACATGGACATACATGTACGTTTCAGCGATGCAAAGCCAAGTATGCCAGTGGGATAGCGTGTTTTCGTTATTTTATCCGTTTTGCCATCTGAACGAAGTGAATTGATATGAGTGGTGTTTTAATTGTTTATTTTTCAGTAGCTTATGTAGCCATCAATTGATGTCTGTAGGGGATGAAGTAGAAAACATTACTAAGCCAGGCTTTTCAGCCATTAAAGTTATATTTGGGAATTACTAATATGAAGTTGTTAAACTCATTGCTTCTTTTCGCATATCTTTCTTTTAGTTGCCCGCTTTTATTTGCGAGTGAAAATGGGAGGACAGATTACTTCCTTTATGAAAGTCATCCAATGGTTTCGTTTGACGGAGGATGTATTGGGAGTAAGTTTGAACAGATTAGGGGTAAAGCGAGATTCACTAGAGAGCTGTTTCCATTAGCTTCCTGTGGAGGGAAACACAGTAGAGCGATTGTTTCATTCAATAGTTCAGTAAAGGAGAGTGAAATCAAGTTTGTTGTTAGCCTTATGGTGGAGCTTGGGATTTTAAGAAACAGTTATGGATATGATAGCAATGATTTTAAGTTCAACGCTCTGGAGCATGTGGAGAATATCCGGGACTCTATAGGATTAAGAGCTGAGCAGATTAGTGTTTCAATCTATGAAAGATGGGAAGCAAAAAAAATAGTATAAATTCAATACAATGATGGCTCAAAAGTTATGCTAATAGAGGTTTTAACAAATGGTTTAAACATAGAGTCGGTCTCTTCAAATCGGCTTATGGTGAACTAGCAGTACTTCAATTTTGAACACGCCCACAATCAGGTTACGAATTTATGGTCGGGTGTCTTTGAAAAAATGTGAAGTGTACTATATGAAAGCACACATTGAGAAAGTATTCGGAAGTAGTTCTTGGGGAGGTCATTAAATGAAGCGTTTTATTGCTTTCATACTTGTTGTTACTTCGCACCATATAGGTGCTAATGATGTGTGCCAAATAAGCTCAATTGAACTGTTACAAAAAGCTTTAATTGGTCATTCCGAATCGATTGCTGCTTTGTCTGATGTGGACTTTGAAAATAAAAGGAAAATTTATTTTAAGTCAGCTAGCCATATTGTTGATATGTCTATAGAAGAAAGAATTGTAGATTATGAGAAGCTTTTTGTGGAAAGAACTATTATTGATTTTTCTGGGAATGCAACAACCGTTCTTGTTAAATTGTCACAAGAAGATATGGATCATAGATTAGAATTGCTCAAAGAGCATATTTGCAAGTTTGACCAACTACCAAAAGTTGGATTAACTCTCGACTCCAGTCACCTGAACGATGGTGAAAATATACCCTAGCAAAAATAGGCATTCCCGATAGCTATTAAGGTACAAGACGTTGCATGGACACCAAACCAAAATCGTAGACATTCTGTTCGGATTTTTGGGTGGGTGATGAGATGGACTGTTGTAATTCAATAAAATCAGACGCTATTTTAACTGCTATTACTACCACGCATCGCGCTACCCACTAAGCCCCAAATAACTAAAAAGGGCACTGCCGTGTGCCCATGCTGGTTGAAACCGCTTATCTGTTAAAAATTCCCCTCATCGGGCCTAACAAATTATTAGGGTCAAACCAGTTTTTCAGTAGCTTCAGTAAAAACCACTTTTTGTGATAATGTTTTTTCCAGTCTCTTGAGCTCATGGGAATGGCGCCAACCGGATATTGGAAGCCACCCAGCTCTCGTGCTCCTTCGTAAATGCTTCTGTTGGCCTGAGTGAGCTGCTCAACACGCTCGGGTGTCGGCGGAATAGCGGTACGCATCAAAGAAAAGTAAACGAACTTTTCTTCTTCTGGTACGCTGAAAAACAGGCTACTGAAGGCACTTCTCTGTTGCATCGACATGAGTACCGGCCCGGCTACATCATTGGCAGGTGTATTTGCTAATGTGTCCTGAATAAACGCGTGTGCTTTAGAAGCGGGTATTAACAAAGGACACCAGGGGTGAGGTAAAGTCCAGAGTCCGGCTGCTTTTAACTGTTCTACCACTGGGGCTAAACGGTTCAAAAAAGTAAAATAGGGGAGATCCTGAATAACTTCGGCTCCGGGCACAAAATTTAAGCCATCAAGCAGTTCGGCATCTACAGGTGGCGTATCGGGCTCAAAGTACTTAGCCAGCTGCATTACATAACGCCAGCCTCCGGCAGGATCCGGCTCTGCACCACCCTGAACGCCATCAAAAACCCCTTCATCTAAAAGGCGCTGGTTGTCGTTTAAGTAGTGTTCAAGATTATCGTACACCAGCTGATATGCTCTGACCGTACTGGGTGTTGGCTCAAGATCAAAGCTTGCTTCTACGATAATTCCGAGCTGACCTAAACCAGCTTTCATGGAGTGGAATAGCAGGCTGTTTTGATACGGTGAGCAGTCAAGCAAGCGGCCGTCACCGGTGACCACTTTAAGGTGGCAGATATTGTCTGCCATACAGCCGTGTTTATAAGACTGCGCACCCAATCCACCGACAGCAATGGTGCCGCCAACACTCAAGTCAATAAAGTCAGTGATGATGGGGAGTCCCAGGTTTTGAGGCACTGTGGTTGCCAGTAGCTCGCTCCAGCGAGCACCTGCCTGAGCAGTAATTTGCTGGTTATGAACGTCATAGACTTCAGCCAGTGAAACCATGTCTATCACCACGCCGCCCTGGGTTTGTGTTTCGCCGTTGGTCGAATACCCTTGCCCTTTTACCGCAATTTTTACGTTATGCTGATTGGCAAATGTAACCATATTGACGATATCTTGGTAGGTGGCGGGCTTTAAAATCGCGCGTGAGACATATTGATGAATATGACCAAAATCATCAGCGGCCTCAGTCAGGCTGGTTTCATCGGTGATGAGTTCGCCGTCGAACACAGGAAAGTTGTCGGCAAACGCCTCGGGTGATAAGTTGAGTAAATCGCGCTCGCTCGCCCAGCTTTGGCTTTGCAGGTTAAACCCAACAACCAGGCTACCCATGCCTATTTTTTTTATAAAATCTCTTCGAGATGACTTGTGATTCATGCATCCTCCTAATATTACTGAAGTAAAAAGCAGTAAGAATAAAATGTGATTGGATCAGAAAATGCGTTTTAAAGGCAAATTCGTATTCCGTTTTTATTATCTTGATGTTCACGTTACCGCTAATGTAAACGTCTCTGTCCCTGAAAAAGCGTGTTAGTCAGCACGCTAAGCTTCATACCATGATCAGCTAAAGCGACCTCGTTTTGAGCTGGGTATGTTGGCGTCTTTATTGGTGTTGTATCTAAACTCAGGTAAAACCCTATTAAAATTTTATTAACCTTATACTTTATGGCTAATTGCTATAAATAAAGGGGCTGGCAGAGATAGTATCATAATGAATGATACATAAATGCTACACTTTTTTAACCTCAAAGTGAAAGGATTTATCGAAGAGGCGATAAGATATCTTAGTTCATTCTTTTGTCTTAGAATACAGGCAGGTAGACCGACACCACTGTTTGCTAATTTAAGTAAAAAGCCGCATTGATGTCTTTATTAGTTTACCGGGAATACCCCGAAGATTTTACGGTTATTTGGGGTTTATGTGTAAGCTGTCCAAAGGTGAGCGTGCTGCATTGCAAAACAACGAGGTGAGCCGAATAAAACGTATGGCTTAAAAGGGTTTATAGATAGAATTTTGGCGTGCCCGAGCGTTACATAATGCAAAAGGAGTAAGCAAAATAATCCTGGTTTCAATCCCTTTAAAAGCCCAGACTATTTGCCTGAGCTTGGGGTAGTAAAGTACGTTGCCCGATAGCCTGAAGCGCTTGTTTTGCCTGTCGGTTTGCAGCGAATAATCTAAAAGCGTGCTACACAACCGCATCGATAACGTCGGCAGGTTTACCATCTCTGATTATTTTGCCGTCTTTAATCTCTATAATGCGGTCCATCATGGCGAGCACATCATAAGAATGCGCAACAGAAATGACGGTTTTGCCTTTCATCAGCGTTTTAAGTGAGCGGATAAACTCGGCTTTTAAGGCCGGGTCCAGGGCACTGGTTGCCTCATCCAGTAACAGTATTTTCTTATCTCTTAATATCGCTCTGGCCAGCGCCAGCCGTTGTCGCTGGCCGCCAGAAAGTTGTCCGCCGTTTTCACCAATAAACGCACTTAACCCCTTACGGCCGCGAGCGTCTGTGTATGCTTCAACAAATTCCAGGGCATTGGCCTGTTCAAGCGCGTGTCTGACCGACGCCCGGCTTACGTTATTTAAACCAAATGCGACGTTTTCATAAATGCTCTGATTAAACAGGCCAATATCCTGATTTAAAAAGCTGATCTCGCCACAGATCTGATCTGTGGGGTAATCTTCTATATTCTTGCCATCAATGTAAATTGCCCCTTCTTCAATTTCGTCAATGCCGGCAAGCATATTCAGCAGCGACGACTTTCCTGCTCCTGACGGGCCTATGATCCCCACCTTTTCGCCGGCTTTGATTTTTAACGACAGATCGGTGAACAGGGACGCTTTGTTTTCATACGCAAATTCGACGTTTTTAAAGGTGATTTTTCCTCTGCACACATTGAATTTGCCTGCGTCTTCAATGGGTTCAATATCTTCCAGAAACTCGTTAATCACTTCTCTGCCCACGGTAACCTGACCCCAGGAAACAAAAAAGGCGTCAAACTCTTCCTGGCACCATTCCGAGAGCGAAATAACCCGATAGACCAGGGCCAGCACCATAGAAAACTCGCCAACGGAGATGCTGCCATTGAGCCAAAGCTGTAAACACAGAGCCCCTGTGCCCACAATCAAAGTACCATTTAGCAGGCCAACCACAGAGGCAAAATGAGAGAAAACACGAAATTCTTTTGCCACCACTCTGCGGTGTCGGGTCGCCCATTTCTCAGCAAACTGTTGCTCGTATTCGCTGCCGGAGAGCATTTTTACCGTTCTGATCCGGGCAAAGCGTTCAGTCAATTTTCCGGTGATCTGTGCACAGCTTTCGGCTTCCAGCCGGTTGGTGGTTTTGGCGTTGGGGATCCACTGCCCGAGCAGCATAGCCAGAAACAGGCCTGTCCAGATAAGGAATGGCAGCGTCAGCCAGCCATCTATGTTGCCGACGTAAAACAGCAGCGCGCCCAAAAATGCCAGTAAAAATCCGGCAAAGCCACAGAACTGCAACACCACATCAATGATGGCTTCGGAGGTATCCACAATCACAATGGCTGTGGAGCCCGGGTCGTCTTCTTCGTGATAACTGGCAGGCGATGCTATTAAAGTGCGATACAGTTTTACAATGGTGTTTTTTTGCAGGTTAGGCCCAAGCAGCTGATGAAACACCAGGTTCTTAACCAGGGTGAGTGCGGGGATCACAACGGCAATGGCCACGGCGAACAATGCCAGCTGGTATCCTTTATTGTTCAGTTGTGTTTTGTCACCGGAGGTATCCAGCCAGTCGACCAGCTCACCCAGAAAGTCAAAGGTCACAATTTGCAATAAGCCGCCCAGCAAAGAAATGATAAATGCAACGGCTATCCAACCAGAAAACTCTTTGGCGCACTGGCGGATAAACGAAAGATTGTGTTCGGCCTCATGCAACTGGCTGTCGAATGTGTCTTTGTGGCCTATTTTTTCAAATAGCGTAAATAGTGGCTTCATCGCTTTATGTGGCACCCGCACGTATCTGGTTGCGCTCCGGCTGTTTGGCCAGAGCCAGTAATAAACAAGCCACTGAGACAACGATGCTGGTCGTTTCAGTGGCTCTGACTTGTATACTAATCTGCCTTTATGTCAGCAGAGTAAGCGCTAGTCGTCGTCTTCATTCTGGTTAGAGGTTTCTGGCGTATAGTCATCCCAGTCGCCAGCGGCAGGCATCGACAGTTCATCCACGTTCTCACAGTTTACGGCCTGGTTGACGTAATCCCGCATATCTTTAGATAAGAAGAAGGCGCCAAAGTGTGCTTCCGGCGAGTAGTATTTTGTTTGAATATCGGCCTGATTAAAGCGTGTTTCGAGTTCAGCGAGCGACAGTGTGTTGATGGTGCCGCTGCGCGTTGCCCAGATAAACGCATGGGAGCCGCCAAAATAGTCGTAACATCCGCCCATATAGATGCCAGCCGGATTGTTAAACGCCTGAGTTAAACGAGATACCATCGACTGCATCATATAGGGCTCAAAATAAGGCGTACCACCTTGTGCCACTAAAATGCCGTCAGCTTTTAGTGCGGTTAAGCAGTTACCAAAAAAGGATTGGGTGAACAGGGTTTCCGACGCACCGCCATCCGGGTCAGCTGCATCCAGGATGATCAGGTCGAAACAGTCACTGTACTGAGAGATGATGTCGGCGCCATCACCAATGCGCAGTACAAATCTGGGATCGTCAAATGCGCCGTTGTTAATTTCTGGCAAGTACTTGCGGCTTAGTTGAATAATTTGCTCATCAATATCCACCATGACCACGTTTTCTACGCTCTGGTGTTTTAATACTTCGCGGGCACTGCCGCCATCGCCACCGCCAACGATCAATACGTTCTTGACCTGACCATGAAAGAGGATAGGCACATGTGCCATCATCTCATGATAAATGTGCTCCCCTTTGGTGGTGACCTGGATCCCATCGTCTATGCGCATTACTTTACCCAGGTGGCGGGTTTCAAAAATGCTGACATCCTGGAACTCGGTTTCTACATCTACCAAATCTTTTTCTGAACGAAGTGCAATGTGAACGCCACTTGTCATTTGCTCATAATGCCAATTAATCTTAGTCATGTGCGTGAATACTCCGTTTTATGCGGTTTTTTGCGTTGCGTGTAACTGGTTATGTAAAAGCGGCTGGAATTCTCCGGCCTGGCTGACAGAGCCACCTCGTGTGAGGGTGTTCACCACCATCCTGCCTGGTTGAAAACACTGTTCTATCACAGCCAGGCACAGCTCAGGCTGTGCATCACCACACATAAAAATGTCCATGGCAGCGAAGTTATATTCTGGCCAGGTGTGGATAGAAATATGGCTTTCAGCCAGAATGATCATGCCCGACACACCGCCATTGGTTTCAAATGGGTGCAAATGGGTTTTCAAAATGGTGGCGTTTGCTGCGTTGGCACATTCAATCATCATCTCTTCTATGTGCTGCTCACCGATGAGGTTAGAGGCATCAAAAATATCGACAATAATGTGCTGGCCCAGTGGGTGAACAAGCTGTGTTGTGGATGCGGGTTTAGTCATGCTTTTACTCAGTGTTCGGTTGTCAGGGTGATCAGGTAGCCGGTTTTGTGCATGTTGCTTACTGGCGCAGGTAAACCTGACGACCAAAAACACAGACAAAGTGACACGCTCTGGCTCTCCCTTTTTGAATACGGATATTCCAGCACTGAAATGTGCAACGAGTGTGGAGTCGGGCATTGATGCTAAGACTGGCGGCTCGGTACGCGGCAGGTGGTGATTGCTGCTATTATGAAAAACACAACAGGCTCAGATGCTTGTGACTTCACAAACGCAGCAGGTTGCACCAATATAGAAGCTAAAAAATGATATACGGGTGTGTGATGAGGGTGGACACACAACGGCCGTTTAGCCTTTTGGGGTGGAGCTGTAAATCGAATCTCTAAGTAAGTCCGAGTTCATGCAACTGGTGGTACTCGAACAGTCCATGTAAATTTCTATTAGGCCAGAGGAAAGCTTTCAATTAGTAAATATATAAGAAAAAAGGGTTGCATTTCATGAGGTGTATAGTCGTTGTCATTTTTTTAAGTTTGACTGTCGCATGCCAGCGGTATACAGATACTTTTCGTTATATTTCTTTGGAAGGGAACGAAAAAGTTGTTGAGGTAGCGAGCGGGATTATCAAAAACCCAAAGGTTAAGCTTGAGAAAGAGATCGTTCTATCTTATAAGCTTGAAAGGGATAAATACAATATTGTCTTCACGATTGACAGTAGTGGATTAATGCCAAACATTATTGTGTATTCTGAAGGGAGACTAGAGCAAATAGCGCCTAAAATTGTTCCAAAAAGATTTAGAAAAAATAACAAAAATAGTATTCCTCAATGCAATCTTAGTTACATTGTTCGCGGTGGGACCGCTTTTCAAATTGTAGTGCCAACATGCTTTGACTTTAGTGGTGGTAACTTTATTTCTTTTGACGTCTTAATTGACTCAGAAGTCGTTGGCAAAGAAGATCTTAAGTTTATTTTGAGAGCAGCAGGAGAATATGAAACTGTTGATGGGATTTAGTTGGCTAGGGTAGTTAAGTTGGTACCCATTCAGAACGAGTGTGAGTCTGGCGCCAGGCTTTTATACTAAGTGCTCGATGACTGATGCAAAGGAGTTCTGTAATTGAACGTGTTTATTAAAATATTGGCGGGGAAGTATGAGACGTAGGTCATTTTTACTACTTCTTTTTGTCTTTAGCGCTGTGGTCAGGTCCGCAGAGTTCGAAAATACAGGGCCTCACGGCTTTCATGAGGATATTGTAAGTATCACCATGAATGCTCAGGATGGCGCGGCTTATACGGTAAGAAAAAATACCCATCACACTTTGGCGTCAATTCAGGTTGAAACTCAGGACCAGTTTTTATCAATAAAAAATGCCTGTTTTAAAAAGATCTTCTTTCCGGCGCTTCAGTCGATGAAAGTATCACGGGAATATAATGAGCAGAGTCAAAAACATGATTTGGTGCTTGTTTCTGTCAACTTTGGTTATTTTGGTGATACAGCGGATGCCCTTTCAGATGACACTAAACTTGAAGACTGGCGACTTAGACTGACGATACATAAAACGCACACGAATATTGCGCTTATCCAAGACAAAACTAAGGTGTTTGATTATTGCCGTTGAAGCGTAAGCCAGGGCCGGTATGAAAATAGCTTGAAGGGCAGCCACTTAAACTAACGCATCCAATTGACTTCTTATGATGTCTATTCAGGCAATGCAATATTAAAAGCCCCGGTATTGTGCGGGGGCTTTTCTGTATCTGGTTGTATTTACTGACCAGTGGGCCTAAGTGTGCTGTACTATTTTTGCTGAACGAAAGGGTAAAGTAACCCGATCAGCAAAAGTTGCCCCATCCGCTCGCATTACAGGTTTGTTGCGGTGGTCCCGGCGGGCCAATGTGGCTAAGGCATGTCCAGGTATTCGCACCGCCCGCAATGGCCGGTGTATTGCTATTTTCTACTAAGTGCCGTTCAGACAGCGATTTGAGCTTTTTACTGCTTAATTTTAGTTTCATTGTTTTTATCCTTAAATTAATCCTGTGTACTGTTCGTACCCAATAACCATAAACGGTTTATGATCGCATTGTCAAATATTGCATACAATATACATTGCATTTTCTCCGTTTTATGGTGGGTGTCCAGGAAAGCTCGTAAAAAAACCGCCAGTAAAGGCGGTTCTCTTAAAAGCAATGGTGTGTGCACAAGAGTGAGGGACTCGCTTTCGGGCATAAAAAAACCGTCCATATTGAGGCGGTTCTCTTAAAAGCAATGGCGGAGAAGGAGGGATGACAAAATACGTCCTGTATTTTGCCCTGCGGGCCGCACTGAAGTGCGTTCAATTTTGTTCCAGACAAAATTGTCGAACCCTGGTCGAGGGTTCTCACCCGCCTTCTCATTCGTGAACAGGTTTATTTCAGGCATAAAAAAACCGCCGTAAAGGCGGTTCTCTTAAAAGCAATGGCGGAGAAGGAGGGATTCGAACCCTCGATAGGGCTACAAACCCTATACTCCCTTAGCAGGGGAGCGCCTTCAGCCACTCGGCCACCTCTCCGGCGCAAAAACTTAAAAATGGCGGAGAGATAGGGATTTGAACCCTAGATACGCTATTAACGTATGCCGGTTTTCAAGACCGGTGCTTTCAACCACTCAGCCATCTCTCCATGGGCAAAGATAATACTTAGCGAATTTGATGCTGTAAATAGTTTTTAATTTGTTTGCTTAATTTTTGTACTCAAATGTGGCTTTTTTTAATAACTTGAATGAAATCTGGGCGATAAAACGCATTTTATGATATTGAGTGACAGGGGAAGTGTAGAAAAAGGGCATGTACGGTTGGGGGGAACATGCCCGAGGCAGACTTACTTATACATAACCACCTGACTTAACATCAGTTGTTTACCCACAGTGTTTAACCATGCCTTTAGGTTAACGCGGCGCTTGGTACCAGGCGCTGTGGCTGTGTTTAGGGTGGTTTGCGTGTTGCTGCACGCTGCAGCTGAATTAAGCATGTCTGACTCCTCAAAATCTTAAAAGTAACAATGTTGTCTGTATCGACATGGTTATTTTGCGCGCATTGTGACTAAAAATAAAACGATAAAAATTGTTGATGAGGGATTAGAAAAACTAATGGAAAGCGCGGGTGTTTTGCTTTGAGAAAATCATATAAATGATTGTTTATTCAGTCGTGCAGATAGGTGGGTTTTCTTTAAGTTGTTATATATCATGGTCTTGGTGTTAGGTTTTGCTTTTTGTGTCTTTATTTTTGGGTAATTATTCAGATAAGTTGAGTTTGTTTTTGAGAGGGTGTTTTGTTAGTTGTTTATAAGCCGGGAAGTGGGCGGAAGTTGCAACGGCAGTTAAATTGGTTGCGGGCTCAGGTAAAGCAACGTCAGCTGGTCGTTCGCTGGTACGATACGAGTGGATTCTTCGGTCAGGATTGCAAAGCGATCAGGGCCCTGGCGCAGGACCAGCAACAGGTTGTGGTGGTAGGCGGAGATGGCACCATCAATCTGGTTGTGAATGCCATAGTTGGTTTACCTATTGCGCTGGCTTGCCTGCCTGCAGGCACGGGGAATGATTTTTGCCGTCAGTTTGGTTACGCAGAGCGACACTGGAGAGCGGCCGTTTTTTCTGCTCATAGTGTCGCGGTAGATCTGGGTGCTATCGGTGAGCGCTACTTCGTCAATATTGCCGGGGTCGGCTTTAATGCTGAGGTGGTGCAGGGTATGCGGGGTAATAAACGCGCCGGGGCACTGAGTTATGTATGGGGTGGGATCAGGCAGCTGTTCTGGGCGCCGACTGTCAGCGTTGCCACGTCGCAAGGCCCTGTGCTGGAGCAGGGGATGATGCTGCTGCTGGCCAATGGTCGTTATTTTGCAGCCGGGTTGCAGCCAGCACCGTGTGCCAGGCTACACGACGGTCAGCTGGAATGTATGTGGTTTAGTGCCAGCGCCTGGTGGCAGCGTTTAGTGGTGTTTGCGGCGATGCTGGTTGGATGTCACCAGCGCTTGCCCTGGGTATATCGTGAAAAACGTGCTGAATTAACCATTACAACGCCTAACCTGATGGTGGAGGCCGATGGCGATCTGGTGGCGCAAACACCAGTCACAATCCGAAGCCTCCCGGGTGCCTTACACCTCAGGACTCTGCCTGAGATGTTCTTGCCGGACTAAGCCAGGCGCGAATACGCTGATAGGGCGTGAGTACAATGGCGTTGCCGATCAGTACCAGAGAAAAGCCGATAAAGGTGTTAAGCTGCCAGACAAACCCTTCAAACCAGGTGCTGAGTGTGACGGCCACCAGAGGAAACAGGACGATCAGGTAACTGGCTTTTTCCGGTCCAATGTTTTTGAGCAGATGGAAATAACAGGCAAACGCGATGACGGTACCGAATACCGACAGATACAACAAAGAGCCCCAGTAACTGGCACTGGCTTCAATACTAAATTGTAGCGGACTGAGTGCCACATAACCGCCTAAAAACAGCGCACTGTACAACATACCCCAGGCATTGCCTTGCAGTACGCCAATCTGGCGGTTGGAATTACGTACACTGACCATATTGCCCAGTGACGCGATAAACATTCCGGCCAGTGCCAGTAGCAAGCCAATGAATGCCTCGCTGTTCAGATCGGCGCTGACTAAGTCCTGCCAGAATAAACTAACAATACCACCCAGCCCCAGTGTGGCACCGATATAAATACGCCCGGCAATGGGCTTTGCAAAAAACAGCCGGGTATTGACGATATTGGCAACCAGCAGCAACGAAAAGGCAATCGACGCCATGGCAGAAGTCAGGCTGCCCTGCGCCCAGTATAACAACAGATAATTTAGCCCAAAGTTACCCAGAGCCAGTAGCATAAAAAAGCCATGATCCGTGAGCGAGTAGCGCATGGGAGGGCGCTTAATAAGCACATAGCACCACATGCAGGCCGCAGAAATTGCAAAGCGGTAAAACAAAGAGACCACTTCGTCGACCGTGCCCAGCTGAAACTCAATCGCCAGCCAGGTTGAGCCCCAGATAAGGACAGTGATCGTATACAAAAAGACGTTGTTCATTCTTTCATCTCACAACAAGGACTAGTCAGCGTGGCCAGTTTAACGATATATTCTGTATATGCCAGATACAAAAAATGTGTTTTTAGACCTATACAGATTGAGCGTGCCATGAGTCAGACCAGCCTAAAACCCGATTATTTATATCAGCAAGTGATCACTGTGATACGTGAGATGGTGGAGCAGGGGTTGCTGAATCCTGGTGATAAACTGCCGTCACTCAGAGCGATGGCGGGTCGACTACGCGTGAGTATTCCTACGGTGCAGCAAGCCTATCAGCAGTTAGAGATGTCGGGTCAGGTTGTGGCCCGGGAAAAGTCCGGTTACTTTTTGCAAAGCGGTCATCCCACCGCCACGCCCAAGCGCAGTAAGTTGCCGGCAAAACCTGTGATGGTGAACAAACAGCAACTGATTGAGCAGGTATATGAGGGGATCCATCTTCCCGATGTGGCGCCGCTGGGACTTGCCAACCCCGTAGCTGCTGCCAGTCCGCAACAGGCTCTGGCCAGAAGTATGCGTCAGGCCATGCGTCAGGCTCAGGAGAGAATGCTCGACTATGGCGCAATTGATGGCCTGATGATGCTAAAAACGCAGATAGTGCAGCAATATCTGGCACTGGGGCTGACCGTGAACAGTGATGACCTGATCATCACCAATGGGGCACAGGAAGCCATAGCCATTGCCCTGCAGTGTGTGACCCAGCCTGGCGATATCGTCGCGATCGAATCGCCCTGTTACTTTGGCATTGTGGAGCTGGTCGAAAACCTGGGTCTGAAAGCGATTGAAATCCCGGTCTGTCCGGACGATGGACTGTGGCTTGACGACCTCAGTGCCGCGCTGGCACGGCACTCCATTAAAGCCTGTGTATTCTCTACCAGTATCAATAACCCGCTGGGTAGCCAGATGCCCGAATCCCGGATGCAGCAGTTGCTGCAATTATTGCGTGCTCATGATGTGACTCTGATTGAAGACGATGTGTATGGAGACTTGTATTTTGGCGAACAGCGGATCAGACCGGCACAGTGCTTTGCCCAGCCGGGTGAAGTATTGACCTGTTCGTCGTTTTCTAAGACCGTTGCGCCTGGCTACCGGGTGGGCTGGATGCTGGCGGGACCATACAGTGCCCGGGCGAAGCGCTTTAAGCGCGCGCTGAGTTGTTCGGCCCCTATGATGAATCAATGGGCGCTGGCAGATTTCATGGCCAGTGGCGAGTTTCAGCGGCATCTGCGCCAGTTACGCAAGCGGCTGCACGACAACAAGCAGAAAATGCGCCTGGCAGTACAGAAGTACTTTCCGGAGCACGTCCGGGTCAGCGACCCCAAAGGGGGGTGTGTATTGTGGCTGGACCTGGGTGAAGGCTATGATGGCGGTTTGTTCTTTCAGCTTGCGCTTCAGGCTGGGATCAGTGTGGCACCGGGTGCCATATTCAGCGCCTATGAGCGTTACCGCAGCTGTGTGCGGATCAGCTATGGTCTGCCCTGGTGCGAGCATATGGAAGGCTATGTGCGTACGCTGGGCACTTTGGTGGCACAAGCGAAAAAGCAGCCACACATGCGCTAAGTATTGAACTTGTGCAAGTGTGGCTGACTGTGCAGGGATAAACCTAGGTTTAGCGGTACGCGAACAACTGATACCCTTTCATTTGGGGGATCATGGCGCTGAGCTGAGATTCTTGTTCTGCAATGGTCTTGAAGTTGCCACACAAAGCGTTGGCTTGTTGTTCCAGCGCTTTTGCCTGGTGCTCTATCTTTTGTTCAATTTCGGCACCCAGGTTTTCCATGCGCTGTTCAAAGCGGTCCATATCGCCGCCTGAACTGACCATTTCTGAGCCGATGGCGACCAGCAGGCTGCCAATGGATTCCATCATGGCACCTTCTATTGCTTGTTCTATTTTTTCTTCAAACTGATGCTCAAACTGCTCACCGAATTCATTGAAGGCCTGCTCTCCCATCACAAAGGTGCCTTGCTGATAAAACGCGCCCTCAATCTCTGTATGCAGTTCATCCATCAGGCCCGACAAGGAATCGAAGTTGTGCAGATTAAACGCGGTTGCCACTTCCTCAATGGCGACGCCAGCCAGTGCTACGCCCTGCAATGCAATACTGGCCACTTTGGGCAGCTCGGCTCTGAGCGTATCGGCATATGTCTGCATGGCCATGCGTTCATCCTGGTTCAGCGAAACGGGTTGATCTGCAATAAACAGGAAGCCTTGCGCGTCTATCATCACAGGCTGGCCGTTGCCATTTTTGATAAATACCTGATCAGGGGTGATCTGTACGTCGTTTTTAAAATCAACAGCGCATTCATCCGTGCTGACAGAAAAATGGTTATCTGTGTGGGCTGCCACCTGGGTAGATAACGCCAACGTTGAAGCAAGCAGTATAGTTTTCATAATAGTGGTCCTTGGTGTGTTGATGACAAGAGAGAACCAACAAGAACAATGCCAATTTATTAACTTATTGATTATTATAGAAACGCCGTATTTTCCTGTGCGATGCATTAGCTGTTTTGTTCATCAATATGACCAAAAAGTGGTGCTTTTGACTAGTGTGTTTTTTGTGCAAAAGCATAATAAAAAATTTTTATCGTATAGATAAAAATGTCTTGCTTTTCAGAGCCTGAATTTAGCGCTAAATACTAACTTAAGCAGGCTCATCATTGCATGAACTGCCGGACTAGTTAGCGAATTTAAGTTTTGGAGCTTATCGTGGGTAAAACATTTTCCTATGATCCGTTAGATGAAGATTATGAAGACGACTTTGGCTCGTTAGACAAAGAGTTGCAGGCCCAGCAAAAGAAGCGGGTGAAGCGTCGTCTGGATGATTATTTGGAACAAAAACGCCTGAAGCGTAATCTGGGAGAGGATGATCTAGATTTCTTAGATGATTGAGCTTGATTGCGGGGCTGTTACCTCGCTTGAGCGTTAAATGGTAAGGCAGCATTTGCTGCCTTACTTGTTTAGATGCTTAGTCTTTGAACGAGTTGTGGCAGTCTTTACAGCCCTTCGCCCAGTTCTTAAATGCTGCACCAATGACTTTCTTATCGCCTGATTCCGCCGCTACAGCCAGCTTTTGCGCATAATCTGCGAATGCCTGTGCTTTGCTGTCAAAGGTTGCTCTGTCAGACCAGATAGCAGGCAGTGCGTCTGTTTCGCCTTTATCTGATCCAGCCGGGAATGCTTCCCATGGCATGGCAGACAACTGAGCTGCATTATTGGCACGTTGTTTAAAGCGTTCTGCGTCAAACGGGACTTTACCTTTGAGCATGTCGCCCATATCACCAATCTGGTAACGGATCAGCTGAAACGCTGCTTTACGGTATTCAATTGCATCTTCCGGCTTTTCGAATAATGAATTTGCCTGAACATTCAAAGACAGCCCAGTTAACAGGCTTGTTAATAAAAGTGTAATTCTCATTTCGACCCCTCAATTAAAAAACTGACTCTGTTCTAAGGCTTTATAAAAGATATTGCAAGTCTCTTAGACGAGATGGGAATTCTGAACTAGATTATATAGTCGATTTGTATGTATTTTGTTCATCACGTTTTACAAACTCATCAATGTGACAACATGATGATGGGTTGGTTTACGTTTGTTTACAGTTTCAAATTTCTTTATAAACATAGGGTTACAGTGAGACATGTGATTTGCTTGCAAATTTTGTAACTTCTTTGTTTGTTTAATATTGTAATTAACCGTGAAGTCACATTATATTGATGAGCGAATCTACTCTCTAAAATTAAAAGAAACATCATTTCAACAACAAGTCCTAGGGGAAACTATGGCCAAGTATTCATTTAAAGCCACCGCGGTAGCAACAGCTGTCTCTGGTGCATTGATGGCAGCATCTGCCACGGCTGCAACGCAGCTTCCAGCAGCTCCTGCTTCTTTGAAGGTACAAGCTGAAGCACTCAGCAACCCGCAACAGGAAAGAGCAGAAGCGTTCCTGGTTGTTCTGAAACAATCTACAGCCGTTGACCTGATGTCTGAAGGCACGTACAGCGCTGAAGCTGCTAAGCAAACTTTCTCATCAGTACAACAAGCTCAGTTCCAGATGAAAGAGCAAATGCGTGCACTTGACCCGCGGGTGAAAATCCTAGGCTCAACGAAAGTACTAGCCTCAACACTGATCGTACAAGCGTCTGAAGATGCACTGAAAGCACTCAGCAAAAACGAAATGGTTGACCGTATTCTTCCACTACGTGAAGACCGCTTGTTTGTTGAAGCAAGTTCTGACTATATCGGTGCGACTAAAGTTCGTAACGAACTAGACGTAACAGGTAAAGGTGTACGTGTTGCTGTACTAGATACTGGTATCGACTACACACACAAAGTATTCAATGAAGCAGCTGGTACGCTAGATGACTATAAAGCGGCTGCTGAAGATCCAACAACAGTAAGCTGGCCACAGGGTATGGTCGTAGGTGGTTACGACCACATGCGTGATGACCCAGATCCGATTGAAGACGATCCTACATACCGTCCAGAGGCAGATGAGCTGTCTGACCACGGTACACACGTATCGCACGATTTAACAGGTATCGCTCCGGACGTTGAACTTTACGTTTACTCTGTATGTGGCGGCGGCTGTCCTTTCGATGCACAGGTTAAAGCGCTTGAGTCTGCAATGGATCCAAATGGTGATGGCGACATCAGCGACCGCGTAGACCTGATGAACATGTCACTGGGTGGTGAATTTGGTGATACTGATGTTTCTTCTGGTACGGGCTACCTGATCCATCGTGCTGTTAAACTAGGCACGAACATGATTATCTCTGCAGGTAACGATGATGACATTCCGTTCCGTGTTGGTGGTCCAAGTACAACGCCTAACGCGCTGTCTGTAGCCTCTTTGACGCACCCTACATTTGAGCGTTTGTTCGGTGAAGCAACGGTTGCTGGCGAAGCAACGGTCGTTCAACCTGCAAGCTTTGGTCCTCAGGTTGCGTTTGACTTTACTCAAGACAATGCTGAACTGGTTTACCCAGAAGCAAACCAAAACGGTTGTGATCTGGACGAAGATGCAAACCCGTTTGCAGACATGGACTTTACTGGTAAAGCAGTACTGATTGACCGTGGCGCCTGTGCGTTCACTGAGAAAGTACTGAATGCCCAAGAACGTGGTGCAGTATTTGTATTCATCGCAAACAACAACGATGACGGCACTCCGGCGCCTATGGGTGGCAGCGACGATGCTGTGACTATCCCGTCTGCAGGTCTGAACTTCGCAGCAGGTGCAAAACTTAAAGAGCAAATGAAAGATGGCGGCAAAGCCACTTACAGTGTCTCTGGTGTTGTTAAAGCGTCTCCGGGTGGCGTATCTGACTTCTCATCACGTGGTCCTTCAATGGACGGCCTGCTGAAGCCTGAAATTGCGGCTCCGGGTTCAAACATCCTGGCTGCGGCTCCGGGTACGGGTGATCAGCTACACCGTAAGTCTGGTACCTCTATGTCTGGCCCAATCACGGCTGGTGCATTGGCGCTAGTGAAAGAAGCGCGCCCTGAGCTTGATGCTCTGGAAGTTAAAGCGATTCTGATGAACACCGCTGACCTGAACATCACGGTTGAATCAACAAACGTAAACCCTGACTCACCGCTGGCACCTATCAGCCGCATCGGTGCTGGTCTGGTTGACGTTGAAAAAGCCATTGCGTCTCCGGTTGCAGCTTGGGTAGACCTGCCTGAGTTTGACACTAAGCAGGCGGCATTGTCGTTCGGTGCTAAGCGTCTTGCAGAGACACAAACTTATACTAAGTCTGTAGTACTACGTAACTACTCAAACGAAGAACGCACATATAACCTGCGTATGGACCACCGTTATCAGAACGATGTGGATTCAGGCGCTGTAACGTTCGAACACCCAGCACAGGTTATTGTACCAGCGGGTCAGACAATTCTGATTGACGTTGACATGACGATTGATCCAAGCAAGCTACCTGAGTTTGGCATCATGAACCCGTTCGACAACGATGAACTGGCGAAAAGTGTTGAAGCACTAGACCTGGCTGAGTACGACGGTGCGCTAATCTTTGATGATGCTGCAACTGAAGGCGACCACGACCTACATGTTGTTTATCACGTGCTACCAAAAGCAGCGGCAGATGCTGAATTCAGCATCGAAGCGGGTGAGCAAATGTCATCGCTGATGGTTGAGAACACCGGTGCTGTGGCTATCTCTGGTATGGCTGAGCAAGTTGTATTGACCAGCGAAGATGATGATCGTCGTTTTGACATCAAAGCAGTGACTACAGCTGCATTCTTGAACGACAACTGTGATTCTGGCATCTCAACTTCTTTCTCACTGCAGTTACAAGATGGCATTAACCACCTGCGTCAGGCGGGCTATCGTCTTGAGTTAGACCTTAACAACGACGGTATTGCTGATAAGTTCGTAACGAAACTGAACGATACCGGCAACAACGCTGCAGTACGTGGTCGTAGCCGTACGCTGATTGGTTCAATCGTTAATGGCGATGACCAGTGGGAGTGGGGTACACCTATGCTTCACGAGTCAGGTGAAGACACTGTGACCTTCACAGCGTGTTCTGACCTGTTTGGTTTGAATGCAGATATGGTTGGCATGCCAATTGGTGTTGAGGCGTTCGTTGGTGAAGCACACTGGCAGTCTGGTATCTGGGGTGCGCCAATGGATTCAGCGAACGGTGGCTTCATCTTCGGTATGAACCCGACTGTTGCACTGAAAGACGGTGAAGGCGAAGCGCTGAAAGAACTGGCGCCTGGTGCAAAAGCGACTGTTGAGTTCGATATGCCGTTTGCATTCACATCAACTGCGGGCACAAACGTAATGGCAGTTGTTCCTGGTGACCTGGACGTACCTGCACTACCTGAGCTGGTTGTTGAGGGTGACTTGAGCGTGAGCGAAAACGCTGAGCCAATGCCTGTTGCAACAGTGAGCTTCGGTGATGAGTCTCCAGCGTTCCCAATCCTGGGCTACCGTCTGGATGGCATGCACGCTAGCAGCTTCGCAATCGATAACAAAGGGGTTATCTCTCTGGTAAGCTCTGAGTACCTAGACTTTGAGATGGGCGTTGAAAGCGTAGAGCTGAAAGTGATGGCGATGGACACTATGGGTTCTTCGACTATGACTGACATTGAAATCGCAGTGACCAATGAGCATGACGAAATGCCTGTGGTTGCACACGGTCAAATGTTCAGCATGATGGACGGTGCACCAGCAGGTACAGTCGTTGGTATGCTTGACTACTCTGTATTTGAAAGCGCAGCTGACGGCATTGTTGGCGGTGAAGTAGAAGGCACTGACCTGTTCGAAATCAACGAGAAAGGTGAGCTGGTAACAACGGCTGAAATCAACCAGCTGGCAGTACCAAGCTATACATTCAAAGTAATGGTTGAAGACAGCGTAGGCCTGAAGTCTGAGATGGTTGAAGTCACTGTTGATGTTGTACTGAATCCTTCATTACACGCGCCAGTGGTTGACCACGGTCAAATCTTCTCTGTAACAGAAAACGCTCAGCTGGGCACTGTTGTTGGCAGACTGGCTTACTCTGACCCAGATGCAGACGTATCACCAGTGACTGAGTTCATCGTAACTGGTACTAACCTGTTCACTGTTGACGCTGATGGCGCCATCCGTGTGAGCGGCGAAATTGACTTCGAATTTGAAAAAGAAGTGAGCTTCCAGGTTCAGGCGAAAGACTCTGCACAATTTGTATCTGAGGTTGTAACTGTACGTGTTAACGTGACTAACGTAACCGGTGGTGATGACAATGACGACGACGATTCAGGTTCACTGGCTTGGTTGACGTTACTTGCAGCACCGTTTGCAGCACTACGTCGCCGTAAGCGTAAGTAAGCAACTAACTAAGCATTAGTTGAAAAACCGCCCCGGGTTTCCCGGGGCGGTTTTTTATGTGTGCAGCTGAATAAAATAGTACGCTGAAATTGAACTGGATGAAGACCCCGCTCAGAGTGTGGTATGCAATGCGGCTCGGCATCAGCAAAGGGCGAGCGTAGCTAAGGTTGGAGACTCAGTGAGAAGCAGGTTGCAAGGTAGTTTTGAGGCCGTCGCTCAGGCTGAAGTCTCAGGCTGAGCGATGCGTTGAATGTTTCTGATCCTTTGCTTGGAAGGTATCTGACAGCACGGTTCTACCAATCCATATCATTGGTATCATGTATTAATACGGATTTTAGTCCCCAATGTCTTTAAAGATCATGCCCCGGCGCATGCTGCGAGTGGCGAGAAAGACTTCGGCCAGCAATGCCACAAATGCGCAGATCAATAGCAACATAGCACCAATAAAACAGCTGGAGAGGGTAACGCCCAGTGACAGTGTGTACAGGTGAGAGACAAATAGCACCATAACGACGGCACAGACCAGCAATGCAGACAGAACACTCATACTAAACGCAACGTGAATGCAGCGAGAGCGTTTGAGCAGGGTGCGCATTTCGCGAGTCAGGTGGCTTTTGAGTTCTTCATCCTGACTATTGTTGAGCTTGCGATCCAGCAATCTGGCGCGGTCGGTGATGCGGGCCAGGCGATTCGATAATACGCCTAATGTGGCCGCGATACCGGTGATCAAAAAGACCGGGGCTACGGCAGTTTGGATCACCTTAGCCATGGTCAGTATACTGACGACATCCGTGTTCATTACCAACGGACCTGGTCGATAATGCCGGGCTGTTCGCCAATGAGTGTTTTTACTACCCTGTTGTGTTCATCCAGCAGAATAAGACGCGGGATCCCTTTATTTGCGTAGTGCTGATAAATCTGTCTATCCGGATCCGCAACCAGTGTAAAGTCCACCCCGAATGACTCGCGAAATGCAGAGAGTGTTTTGTCGTCTTCTTCCCGGCCAATGGCGACGACCTGAAGTGTAGGATCTGCCAGTAGGTTAGAGGCTTTCAATTCAGTTAAGGTTCGCTGGGAATCAGAGCACCAGGTGGCGAACAGGATGACTAACTTTTTGCCCTGAGCTAACTGCACAGGCTGACCGTCAATATTGATCAGTTGAGTATGCTTGAACAGCTCTCCAGACTGGATATAGGTTTCATAGCCTTTGCTGTGAGGAGCGGGATTGGGTGTAGCGTTACAGGCACTGAGTTGGGCACCGAGTGCGATAACCAAAGTGGTCATTGCGAGACGTTTTATCATTATTATGGTCCTTGCGTTACAATACCCCCATTAATGCGTATTTTTCAGGTGAGCGCAAGTTTCAGCGGTGTATCCGCTTGCCCTCCTCAGAAACAGACCAACTCAGAATTACACCAATTTGCTTAATTAAGTGTTCTATTTTGAGGCGAGAAAATATAGTCGATAACAAGGCAAAAATTTTGCTATTTAGTTGCTCTAAATGAGAAATTTTTAACACAGTTAGCGTCATATTTGCTCCTTCAAATTGAACAGGTATTAAGTGAAATTGGTTTCACACAGGCCATTGGTAGACGCCCATTATTATGTTGTATGCATCGTTGTTTTTATCTGCCTTTATTTCCGCTACTTTGCTACCGGCTTCTTCAGAACTCTTGCTGTCAGGATTGGTTGTACAGCAACAGGGAGCGCTGTGGTTATTGTGGCTAAGTGCCACTGCGGGCAATGTGCTGGGCAGTGTGATTAACTACTATTTGGGGACCGCGGTGAGCAGGTTTGAGGGACGACGCTGGTTTCCAGTTTCCAGATCAGCCATGGATAAAGCGCAAAGACAGTTTCAAAAATATGGCACCTTTAGCTTACTGTTTGCCTGGTTCCCCATTGTTGGCGACCCATTGACCCTGATTGCGGGCGTATTTCGCGTTCGCTTTGGGCTTTTTTTGTTGCTGGTATTTCTGGGTAAAGGCTTACGCTATGCCGTGGTGATAGGACTGGCAGCGGGCTTAGTGTAAACCGCTGCCAGGCAAGGTTATACAGGCTTGCGCCACTCCAGTGTTAAGGACACGGAATCGGCAAAGCGCAGTGCATGTGGCTTATCGACCCTGACTTTGGCATAACTGACATCTGGGTGCTGATGACATTCAGTTAAAATGTCAGCAACCAGCTTCTCCAGCAACAGAAAGTGGCCGTCTTCCACTTTGGCGATCACGGCTTTGGTGATGGTTTTGTAGTTCAGCGCATGACCAACTTCATCATGAAATAAGCATTCCGCATCGGCGGGGTAATGGATCTCGATATTGATCACGACATCCTGCTTTTTTTCTCTTTCTTCGGGATTAAACCCAATAAAAGTGCGTAACCTCAGATTGGTGATATTGATGATCGCCGTGTGCATAAGCGGTCCTTAGCGTTTTAGTAGTTGTAAGAATTCATTGCGTGTTTTGGCATCTTCACGGAAGTTACCCAGCATGACTGAAGTACGCATCTGTGAATTTTGTTTTTCAACACCACGCATCATCATGCACATGTGTTTGGCCTCGATCACCACGCCCACACCGCGGGCTCCGGTAACCTCTTCGACTGCCTGCGCAATCTGGTGAGTCAGCTGTTCCTGGATTTGGAAGCGGCGCGCGTACATATCCACAATACGTGCAAACTTAGATAAGCCTAACACCTTGCCATTGGGAATGTAAGCAATGTGTGCACGACCAACGAAGGGTAGCAGGTGATGTTCACACATTGAATAAAGCTCTATGTCCTGGATGAGAACCATGTCATCAGCATCAGAGCTAAATACGGCATTGTTGGTCACATCACTCAGCTCCTGGCGATAGCCCTGAGTCAGATATTCCATGGCCTTAGCTGCACGTTTCGGGGTATCAAGCAGCCCTTCACGATCTTTGTCCTCGCCAACGGCGGTGATGATTTGCTGGAAACTGCTTTTTAATTCTTCATGCATAATAAAACTCACTGTAGTTGATTCGCTCAGGCCTGCTATTTCAGGTGGCGGCCTCCGTCAACGGCCAGGGTGCGACCGGTGATATAATTACTTTTACGCAGCAACTCGACGGCGTCGATCACTTCTCGACAGCCCGGTTCAATGCCCATGATGGATTTCTTCAATGTCTTGGCCTTATATTCTTCACTGTCATCCTCGTTGAAAATGATCAGCGAGGGCGCCACTGAGTTGACCTTAATCTTAGGTGCGTACTTGGCAGCAAAGGAGCGACTGAGGTTATCCAATGCCGCTTTACTGGCAGCATAGGCAATGTGTTTTGGGCTGCCTTTTTCGACCACATAATCTGTAATGTGAATGATATCGGCCGTACTTTCATGGTTTTGCAGTAAAGGCGCCAGCCCCATATTAAGCAGATAGGGAACCTTGGCATGTATGTGCATCATGGCATCAAATAGTGCATTGTGATCCGGATTACGCGCTTCACAGTCCCAGCTCGATGCATTATGTATGACGGCACTTAACGCATTGGTATGCTGCTGAACCTGTGCGATCAGTGTTGCAACGGCATCTGGTTGATTGAAGTCGGCCTGAATACAGGTTACGCCTTGTTCAATCAGCGTATCGATGATTGGGTGTTTTGTGCGATATGTCATGATCACGGGGATGTCTTCAGCAATAAAGTGCTGAACCATCGCCAGCCCTACACGTTGTGCGGCTCCGGTAATCAAAATCGGCGATGTCATTGGCATGTATCCTTCTTTGCAGGTTTAACGAGTAAAGTGCGCAATCGGGCGCGCAGTAGAATGAGCGCCCGGGTTAAGCCCCGCGTTGTGCGTCTGGCCTTGTACGTGAGATAACGCAGGCCAGATCACAGGGCATTGCGTCTGTCACTTATTCACTGTCGTAGATGGTGGGGATAGGCTGACGCTTGTGTTGTGTTTTCTGATAAATGCCGATCAGCAGCTGCTCAACATCCAGGCTGACAGGTTTGCCTTCCAGGAAGTCATCAATGTCATCATAGCTCAGGCCAAGTGCTTCCTCATCAGCAAGCCCCGGGCGATCGCATTCCAGATCGGCAGTTGGGGTTTTATGTACCAGTGATTGTGGTGCACCCAGGTAGTCGGCCAAAGCCCGTACCTGTCGCTTGGAAAGGCCAAACAGTGGCGCCAGATCGCAGGCACCATCGCCAAACTTGGTATAAAAGCCGGTAATATTCTCTGCGCTATGATCGGTTCCGACCACCAAGCCTCTTGTCAGGCCAGCGATTTCATACTGCGCAACCATACGTTGTCTGGCTTTGACATTGCCTTTTACAAAATCAACCAAGGTGGCGTTGGGCACTGTGGCGTCGCTGTCTTGCATAGCCTGAAGTGCCTGCTCGTGCATCGCATCAGCAGCCGCCTTAATATTAACGGTTAAGCGTTTGCTGGGTTGAATAAACTCCAGCGCCTGCTGTGCTTCGTCTTCGTCAGCTTGAGTGCCGTATGGCAGGCGCATGGCAATAAACTGATAACCCTGACAACCTTGTTCGGCATTCAGCTCGTCAATTGCCAGTTGACACAAACGGCCACAGGTTGAGGAGTCAACACCTCCACTGATCCCCAAAACCAGACTATGGCAGTGGGCTGAAATCAGCGTGTGTTTAATGAACTGAACACGTCGGGCGACTTCCGCCGCGACATCAATGGTAGGCTGAACTTTCATTTCAGCGATGATCGCTTCACGCATGGTGTTTCCTCTTACCACCCGTATTCTACGGCTGGTCCAATTATGTCTGATTGTTCTAAGTTTACTTGAATTTGTTACAGATTAGATCTGTTTCTTGCGCTGTTGTGCTTTTCACAGACCCAGGTGTTGCTTGATAGTTTGCAACTCTTGTTTGAGCTGATCAATTTCCTGCAGCAGTTCATCCAGGTTCACGGTTGGTTCTGATGCACTTTCTTGTGCTTGTTCGTAATCTTCCGGGTTGCCGAACAGATGCTGGTAACGCGCTTCTCGTTTGCCGGGCTCTCTGGCCAGGCGCATGGCAAGCTCTTGTTGTTGCAGTTCATTCAGTGCAGCCTCTACTTCGCCAACCGTTGCAAACTCTGCCAGTCGGCCACTGCGGGTGCGTAATTCTCCGGGGGTCTGGGGTCCACGCAACAACAATAAACAGATAACGGCGCGCTGTTGCTCGGTTAGTTGCAGGCTGCCAAATTCGCTATTGCAAAAGCGATGCTGATATTTGTTTACCCTGCCGGATAGTCCCTCGTCACAAACAACAATGCGTTTCTGCTCAAGCTGAGCCAGAGCGTCCAGCACGTCAGACTCGGTCAGAGACATCACCGGTTCCCGGTTCGATTTCTGATTGCACGCATTGGTCAGTGCATTGAGTGAGAGTGGGTACTGGTCTGGGGTCGTCGTTTGCTTTTCCAGCAGACAGCCAATGATCCGCTGTTCAATCTTGGATAAATTCATATCTCTTCCCTAGTATCATGTGCCGCAGGCAGTGTGCAGCAAATCAGGTTTTTTCATGACTTAACTCTATGCGATTTGAACCGCCTTGCATAGTGGCCTCAGATGAATGAAGGGCACTTTTAGTAGCCTTATCAGCAGGTTTTGGCCTCATCGACCCAGCGTTGTAACATTTTACTCAGCGCATTGAAATTGATGGGCTTGCTAAGATAGGCGTCCATTCCGGCAGCCAGGCACTTTTCTTCATCACCTTCCATGGCATTCGCTGTCAGGGCAATGATAGGTGTGTGCTGATGTTGCTCGCCCGCAATGCCCGTACGGATCTCTTTGGTGGCTGTGTAGCCATCCATCTCTGGCATTTGGCAATCCATGAGAATGATAGCATAAGGCTCCTCTCGCACGTTGAGATGGCCAATCGCCGCGAGACCATTGTGAGCACAGGTAACATGGGCGCCCAGCTTTTCGAGCAGGGTGGTTGCAACGGTTTGGTTAATCTTGTTGTCTTCTACAAGCAGAATATCGACATCCAGGCAGACGTCTTCGGCGATTTTGGCGGCAATGGGTTCTTTGCGTTTCACTAAAGATAGAGCATTGGCTGGGGTCAGCGGTGCCAGTAGAAGGTTATTGGATGAAAACTGAGGCCAGGCTTCAGTTTCCTGTATCGTGTGGCACAGCAGGGCATAGTTGAGATGCTTGACTTTAATCAGTTTTATCAGGCTTTGTATGTCTGAGTCCGACGAGTTGCTGAGCACTTGTGTGGCAATGATCAGAGCGGGTTTATGTGACTCCTTGGTGTCGTAGAATTCTAGCATTTGCGCCACGTTCTCAAAGTGCTCGGTTGGGATATGCCAGGCATCCAGCATATGCCGTGCAGCCAGATCGGAAGGTGAGTGGGCATCGATAACATACAGGCTGTCATTATTGGCGTCGAGCGCCCGGATTGGTTGTGGATCACTGAGCTCAATATAAAACGTAAAGGTGCTGCCAATACTGGGTTTGCTGTACGCGTTGAGGGCGCCGCCCATAAGTTCGCATAACTGTCTGGCTATGGTGAGCCCCAGCCCCGTGCCGCCGAACTTACGCGTAGTCGAGGGATCGGCCTGTGTAAAAGAATCAAAAATTTTACTCAGCTGTTGCTTGCTAATCCCTATGCCCGTGTCTTCGACACTGCACCATAAGCGTGACTGGTCACTGGTGCGCTCGGTATAGCATGTCAGGGTCACCTTACCACCTTCGGTAAACTTGACGGCATTACTAAGCAGGTTGTTGAGCACTTGTTTGAGCCTGTGCGGATCTGTCTTCGCGTACTGATATTGCATATTACGACTATCGATAAAGAGTTCAGTTTGCTGATCATTGGCTCGTGGTGCAAAGGCTGCAAAACAGTCACTGATAATCTGGATCAGGTCACACTCAATCTGCTCAATATTCAGTTTTCCGGCTTCAATCTTAGAGAAATCCAGGATGTCGTTGATGATAGTGAGCAGTGACTCCGCCGAGCTTTGAGCAAGCGACAGATTACGCTGTTGCGTGTCTGTGAGTTGCGAGTTACCGAGTATCTCCAGCATACCAATAATGCCGTTCATCGGGGTGCGGATTTCGTGGCTCATACTGGCCAGAAAGTCGGCTTTAATTTTGGCGGATTGTTCAGCCAGCTCTTTTTCTATAATCGCTTTACGTTTAGCCTGCTGCTGTTGTTGCCCGCTGAATAAACTGGCCAGCATTGCGGCAATG
Organism: Pseudoalteromonas sp. XMcav2-N; assembly: GCF_024124545.1. Lineage (GTDB taxonomy): Bacteria > Pseudomonadota > Gammaproteobacteria > Enterobacterales > Alteromonadaceae > Pseudoalteromonas. Next base: position 31,796 of record NZ_JAMXSF010000022.1, read on the forward strand.
GCATGCACAAAGCGCCTGTCACTGTCCGTCCAGTCCGGATACGGATCACCGTATTCAGTACAGAGTATCCCGCAGACGGCGCCGCGATGCAGAATGGGCGTGATAAGCATCGCTTCGACTTCAAAGGGGTCAAGGTACTGATCGGCCAGAGGCCGGGTGATCGGGTGCTTGGTTGCTGTACTGGCCTCTATAATTTGCTTACTGAGTACCGCTGAAAACAGGCCCGGCAAGGTCGCCTTGCGCCAGGGCGGGAAGTGCAGCAAGCTGTCTCGACGGGTATTGCTGAAACAGGTTGGATAAAGCAGTGTATGATCGTCACTGAGTAGCCAGATACTGGCACGAGATGCGCGAGCGGCCTGACAAACCGCGTCAGTACATAATTCCTGGGCGCGATCTGTGTGATTGTTGAGGATGGCCTCATGAGTACTGAGTTGAGCCAGTAACTCATTATTTCTGGCCACTTTTTCATGCTCTATCGCCATTAGCTTACGATCATTGATGTTTTGCACTGAACCAAACACCTGTGAGGTCCAGCCATTGTGCTGTTTTGCCTGAGCTTTTATGAGCACCCAACATTCTTGCCCTTTGTGTGGCAGGACGATGAATTCATCTTCAAAGGGTTTGCCATATTTGATCGCCTGAGTCATATGATCCTGAAACTTCTTGCGATGGGGCCCCTCTTTGAAAAACTCAGTACTACTCATCCAGGTGGGTTGATAGTGTGATGGTACGGCAAAGATTTGGCGTGTTACATCCGACAGCGTGATGTGATGAGACGCCAAGTCAACCGACCAGGCCCCCACTTTTGCCAGCGAGCCCATATTGGTTAGCGCATTGGTTTTATTTTTCAGCTCAGAAAGCAAGCGCGTGTAAAAAGAAAATGCACAGAAGAAGAATATCACTATGGTCAGCAGCGCCAGTCGAAAAGGCCATAATGCGGCTGATGAGGCCTTCCATCCATAGCGCGGAGCTGCGTACATCACCCAGCTACCCGATGGGACATGAATGGTGAATGCCAGTGGGTTATGCTCCTGAATAGTAGGCGAACCATAGAAGTACTCACCGCTGTCGCCCAGGCCATTTCGGCCCTGAATCGCTATCAGGTAATCGCCTTCGAGCTTATTCAGTGACACTTGTTCATACAGTTTGGGCATATCAATCACGACCGAGAGGAGTCCCCAAAAATTGTCTTTATCAACATACACGGGGATCCGTGCGATCAACGCCATGCCGCCCTGAATGAGCTCTAGCGGACCTGCCAGGACGATATTGCGAGTGTCTCTGGCTTTAATGGCGTCTTTCTTTTGCTGTGGGTGAGTAAGGTAATTGAGCCCAATCGCTTTTTCATTTCCTTCGAGGGGGTACACCAATTGTAATACCATATCGGGCGCGGCGCCCACGTTACGTAACACTTTACTGGTTGCGAACAAAGGGGCGGCAAATCGCTCAAACTGTGTCTGATCCAGGTTTGGCTGAGGCGCAAGGGCAATGGCGAGTCCCCGAACTAATTGAATATTCGCGGCCAATGTGCCTTCTATCTGAGTGCGATAAACGTTGAGCTCTTCGTAAGTGCGGTTTTTCTCAACTTCAATCAGGCGGCGTTCGTTGATGCTATCGATATACCAGCCTGCTGCCAGGATCACCAATAGGAGTGCACCCACTATAAAGCGGGTTAAAAAGGCTTTCCTTGACGACAGCACGTGTTTGGTCTGCATGTAAACGTGAAAAAATATCCTTGAATCATTTAACTATAGTTGTCTGTATGAAAACTCGCCAAGACCCAGGGTAATTTATGCCTGAAAAATGCTGCCATCAACGATAGCAGTTGTATAGGGACTCAGGACAAGAATCAAAGCGTGTGTTGTGGCTGCTCTTTTTACCGGAAGCAAAGGCGTTTCTGAGTGGGAAGTCACAGATCTGTCATGCAATACGATAATGCAATACAGGGTAATTAGCGCTAAGCTGGCTAGGTCATTAATCACTCATAATAAGGAGAGAGTATGCTGACTTGGTTAAGGCGTACAGTGGCAACTTTTGTGTTGCTGGCACTGGCTGCCAGTGCAGTCGTGTACGGGATCTTATCACTGAGCTTGCCTGCACTCGATGGGCAGGGTCAGTCAACGGCGATAAGCGCACCGCTGACGTTGGAGCGAGATGCGCTGGGCCAGAGCGTGATCACTGCGCAGAATCGTGATGATGCCGCGTATGCACTGGGCTTTGCACATGGTCAGGATCGCTTTTTTCAGATGGATCTGTTGCGTCGCAATGCCGCTGGAGAACTGAGCGAGTTATTTGGCGAGGCTGCCATTGAGCTTGACAAGCGTTTGCGGTTTCACCAGTTTCGAGCTCTAAGCCAGACTATTTTTCAGCAACTGCCAAAGTCAGATCAAACTTTGCTTGCGCGGTATACGCAGGGCGTGAATGAAGGACAAGCACAAAGTGGTATGAAAGGGTTTGAGTATCTCCTGTTAGGTGCAGACGCCAGACCCTGGCAGGCAGAAGACAGCTTGTTGGTCATCTTTAGTATGTACCTGGATTTACAAGAAAGTACTTTAAAAAGAGATGAGTCACTCATTTTAGTCAAGTCTTTGCTTGGCAAAGAAATGATAGATTTTATCATTCAGCCTAGCAACTATCAGGCTGCGCTGGATGGAAGTGAAGTCCATCAAAGTGATGTGGTTATCCCAAAAATAAGCGACATAGCTCACTTTGATGTGTGGCGTAAGATTGCAGAGCCACCGCTTTATGGGAGCAATAACTGGGCTGTGACTGGAAGGCACACTTATACAGGCTCAGCAATGCTATCAGACGATATGCACTTAGGTCTGAATGCGCCGGCTATCTGGTATCGGGCACAACTCAATTACAACACCGCTGCTGGCAACCCCGTGCAGGTATCTGGTGTCACTTTGCCTGGTGCACCTGCTATTGTTGTGGGCAGCAATAACCATATTGCCTGGGGATTCACCAATGGTTATCTGGATACCGCAGACTGGATCAAACTTGACCCGCACAGTGATAAAACCTGGCAGGTCACAGAAGAGTTGCGCTTGCCCGGTGGGAAGAATCAGGAATTTACCCTGACGCTAAGCGACTACGGACCTGTTAAACAGATCCAGGGCGAAGCCTATGCGCTGAGCTGGGTGGCACATCGGGATTACGCGGTCAATCTTGGCCTCACAGGGCTGGAACAGGCCATGTCCGTTGATGATGCATTACTGCAGGCTGAGCATATCGCTATTCCGGTTCAGAATATGGTGGTTGTCGATGCAAACGGAAATGCGGCATGGCGGCCAACCGGTGCAGTGCCGGCCCGACAGTCTCCCAGTGATTTGGCCGTTGCCAGTCAGGATTACAGTGCTCTGTGGCAACGTAATGAAGTACACCGACCGGTCGTGAAAAATCCAGCGGATGGTAAGATCTGGACTGCTAATTCCCGGGTTGTATCGGCGCAACAACACCAGCGATTTGGTGATGGGGGTTACGCACTGGGGGCTCGAGCTCAGCAGATCCGCGACCGGCTGATGGCACAATCCCTGTTTAATGAAGCCGATTTCATGCGCCTGCAACTCGATAATGAGGCTCGCTTTCTGATGCCCTGGCATCAGCTGTTAAGCGAGTTACTTGAAAGCCGTAAAGCGCACTATTCACGTGACCTTGCTTATTTAGCTGACTGGCAGGCATGTGCCTGTCCGGAATCGGTCGGTTATACACTGGTCAGGCGATTTCGAGACCAGACTATCGACGTGCTGTTTGCCCCGGTAGAAAATACTCTGCAACAAGCTGATGGCAGCTTGTCGCCTCTCAAACGCTATCTGGAACCTGCAGTGTGGCAGCTCATTCGTCAGCAACCCTCACAGTGGTTGCAAAAGTACAGTGACTGGGACACGTTGTTACTCGCGGCTTATGAGGCGGCCAAAGAGCAGTTGCGCGAGTCTGAAGGGCGTGACATGGCTGCATGGCAGTGGGGGCGAGTAAATCAGCTTGAAGTTAAACATCCATTTAGCCGACAGATCCCACTGCTCAGCGGTTTGCTCGATATGCCTGTAGTGGCTGGATTTGGTGACGCCTACATGCCGGCGGTTCAAAAACCGGCATTTGGCGCTTCCCAGCGCTTTATTGCCCAGCCCGGACATCTCGACAAAGCGATCATGAGTGTTGCTGGTGGACAAAGTGGTCATCCGTTATCACCGTTTTATCGGGCTGGGTTCAGTGGCTATGCACAAGGTGAAGCGGTGCCCTTGTTACCGGGTAAAATCAGCCATCGTATCACCTTTACTCCCATGAACTAACTGGACTGGGCTGCGGTCACGCGATTGCGGCCCTGTGCCTTACTGGTATATAGCGCGTCATCGGCCAATTGCAATGCCACTGAAAAGGGCAGGGCAGTATGCCACAGAGCCACACCGAAGCTCATGGTTGCGGTGAGCTCATTGCCGTTGAACTTCTGCATTTCAAGAGTTTGGCGCAGTGTTTCCAGGCGATGAACTGCTTGTTCCAGATTGCAGTCGACCAGTACCAACAGAAACTCTTCTCCGCCCCATCTCACAGCAATATCCTGATCGGTCACGTGTTTGTGCAGAATATCTGACACGGTTTGCAGCACTTCGTCACCCATATCATGACCCAGCTGGTCATTGATTTGTTTGAAATGATCCAGGTCGGCCATCACCACACACAGAGACTGGTCATTGTGCGCGCAACTGGCATGAGCCCTTAAGATCAGTTCCTTTGCATAGCGGCGATTGAATAAATTAGTAAGCGGATCTCTCGCGGCCAGAGTCGCCAGCTGCCGACGCTGAATAAAGGTGCTTTCGCGTATCTGCCCAATGACGTAAATCATGGGCAGGCCGCAGATAAACACATTGATAAAGTGGATGGGCCGGGCGTAGTCGCGAAATGCAAAGGTGGTGTTGACTGTGTCATAAAGTTCAAACAGGACGGCAAACAACACAATTAAGCTTAAAGACAAAGAGATGGCGAGTCGCAGCTTTAATTGCAGATCCAGAAGTAACATGCAGGCAATGGTCCACAGGTAATACTGAAAACCATAATCCATACCGAGCGTGGCGCAGACCAGCACGGAATGGACGGTCACTTCAATACAAAAGACCCTGAGGGCCAGGTGGCTGTGCCCCCGGTTGAGCAGATAAATACCTGTTGCCCAGGCGGTAACACTGGCGATATTGGCGATGGCCAGAATATAAACATGGCTGTACCAGAAGGCAAAAATAAACAGCAGGTGCAAGCATAAACAGTAGTAAGCGACCTGCTTAAACAGTTTCACTTTGACCAGTTCAACCTCATCAGGCTGACTATAAAAATGTTGTGCAATCGGCACGTAAGGCACTCAGTCTTGATTGTTGCGATATCTTCAGTATAGAAAGTGCCGGCTATTTTTCCCTGAAAATTTACTTTGAACCAGAAACCTAGCCCATCATTACCAAAATGGCAGCCAATGCGATAAGCAACAGCCCCAGAGTATCACGCCTGGCAACGGGGGTTTTTAACCACCAAAACGCGATGGCCAGAGTGAAGAAGACCTCAATCTGGCCGAGTGTTTTGACATAGGCCACATGTTGCAGGCTCATGGCACTAAACCAGCCAATAGATCCGATGCAGCTGGTGAGACTGATGGCACTGGTGAGCCGGCGCTGCTGCCACAGTGTGTGCCAGGAGTTTTGCTCCGCATAACTCAGATAGATGGCCAACAACAGGGTTTGACAGGAGAGTACCAGTAACAGCACCCAGGCAGCACTATGTGGAAAGGGCAGCCCCGTGGTGAGGCTGGCCTCCCTGACCCACAAAGAAGTTAGTGCAAATGCGCCTCCGCAGGCGAGTCCGAGCAGTGCGGTGGCGGGGGCAAAGTGGCGTAATGTCACGCCGCTAAGCAACAGGACTGCTACACCACCGAGCAGGACACCCAACCAGCCCAATGGACTGAGATGTGAGCCGAAAAAAGCCATCCCCAGCACTGCCGCAAGCAGGGCTTCGCTCTTAGCCAGGCCCACACCGACGGCATAGTTGTTCCGCTTGAACAGCATCACCATCAATCCGGTGGCGATAATTTGCATGATGCTGGCACCCAGTATATAGCTGATTAATGGCCCCGTTATGGTCAGCGCCGGTGCTGTCTGCCAGTGATACAGACCGAGCAGGTACAGGGCTGCCAGCGGTGTAGCGAGCAGAAAACGGGCAAGTGTCACGCTGGCTACACTGGCATGTTCACTGAGACGACTTTGCAGGGCATTACGCCAGGCCTGACTAAATGCGGCCAGACAGGTAAACGCTATCCACTCCATAGGGTATGAACTCTGATGATATCGGAACACAGAAACTAACCGGGCAAAGTGCGAATTACCAGTGCCTTGAAAAATATTCAGGATAACAGGGAGAAATAGTGGTGCGACAATATGCCGCAGTGCGTTGCCGTCAGCAGCTCGCTATACTGTGAAGCGATGCTACTTTTACCGCCCAGTAAGTTGGTTGGGCGGTACTATTTTTTTTCTTCCAATACCAGCTGAGTGAACGGGATGGGCTGATATTTCCCCGGGGCCAGGGCTTCGGCATCCAATACCAGGTTAGCAATGCGTGTCCGATATAAATCGATCACCCGATAACCGCAATGCCGTGCCATTTTTCGGATCTGGCGATTCATTCCCTGCTTTAACACGATAGTAAAGGTATCCTCTGTCAGCGGCTCTACCCGGCAAGCTTGCGTCATCACCCCATCGACGGGGACACCTGCACTCATACGGGTGCAAAATTGCGGATCAAATGGCTTGTCGACGACGACACGATATTCTTTTTCCTGGTGGTGATCGGGGTGGATGAGACGATTGCATAGTTCACCGTCATTAGTGAGCAGTAACAGTCCGCGGCTGTCTTTATCCAGGCGGCCAATGGGGTAGACTCGCACACCTGGTGGGAGGTGGTGGATCAGGCTGCTGGGATCGTCTGTGCGCAGTTTGCAGTCAATGCCCACAGGCTTGTGGTACAGATACAATTGTTTGGGAACCAGGCCGGTGATCTGTAAGCCACTCACGGTAATATGGTCGGTGTCGGTAACATGATCAATGTGATTTGCCGGATTACCGTTCACCCTGACCTGGGCTGCGTCGATCAGTCGAGAGGCTTGACGACGGGAACAGACGCCACAATGGCTCAGGTATTTGGCTAGGCGCATTGGCTGCATAATTGAGATAGCCTGGGAGCAAAAGCTCAGTATATCAAGGTTGACTGCGAGGACGCAAAATCAGCACAGCATTGCGCTGGTCTATGTCAAAATCAAAATGGCGCAGGAAGTTCATGCCCAGTAGCCCCGGACCAGCACGCATCTCATTCATGACTGCAAACTGCATGGGGCCTCTGATCTGGTCACCTACCTGCATGTGCTCACTTTGATAGAACTCGACATTAGCCAAACCATTAGCCGTTGACACTGTTCTGGTATCTAAATATTCAACTGCCTGATCCAGTGCGGCAAATTGCTGCTGGGTCAGAGAGGTCACGCTGGCCCCGGTGTCGATCATCAGCTCAATGGTGCTACCTGCCAGTTGAGCTTCAAGCACAAAGTGACTACCCAGACGGCGTAGCGGCACATGTGTCACCCCCTGTTGCAGTGCCTGTGCCTGATTGTAAAGGGCTTCCACATCCTGGTGGTGGCGCAATGTATCGCTTGCCTGAGCAATCAAAAACAGCGCTTCGGAGGGCTGCAACAATGCCAGGTGCGCTTCTATCTGGTACGTCAGTAGTGCCAGCATTTGCGGTTTTTCATCGTACCAGGGGGCGGCAAGCAGCAGTAGTTCATGCCACTTCTGTTGCTGCTTCAGTTCAACCAGGCGTGGTACCAGCAAGTCATCAATCAGAGTTTGCCAGCGAGAGTACGCGGGATTGCTTTGGTAGGCGACCATCAGTCGTGTAAGTGCTTCATCGGGCTGTTGCAGCGACTGGTAAAGGCGAATTTCAAGGCGCTGTACCACAAGCGCCTGTGGATCAATCCTGAGGTAACCCTGCACCAAAGCTAACTGGGCAAACAGCTGAGCCTCGCTGCTCTGATCAAGGTGTGCATTGATCCATTGCCACCACTGTTTGGCGTGGCGGGTTGTTGCCCCGGGATGGGTCTGATATGTCTGTAACAGATAGGCCAGCGCCTGTTCATAATGCCCCTGCTGAAATGCCTGCTGGGCCTGGGTAAGTGAAACGGGTATTCGGTCTGAGCTGGTGCCCGGAGCGTCGGCGGGCGCAGCCGGTAGCGGGACTTTGGCACTGGGGTGGACCGCTGTTGATGATTGATATAGCTGCCAGCCCAGATAAGCATTGAGTGCCAAAGAAAGGCCCAGAAGCGCAGAGTTCACCCGCATAATGTATTACCCCTGCAAATGGTGCTTAAGCGCGGCAGCTATCGCACCGGCAAAGTCTCGGTGGTGCGCAATGCCCAGTGCGTGCAAACGGGTGTCCTTGAGAGCACAGTTATGAGGGCGAGCCGCGCTGTGTGTGGGTTCTGGCAACGCGACAAGATTTACTCCTTCTAACCCCAGCACGGTTGCCATGATCTGGGCCATCTTATACTTGGTCAGTGCCTGAGTATCGGACACATGGTAAACCCCACCCAGTTGCTCTTTTGGCAATGCGATCAGATCTGCCAACGTCAGCGCTATATCCTCAACATGAGTAGGGTAGCGGATCGCCCAGTCGTCAAGGGCACTGTGCGGGTCCGATTTGAGTTGCTCGGCTATCACAGTGACTGCGGATTCTGCCAGATATTCGACATCCCCATACAGGACTGGTACCCGGATAACACAATGTGTGGGATCGCTCGATAGTACGGCTTGCTCGGCTTGTTGTTTGCTCTGCCCGTAAAAATTGAGCGGGTTGGTCGTGGCTTGTTCGATGTAAGGGGGCTCAGCGCCATCAAAAACATAATCGGTGCTGATGAAAAACAATCGGATACCACGCTGAGCGCACTGTTTTGCCAGATGTTCACTGGCGGCGACATTCAACGCGAGCGTTTGCGTATGGTCGTTTTCACAGACATCAGGTTTGCGCTCTGCGGCGGCATGGATGAGTATGTCCGGTACGTATTTATCCAAAAAAGCGCAGACCGCGTCTTTGTCTGATAAGTCCAGAGACACCAGTGGCGGGGTCGCCCGGCGAAATCCACAGCCAATAATGTGGTAGTGGGCTTCTAATATTTTAACAAGCGCGCGTCCCAGTAATCCGGTTGCGCCAGTGATGGCGATGCTTTGCATACTGTCTCCAATGTGTATCTGGCCGTTCTGTATAGGAAAGTGCATTTTAAAACAAGCGACATCATGCTTAACTTTCCGTTGCGTACTATGTTGCTTCTGTTGCCGCTGCCACACAGGTGAGACATCTGTTTTGTTGGCGGCAGCAAGCAAAGCAGCAGCTTTGCCAGCTTACCCAAATTCCAGACGGTGTCCAGATGGAAACCTTGATTTTCTCAGTCCGGGGCGCCCAACCAGGGCACCTGTTGATGAGGTAAGGGCCGGAGAAACCGGCCCTGGAACTTATGCGGTTTGTTGCTGACCCTGGCCTTCCCAAATTTTGGCTCGCAGGCCAAACAGGCCAACCAGGATCCCCACGCCGATACAGAACAGGCTAATTTGAAGATATAAGTTTGGCATTTGCTCGACGTTTTCCGGGTCGAAGTTTCCGGCCAGCAAACCAGAGATGATGTTGCCTATCGAGTAGGTTAAAACGAACACGCCCATCATCTGGCCAGCAAACCGCTTAGGAGACAGTTTACTCACCGCACTCAGGGCTACCGGGCTCAGGCATAGTTCACCGACGGTATGCAGGAAGTAGGTGGTTACCAGCCACATAGGTGCAACTTTGAGTCCCTGAGCTGCATACTGAGCTGCAAAAAACATAACAATAAAACCGCTGGCCATGATCACCAGGCCAATCGCGCACTTTACTGTATATGAAGGCGAGATCATGCGTTTTGCCAGGTTGATCCACAATGCGGCGAAAAAGGGAGACAGTACAATGATAAAAAAGGAGTTAGTGGACTGAAACCAGGCTGTCGGAATCGTAAATCCGCCAAGCAGTCGGTCGGTATAATCTCTGGCAAACAGATTCAATGAAGACCCGGCTTGCTCAAACCCTGACCAGAAGCAGGCTGAGGCCACGCAGACCAGGAACAGTGCCCACATCTTGCGCTTTTCATCATGTTCCAGATTGCCCGCAAAATAAATAAATCCGTAATAGGCTAAAAAGATAAGGGTAAAAGCGATTGCGACGTACTGGGCGACAACAACCGGGTTGATGACCAGCACACCTGTGTAGGTCAGTGCTACGACACCGGCAACGGCGGCGATAACGGCAATGATGACTGACCAGGCTTTGCGGGCTTTCTCTGGAGACAGCGGGCTGCTGGGTTTATCGCCAACATGTGCAATATAACCCAGTGTTTTACGATACTGGATCAGGCCAACGCCCATGCCGACTGCGGCGGCACCAAATGCCCAGTGCCAGCCCAGGTTTTCCATAAAGTAACCGCAGATGGTGTAGCCTAGTACGGAGCCCACATTGATCCCCATGTAATACAAGGCATAGCCCCCGTCACGACGCTCATCTTCATCGCGATACAGCTGACCAACCATGGCGCTGATATTCGGCTTCAGCAGACCGGTACCCGCTGCAACCAGGATCAGACCGATAAAAAAGGTTTCATGGGCTGGAATGGCCAGTACAATGTGACCGCACATAATGATGATACCGCCATACCAGACTGTGCGTTGACCGCCCAGCAGACGGTCTGCTATCCAGCCTCCGGGCAACCCCAGAAAGTACACCGCACCTGTGTACAATCCGTAGATAGCGGCAGCCGCTGCAACGGTGAACTCAAGGCCCTCTTCCTGTAAAGAGGCGGTCATAAAAAGCACCAAGAGTGCGCGCATGCCGTAGTAGCTCATTCTCTCCCACATTTCAGTGAAATAAAGCGTAGATAAGCCTTTCGGGTGGCCAAAAAACCCCGTATCAAGATGAGTATCCTGCGATGACATAATAGACTTCCGATTGTTGTTTTATTATACGAAAGTCTTATTAGTACGTGATTTGTTAAAAGTTTGCAACAGAAGTAGGGTCACCTGTGGCTGAGCGCACAACCGACGAGTAGTGTTAAGTGAGTAATAACGACAGGGCATGAATATCGCAGATTTCAATATCTGCCAGCCCCTGATAACGATACCGGACTCCCTGATTATTGAGCCACACACTGCGGCAACCCGCCAGGTTTGCGCCCTGCACGTCGGTATCCAGGCTGTCACCAATATGCAGTATCTGATTAGGCGCCACATTGCAGTGCTGGCAGGCCGCATCAAACAGGTCAGTATGGGGTTTGGCGCGACCATCTCTTCCGGCCATCAACACCTGTTCAAACTGACCTGCAAGGTTAAAGCGCTCGACCTCGACATTGCCATTGGTGATGGCGATTAGCCGGAACCGTGTTCTCAGGCTAGCCAACAGGTTAAGTACGGACTCATCAACGACTATCTGGCTGCGTGCTGTTGCAAACGCCTGATAGGCGGCTTCGGCATGTGTCTCTGTTTCAGCAGGGCTGAAGCCGGCTTGCTGTAAACCAAAACGCAATGCCATCTGTCGCCAGCGGGTAACGTCATTGGTCAATTCAGGGTGCTGAAGTGCAACCCGCTTACGGCATTTTAACCAAAATTCTGGTCCCTGAGCACGCCAGAGCGCAAGTGCATTGACGTAATCGTTCATGGCCTGAACCGCAGCGGCGATCACTGGGTGGTTGTTATACAAAGTATCATCCAGGTCGAAGCTCAGAACCTGGATCTCATCAATGGCACGGTTAAATCGCATTACTCGTCTCTTTGCTGAAAGTTTGCCAGAGTTTACCTAATTAATGGCCAAAGACCTACTCAGTCTTTACGCTGTTTGCGTGCTCTGGGGTGGGCGTTGTCATACACTTTGGCAAGATGGCCAAAATCAACATGAGTATAAACCTGAGTGGCGGATAAACTGGCGTGACCTAACATTTCCTGAATGGCCCGCAGGTCACCACTGGATTCGAGTAAATGGGTGGCGAAGGAATGGCGCAGTTTATGAGGATGAATGGTGCCTGAGATCCCCTGACGGATCCCCCATTCCTGCATTCTTGCACGCACATGGCGCGCTGAAATACGGGTTTTGCGCTTACTGACAAACAACGCGGGCTCCTCTGCCATGGCAAACTGAGGGCGATGTTTGAGCCAGAGTGTGATGGCTTCCAGCGCTTTGGCGCCAACCGGTACGACCCGTTCTTTGTTACCCTTACCCAGCACCCGGATCTCGCCATCACGGATGTCGTGAAGATTGGCATTAACCAGCTCACTGACACGCAGCCCGCTGGAGTACATCAGCTCCATAATGGCTTTGTCACGCAGTGCCAGAACATCATCGTCCTGAATATCCAAAAGCTGCGCCATTTGGTCGACATCCAGACTTTTTGGCAGGGGCTTTTGAAACTTAGGACCGCGCAATCCCTGAGCCGGGTTCGGCGTTTCGGCGTGGGCCTGGTGTTTGTGTTGCAAAAACTTATACAAGCTGCGTACGCAGCTGAGTTTCAGGTTGATACTGCGCGGGTTATATTGCCGGGTGCGCAGTTGCATCGAATAGCGCCTGACCAGCTCACTGCTGACTGCCAGCCAGTGGTCACAATGAGGTGCAAAAAAAGCGGCGGCCTGCAACAGTTGACGTCGGTACTGGCCCAGCGTATGTGCAGAGTATTGACGTTCAAACTGCAGGTAAGCAGCAAACTCAGCAATCGGTTCCAGCCAGCCCGGACCGAGGTCATTTGGATTCACATCGAGATGCGGTTTGCTCATGCCAGATGGTGTAATCGAAGCGCCAGGGAAGTGACCAGTTCACTGACGAACAGGTCGCCGTTACCCGGGGCGAAGTGATCGGCGCAATGACTGGCAAATAACAGCAGGGCTTTGGGAGCCTCACTGTCACCTAATGTATATAACGCAAAGGACTGACACTGAATGTCTTCGACCAGCCCGGTACGTTCGGCCTGACTCAGGCGACCCAGATAACAGCTCGAATCTTTGAGCCGACTGCGTTGCAATGCGCTGACGGCACGTACCTGTTCATTGTCTTCTTGTAAATTGATCAGTTGACAATGACTGACTTTGGGTAATTGAGTCAACTCATGACTCAGTAAATCGGTCAGGGAAGACACATCCTCACACTGCCACAGGCGACGCTGGCACTCACTGAACAGACGATAAATCTGTTCATTCTCATTAGCATGCGCAACCATCTGTGCGATCTGTTTTTCAAGTTGCTGATTGCGCTCACGCAAAGTGCGTTGCTGTAATAAAGCCAGATTAGGTTCACCCTGAGAATCGTTGTATAGATTGAGCTCAAGCAACAGGTAAGGGTGTTGCAGCAAAAATTCGGGGTGGTGGTGGAGAAAATCCTGAACCTGTTGAGGTGTCAGCGAGCCTGCGTCATTACTCATAAGGCGATTTGTCCGTCGAATACGTGTTCCGCAGGGCCGGTCATTTTAACGCTCTGGCCAGGGCCATTCCAGCGCACCTGAATGCTACCGCCCGGTAAATCGACCCGCACAGTGCTGGCCAGTTTATCCTGGGCAATACCGACGACTGCTGCGGCACATGCGCCGCTGCCGCATGCCAACGTTTCAGCCGCGCCCCGCTCCCAGACTCGCAATTTAATGTGCTCACGGTTGATAATTTGCATAAAACCAATATTAGCACGTTTTGGAAAACGTTCATGTTGCTCAAGCAGGGGACCAAGCGTGTTAACCTCTGCCTGGTCGATATCATCAACCTCTATTACACAATGTGGATTACCCATAGACACGACACCGCAGAAGACGGTGTGTTCCTGTGCACGCAGAATATAGGTTTGTTCCTGTTGCTTTGCTTTGAATGGGATTTGCGCAGGTGCAAATTCCGGTTTACCCATATTGACCGTAACCTGGCCGTCTTTTTCGGTGAACAGAGTAATATTGCCACCTTTGGTGGAGACACTCACTTTATGCTTATTGGTCAGGCCTTTCATGCGGACAAAGCGCGCAAAACAGCGTGCACCATTACCGCACTGTTCTACTTCGGTACCGTCAGCATTGAAGATCCGATAATGAAAATCCAGATCAGGTGAATAGGGCGGCTCAACCAGTAACAGCTGGTCGAAACCGATGCCAAAATTACGGTGTGCCAGTTTACGGATCTGGTCTCGTGACAAAAAAACATTCTGGGTCACATTATCAACGACCACAAAATCATTGCCTAAACCATGCATCTTAGAAAAATTTACAAACATAAAGCCTTATCTATTTTGGTGTCGGCGGCCAGCACAGCAGGCACCGCACCTATTTTATGATTGTGATAACCTTACTTTGCCATGCCGCGCGTCATTACGGAAGCACTTGCTCGCCTTGCCACAAGGATTCCAGTGTCTCTCTTTCACGGATCAGGTGACAGTCATCCCCATCGACCATGATTTCTGCAATGCGTGGGCGTGAGTTGTAATTCGAGCTCATGGTAAAGCCATAGGCACCGGCACCACGTTGGGCCAACAAGTCACCAGGCTGAATTGCCAGTGGTCGATCTTTACCAATAAAATCGCCTGTCTCGCACACCGGCCCTACAACATCGTAGGTATACAGTGGCGTATCATCCTGGCGCGGTGTAACGGCAATGATCTGTTGCCACGCCTGATACAGAGAAGGCCGCAACATGTCATTCATGCCGGCGTCAACAATGGCAAAGTGCTTGTCTTTGGTTGGTTTAAGGTATTCAACTTTGGTGACCAGGATCCCGGCATTTGCGGCAATAGCACGGCCTGGCTCAAAGATCAGTTCCAGATGTTGATACTCGGCGAGTCGCGCTTTGACCTCCGCTGCATAGGCACTGGGGTGTGGCGGCTTTTCGCTGTCATAGGGCACGCCCAGACCGCCGCCAATATCCAGATGCCTGAGTGTAATACCTGCCGATGCGAGCGTCTCTACCAATGCAAGCACTTTGTCCAGGGCCGCAATAAACGGGGTGACTTCGGTAAGCTGGGAGCCGATGTGAAAATCAATGCCCACAACATCAATGCCGGGCAAAGCACAGGCAAGCTGATAGACATTGAAGGCTTCTTTAATATCAATACCGAATTTGTTTTCTTTTAGCCCGGTCGAAATATAAGGATGTGTTTTGGCATCTATATCCGGATTGACCCGAATTGAAATCGGCGCGAGCAAATCGAGTTCACTGGCCACTTGACTGATACGACGCAATTCAGCCTCGGACTCGACATTGAAACACTTAATGCCGGTTTTGAGTGCAAAAGCGATTTCCTGTGCGGTTTTTGCTACGCCGGAAAACACGATTTTAGCTGGATCGCCGCCAGCTTTGAGCACCCGGGCTAATTCACCTTGCGAGACTATGTCAAACCCGGCACCCAGCCTTGCCAGTACATTCAGTACTGCGATGTTGCTGTTTGCTTTAACAGCATAACAGACCAGATGTGGGTGTCCTGCGGCCGCATCGGTGAACGCATGGTAGTGGCGCTCCAGCGTTTTTCTTGAATACACATAGCAGGGCGTACCATAGTGCTCGGCGATGTCCCGGATGGCGACCTGCTCTGCATGCAGCTGATTATCCTGGTAGTGAAAGAAATCCATTTACGACTCCTGTTTCGTATCATCGTCCTCAGACGGCGCGGTATCCTGAGCAGGCTGAGGTGTTTGCTCGGGCGCATTGGTCGGTTTGGGGCGTTGTTCAGGTAAATATAGAGGCCCACTCTGACCGCATGCACTTAGCAGCAAGAGGCTGGTCAAGATCAGGGTAAATAGGCTAAATTGAGTGTATGTCGCTTTCATTAGATTAATGATGTCAGTGCCTTTATAATCGCAGAGTAACAGAATTGGTAAAAAAAGCAGCTTAGAAAGTAAATTTAATTCCGCTAAAGTAGCGGACTTTCGGGGTTTGCACAGGTAAGGATCAAGCTATGACAGATCATGAGTATCACGAGTTAGCCGACACGTTAATGTTGACCATTGAGGAGCAAATTGACGACTGTGAGGTTGACCTGGATTATGAATCGGCATCCGGGATCCTGGAGATCATTTTTCCGGACCGCAGTAAAATAGTGATTAACAAGCAAGCCCCACTGCACCAGGTGTGGGTTGCAACTAAGTTTAACGGGCATCATTTTGAGCTGCGCGATACGCAGTGGATAGATAACCGCAGTGGTGCCGAGTTCTGGCAGTTTATGAGCGATGCAGCAACACGCCAGGCGGGCCAGGCCATAGAGTGGCAGCACGACTGATGCTGTCATTTGTAGAGTACCCGGCCCAGGGAACCCACAGGGCAAGCGTGATTTGGTTACATGGTCTGGGCGATTCCGGAGAGGGCTTCTTACCGATCGCACCTGAGTTAAGGCTACCCGCCGAACTGGGTGTGCGGTTTATTTTCCCGCACGCGCCAGAGCAGCCAGTGACCGTGAATAATGGTATGGTGATGCGCTCCTGGTATGACATCAAATCTTTTGATCTGGATAAAAGAGCCGACGAAGCGGGTGTGAGAGACTCAGCGAAGTTGGTTCAGGCACTGATTGAAGCTGAGCTGGACGCTGGCATACCACCAGAGCGCATTATTCTGGCTGGATTCTCACAAGGTGGCGTGATGGCACTGCACCTGGCACCACGTTTAAAAGTGCGGTTAGGTGGCGTGATGGCCCTGTCGTGCTATATGTGTGCACCGGATAAGCTGGCACAGGAAGCAGTGCAGGCCGACCTGAACGTGTTTATGGCCCATGGCAGCCTAGACCCTGTAGTCCCTATGGTGGCTGGACGACAGGCTTTTGACACCTTACAAGCTCAAGGCTACGAAGTTAGCTGGCAGGATTACCCGATGCAGCATCAGGTTTGCCAGGAAGAGCTGGAGGCAATCCGCACCTGGTTACTGGCCAGGCTAACGTGACAACAGAGTGAGCACCCATGACACAACGCATTGTGATTAAAACCGCAGTAACCAAAGCGAACGAGGTCCCGGCAAGGCCCGTCACCTACCAATATCATTGGCGCCGCATTGGTGTGGTTGGTAGCGTGGCTGCAATTGGCTTAGCTGCCACGTTTTATGGGATAGTGAACTCGGTGAGTGCAGACGAGCAACCTGTCGAGGTGGTAGATGCGTATCAGAGCCCAGAGCCTACAAACAGTGTGTCTGACGTCATTGCAGAAGATATGCTTGTTACAGATACGGCGCTTGTTGCATCTGTTGAAAACATTCAGTCTGCCTCGGAAAAATCGCTCCCCGAGCTGGTGGCCCAGCCGACCGACGAGCTTGTTAGTGCAACTGAGTCTGAAGCGGCGGCAATCGCGGCCGTTGAGTCAGAGTTTGTTGAGCTGAAAGATGAAGCCGCGGTGGCGAGTGCAGACTTACAAGTGGACGATCCTGACAATGGTCGTGACAGTGAGACGGCCAAACGGTTTGCGGAAGACGCCCGGGTTGCCAGCGTGGCCATGGCTGCACAAGTTGATACCACTCACGTGAGTCGTGCGGTGCTGACCACAGAGGTTGTGGAGCGGGAGCCGGTCGATGTACTTAAAGACAGTGTCGAGCAAAGTGCCTTTTCGGAGAAGTTGTATTTCTTTACCGAAGTGCGTGGGTTGCAGGGACAAACTATACGGCATCTGTGGTTTCATCAGGATCAGTTGATGGCTGAAATTGAGCTGCCTATCAGTGCCTATCGGCATCGGACCTACTCCAGCAAAAATATTATGCCAAGCCAAAGTGGCCAGTGGCGGATTGAAGCGATCACCGCTGATGACCGGCTGTTGGCACAGAAAACCTTTAGAATTATTGCAACCGCTCAATAGCGAGCAAACTGAGTAAAGCATGACGACGAAAAAGAATGTGTTGCGTATCGCAACAAGAAAAAGTGCACTGGCCCTGTGGCAGGCCGAGTTTGTGAAAGCCGAACTGGAAAAGTTTCACGCCGATCTGGAAGTCGAACTGGTTCCTATGTCGACCAAAGGCGATAAGATTTTAGATACGCCACTGGCTAAGATTGGTGGTAAGGGCTTGTTCGTCAAAGAGCTCGAGCAGGCTATGCTGGAAGGGCGTGCGGATATCGCCGTACATTCAATGAAAGATGTGCCTGTAGAGTTTCCTGACGGGCTTGAACTGCATACCATTTGTGAGCGCGAAGATCCCCGCGATGCGTTTGTCTCGAATACCTATCAATCGCTGGCAGAGTTACCGACAGGTGCTGTTGTGGGGACATCCAGTTTACGCCGTCAGTGTCAGATCCGTGCAGTACGCCCAGACCTGGTGATCAAAGACTTACGCGGTAATGTGAATACGCGCCTGGCCAAACTGGATGCCGGTGAATTCGATGCCATTATTCTTGCCGCTGCGGGATTGATCAGACTGGAAATGGCTGAGCGGATCGCCAGTTTTGTTACGGTTGAAGATTCGCTACCCGCGAATGGCCAGGGTGCCGTAGGCATTGAATGTCGAAGTGATGATGCGCAGGTTCAGGCCTGGCTGGCTCCCCTTGAGCATAGTGCAACACGCATGCGTGTGTTGGCTGAGCGGGCCATGAACCGTCGCCTGGAAGGCGGGTGTCAGGTCCCTATTGGTGCATATGCCGAAATTGACGGTGAACAATTGACCTTGCGTGGTCTGGTGGGCGCGGTAGATGGCAGCCAGATCCTGCGAGGGGAGCAAAGCGGTCCGGTCGCCGACGCTGAGCAGCTGGGGATCCGCCTGGCTGAGTCTTTGCTGGCGCAAGGTGCGGACCAAATTTTGGCTGAGGTTTACCGGGACAACTAATGTGAAACTAGCCATCACACGTCCGGCAGGCAAAGGAACACTGCTTGCCGATCAGCTCGAAGCACAGGGGATCAGTTGTGACTGCACCCCCGTGCTGGAGCTGGTAAAACTGCCGGTCAGTGATACTGAACTGGCCCCCGTCACAGATGCTGATCTACTCATTTTCATATCTCAGGATGCGGTGCACTATCTGGCACAGCATCAGCCCGACTTCTCTGCCGACTGTCAGTTTTTCGCGGTGGGCGAAAAGACCGCCGCAGCCATCGAAGCGTGCTTTCATCGCCAGGCTTGTGTGCCCCAGCAACATGACTCCGAGGGGTTACTTGCCTTATCGGCACTGCAACAGGTTGAAGGTAAACGGGTTGTGGTGGTCAAGGGTCGAGGTGGTCGCACACTGATCAGTAAGATGCTCAAACAGCGTGGTGCGCTGGTATCACATTGCGTGGTCTATGAGCGGATCCCGGCTGCAACAGGGTCCGATATCTGGTTGGACCACTGGCAAAGGCTGGGCATTGACGGTATAGTGATCACCAGCAATGCAGCCATTGACGCCATCTTCAATACCCAGCAGAGCGAATTACTGAACTGGCTGAGCACTCGCCGGTTTTATCTGGTTAGTCAACGCAGTGCAGAATACCTTCGCGAACAATACGCGATTGAGGACAAACAAATCGCCATCAGTGCAGGGGCAGATAACGATGCGTTACTGGCCTGCATTATGGACAATCAGCCCCGCCAAGGTGGAACTATGACAGAACAACAACAAAGTCACTCAGGCCCTCAGTCTTCGGGCAAAACATCTAAATCCGTCAATGCATCCGGAAAAATCAGTAAAACGGCTGTTCTGGCTCTATTGGTAGCACTGGCTTCCGGTGCCGGCGCGGGGGGAGTGTATTATCTGGGGCAGCAGCAGCTACACCAATACCAGCAAACGCTGACACAACTGGGTAGTGAAAATCAGCAGTTACGTACAGAATTGGCAGCCAGCAAACAGGCACTTAGCGCGCTGCGTAGCGAGGTGACTGACCGTGAGCAGCAGGTTGCACAGCAACTTAACGCGCAAACTCGTGAGCTTGAGCAACGCTTACAGAACACACTGCAGGCAGCCAAACAGCAACTGGGTGGTGCCCAAAAAGCAGAGATAACCGCTTTGATACGCAGTGCAGAGTTTCAGGCCAATATCCAAAAGCACTACCTGGCCGCAGCCGCGGCCTTGACTCGTCTGAACGATCTGATGCGTGAGCAGAGCAATACATCGGCGGTGCAAACGGCTATTGCTGCCGATCTGGCACTGTTGAATGCCCAGCCAAAACCTCAGCTGGAAGCGCTGTATCTGGATCTGCACGGTTATGTTGCTCAGGCCGATGACTTACCATTACAGATCATGACTAAACCAGCGGAGCAGCAATCTGAGCAAAGCGAACTGACAGAGCAGGTGAGTGACTGGAAGGCCAATGCCTGGCGCTCCTGGTTAAAAATCCAGGATCAGTTCATAAAGGTACGCAGTCACGATAAACCGGTTATTGATCCGCTGTTAGATGCCGAGGAACAGCATCTTATTCGTGCTCAGCTGAGTAGTTATCTGCGTCAGGCCCAGACGGCATTGATGCAGCAACAGCAGAGTATTTATTTCACCGCACTGGAAGGGGCGGGCGCGACCTTAGCGCGTTACTACCGGACTGAAGACAGTGCGGTGGTGGCAATGCAGGCTGGCCTGAAAGCACTGCAACGCAAAGAGTTTGCAGCGCCTGCAACCCTTGAGTTACAAACCCCTCAGGCGGTGAAGGAGTGGTTACAATGACACGTACACTGATCTCTGTTTTAGTGCTTCTGGGCGTGCTGGCAGCCGGCCATTTGTTGATCGACGAGAAAGGCTATCTGCTGATTGCGGTGAACAACCACACCATAGAGACCTCCTTGTTTGCACTCGCTGTCATGGTGATTTTTGCTGTGCTGCTCGGTGCTTTGGTGCTGAACTTGCTTGGTGCACTCTGGCGGACCTTCGCCCGTAGCCGTGGTTGGCTGAAAGGACGCAAAAATAAACGTCAACAACACGCACTGGAAGCCGCTGTCTGGGCATGTATTAATGGCGATGACGCGCAATTGCAGCAAGCCCTGGCGATCGGTGACTTGCCCGCTCACTGGCAGGATCAGCAGCGCGCGATGGCGGCTCGGGTTGCGTTGCAACAGCAGCAGCCGACTCAGGCATTGGCAGATCTACAGGCGATATCTCCCCAATCGCAAGGGCAGGTTGCCAAACTTTGGCTGGCAGCCAATCAGGGTGAGCAGGCATTAACCCTGCTGGGGGCACAGATGGCCGATAAAAAGGTGTCTGACAGTGTAGTGGCAAGCTATCTTGAGGCTTTGATCCAGGCCGGGCAGAGTGAACAAGCACTGGCATTGCTCCAGCAAAAGTACAAACAGCTGGACTGGTCAGAGTCGCGCTGGAAAGCGTATCTGCACGCCTTGTTTGCAATCGATGACAGCACGGCGCAGGCCACGTTTAATGCGCTGCCTAAAGCGCTGCGGCCTTTAGCAGCGCCAGCGCTGACCCAACAAGCGCTGCGTCATGGCCAGTTTGATGCTGTACGTGGCGACCTACTGAAATACCTTAAAAAAGGTCAATATCAGCAACTGGCAGAGGCGTTACAGTATGCCGCCAGTTCGGACCCTGAATTGCGTAAACTGATCCAGGCCGCCTTAAAGAAACAGCCGGATCAGCCTGAACTGCTGTTCTGCCTGGCGTGTCTGGCCAATGCACAAGGGGAGCATGAGTTGGCAGCCAAAATTTTCGATACATTGGCTCAATCACCCTGGCAGGGGCTGTGGCAGCAACAAGCCGAACAGGCCTATGCCAAAACGGGGCAATTTGATAAGGCCTACCTGCTGGCCACCCAGTAAACCACTTATACCAATTTCACTTAATACCTGTTCAATTTGACGGAGCAATTATGACGCTAACTGTGTTAAAAATTTCTCATTTAGAACAACTAAATAGCAAAATTTTTGCCTAGTTATCGAACATATTTTCTCGCCTCAAAATAGAACACTTAATTAAGCAAATTGGTATTACACAGTCAAAACACCGGTCGTCAGGCCGGTTTTTTGCTGTGGCACCCGTCAGCCTGTAATATCACCTATCCTGACCAGGGAAAACCTCGGAACAACGCGCTATGCGCGCGCTCAATAATATTTTTAAAATCGTTAGCAAAAGCAGTTGTCCATTGGGATGACTATATATGAATGTGGATTGGTATAAATAATCGACTTTGCGGATATTTGTCCTTGAATCTACACTTAGGCTGCGTATGATCTGAAAAATTTTATCTGCAATCCGAGTGCCTTATGATCAATACCAAACTACCTTTACTTGATTTACACCGCCACTTAGACGGTAATGTACGTCCTGAGACCATTTTGGACCTTGGTCAGAAGTTCAATATGCCGCTGCCAGCACACGATGTGGAAGGCCTGAGGCCACATGTCCAGGTACTCGATAATGCGCCAAATCTGATGGCCTTTTTGGCAAAGCTGGACTGGGGCGTCAAGGTGTTGGGCGATTATGATGCCTGTCGCCGTATTGCAGTTGAAAATGTCGAAGATGCCATTGCTCAGAAGATGGATTACACTGAGCTGCGCTTTAGTCCTTATTATATGGCCAAAACCCATGACTTACATCCACAAGGTGTAGTGGAAGCGGTCGTTGACGGGATTCATTCGGCTACTCAGGGGCGTGATATTAAGGTCAATCTGATTGGTATTATGTCGCGTACCTTTGGTGTTGAGAAATGCCAATATGAACTCGATGCCCTGTTGGCGTTTAAAAATGACTTAGTTGCTGTAGATCTGGCCGGTGATGAAATCGGTTTTCCTGGGACATTATTTAACGACCATTTTAAACAAGTTCGTGATGCGTATCTGGGCGTGACCATTCACGCAGGCGAGGCGGAAGGTGCAAGCAGCATGTGGCAGGCGATCAACGAGCTGGGAGCGACGCGCATTGGTCACGGTGTGAAAGCCATCGAAGACCCTAAGCTAATGGATTACCTGCGCGACAACCGCATTGGCATTGAATCCTGCCTGACCAGTAACCTGCAAACCAGCACCGTCGCGAGCATTGAGACCCACCCCCTCAAGCAATTCTTAGATCATGGCATTCTGGCGACAATTAATACAGATGATCCGGCAGTACAAGGTGTGGAGCTGGACAACGAATTTGAACGGGCCGCGCCACTGGCAGGGCTCAGTGAAGCGGATATCAGACAGGCGCAAGCCAATGCGGTTGAGATTGCTTTTTTAAGTGACTCGGATAAGCAGGCGCTGTTGCAGAAATATACCTAACTGGCGTTAGTACGTTCAAATACCTGCTGCTCAGTGCGCTGAGCAGCTTAAGTAATTCTCTTTCAGTGCATTGAGTACCTGACTGCGGGTCACCACTGCTATCACCTTGCCATGCTCAATGACCGGATAGATCTTGGGTTTGTCCTGCTGCATCTGCGTGGCTAAATCTATCACTGTGGAGGTTTTGCTGACCGACAGGGTCTCTGTGCGCATCAATTGGCCGACTGCCGTGGCGCCATCACAGAAATAACTACTTTGCAGTAGCGGGGCCAGTAACTGTTGTTCGGAAATAAAGCCCACCAGTTTACCAGCATGATCTTGTACCGGCGCACCAAATAGGGCGAATTTTTCGAGTTGTACAATAGCGTCGGTGATTTCAGTATCGGGTGTGATCAGTGGAAACTGGGTAGACATGATGTCTGAGATAAATTGTTTAGCCATGTGGGTTCTCCTGTTAAGTGACAGTCCCAGTATGGATAAACGAAGGTTATTTTAAAAATGGATTATTTGTATCACAACGATTGGTTTTTTTGATTAAAGCGCGATCAAGAGACCGCGCATTCAGTGCATTACTTAATAAATGCAAAGGCATCGGCGAACATAAATTCGCGCTGTGCGCCATGGTTGATGAAGTCATCACGTACGATGCCAATCATGTCAAAACGACCGGCCATATAAACACTGTATGGTTCCAAAGAGACAATGTCCTTCATCACCGCCTGGTGCACATAACCGGTGTGGCCTGCCCAGGTCTCTGATGCATGCTCTACCACAGGAATAAACTGGAAGTTTGCCCGGCGGCTTGCCCAGGCTTCCATCTCGGCCTTGGCATACAATGCCGATTCTTCTTTGACACCCCAGTAGAACAAGACTGGCTGATCATAGTTAATTTCCGCCAGGTGGTCGGCCATCGATTTTACATAGGAAAAACCGGTTCCGCCTGCCAGTAGTACCAGCGGACGCGCCTGTTCAGGACGAATTTGAGAGACGCCCAGTCCGACTTCTAAATCGACCTGTGTCTGGTTGCTGTGTGCTGCTTTTAAATGATCCAATGCCTGCATGGCATAGGAGTCTGCGCCAGATGCGCCTATATGTAGCTCCAGAGTATGTTTCTTCGACGGGCTACTGGCGATTGAGAACGCACGTTTGTCTTTTTCACCAAGTACTAATTGCAGGTAATGGCCAGCGGCAAATTCGGCATCCTGCTCGGGTGTTAAGACAACTTTAGATACGTATTCAGTCAGTGGCGAAATCTCGGCCACTGTGGCTTTGAGTACTTGCATTTTTTACCTTAGAAAATAAGCACGGTGGTGAAAGTGTGTGCACTTTAGCACACTCGCGATTGCCCTGTAACCGCTTTCACACCGAGACAGACAGTTTCCCAGTTGGCTATCATCAGAAAACCAGAAAAAAGTCTGTCTTATTCGTTACGATTTCATGATTTTCAGGCTATCCCAGATCTCATCGACACGTTGTTTCGTCGCGTCATCCATGACGATGGGCTCACCCCATTCCCGATCGGTTTCACCCGGCCATTTGTTCGTTGCATCCATGCCCATTTTGGAACCAAGTCCAGATACAGGAGAGGCAAAATCGAGATAATCGATAGGTGTGTTCTCTATCATAGTGGTATCTCGTGCAGGATCCATGCGGGTCGTAATGGCCCAGATCACATCATTCCAGTCTCTGGCATTGACGTCGTCGTCGCACACTATGACAAACTTGGTATACATAAACTGGCGCAGGAATGACCACACACCCAGCATTACGCGCTTGGCATGGCCTGGATACTGTTTCTTCATGGTAACCACGGCCATCCGGTAAGAGCATCCCTCTGGTGGCAGGTAGAAGTCGACAATTTCCGGGAACTGCTTTTGTAAAATAGGCACAAAGACTTCATTGAGTGCAACGCCCAGAATGGCAGGTTCATCGGGTGGTCTGCCGGTATAGGTGCTGTGATAAATCGGGTTGTCGCGATGCGTGATGTGGGTGACTGTCATCACCGGGAAATCATCAACCTCATTATAATAGCCAGTGTGATCGCCATAAGGGCCTTCCGGTGCGGTTTCACCTGGCTGAATATAACCCTCCAGAATGATTTCCGCTGTGGCGGGTACCTGCAGATCATTAGAAACTGACTTAACAACTTCGGTCTTGCTGCCACGCAGCAGGCCTGCAAACGCATACTCGCTTAGTGTATCTGGTACTGGTGTCACCGCACCGAGGATCGTTGCCGGGTCTGCACCTAGAGCGACTGAGACCGGATAAGGTTCGCCGGGGTTTTGCTGACACCACTCCTGAAAATCCAGAGCACCGCCGCGATGAGATAACCAGCGCATGATGATTTTGTTTTTACCGAGCAGCTGCTGACGATAAATGCCCAGATTCTGGCGCTTCTTGTGGGGTCCGCGGGTGACGGTTAAGCCCCAGGTGATCAAGGGTGCAGCATCACCCGGCCAGCAATGCTGGATTGGTAACTGAGTCAGGTTGACCTCATCACCACTCAATACGACCTGTTGGCAGGGGGCTTTTTTGAGCTCCTTCGTGGGCATATTGAGTACTTGTTTGAACACCGGGATTTGACCCAGAGCTTCTTTGATACCTTTAGGTGGCTCAGGCTCTTTCAGAAACGCCAGCAGTTTGCCGACTTCGCGCAATGCTTCCACGTCATCCTGACCCATCCCCATGGCAACCCGTTTTGGTGTGCCAAAAAGATTAGCGAGTACAGGCATGTCAAAGCCTATGGGATTTTCAAACAAGATAGCGGGCCCGCCGGCGCGCAATGTACGGTCTGCTATTTCGGTCATCTCCAGCTTGGTGGAAATGGGCTGGCTCACCCGCACCAGCTCACCCTGCTTTTCAAGCAAAGCTATAAATTCTCTTAAATCTTTATATTTCATCACTATCTAGGGCTGCACTGATTCAATGGCGCTAGTATAACAAGTCGCCAGATGTAGAACAGACATTTACGTTTGGTTAGCCTGTTTGGTTTACTACCACAGGGCACAGCAGATGAAAAAGTGCTCGCTGAGTGTGTTTCGTACTTTTATTAACTACTATTATGCTATCGGTAGAAATAATTGATTCGGCGCAATAGTCTGGATCCTCTATGTATCTTTGCTTTTTGCTTTCAGTTATAGTCGGTTGCATTGCGCAGTATTTGTTTGGAGGCGGCTTGAAAATAACAACCACACTAGCCAGCTCATGTATTGCCATCCTGGCCCTATTTTTTCCTGCAGCGAAAAGTGCTGCGGCGCAGCATGCTTTGCCGATAAGTGCATTTGAGCAACATAGTGCCGTGATGTTACTCATTGAACCTAAAACTGGAAATATCGTTCAGGCGAATGAAGCCGCGGCGTTGTTTTACGGTTACAGTCAGGCACAACTGGAAAACATGCAGATCCAGCAGATCAACCAGTTTTCACCTCAACAGGTGGAGCAGGAGCGGATGTCTGCGCTGAGCGAAGGGCGCAATTATTTTATATTTCAGCACCAGCTTGCCAATGAAGAAGTCAGAACGGTGAGTGTGTATTCTGCACCATTTACCAGTGACGAAGGCCTGCCGCTGCTGTTATCGGTGATCCAGGATATCAGTGCACAACGCACCCTGGAGCGAGATTTGTGGCACTATCAATCCAACCTGGAGCAGCAAGTTGCACTACAAACCGCAGAGCTTAAAGACGCCAATACGGTCCAGCTGATTTTGCTTGGCAGTGTCATTGCCATTTTGGGTGGCTCTATTTTGGTGTTAGTGATGTTCACGCTGCGATTACGACGTGCAAAACGCCGCACAGAGTTACAGAAAAACCGTTTTAGTGCCATTTTTAACGCCATCGGCGATTATCTTATTTACACTAACTCAAGTAATGTTGTGGTCTCTGCAAATCAGGCTGCTAAGCGCGATTTAGGCGACATACAGGGACGCCCTGTTGGGTTTATTCTGGAAGAATGTAGCTGCCTGGATAACCTTGGGGCTGAGCCCATCGAATGTGAAGTCAAACTGGCAGGCCAACGTCGTGATGTCGAGATCAGTAAGACTGCTGTGCTGGACAGTGCCGGCGCGGAAACCGGGTCGATTTATTTGATCCAGGATATCAGCAAGCGTCTTGCCGGGGAAAAGGAACAGCGACTTGCCAGTACCGTCTTTGCGACAACCAGTGAGGGCGTGCTGGTCTCCAACCGTGACAATCAGATCCAGATGGTCAACCAGGCATTTACAGATATCACCGGCTTTACAGCTCAAGAAGTACTGGGTAATACCCCATCAATATTCAACTCGGGCCGACATGATGCCGCCTACTTTGCTCAGTTGTATGATGCGCTGACTTCCCGGGGCCATTGGGAGGGCGAAATCTGGAACAAGCGTAAAAACGGCGAAGTATACCCCAGCTGGTTGCAGGTTTCGGCAGTGTTCGATGCCGCAGGCGAAATCGATATGTATGTGGCCCTGTTTAACGATATTACTTCCCGCAAACGCAATGAACAGCTGATGTGGCAGCAGGCCAACTTTGATAATCTCACCGGTCTGGCCAATCGCCATCATTACCATACTAAGTTTGACCTCGCGCTGGCGCAGGCTAAACAAAAACAAACCCGCCTGGCGGTGTGTTTTATCGATCTCGATCGTTTTAAAGCGGTAAACGACACGTTAGGGCATCACATTGGTGATCAGCTACTCATTGAAGCAGCCAATCGGATCCGCGAATGCACCCGAAATTCAGACACCGTGGCACGCTTAGGGGGAGATGAGTTTGCGCTCTTGTTACCTGATATGGCAAAAATCAGCGATATGGAAAAGCTTGCAACCAAAGTGCTGCACGCACTCAGCGAGCCATTTTTTCTCGAAGGCCATGAAGCCTTTGTATCCGGTAGTATGGGCATTACGTTTTATCCTGATGATGGCGCAGACCGTAAAGTGCTGCTCAGAAATGCCGACAGTGCCATGTATAAGGCCAAAGAGCATGGCCGTAATTGCTTTCAGTTTTTCACTTCTGCAATGCATGAGCATGCCAAAGCACGCAGTGCGCTGGAAGGGGCGTTGCATCGTGCTCTGACCAATCGTGAACTTTATCTGGCATATCAGCCGATCGTCGGGCAGGAGCGACTTGGGTGTGAGGCGTTATTAAGGTGGCATAACCCTCAGCTGGGGCAGGTTTCACCGGCAGACTTTGTGCCCGTCTGTGAAGAGTTAGGGCTGATCATCACCATCGGCGAGTGGGTGCTATATCAGGCTTGCGCGCAGGCAAAATCCTGGATCACGCAAACCGGTCAGCCTTTGTTTGTGTCGGTGAATGTCTCGAGTACACAGTTTAAGCGTCAGGATATTGCCAGTCTGGTCGCCAAAGTACTCAAAGAAACCGGGTTAGCAGCCGATGCTTTAACGCTGGAGATCACCGAAACTGTATTGGCCGATAACTCTGGTCATATTCAGCGTCAGCTTGAGAGCTTGCGTGCAATGGGCGTAGGATTGGCGATTGATGATTTCGGCACCGGGTACTCTTCACTGAGTTATCTGAAGCGCTTCCCCTTGTCTAAGTTAAAGATAGACCGTGCTTTTATTCGAGATCTGCCTGATGACGAAGAAGACAGGGCATTGGTGAGCGCCATTATTTCGATGGCGGGCAAGCTGCATTTGAAAGTCATTGCGGAAGGCGTTGAAACGCAGGAGCAACTGAACTTTTTACAGGAGTTAGGGTGTGATTATACTCAGGGCTTTCTGCACGCTAAGCCTGCAGACGCGGCGCAATTTGAGGCGTTTATTCACGATTTCGCGGAGCAAAACCACAGTCGTCCTGAGCGGACGAGTATCGTCCGCTAGTCACACGAAAGCGTATTTGAACACAACTCACTGAGCAGTGCTTTTGCTTTGTGATTGCCCTGCGCAGCAGCCTGATTAAGAAGCTGGACTGCCTGCTCTGTATCTGCATCTTGGCCTTCCGCGGCCAGTAGCATGGTGGCCAGATTATATTGTCCCCAATGGTCGCCCAGTTCTGCTGCCTTGGCAAAGGCTTCACGCGCTTGAGAAAGCTCACCTACCTGATAATGCGCGATACCGCGTTGGTTATCGGGTGACAGTCGGTGTTTAGGTATGGGTGTATGCAGACGAGGTATAACACGAGGCTTGACTATCCCACCCATAACATAAATATCATTGGGCCTGTGTATGGCGTAGATCGCGCCTTGCTCAAAGTAGTCGGCCAGCTCATCTCTGGGCCACTCAATTGGATCTGGGTCAAAATACTTGTCCAGCATCAGATTATCCAGCTGGATTGCCCGTTTTACATCCCGTTTTCGCCCATAGGTGTAACGCCCTTGCTTAACCGTAACGGTATCTTCGGTGGTTGCTATGACCTGAGTGATCCGATACTGGGCCTGATAGGCCCGTTGGGTCTCAAAACGACCCAGGTCAATCAAAATCAGGTCGTCTGTTTTCGGTTCGACTAACAGGTGCTGATAGTGCGCTGTCTGCTGCACATGTTGCAACCAAAAATACGCGATAACACCCATTATGGCCGTAAGTAGTAAAGCATTTTTAAAGCGGATCAGAAAGCGGCTGATCAGATCATGAGAGGTAAACAGGCCAGCGGTGAGTTTTTCCATTGTTCGCTCCTTGTTTTGGGGATGGCGTCGGGTTCTGATGTCCGACGCCATAGGTTGGTATGCACTTACTTAATAAAAGAGGCGTGTCTTACTTACCCTGTATGCGCGTTTTACCATTGGCTGCCATCAGTGCGAAGACGGCATAGGCCGCGGTATTTTGTTTCAACTTAGCGGGGTCGACTTTATCCAGCGTATCGTCTGCGGTGTGGTGGTAGTCAAAATAATCGGTGCCATCCTGATGCAGATCGAAAATCGGCGCAGAGGTCAGGTTATTTAACGGGATCAGATCCGGACCTCCACGTGCGCGATTGGCTCCAATGTAGGTAACCCCTAAAGGCTTTAGCTGTTCAGCAATGGCGCGAACCAGCGGCAGTGAAGTGGCATTCACGTTAGACTCAAATGCATACACCACGTCCGCACCAAAGTCTGATTCAGCGGCGGCAACAATCTGCGCCAGTTTGTCTTCATGACGCTTAAAGTACGCTTTGGCACCCCATAGCCCCAGCTCTTCGGCGGCAAACAGGACGACCCGGATGCTGCGTTTGGGTCGAGTCACTGATGCGATGTGTTTAGCCGCCGCCATGGTCAGTGCCATACCGGCACCATCGTCCAGGGCACCTGTGCCAAGATCCCAGGAGTCATGATGACTGCCAAGCAAAACGTATTGGTCAGGAAACTCCGAGCCGGTGATTTCACCAATCACGTTAAAACTAGTCCCTTCACCGAGATCTTCGGTCTGAATATTGATTTCGACTCTGGGGGTGTGACCATGCTTGAACAGACGCGCAATTTGATCAGCGTCCGGGTTTGCTATGGCGGTGGCCGGGATTTTCGTGACCTGCTCGTCATAGTGACTGCCCCCGGTGTGCGCAAAACGGTGATGAGCGGTACTGACTGAACGCATCATATAGGCGATGGCCCCTTTCTTTGCCGCCTCAACGGCCCCTTTATTGCGAGCCTGGACTGCCGGACCATAGCCATTGCCATCAATATCTCGATTCATTTTGTAGTTGATGAAAGCAATTTTGCCTTTCAGGCTACCTGCTGGCGCAGCTTTTAGTTCGTCAAAGGTTTCAAACAACACGACTTCTCCACTCAGCCCGTGCTGAGGGGTACTGATGCTATTGCCCAGTGCCGTGATGTGCAGTGGCTGTTCGCTCGGCGCGACCAGCTTGGCCGACTCGTGATAGCGACGCCATTCCGGAAAGGTTGCGGCTTCCAGCCAGACTTTGTCAAAACCCAGACGCTTAAACTGTTGCTCAGCCCAGGCTACCGTCAGCTTATCGTTTTCTGTACCGGGCAGGCGTGGGCCTATCTCGGTCGTCAATGATTCCAACAATTGCCAGCTTAAATCACTCTGACTGGCCAGAGTACGTACTTTGGCGACTTCCTCCAGTTGTGCTTGCGTGAATTCCTGTGCCTGAGCAACCGCACTGGCGGTTAATGCACACAGTGGTAACAGCCAGTGTCTGGCAGCGCTGGTTAGCCTGCTAAAAGGCGTAAAGCGTATCATCTGATCCATAGTAACCCTTGGTAATTTACATCGCTTTAGATTGTCGCAACAAATGTTGTTAAATTAAACTTTTTCGGGGTGAACGGGCGTTTTTACTTACTGAAGTGACGGCGCTATGCGGGATTTGCTAAACTTGGCAAATTGAGTTTCTCCGAGGTAATAGTGTGACCCAATCGTTTAATCAAGTGCCGTTGACCCGGCATCTCCAAAGTGGCTTACAGCAAGCTGGTTTTACCACCATGACGCCCATTCAGGCACAGGCATTACCCGCCATTATCGCCCAGCAGGACGTAATCGCTCAGGCAAAAACCGGGTCGGGTAAAACTCTGGCATTTAGCCTTGGTCTGCTAAACAAGCTGGTAGCTGAGGAGCAGGTGATCCAGAGCCTGGTACTGGCACCCACCAGGGAGCTGGCACAACAGGTGGCCACGGAGATCCGCAAGCTGGCGCGTGGCATGCAAAATATTAAGGTGCTGACAGTATGCGGTGGTGAACCCATAGGCCCGCAGATCAGCTCGCTGGAGCATGGTGCGCACGTTGTGGTTGGTACCCCCGGGCGAATTGAAGAGCATCTTTATAAAGGCACACTTGACCTGACTCAGGTGCAGACCTGGGTTCTGGATGAAGCCGATCAAATGCTGGCGATGGGCTTCATTGAAGCGCTGGAAAACATCGCCATTTATCTGCCCCCGGAGCGTCAGACATTGATGTTCAGTGCCACTTATCAGAAAGATATTGAGGCGCTGACCCAACAATTTATGCGCGAGCCTGTCATGGTTAAGGGAGAGGAAGAAAGCCTCAACCGACAAATTAAACAGCAGTTTTTTGCGCTTAAAAATAACAAACTGAGATTTAACACATTGCGCCTGTTGCTGCAGCATTACAAACCCGTTAGCTGCATTGCCTTTTGCAACACCAAAGTCGAAACGAAGAAGTTATATAGTGAGCTCAGGGCCAGTGGCGTGAATGTTGTCACCTTGCATGGCGACCTGGATCAGGCTGAGCGGGTTCGCGCATTGATCCGCTTTGCCAATAAAAGTGCATCAGTGCTGGTTGCTACGGATGTTGCAGCACGGGGCCTGGACATTGATGATGTCGATATGGTGGTTAATTACCACATGGCACTGGACCCGCAAACTCATGTACACAGGGTCGGTCGCACCGGGCGGGGCGGCAAAAAAGGGCTTGCCTGCTCTTTGTTCGGCGAAAATGAAGCATTTAAAGTCGCTAAACTGAGTGAAATCTATGAACAGGCGTTTGAGCCAGCAACGCCGCCACCTTTGAGTCTGCTCGACAAGCCCGCCTTCAAGCCCCCGATGGTTACTTTACAAGTAGATGGAGGGAAAAAAGACAAGCTTCGCGCTGGCGACATTGTCGGTTGTCTGACGTCAGAGCAGGGGATTGGTGCCAGTCTGATTGGTAATATTGATTTACTGGATCATCAGGCGTTTGTTGCTGTGGCCAGAGAAGGGGTTAAGCCCGCGCTCAGAAAGTTACAGGAGAGCAAGCTTAAGGGGCGCAAATTTAAAGCAAAGCGGATGAGTCTGTAGTTATATCAATCCACATTCATATAAATCATGAGGGTGGTATTATTCATCCGCTTCTGCATAGCATTTAAGTAGCTCGTACTCCTCTTGGAGTTGTTGGAACAAGGTTTGTTCCCCTTGTTGATCCGGGTGAGCCGCAAATGCCAGTGTACGCCAGCGTTTGCTAAGCTGGCGTCGGGAATACGGGCACGGCAGTTGCCACTTACTGATGAGCTCAACGTGCCGCTCGGCCCCCGTCTCAGGCATCTTCATGTAGCGCTGCCAGAATTGAGTCAGCAGCGCGGTGACCTCGTCTTTACTGGTATCATAGTTGCACCAATCTAAATAATAATCCCTGAGAGGGTCTTGTTTTTGCAATGTGGAGCGTGCTTGCTGTTCAAGCAGGCGGATGTCCATGGCCTCAACCTGCAAATAATACCCTTGCTCAGCAAACTCTTGCTGTAGTTGATAGAGCGCATTCATCAACAAAAAGTTACGCTTAAAAAGCGCTTTGTCAGGGTCATCGTCCAACCTGGGGAACCCCATTTCTTTATCCAGTGCGCTAGCCAGTCGGTGTAATTGCGTTGCGCGCTCACGGGTGATTATCCTAAAAGTGGCATCAAGGAGGGGGTTCAACATTGTTCCGCCTGTAAACATGGTGTATCTTCTTTGTTCAATTCTTATTTTTTGACACGTCTATTGCAAGTAATACGGGGCAGACAGGGATGATAAAGGGTTTTAAGTGGGCTGTAGCTGCTGTGTTATTGATCGGAGTATGGTCACTCAGAGTTAATGCCGACACATCTGTTTCTTCGCCTGCAATCACGCAGCAAATTACTGCGCTGTCAGAGATGACAAACTGGCAGGAACAGATGCTGGGCGCGGAGCGTTTACTGCAGCTTCCGGAGTTAACGCCTGAGCAACGGGCAAGTACGCTCAAAACCATCGGTAAGATCGCGCTAGAGAGCACGCGCTATGAGATGGCCATTCGTTACTTTGAGCAGCTTGAGGCCCTGAGCCGCGAAGCTGGGTTGTCAGACAGTTTATACCATGCTTTTAAAATGCAAGGGATCAGCGCCTTTTACCAGGGAGACTATTCGGCATCGGTTATCGACTATCAACAGGCTTTGGTGGTCGCTGAGCAAAGAGCCAAGCCAATAGAGCGGGCGGATATCCACAATAATCTGGGCATGTCTTTTATCCAGATCCACGATCTGGAAGCCTCACTGGAACATTATCTGGCTGCTTACATGCTGTACGAGCAATATGGCAATGAGCAAGACAGGGCTGATATGTTGCTGAATCTCGCCGGTGTGTACATTCGCCAGTTTCGTTACAACAAAGCTGAGGAATTACTCAAGCGTGCCATTACACTGTTCGAACGGTTAGGTGATGAGTATGGCGTGGCGCTGTCACAAGGCAACCTTGGGGTCATTTATACCGAATCAAACCGGCCTGAACTGGCGCGTACCGCTGTTAAAGCGGCGGTTGATTACTATCACAGTATCAATAACACCCGGCACCTGGCGTTTGAATACGTCAATATGGCAAAGCTAAGTTTATTGACCAGGGACTACACATCCGCTGAACAGGAAGTCAACTTTGCCATGTATTATGCGGAGAAGGCTGATAACCAGGCTGGCGTTATGCATGCCTTGCACCCCACGGCCAGACTGCAATTAATGCGTGGAGAAATTGATGCGGCAGAGGAGAGTATCGACCAGGGGCTTACCTTAACACGTAAACTGGGTGATCGCCTCAGGGAGCGAGAGTTTTTGCATTTACTGGCCCTGGTTCAGGCCGCAAAAGGTAAAATGCAGGCGGCAGCAGAAACGCTAGATTATTACCGGGATCTGCAGTTTGCCCTGCTGAATGAAGGTTTGATCACGCGCCTGAACAAGTATCAGAGCAAGTTTGAAGAAAGTCAGCTAAGTCAGGAGTTGGCAAAAATGAGGCAGGCACAGGAGTTGCAAAAACTCCAGGATGAGCA
Source organism: Pseudoalteromonas sp. XMcav2-N (assembly GCF_024124545.1). GTDB lineage: Bacteria > Pseudomonadota > Gammaproteobacteria > Enterobacterales > Alteromonadaceae > Pseudoalteromonas. Next base: position 66,593 of record NZ_JAMXSF010000022.1, read on the forward strand.
GCAAAATCAATTGTTATGGATGAGTGGATTGATCTTATGTCTGGCGCTGATTTCTGTCTTTGCATTTTACCACCGTGCGACGGAGCGCCGTGCAAAAATTGAACTCAGTAAAAAAGTGGCCCAGCGAACGGCGCAGTTGCAACAGACAGCCGATGAGTTGCGCAATGCGAACCAGATAAAAAGCCAGTTTCTGGCTAATATCAGCCATGAAATCCGCACCCCCTTGACTGCTATTTTAGGCCATGCGGAAAGTTTGCAGCAGGACTATGTACACGATCCCCATTTAATGTCATCACTGGGGGTGGTGACAAGGCAAGGGAATCACCTAAAAGACCTGATCAGCGATGTACTGGACCTGAGTAAGATTGAGGCGCAGAGACTCGAGCTGGAGTACACCGAATTTACCATCGAGAGCCTGCTCGCCGATGTCTGTGATATGTTCCAGCGGCCCTGTATGGAGAAGTCGCTTGGGTTATTGGTCGAGAATGACTTACCCACTCCCTATTTAGTACGGCTCGATTATGTGCGCCTGAAACAAATTTTAATCAACCTGCTCAGTAATGCGGTGAAATTTACGCAGGAGGGACAGGTCGAGCTGATTATCAGACAACAGGAGGACGGTATCTTATTCATTGTGCGAGACAGTGGTATTGGTATGTCGGAATCTCAGGTTGCCAGGATTTTTGAGTGCTTCCAGCAGGGGGATAATAGTATAACTCGCCGGTTTGGTGGCTCCGGACTCGGACTGAGCTTATCACAGCATTTGGCAAAAATGATGGGGGGCGAAATCTCAGTTCAGAGTGAAGTTGAAAGAGGCAGTCAGTTTAAACTGAGCGTGCCCTGTGCCAGACTGAGTCAGGCCAGTCAGCCAGATAACCTTGAAAAAATATCGCATGCGCAGTCTTTGGCGTCAGATGTGAAATTATCTGGCACAGTGCTGCTGGCTGAAGATCATGATGATAATCGTGCGCTGATCTCTCGACTGCTCGAAAAAATGGGACTTGAGGTCGATGTTGTAGGCAATGGGCGAGAAGCGGTAGAGCGCTGTCTCAGCACTTATCCGGATGTTGTATTAATGGATATTCAGATGCCGGAAATGGACGGACTGGAGGCCCTGAAACTATTGCGTCAGGCTGGTTTTGAAGGAGAAGTGTATGCACTGACGGCCAATGTGATGGAACATGAAATCAAAGGTTATCTGGCTCAGGGGTTCAGTGGTCACCTCAGCAAGCCAATCAACAGCGATCTGCTGTATCAGACACTTGCCCAGTCTTTGCAGCGTATCCATGCCTCTCAACCACTGGATTTATCAATAGATATGAGCGACCTCAAGCAGAGCTTTGCACAAACGCTGGAGCAAGAGAGATATAAATTGATTGATTTGTGGCAGGAGCAAAACTGGCAGGCACTCCAGCACCATTGTCATAAATTAAATGGTGCTGCAAGCATGTTTGAATTCGTCCATATCTCAGATATTGCTTCACAGTTCGAAGCGGCGCTAAAACAAGAGCAAACAGCCCTGTATCAAGACTTGTTCCTGATCCTGTGCGACGAATTAAAAGTGTGTAGCTACTCAGAACAGCTCGATGTCACCTAGTGCGCTGTGCTCTTTGGCTTGGCTGTTTTTGTCTGAGGTGACGGCCTGTGTATCTGTGTCACAATTATACCGGCTGGTATCCGTACGGTGAGTCACATCCGGCTGGGGCCGCTCTGCTTTGAAAATCGACAGTTTCTCATGAATACATTCAGCCAGGTTGATAAGGTCGCTACTTGAAACAGCCTGAATCTTGGAGGCAGAAAGGGCATCAGAGTTAAGCTCAACCATTGACTCAATGCTGGACTGGGCCTCATCGGAGACAGCCTTTTGTTGGCTTACCTGGGTATGAATGCTGTGTGACAGTGCATTGATATCTATCATTGACTGCTCTATTTGGTCCACCTCTTTTGTAGAAGCCTCAGATAAGCTGACTGTTTTGTCGGTTTCTGCCAGTGCGGTAAGCATCTGGGCATGTGCGCTGTCAGTTCCGGCCTGGATTTTGTTGACCATATTACGGACTTCCTGTGTTGATTGACTCGTCCGCGCTGCCAGATTACGCACTTCATCAGCCACGACGGCAAAGCCTCGGCCCTGTTCACCAGCTCGGGCAGCTTCAATGGCGGCGTTTAGTGCCAGTAAGTTGGTTTGCTCCGCGATGGCATTAATGACGTCTATGACAGAGCTAATGGCATCACTATCGGCTTTCAATGAAGCGATTTGTTCGCTGGTAGCCTGAATATTACCCGCCAGGGTCATCAGGCTCTCCTGGCTTTTGTCTGTATCTATGCGGGTCTTTTTGACCGCTTGTGTGGCATTTTCGACTGAGCTGTAGATTTTCTCCAGGCTGTCATCCAGCTCTCTCGAAACAGTCAGCATGTGATTAATTGCTGTTGCCAAGTCTTCACCATGAGCATGCTGAATAGTCGCTTTTTGTGTCATAGATGCGTAGGTATCGCGCAGGCTGTCAGCCATAGGGGAGAGCCGTGAAGATGAGGCGTATACTTCGCCAATAATATGCTCCATCATCGCCATACTGTCGTTGATGGCCAGGCAGGCTTCGGGTAAGGTTTTGTCTTTTTCATCAAAACGAAAAGTCAGGTCTATTGTATCATGGTGGTGTAACGCACTGACAAAACTATATAAATAGGCACCTTTTTGCTGTTTCTTGTTTAGCCACAGGGCGGCGAAGAAAGAGGCGATCCCCATCAGGAGGATGAGCGTGACTGTGACTTTGAGAGGAAGTGAAAAGGTGGCTGCACAGACCAGCACGACGGCTATATTCACTGTAGTCACGGCCATGGCACTGGCTACTAAACGCATGGGTGTGTTCTTCCTTTATCGGGCTTGCTTGATGAGTCTTGTTGTACGTTGTGTGCCTAGACAAAAGCAAAGGTCAGGCGGACAGGACTTGCCCTGATCTGTTGTTAGTGTCTGTGCGCATCTACATATATATAGAACACCTACAGGAGCGTGTCAGCAGTGGAGACATAAAAAAAGCCTGCATAAGCAGGCTTTCTTTTCTAGCGTGAATAATTACTTACGCTTCATTGAGTCAAAGAACTCGTTGTTTGTTTTGCACATAGACAGCTTATCGATGAGGAATTCCATCGCATCGATTTCACTCATTTCATGAACAATCTTGCGTAAAATCCACATCTTTTGCAGTTCGTCCGGCTTAGTAAGCAGCTCTTCACGACGTGTACCTGAGCGGTTAAAGTCAATGGCCGGGAAGACACGCTTTTCAGCAATCTTGCGGTTTAAGTGCAGTTCCATGTTACCGGTACCCTTAAACTCTTCGTAAATGACCTCGTCCATCTTAGAACCCGTGTCAATCAGGGCTGTTGCGATGATGGTCAGGCTGCCACCTTCTTCAACATTACGTGCAGCACCGAAGAAACGTTTTGGCTTATGCAGTGCATTTGCATCAACACCACCCGTCAGTACTTTACCAGAAGATGGGATCACTGTGTTGTACGCACGTGCAAGACGCGTGATTGAGTCCAACAGAATGATAACGTCTTTTTTGTGCTCAACCAGTCTTTTCGCCTTCTCAATAACCATTTCAGCTACCTGAACGTGGCGACTTGCTGGCTCATCGAAGGTTGACGCGACAACTTCACCCTGTACCAGACGTTGCATCTCAGTTACTTCTTCCGGACGCTCATCGATCAACAGTACCATCAGTGTTGCGTCTGGGTTGTTGTAAGAAATAGACTGCGCAATGTTTTGTAGCAACATGGTCTTACCGGCTTTTGGTGGTGCAACAATCAGTGCACGCTGACCTTTGCCGATAGGTGATGCGAGATCCAGTACTCGGGCAGTGATATCTTCTGTACTACCATTACCGCGTTCCATCACCATACGTTCGTTGGCGTGAATAGGTGTCAGGTTTTCGAACAGGATTTTAGTTCTGGAGTTTTCTGGTTTATCGAAGTTTACTTCATTCACTTTTAGCAGTGCGAAGTATCGCTCACCATCTTTTGGTGGGCGGATCAGGCCGCTAATGCTGTCACCAGTACGCAGGCTAAAGCGTCTGATCTGGCTGGGCGAAACATAAATGTCATCCGGGCCTGCCAGGTAGGAGGCTTCCGATGAGCGTAAAAAGCCGAAGCCATCCTGAAGAATTTCCAGCACGCCGCCACCATAGATGTTTTCGCCGCTTTTAGCGTGCGCTTTCAAGATGGCGAAAATGATGTCTTGTTTTCTTAGACGAGCAACGTTTTCGAGTCCCATAGACTCGGCAAGTTTTACAAGCTCATTGATTGACTTGTCTTTTAGTTCGCGTAAATGCATATTGGTGGGTTCTTTATTTAAAAGTTGTTCTCTCGTGGTACGAGGGATTGAATTGAAATTGCTTAAGGTTAGTGGCTCTATAAGTTAGCAGCTAGGGGAGCAGTCGTCCAGTCTTTATACAAATTTAATCAGGTAGGGCCGATGCAGCGCTACCTGATACATTCGGACTGTGACTTATCGGCTCTCAGCGTATGCTGATGCCTGAGATAAGTAATCAGTTAGATGTTGTTCTCAAGGAACTCGATCAGTTGTGTTTTTGACAACGCACCAACTTTAGTGGCTGCAACCGCACCGTCTTTGAACAGTAGCAGAGTTGGGATACCACGGATACCAAACTTAGGCGGTGTCAGAGAGTTTTGATCGATGTTGAGCTTAGCTACAGTTGCGCGACCTTCGAACTCGTCTGCAATTTCGTCCAGGATAGGTGCAATCATTTTACATGGACCACACCATTCAGCCCAGAAATCTACCAGTACAGGGGTATCCGACTTAAGCACGTCTGCTTCGAAGCTGTCATCAGTTAATTGAATAATTTTGTCGCTCATTGCGCTCTCCGTTAGAATTAGGTCAATTATTTAATGCGTATTTAAACACTCTTGTTTCTTATTGCAAGTTTAAACGTTATGCTTAATTGCTATGACTAAGACACATTTGACCAATAAAAAATTTATCGACTTTGCTTTAGCACCGGAAGTGGTCGCCGGTTTGACAGCGAGTGGCTTCGAATATTGTACGCCAATCCAAGCAAAGTGCATGCCCTACATCAGTGAGGGTCGAGACATTGCCGGTCAGGCACAAACAGGTACAGGTAAAACACTTGCGTTTTTAACTGCGACCTGCCATCGACTGTTGCAAAGCCAGCCTGATGCTCAGGTTGCCGGTCAGCCACGTGCGTTAATTATGGCCCCGACACGAGAGCTTGCGATCCAAATCCACAAAGACGCCCAAATTATGGCACCAGCGTGTGGGTTAAAGCTTGGCTTAGTATATGGAGGCGAAGAATACGAAAAACAACGGTCACAATTAGAAAAAGGGGTGGATATCCTGATTGGTACCACCGGACGCCTGATCGATTTCTACAAACAAGGTGCCTATAACCTTAATAACATTGAAGTTGTTGTGTTGGATGAAGCGGATCGCATGTTTGATCTGGGCTTTATCAAAGATATTCGATACTTGTTTAATCGTATGCCGGATACGCAGCAAAGACTTAACCTGCTGTTTTCTGCAACGCTGTCTTATCGTGTCCAGGAGTTGGCATTCGAACACATGCATAACCCAATTCATGTGCAGATAGAGCCAGATGTTAAAACAGGAAAACGCATTCAAGAAGAGCTGTTCCACCCTTCGCAAGAGGACAAAATTCCTTTACTCCTTACCTTGATTGAGGAAGAGTGGCCCGATAAGGCCATTGTATTTGCCAATACCAAGCACAGTTGTGAAAACGTGTATGAATGGCTAAAAAATGACGGGCATCGAGTGGGGCTGTTAACTGGCGATGTCAATCAGAAGAAGCGTTTGTCTATTTTATCCAAATTCACCAAGGGTGAACTGGATCTGCTGGTTGCAACGGATGTCGCAGCGCGTGGTTTGCACATTCCAGAGGTAAGTCATGTACTCAATTTTGACCTGCCAGACGATTGTGAGGACTATGTACACCGTATTGGTCGTACTGGTCGAGCTGGCGCATCAGGGCATGCGATTAGCTTTGCCTGCGAGCAGTATGCATATAACTTACATGAGATTGAAGAATACATTGACCATGCAATTCCGGTTTCTCACTACGATAAGTCTGCACTACTAGATGATATTAAGGCGCCTGCCAGACAACAAAGGCGCAGAAATCCATCCGGTCAGCGCGGTAATCGCAATGGTAGTAACCGTCGACAAGGTAGTTACCAAAAACCGCGCCCGCGTAATTAATCGGGCATTTTGGTAGAAGTAGATAGAGGTTAGTAAGCGTGGTTCAGAGATCCCCACATGAAAATGTGTATGCGGTGATTGATTTAGGATCAAACAGCTTCCATATGTTGATCGCAAAACATATGGCCGGTGGCGTGCATACAATTGGGCGAGTCAAACGTAAAGTTCGGCTGGCTGCAGGTCTGGATGAGCAAAATTTGCTGAGCGAAGAAGCAATGCAGAGGGGCTTGGAATGTTTGTCCCTGTTCGCTGAAAGACTGCAAGATATCCCGACTGACAATATACGTATTGTGGCCACTGCGACCTTGCGCCTGGCAACCAATGCAAATGTGTTTAAGCAAAAAGCTGAACAAATTCTTGGTCACCCTATTTCTATCATCAGCGGGGAAGAAGAAGCCCGCTCTATTTATAAAGGCGTCGCACATACTTCTGCCTGTCAGGGGCGCCAGCTTGTTGTCGATATAGGTGGAGCGAGCACCGAAATCGTTATTGGTCAGGGTTTTGAGGCAAAGCTTTATCATAGCCTGAATATGGGCTGTGTCACCTACTTAGAACGCTACTTCGCAGACGGCGCGCTGAGTGAGAGCAATTTTACTGCGGCAACGACGGCTGCTCACAAGGTGGTTGCACCTTATGCGGCTCAATATAAAACTTCTGGTTGGGAGCTTGCTATTGGGGCATCCGGTACCGTTCAGGCTATTCAGGAGATTTTCGCGGCGCTCGGTTTAGATGAAATGCTGACCCTGGATAAACTTCAGGCAATTCGTGCACAAGCAATCCGGTTTGAGAGTATAGAACAACTTGAGTTGCCCGGATTAAGTGAAGAGCGCCGTTTGGTCTTTGTCTCAGGGCTGGCAATATTAATTGCACTGTTCGAAGCGCTGCAGATTGAACGAATGGGCCTGGCAGGTGGTGCCTTACGTGAAGGCATCCTGTACAGCATGATCGATCAGCTCAATCAGGCGGATATTCGTAAACGCACACTTGATGGCTTTATGTCCCGATATCATGTTGATGCTGGGCAGGCTGCACGTGTGTTTGATATATGCAAAATTTTGCTTCAGCAATTAGAAGCGCCGATGCAGTTTGACTTTCAAAGTGCGTGTGGCCTGTTACGTGCTGCAGCGTCGATGCATGAGATTGGTTTAGTTATTGACTACAAATCTTATCACCAACACAGTGCCTACATTTTGAAACACACCGGCATGCCTGGTTACTCCCGAGTTCAAAAGCAAATGGTAGTGACGTTAGTGGGTAACCACAGACTCGATGTAGAAGAAGGGCCTTTTACTCAGTTTGGTAATCAACAAGGGTTTATAGAGTTACTTGTCAGGATACTCCGGATTGCGGTAATCCTATCCATGCGCCGCCAAGATGATGTTTTGCCCGACCTTTACATTACAGCAACTGAACCTGAGACATTGACTCTGACATTACCCGATGATTGGCTGCATGATCACCCATTGATGCGCAGCGAATTGGAGTTAGAAGCTGGATATCAGGATAAAGCAGGTTGGATATTGAAAATTGAGCGCGATTAGGCGCTCTTTTTGTACAATAAACGTCTAAAAATAGGGGGTTTGGTTGTATTTTGTCCGAACGCACCGTTTTTCTCACTTTTCTTCAAAAAAGGGGTTGCGCTGAGTTTCGATTTCCCTATAATGCGCATCCACCGACACGGGGCACAACGCTGAAAAGCAACGAGCCAACGAGTTGGGAGTCAAATAAAACTTAGCTTTGAATGCTTCGAAAGAAAAATCAAAATTAAGTA
>NZ_JAMXSF010000023.1 GCF_024124545.1 Pseudoalteromonas sp. XMcav2-N
TCACCGCCGACTATTCAGATGCACAGGGCATGGCCAGTGCACTTTGTGAAGCGTCACTGAGCTCGGCGCAGACCCGGCAGCTGAGTGCGCTGGCTCAGCGTTGCCAGACAACCATGAATGTGTTGTTACAGGCTGCCTGGGGCTATGTCCTGTCGCGCTATGGAAATCAGGCCAATGTGGTGTTTGGTACCACAGTGTCAGGCCGGCCAGCACAGCTGCCCGGGGTGGAGCACATGGTGGGGCTGTTTATTAACACGGTGCCTGTCTGTATGTCGGTCCCGCAAGCCGGTGCGATAAGCAGCTGGCTGCAGCAGCTCCATGACACTCAGGCAGAGCGTGAGGAATATAGCCATATTGCTCTGTCGGAGATCCAAAAAGCGGCAGGTCTGTCAGGACAGGTGCTGTTCGACAGTCTGTTGGTGTTTGAAAACTATCCGGTTGATCAGACACTGGGTGAGCGCGCGGCGTCGGCGGCTTTAACGGTTGCGGAAATAGAGGATTACGAAGGCACAGACTACGGGATTTCGCTGCTGGTCGCACAGGCTGAGCAGCTGGAAGTGAAACTGGAATATCAGGCGGCGCGTTACAGCGAAGTAACCGCGGCACAGCTGCTCAGGCATTTTATGCAAGTGCTGACGGAGATGTCGGCAGATGCGCAGCAGGATATGGGCGCACTGGAGATGCTGTCCATTGAGGAATCGGCATATCAGCTGGACACACTGAGTCGCTCAGACGAGCGGCCTGTCGCGGCGCACAGTGTAGTGAGTCAGTTTGCGGCGCAAGTGGCGCAGACGCCAGAGGCCGTGGCGGTGATTTGTGGTGGTGAGCAACTGAGTTATGAGGCACTGGATACCCGGTCAAACCGCTTGGCACGCTATCTGCGAGCGGAGCAGGGGGTGGGTGCGGAGTCGCGGGTAGGGCTGTGCTGTCGTCGCGGTGTTGACATGATAGTCGGACTGCTGGGGATCCTGAAAGCGGGGGGCGGCTATGTGCCACTGGACCCGGGATACCCGGCAGAGCGGTTGCAGTATATGGTGCAAGACAGTGAGGCATGCTGCATAGTATCAGACGATGCGGGACAGGATGCGCTGGGTGAATTGGATATCACCCGGGTTACAGTGCAGAAGGTGGTACAGGACAGCAGTGTGTCTGATGCAGCAGTTACAGTGCCAATACAACCACACCAGCTGGCGTATGTGATTTATACCTCAGGCTCTACGGGGCAGCCTAAAGGCGTGATGATAGAGCATCAACAGCTGCTGAACCTTTGTACTTATTTAGCAAGCATGTTCTCTTCTGTAAGGGGGGCATGGGGCGGTATAGCTTCGTTGTCGTTCGATGCTTCATTGCAAAGTATTTGTCAGGTTTTTGTTGGTCGCCCCTTGGTTTTGATTGACGAAGATACTAAGCGTTCTGCAAGTAAATTATTGAAAGTTGTAGAGCTATGTGAAATTGCTATACTTGATTGTACCCCTTCTCTATTAGAGCACTGGCTACAAGACGTTTCTGAAGATGAGTTGCCTCACCTGATCATAGGTGGTGAACCAATATCGACGGCGTTGTGGCGACGTTTGAGTTGTCGATACGAACGAACTAAGTATGCAGCGTATAACGCCTACGGACCGACGGAATGTACTGTAGACACAACCATTGCTAAAATTGCAGGCGATGCCCCCTCTTTGGGACAGCCAATTGCTAACGTGGCCTGTTATGTGCTCAATGAGCAGATGCAGCTAATGCCTTATGGGTGTGTTGGTGAACTCTTTATTGGTGGTCAGGGAGTGGGCCGTGGTTATATTAATCAGCCCGAATTAACAGACCAACAATTTCTGCCAAACCCGTTTGCGCCAGGTGAACGTGTTTATCGGAGCGGAGACTTAGTGTGTTGGCACAAGTCAGGGGAGCTTGAATATATTGGCCGAAAAGACGAACAGATAAAAATTCGCGGGTATCGTATTGAGCCGGCAGAGGTTGAGTCTGCGGTCAATACTCTGGAGTATGTCAGTGCAAGCATTGTAGTTGTGCACAGGGATCAACATCATGAGGCCAGACTGATATGTTATGTTCAGTTTAAGGGCAGTGCCCCGGATACGCAGCAGATCCGGTCTGACCTTCAAACAAAATTACCTGTGCACCTGATCCCCGACTATTTTATGTCGGTAAGTCACTGGCCAATGACAGCGAATGGAAAAGTAGATAAACGGGCTCTGCCGGAAATAAAAATAGATGTTACAGAGCACTATACTCCTGCAATTTCAAAAACTGAGTCGCATTTGGTCCAGATCTGTGCCGAGCTGCTTAATCTGGCTCCGGAAAAGCTAAGTGTAACGGCAAGCTTTTTCGAGCTAGGCGGGCACTCTCTGGTTATCGTTCGGCTACTGCACCAAATAGAGCAGGAGCTGGGTATTGTACTGACAGTAAGGGATGTTTTTGATTTGCTGACCGTCAGGCAAATCGCTCAAGCAATTGATGAACGCCGGGTTCAGACTAGCTTCGCGGAGCGCGAGACCGTTGGGTCATTAGAACAAGAAGAAGTAGAAGAGTTCGAATGGTAATGGCAATAAAAGACAAATTAAAACAGTTTGCGGATCAGGGGATTCACTTCTATCTGGATGACGACAAGCTAAAGTCACGTGCACCGAAAGGTGCTATGACTCAGGACATAAAGACCTATGTAGGTCAAAACAAGGAGGCGATTATTTCATTCTTGATGGACAATCGCCAAGATTCACTGAACCCTTGCCTGCGCTCAGAGCGCGCGCAAGTGCCAATGTCATTTTCGCAGGAACGGCTTTGGTTCATCGACCAGCTGGAAGAGGGGAGTGTCCATTATCATATCCCCTTATTATTTGAATATCAGGGGACGCTGGATACAGAAGCAGTTGAACTGAGTATTCAACGCTTGGTGGATAGACATCAATCTTTACGAACGGTTTATGGTCAGAATGAGTCAGGAGGGTATCAGAGGGTTCTCAGGGAAGTGAAGCTGGAGCTGAAAGAGGAAAGCCTGATGCAGTGTGAAAGCCCGGTTGCAGAGCAGGCATTGATAAAAGAATTGGTCTCACAGCCATTCGATTTGACGGCAGATCTAATGATACGAGTACACCATATTTTAATCAGGCCCGATCAGGGGCTGCTGTTATTCGTATTGCATCATATCGCTTGTGATGGTTGGTCTGTGTCGATACTCGCGAACGAGTTTGTCACATTGTACAATGGTGTGGTTAAGGGGGAGGCGACTCAGTTACCACCACTGGCACTGAGCTATCAGGATTATGCCTGCTGGCAGCGCCATGATAGCAACGCCCCCAGCCGTTTTGATGCAGAAAAATATTGGTCTGATGCACTTTTTGGTGCACCACCGTTACATAACCTTCCACTGGACAAAGCTCGGCCAGCAGTGCAGCAGTTTACAGGGGGACGTTGTCAGGTGTTACTGGAGCCTGGCGTAACGGAAGATATCAGTAAGCTTGCACAGGTTAATAATGTCACCGTATTTATGGTGATGCATGCGGCCTTTAGCCTGTTACTGGCCAGATATGCCAATGAACAAGATATCGTCATAGGGACACCTGTGGCCAATCGGACTCACCCCGGTCTTGCGAATGTAGTTGGATATTTTGCTAACACGGTTGTGCTGCGAACCAAATTGGATATGGAGCTATCGTTTGAACGGTATCTCAGGCATGTAAAAGACGTCAACTTAGGGGCTCAAAGCCACCAGGATATGCCTTTTGAAAGTCTGCTGGACATGCAGCAGCCGATCAGAAGTTTAAGCTACTCGCCAATATTTCAAGTGATGTTTAGCTTAGATAATTACAGCGACGAGCTTCCCGAGCTATCTGGGTGTCATTTAAAGACACGTGACCTGTCAGACCTGCCGGTGAAATTCGACTTGGCTCTATCTGTGAATACGCGTTCTGATGGTAGTATGATGTTAGAGTTTGAGTATAACGGGCATCTGTTCGAGTCTGACTCAATCGAGCGAATGGCGGCCAACTTCCGTACTTTGCTGAACTCTATCGTGGCTTCACCATTGCAACCTTTGTACAGTTATTCGCTGATCTCTGAGCCTGAAGCGCGTCATATTGAGACGCAATTAACCGCATTAGAGCCTTTCCCTTCAGAGTGCACCTTAGTGGAATTGTTTGTGCGCCAGGCCGCAGCAACACCAGATCTAATTGCTATCGATTGTGCAGGTGAGCAACTGACTTATGCGCAGTTGGATACGTACTCGAATCAACTGGCAAACCGGCTGCTACGAGAAACTCACATTCAGCCTGATACGCTGATCGGACTCTCGCTTCCCAGAAGTTGCAATTTACTAGTTGGGATCATCGCCATCTTGAAATCAGGTGGTGCTTATGTACCTCTGGATCCTGAGTACCCTCAAGAGCGACTTGCATATATGATTGAAGATGCAAGAATTACTTGCATTGTTGGTGACCAGATTCAGCCACAATGGCTAGGCGCTCACATCAAATGGCTTGATATCAATATAGTGGCAAGCCAGAATAATAGTGATACCAATTTACCGGCAGTCTCGTTAAAGCCGAGTGACCTTGCTTATGTTATGTATACATCTGGCTCGACAGGCAGACCCAAAGGGGTGATGGTTGAGCATCGCCATATCAGTCTGAAACTCACCTCTGTGGCGACCACATTCGAATTCGAACCGCACGATATATTTGCTAACATCGCTTCATATGCATTTGATATTTCGCTAGTCGAATTGCTGCTTCCTGTGCTTCGAGGGGGGACGACTCGGTTATTGAGTGGTTTCTCTCTTGAAGCCTATGACCAGTTGATCGAACAGACCCGAGGTGTCACACACTTTCACGCAGTGCCTGCGATTATGGAAATGTGGTTGAGCAGAGTTATCGAATTGCGGCAACAAGACCCAAGACTATATCAGCAAATAAAAAGTCTGTTTGTTGGCGGGGATGCGGTTCCCAGAGATTTAGTCAAACGTTTAAACGAAGCGTTCCCATCCGCGTCAGTGTTTGAACTTTACGGGCCCACAGAAGGCACTATTATCTGTACTTACAGAAGTGCAAGCAGTAATGAGTTCGGGCGCGCTGAACATTGTATTGGCAAGCCATTCAAATATGACAGTGTTCGTCTGGTTGATGGGTATGGTCGACACGTACCGATCGGGGCTGTGGGTGAAATTGTTATAGGTGGTGGCTCTGTTGCAAGAGGGTACCTCAATCAACCTCAGTTGACTGCAGAAAAGTTCACTATCAGCTCTGAGCAGCCATCGGGGCGGGAGTATCGTACGGGCGACTTGGCAAAGTGGTTGCCTGATGGCAGTTTGGCTTTTCTGGGGCGCGCAGATAATCAGGTCAAAATACGTGGTGTGCGTATCGAGCTTGGAGAGATTGAATCTCACTGTCTTGAGCATCCTGCCGTGCATACAAGTGTGGCACTCGTTGCCGACGAGCACGGTCAACAGATCTGGGTTTACTGCGGGGTCGATGAGCAACAAGCTGCTGAAGACCTGCACGATCAATTGCGCCAGCGACTTGCAGATGCTCTGCCTGCACATATGCTACCTAGTCATATTCTACTGATGGATGCGTTGCCATTAAGTAGCAATGGAAAAATTCTTCGTCACGCCCTGCCGGCTCCACAGTTGAGAGTCGAGTATCAACCTCTCCAAGGCTCAGCAGAAAAGCTGGTCGCTCAGATATGGGCTAAGGAACTAAATTTGAATTGGCAGGAGTTGGGAGCAAAAGATGACTTTTTTAGCCTGGGCGGCAACTCTCTGTTGCTTATCCCCATAGCAGAGGCTTTTCGAAATGCCGGAGTTGAAGTGTCTATTCGTCAATTAATTGAGCATCAATCAGTGCGAAGCCTGGCGAGTGTGCTAACGCAGACATCGGAAAAAGGGAACGATTTATTAGTGCACCTCAATTCATTCAAGGGTGAAAACACGCTATATATGATTCACCCCGGGCTGGGAAGGGCGGATTATTACTCTGCAATGGCGCAGCATTGTAATGACACAAGGGTTGTTGGTATTAATCCACCTTATATTGAGAATATAGGCTTTTCATATCAACGCTTAGAGAAGCTTGCGAATTTTTATGCTGAACTAATTATTACAAACGATCCCAGCGGACGGATTATGTTGGGGGGCTACTCGTCGGGTGGGTTGATTGCTTATTTAGTCGCGCATCGTTTAAAGGAATTAGGTCGGCCTGTGTCTTACCTGTGTTTGCTGGACTCGGAAATATCAAAAACAGCGCAAACGGATGAGCGCCTGGTGATCCGTACCTTGCTAGAAAACATTGGGATTTATCTGCCTGAGCAATGGTTATCTAAAAGGACTTCCATGGCACGTTCTGACCTGATGTCAGAGCTGGTTGACTATATTTACAGCCAGCCTGGTTACCAGTCAGCCCTAAGAGGTATGCCTGCTGACATGTTTCTGAATGCGATGATATTCGAAATTGATTTTGTATTGTCCAGTGTGGCATTTGATACGTTACTGGATGACTGCCAGATACGTTACTTTTTAGCTCTGCACGACCACGCAAATCAATTAAAACTGGATGCACTGAAGCGCACTTGCGGTAGTCAGGTAAAGTTGACAAAACTGGATTGCTTCCACGATGGGATTCTGGAAGAAGGCCGAGAGGTACTTATTGCAAAGCAAATTGACCAGGATGTGCGTGCCCTTACCCCTTATTCAAACACAAAGCCTGATTGTCAGGTGGTGGTATAAATATGAAGTTGTTATTTGAGAAGTTCCCACTGATTTCCAGGCTACTTTTTTTGTTGGTGTTGCCACTGAGCGTTGTAGGTTGCTGTGCGTACTTTTTTTTGTCTCAGCAATATCTACCGTTTTCAGGACCCCTCAGGTCCGCTGAGTTAGACGCACAGGTAAATGTGCTTCGCGGGCCGAGGGCCATCGTCAAAATTAAAGCGAATAGCGAACTAGATAGCTATTATGCGCTTGGATTCCTGCATGCAAGAGACAGAGCATGGCAAATGGAAATGAACAGAAGGCTGGCTAATGGCACTCTGAGTGAAATATTAGGTGATAAGTTTCTGGGGGCTGATCGCCTGGCCAGAACTATCGGGCTGAGAGAAAATGCTAAGCGCATGTTGGCAGGGCTGAATCAACAAAATAGAGCAATCTTGGATAAATATGTCAAAGGCGTAAATGCGGGTATTGCTGACATGCCAATATTGCCACTTGAGTATTATATTGCAGGGTATGAGCCTGAGCCTTGGACTGCGCTTGACTCCCTTTCTACCATGCAATGGTTAACCTGGCATCTGGCAGGTAACTTCAGTAATGAAATGCAAAAAACACAGCTGATCCAGCTTTTGGGTAAAGATAAAGCGCTTGAACTGGCTGGTACTAACTACCACCGCCTGAAAGAAGCGCTCGAACAGCCTGGTCAGTTTGCTGACAACGAGCATTCATTGTTTGAGTTAGATTCCCAGCTGCGTAAATTACTTGCCGTAAAGACAGCAGTTGGTAGCAATAGCTGGGTGGTTTCAGGCAAGTACACACAATCAGGTGCCCCTTTACTCGCCAATGATCCTCATTTAGGGAACACCATTCCTTCGATGTGGTACCTCGCCAATATGGAAGGAGGAACACTTCAGGTGTCAGGTGCCACTATGCCCGGGTTACCTTTTGTTGTTATCGGTCATAACCGGCATATTGCCTGGGGTATAACGAACATGATGGCTGATACTCAGGATGTCATGCTACTCGATATCAATCCAGTAAACAGTAATCAGTACAAACTCGATGGTGTTTATCAGGAAATGTCCGTACGCAATGAAGAAATCAGGGTAAAACGTAGTTTTCTGCAAAGTGGCAGAAAAAGCGAAATGCTTGCTGTTCGCAGCACTATCTTTGGGCCTGTCATCAGTGATCTGGGCCAACAGCTTGACCAGTTTAGTTACAGCCTGCAATGGACGGGGGCAATGGAGAACGGCGCCTCATTTAATAGCTTTGTACGATTGAATAAAGCCCGTAACTGGGAGGAATTTGAACAGGCACTGAGCGGCTTGATTGCTCCAATATTGGCGATGACATATGCGGATACTCACGGTGATATTGGGCTAATTGCACCGGGACGATACCCGATACGAAAGCAGGGGAGTGGCGCTATTCCTCAGTCAGGTACGAATTCCGCACATCTGTGGTCATCATGGTTGCCATATTCAGAAGTACCCAAAATAAAAAACCCTCCCTCAGGTATCTTAGTGGCAGCAAATCATAATTTCTTGCCTGGCAACTATACCCATTATATTTCCTCTGATTGGGTGGCCGATCACCGAGCGAAAAGAATTCAACACCTGTTGCAGCAGAGAATTGCCAGTGGACAGCCGATAAACTCACAATACTTTGAGCAGATGCAAACCGATACCTTCAGCCCTGCTTGGTTCAACTTAAAAGACCAGATGCTGGCTATGCTCGCAAAACCTTTACTGGATCAACATCCCGAGCTGACTAAGTTTGATGGAAACGTGTCCGAACATGGTCAGGTTGCAGCATTATGGCTGAGCTGGATAGAGCACTTAAACCGCCTTGTTGTTGAAGACGACTTTCTTGATCGCTTCGGTATGCCTAAAAGGTCACTTTTATCAGGACTTGTTGAGCAACCTAATATTGAGATGTTGACAAATATTCTGTCAAAGTCAGATGAGCAATGGTGTGACTACGGTTACACAGACGAACGCGAATCCTGTCAAAATATGGTCAACGTGGCATTTCTTTCTGCAAAAGCGACCGTAGCGAGTCAGTCAGGGTTGTTTAAAAGTGTCAACTGGTCTGAACTACACAAAGCAACTTATGATCAAATTCCTTATGGTGAAGTTGTCGATAGAAACTCTCTGTGGCTTAAGTTACTTCCCATACTTTTTAACCGTTACGCAGAGCACAATGGGAGCTGGGACAGTATTGATGTATCAACTCCGGTAATCACCGACAGAGGGAATTACCGCTCTTTTTATGGCGCAAGTTACCGACACGTTGTTAATTTGACAGAATCAATTGAGATGCACTTCAGCAATATCACCGGCCAGTCAGGTAATGTACTTAGTCCACATTACGACGACATGATATCTACATCGGAATCTCCCGTTGGACTAGTTAAGGACGTAGGTTTTACATCAGCTCAAGAAAGTAGCGAGGAAGAGAGATAATGGAGCTTCGTAGTTTTGGCGATTTATTCTGGAAGGTCGCACCAAACAAATTCTTCTGGTCAGTTTTGATTGGCATTGTCTCAGGGCTTTTATACGCGGGTATTCTTCCGCTGCTGATGTATGCCGCGTCAATTGAAACCTTGAACGAATTGAACTTTCTTAGCAACAAGGACGGTTTTTTTGCAACAAATAATCCTAAGCTGGTGCTGTTCTTTTTCTCCTTTATCGTAGTCGTTATCGTTATTAAGGTTCTGTCTCGTGCCATGACTTTGGTCATTACCGAGAGCGCAGCGACTCAGTGCCGTATCAGCTTATATGAACGGGTGCAGCGTTTGTCAATTGTTGAACTTGAACGCATTGGTCAGGCCAGAATTATCAACCTGTTAACTCTGGATGTGCAAAACATAACGATGGCCGCAGTCAGCCTGCCACAGATCTGGATTAGCTTGTTTACCATACTGGGCACTTTTTTGTATTTGTTCAGTATTGATCAGTATGCATTTTATATGGTGAGTGTGTTCCTGGCGTTGGGGGGAGTGTGTTTTTATATCCCGATGTTGTTTGTCAGTAAAATGTTTGAAAAGTCGCGTATTCAACATGACACAGTTCAAGAGGGGTTAAGAGGACTGGTATTTGGTGCCAAAGAGTTGAAGCTTAATGCAGCAAAAAAGTCAGCTTTCTTCTCCCAGGAGCTTGAAAAGCCAGAGTTTCAGATCCGCAGACAGGAGGTTATGGCGAATACACTGATTATATTTGTTCAGGAGTTTATGACCCTATACTCGTTTGTGGCAATTGGGTTTATTACCTTCTTCTTACCTAATCTGGTTAACCTGACTCAGACCAATATTTTTGCTGTGATAATAACGCTGATGTATGTGACGGGCCCACTAAGTGTCTTGCTGGGCATGGTTAATAACATCAATAAAGGAAAAGTCTCTTTGAACCGTTTGCAAGAGTTCTACAGCTTGTTGAACGAAGAAAAAGTGACTTCGGATACTGTTCAATTTACGCCATTAGATGAGATAGGTATCAAAGGTCTGAACTATCAGTATTCAAACTCGAACACTGAGTTTGCTCTGCAAGATATTAACCTGACTTTCAAAAAAGGCGAGATAACTATGATTGTCGGTGGAAACGGGTCCGGTAAGTCGACGCTATCAAAATGTATCACGTTGCACTATCTGGCAGGTGAGGGCATGGTCACTTTCGACAACTTGTGTGTGAAAGAGTATGGCGTACAGAACGCTCGGGAGCATATTTCAGCAATCTACTCGGATTATCACCTGTTTCAAAACCTGTATGGAATCGATGAAGACAATGTCACATCTGAAGATATCGAACGGTATCTGACATATCTTGAGTTAGAGCATTGTGTTGAGGTAGAGGGGGGTAAACTCAGCAACATCAAGCTATCAGATGGTCAGCGTCGCAGGGTGGCATTGTTGACCCTGCTGCTCGAAAACCGCCGTGTATGTTTGTTTGATGAGTGGGCAGCTGATCAGGACCCCAGGTTCAAAGATATTTTCTATCGGAGGATCCTACCGGATTTAAAAGCTAAGAATAAAATTGTCATCGTTATTTCCCATGACGATAGATATTTTGACTGCGCCGACAAAGTTGTCGAGATGGAAATGGGCAAAGTCAAAGGGGTATTTGTGCCAAAAGAGTGTGCGGATACAAGCTACAAACCTGGCGCATGCCTAGTCTAAAAAGATTGGAGTTTCTAATGATGGACTCGTTAGCGGAGTTGTCTTACTCAAGCACTGAGCAGGACTCAGCAATAAAAAAATACCAAGAATCCTATACTGAGCCTACTGATATAAGGGAAGAGGTGATCCGCTTGTTTCATGACCAAATGGGGGAAACGAGCTATGCCCTGTATGGACTTGAAAAGGCATTGCAGGGAGACTTGAATGCATTTTTGAATACGCAAATTCGAGCAGACAAAACAATGTCTGAGATCGAGCTGGAACACTTGGATTTTGATATTCCAGTGATGCCAAGAAATAGCACAGAGCATGCAGATGAAATAGTGAGTAAGTTGGTTGCCAATAGTGTCAATACTTCTTCTCCTTTATTTATAGGGCATATGACGTCAGCTTTGCCTCGGTTTAGTCTTAGCCTTGCCAAGTTGAATGCATTACTTAACCAAAATGTTGTTAAAGTTGAGACATCCAGAGGATTTACTTCCCTGGAGCGTCAGGTGCTTGGCATGATCCACAAATTGGTGTACCAGCAGGAGGATTGCTTTTACAAACAAACCTTACACGATCCTAAGCTTTCGTTAGGGAGCTTTTGTTCGGGCGGAACACTGGGCAATCTCACGGCACTTTGGGTTGCCAGAAACCAGCTACTGGGCGCATGCTCAAGTGCTATCAGGGATATTGGCCTACCGGCCGCTTTGCAGCGCGCAAACATTTCCGGTTTGAATGTGATCAGCTCTCGATGTGGCCACTATTCTCTGAAAAAGGCCGCCGATATTCTAGGGGTTGGTCGTCAGAACTTGCTTAAAGCAACGGGGCCTTGTGGACGCACAGACCCTGATACCGTGTTTAAGATTGCTACGGAGCGAATGCGTGCCGGAGAGAAAACACTGGCTATTATCGGGATTGCTGGTTTTACAGAAAATGGCATGGTAGACCCACTGGATGAGTTGGCAGAGGTGGCTTCAGAAATTGGTTGTCATTTTCACGTTGATGCAGCCTGGGGCGGAGCTACTTTGTTCTCGAAGCAGCACCGTCATTTGTTCAATGGCATTGAACGAGCAGATTCAGTGACCATCGATGCCCACAAGCAAATGTATGTGCCTATGGGAGTGGGGGTCGTATTGTTCAAAAATGAAATGTCTAGCAATGTGATACGACAAAATGCCAGATACATATTGCGCGATGGTTCTCGTGATATAGGTGCAACAACGGTTGAAGGGTCGCGAGCGAATATGGCCTTGCAAGTCTATAGCATTTTCCAGTTAATGGGTTCCAGGGGCATTGCATGGCTAGTAGATAACAGCATTGAAATGGCTAAACGGTTCTCAAGAATGATTGGTGATAGAGCGGATTTTGAAGTGGTTACCCAGCCTACGCTTTGCATTCTGACTTATCGAGTGATCCCGCAATCGATTCAAAGGTTATTGGCTGATAGTACCTTGTGTGTCGATAAACGAGCCGCCATTGAGAGCAGGTTGGACGATTTGGTTCACTTTGTTCAACGAACACAAAGGGAGAATGGCCGTTCATTTGTGTCACGCACAAGAATACAGAAGCATGAAGGTGAGCAGGGCTCTGTGGCCGTTTTCAGAGTGGTATTAGCAAACCCGTTAACGGAAGAGGAACATTTGCACTCTATATTAGATGAACAGTTACAAATTGCGAAGTCCTCAACGCTGTGGCAAAACCTGCTGATGTTGGAGTTTGACTAGTCAGGAATACCGAATTTTTAATTCCAGGCTTGTGTGACACGGACTTAGGTCAATGGCACACAGGGTTGAGATACTGAAACCGTGGGCCTTGTTGCACTTGAGCACCTAGTAAATTTTTGCCGGTTTTGCGGTGTAAAACGTAATGATATGGAAAATATTGGAGAGAATATGTGGATTAGCAAGTTAAATATGGGGATAGCCTTATTGTTATTTTCATCGCTGGGGTGGACCGCCTCCGTTGAGATAAGCCCTGCTATCGCCTCTGCACTGGCACACACTGAACGTCCTGAAAAGGATAAAATCAGAGATCATGGCGCAAAAACAGCAGAGGTGTTGAGCTTTTTTAAAGTTGAGCCTGGTATGGCTGTGATGGATATCATGTCATCGGGTGGCTATACAACAGAGGCTTTGTCTTGGGTGGTTGGTGAAAAAGGCACAGTCATATCACATAACGACAATATGTCTTCTAATAATACCGAAGACGAATATGCCAGCCGGTTTGGTAACTACGACCGTCTACTTAATGTCTCTCCCGTTTATGGTTACCTTAATGATTTGGAAATGGGCAAAGTACCATTAGACCGTATTGTAATGATCAATGTATTTCACAATATGTTTCTTGGTGAGTACTCCGCTTTTGCTGAACTGTACGGTAAAACTGATGTGCCTCGCGTGTTGAAAAAATTCCACAGCAGTTTAAAGCCAGGCGGATTACTCGGAGTTGTTGACTACCATACATTTGAACAAGACACCTTGTCATCAACATATATTCTGCAAAGGCTGCCAAAACGCCTTGCCATTGAATACATAGAGCAAGCTGGTTTCGAGTTAGTGGGGACGCTGACATCACTGGAAAGTACGAAAGATGATATGTCTAAACCAATCTACAAAATTGAAGAGCAGCATTTAAATCGATATGGCTTGTTGTTTAAAAAATCAAGCCGTGATGCACAAGGACATGCCGGGAGCCCCAAATAACACGGTCAAACATAGGCTCAGTTTGATTGAACTAAGTAATTTAAAATCAACTCGTAGCGTGGATTTTCCTGTCAACTGATTAAAGGTGATGAAGGGCTGTTTCCCGTATAGGTTTACTATGTATAAGAAAAAAATAGGTGTGGTCGTTGCTGGAGTAGGCAATGTGGGAGAGGTTTTTTTAGCGCAATTCCCCGCCCAAATTAAGAAACTATCTAAGTTTGCTGAAGTATCTCTCATTGGCGCAATGAACTCCAGAGGTGTTTACTACTCATTTTCAGGTATCGACCCTAAATGTGTCATTGAAGAACTTGTGAATGACACAGATAGTCAATGTGCACATACTTTCAGGCGAAAACTGACAAATTCGGGGTTTGATGAATGTGTTTTGATTGATATCACCGATAGTCATGATTTTTCTGCGCAGTACGTGCAATGGCTAAATGCAGGGAGCCATATCATTTCTGCAAACAAAAACACGGGTGCCGGAAAACTCGATTTCTATAATGAAGTGAAGGAAACCGCCAAAGAGAGGGAATTATGGTGGCATTGCAATGCGACGGTTGGTGCTGGTTTGCCCATTCAATATGCGATTAATAACTTAGTGAATTCTGGTGATGAAATAATGGCATTGAATGGTGTTTTATCGGGTACGCTGTCATGGCTTTGTGGCCATTTTGATGGCTCAAAACCCTTTTCAGATTTGCTTTTTGAGGCGAAAGAGCAGGGGATCACAGAGCCCGACCCGAGAGATGACTTGTCAGGTCTGGATGTCCAGCGCAAACTGTTGATCCTTGCGAGAGAGCTTGGTTTACCACTGGAACTGAATGATGTAGCTTTGACACCCTTATTGCCTGAGTGTTTGTTAAGTATGCCGTGGCACGATTTCATTGACAACCTTCAGGTGCTGAATAGCCATATGGACCATTTACTAATACAGGCGCAGAGGAATAATCAGGTTTTATGTTTTGGTGCATCTTTAGAGCTGGATGGAAATGGACATTGTAAAGCGCAGGTTGGTCCTCAGTTTGTAGACGCAGGCCATCCTTTTAGTACAGTACGTCCTGGTGATAATATAATCATGGTACATTCTAAGTGGTATTCTGACAGCCCCTTGGTGATCCAGGGACCAGGGGCTGGTCGATTGGTGACGGCAGGCGCGCTGCACTCTGATTTATACGAGCTATGTCAACGCGTTGCCTAAACTAAATTGAGTGCGGCCGTGTAATTACACACGGTCCGCTGTGCTTATCTCCAAACCGGAAAGTCACACAGCGACTTGGTGATATACCTGCTTACTGACTTTCCTTGTTTAGCTGTTCAATGATGGATTTTAGAACGGCATTGACAGCTTCCGTGTTTTCCCAATCAATCTCTTCCCAGTCAATATCTAAGTCGCTTTCCATTACATTCATTGACAGAAATTTTTTGAATATGTGTGGTGAGTTAAAGGTCGCCAGTTTGTAATTATAGTGCGGTTTGACTGGCTTCTTGACTGGGGTGTTTCTGTTATTCAGCTTGTCACTGATCCGCTGATTGATGTCTTGTTTGTGTACAGCATTTAGCTGCTTAACCTGAAGCTCTTCCTTATACTGCGACTCGATTTGTAACACGACATTCTTAACTTGCCTTAAAGAAAGGGTACATCCGTCACTGTATGCCTGAGATACTGCTGGGTAGCGGACAAGTACGTTATAATTGTCAAATGCCCCCGCAGAAATACCCAGAATATTGCGCATTTCTTTAATGGTGAGCGCTTTTTTGCCTAATCGCTTTCTCGATGTGTTCAAAATCTGGATTTCATGCATAGCATCCTGAAATGCCTGCAGTTTGCCATACTGAGGTAGATCTTCACGACTGGCATTTTCCTGAAATTGTTGAGTTTTCGGGAGAACAGGTTTAGATAAGTAAACCTTGAAATGCGCTGCACTATCGACACCCTTTGCGTAGATCAAAGCGAAAAAGCGCCTGTGACCTGTCAAAAGCTGGTAGGTGCCGTCTTCAAGTGGAAAAATGGTTGGCGCCTGAATGATTTCCGACATCACGGCGTTTTCCCCTAATTCCAATATTGACTCTATGCTCTTGTTTGCCTTGTGCCATTCCTTCGAACCATATTGATAGCAATTCACAATGCAAGACTTGCCTATAAGCACTTTGTTGTTTGCTTCATATAAATTGACAAGCTGTTGCTTTGTAATATTTTTAGATATCAGCTGCGACGCATGAAGATCCGAAATGACGATTGCAGGGAAAAAGCGCGGGTTAGTGCTATCGGGTACAATACTATTTAAAAATATAGACTTATATTCATAAGGCTGCTCTGACAAAAAGTGCTCCGATTGTGTCGCATTTAGCTTATTTATTAACTCTTGTTCTAGAGTTAGATTGTTCAAAATTCCACCTTTTCTGAATATAAAACGTACCTTCAATCATTTTATATGAAAATGATTTAGCTGTGAATGTTGATCGCGAAACTGTTCACTTTCAAGGAGGCATGTGTTAGCCAGCTGCAAGTTAGAGATAGTGTAAGATTGGTTAGATTTATTAAACAATAAGTCGCTAGCAAAGTTAAATTTCTTAATGAAATATTTCATGCATACGTATTCATTTTGTTTGTCTAACATGTGGCTTTAAATTTTATTAATATATAACAATGGCTTATTTGTTTTGTGTGAGCTGGTTGAAAATTAACATATGTTTTCATTGTTACGAATTTGTTGACAATTGAGCTGTGTTGCGGCCAAATATTTTCAGTTGAGGAGAAGGAGCGTCTCTGAGAGTAAATCTTTTAGCACGACTGCGAGTGAGCTGGTTTTTGTTTGTGCACTTAATCGGTACAAGGAACGTTTAAGTGCCCAGCAATTCCTGTGTCGCTGTGTAAGTTATGAAAAGTTGAAGCGAAAATGGATATACCCCATCAAATATGTTGAGGTATATCACTTAGTTCAGTGAAGATCCGGGGTTGTAGGGTTGTTTATATTTTTTATCTTTTCCAATAGCTCATCTTCACATGTTAAAAAAGTTTTTAGCACGGCTTGCGGGTTAATATGAATGCCATTAGCGCCTGCTTCTTTGCCTTCGGCATAAGCTTTTAGAAATATGTCTTCAACAATTTCGTATAGATTTTCAAGATCAAGGTGTTCCATAAATTCAACCTCAGCGTATACGTTTATAAGAGAATGTAGTGGGATATCCATAAAAATCGCATTTAAATTGCAGAGAGTGTTGTGTAATCGTTGGGCATAAAATATGTATATTTTAATAGCCCAATGAATAACAGAACTCAGCCTTATGCTTTGGAGATAGTCGTATCTCACTCACATTACAGCAGTCGTCTCTACAGTCTGTTCGCTAGACTCTGAAAATGTTTTTATAGTTAGGTCACTCCTTTTTGTACAAAAACACGGCTTTTAATCGTGTTGCTTAGGACCTGATTATTATTATTTTCATTTTCTCAGTGCTTCCATGACACTTGTTGCCTGAGAAGATACTAAGTTTGATTGCGTAATGCCTTATATGACGATTATAAAATTATTATAAAAATTATTATAGGTGTAAGTATATGATATATAGGGATATATCGCACTTCGAGGATGAGGTGCTGATTGATGGGGTGGTGCTCTATTCTATCAAACATGCTCGATTATCATCTCTGAAAGACAGACAACAGTTCATCTCTTTAGACAATCTAGAGTCAACTGTTCTCAAACAACTGGTGGCATCACCAGATGAGTTGATCACTTATGAAGAGTTCTTTGCGCATTGGCGTAGCCCGGATGTTATCGACAGCGCACTGACTCGCGTGATTTCACTTTTGAGGAAAAAGTTGAGAGAAGCTGGGCTGGCTTCTAATGCAATTAAAAATACACCGAAAAAAGGGTATACCTTTACGGCAAAAGTAATGTACGGACAAAAGCCCAAGACACCAGGAGACAAACCCCCTATTCAATTTGAACAGAGAAAAATAAGTTGGCCGAGTGTATTTATCGCGTTTTTGGTTTGTTTATTGTTTACCGGTTTGTACTTGGTCTTTTGGAGTTTCGAAAACCTTCCTCCTGAGCGAACTGCTATGCCCCCCAGTGCATACTCATATCGACATCTTGAGCCTTTAAATGGTGAAAAGCGCAAGTTAGATTTCGCCCTAAATCATGAAACAGGGGTCTATGCTTTTGCATTGCGTAATGGATCAGATAATAGGTGGCGCGTAGATATTTCAGATTTAAAAGACGGACACCTGTTGTCCATATCAATACCAGGTAGCCATGTTCGAAACCCTGCTTGGATTAGTGCATCAGAACTTGTTATGCGTATATACAATAACCAAGAATGTTCAATTGTTTTAGCCAGAATTATGGATGGTGAATACTCACTAGATAAGCTTTTTTCATGCAATGCAGGATCGTACTTCTCAGCGAATGCTTATTGGCAAAACAGGCAGATTTTGTTTTCTGATGCTGACCTCAATGGTATTAAATCAAATGTATATATTGGCGATATAGACTCAGGACAAACACATCGACTGCAAACTGCGCAAGAAAGAGGGAGCGGTGTTTATTCGATTGTGACATTTCCTGGAGCAAGTATGGTTGCACTGCTATCGAGTGATTTAATCGGTACATACAGAATCACTCTGGTGGATGCAGAACATGAGTGGCGAGAGATATGGTCAAAAGAGCTAACGAGATACAATGAATCTGTGGCTTGGGACGGAAAACATCTATCTTATGTATCTGATGGTGGCGC
The DNA here is from genome assembly GCF_024124545.1 of Pseudoalteromonas sp. XMcav2-N. Lineage (GTDB taxonomy): Bacteria > Pseudomonadota > Gammaproteobacteria > Enterobacterales > Alteromonadaceae > Pseudoalteromonas. The sequence goes on from NZ_JAMXSF010000023.1 coordinate 18,311, forward strand.
AATTGTCACTCTGACTTTCGACGGCAAGACATTGCTTCATGAATCTTCCGTATTGAGCTTTGATCCAATTAATAATGTCCATACAGGTATGGGTTATATCGGTTTTACCGCGGAGGAGGTTGCCAAAACACATTTTTCGCTTGTCGATTTACATAGTGAGAATGTGTACTGGGGAAATCGTGTTTTTTCTAAAATGGCACATTCGCATAAGCCGACTTTTATCAATGATTCTTACCTTGCCTATATGTCAGACATTGCTGGCGTTTCTGGGGTGTGGTTATACAGCCTTGATGATAACAGAGAGACTCAAATAAGCATTCCAGAAAAAATTGACAGGATATCTGATTTTGCTTTGGACTCTGCCTTAAAATATATTGCAATTGAAAGCCGCAATGGGATTACTGTATACCGCCTGACGGATAAATTCATATTAGGAGAAGAGATCACACATCTAACCGGGATACGACCTGTTTTTTCCGAGCAAGGGCATATGATTTTCACTCAGTTTGTTGATGGGAACCCTGACTTATATGAGTTTGATATTACAAAGAAGCAAGTCACACGCCTTACTCAAAACGGTGCATATACAGCCAAAGTCGCTGCTGGGAAATTGTATTACTCGAGATTATTTGTATCGGGTATTTGGGTGTATGATAAAGAAAAGCCGGACCAGAAAGTCGCGGATCTACCCCCAAGGTCATCTAGCTGGAACGTTTATAATAATACGATTGTTTATAAGGACGACTCTGAAACTTATTTTCAGTTTGAGCTGGATTCGGGAAGACGTCAAAACTTTAAATCTGAGGTATGTCCTGCCCCTGAAGCGTTTTATAAAAATAAGTGTTTGTCTTCCTACACTTCGCCTTCAAGAAGTCGTGTGTTGTCGATGCATCTACTGACTAGCAGTAGCATGGCTGAGTGATTTCTGAACGAATAAGGGTTAGCAAGGAACAATCTGTAATACAGGAAAAAATAATAATGAGTGGAAATATTTTAATTATTGAAGATGATCCGGATGTGCGCTTCAGTGCCGAATTTATCTTGGAAGAGGGTGGTTATCAAGTCCATCAGGCAGAGTGTCCACTACAGGCACTGCATCGCTTAGAACAAGGGGAAGTCTTTGACTTGATATTGCTTGATATGAACTTTAGTTTGGACACAACACAAGGTGATGAAGGGCTAAATTTTTTAAATCAGCCAGTTGTTCGCAACAGTACAACGCCCGTTGTGGCAATGACAGGTTGGGCGAACATTGAACTGGCGATTAAAACCATGCAAGCGGGGGCGAGTGACTTTCTAGAGAAACCCTGGACCTACGACAAGCTTTTGAATTGTGTTAAACAGCAGTTTACGGTTGGCAAAAAGAAAAAGGGGCAAGTTGATTCAGACAAAGAAAGCTATGAGTGGCGTTCTAATACCATGCTAAAAGCGATTGCGCTACTGAGAAAGGTTGCAAAAAGTGATGCTTCCATTTTATTACTTGGAGAGAATGGAACTGGGAAGACATTTCTGGCAACTAAGGTGCACAAACTGTCCAGCCGAGCCGACAACCCTTTGGTTACATTGAACATGGGCGCTATCCCCTTTGATCTTTTCGAAAGTGAACTGTTTGGGCATCGTAAAGGGGCTTTTACTGGAGCGAGCCAAACCCGGGCAGGTAAGTTTGAACTTGCTAAAGGGGGCACCTTGTTTCTGGATGAAATTGCGAATACACCGCTTAGTCACCAGAATAAATTGCTCCGGGTTTTAGAAACCGGTGAGTTTGAAGCTGTGGGCTCTAATGATACCTTGTCAGCAGATGCAAGAGTAATTTCAGCGACAAATGCGAACTTCAATGAGCTGATAGAAAAAGGGGAGTTTCGACAGGATCTGTTTTATCGTCTAAATACCATCACGGTGACAATACCGCCGCTTCGGGCCTGTCAGGCTGATATTATTCCCTTGGCGTATTATTTTCTGTCTCTGTACTGTGAAAAGTATGAGCGAACGATGATGCGGTTCAGCGATAAAGTAGAAGCATTACTTAAAGCGTATTACTGGCCCGGTAACGTGCGTGAGTTGTCTCATATGATGGAGCGCTTCTCTTTGGTTGTTGATGGTACTGAAATTACTGAGCAGGACCTGCCAGAATCTGTTTCTAAGGTACCTGTGCAATTAGAACCACAATGGGATGTTGAAAGCTTACCAACGCTGAAGGACTCTGAAGAGCGACTAATTGCCAGGGCATTGGAACTCAATCATGGTAATACCAAAAAAGCCGCCGAGGCGTTAGGTCTGACACTTAGTGCAATGTACCGGCGGTTGGATAAGATGAACCATGGAGCCAGCGATGCACAGAGTTAGCTCGTATGAGCGCGGTACGCTTTATGCTTATATTGTTTTGAGCTGCGTGCTTTTACTGATTCTCTACCTGGCAGAGACGTTTGGCCTGATATCAAGTGTCGCTCTTGTGACTCTCTCGGCTGTGATTGGCATTACATTATATGTGCATTTTCTGTGGTGTAAGAAGTTAACCCTTCCTTCTTTAAACGCGGTGTATGAGCATGCAGAGGCGATACGTCAGGAGGATTATAATCGCCGCGCAAAAAAGGTATATAGTCGGGGCGTCTTTCCAAGGATAGCTGACAGTTTAACCCGTATCAGCGAAGAGCAGCTGTTTGAAAAAGAGAGCAGACAAAGTAATGCCTTGATTATCTTTCAGATTATGCAAGATATACAGTCTCCTGTGATCATTATCACTGAGAATAATAAGCTCCACAGTGCAAACCCTGCCTATAAAAAGCTCTACAATCGCCCCTGGGAGCTGGACAGACATATAGATGTTGCCCGGTTAAATTTAAGCTTTAACGCTGGAAGCTGGTCTATCTCTGATCCTGCCTTAGCCCGCTATTGGAATGTCGAGGCGGGTGCATTCAGAGATGGTGAGCAGACCTTTCATTTGGTTATTTTTTCAAATGTTGAGGCTTCACTTTACAATGAAGCCGCAGCTTCTCAAAGCCAGATGTTCAGAGTTATGAATCATGAAGTGCGTAATTCACTCACACCTATTCAGTCTCTGGCGCAGGCCCTCAAGCTTCAGCCGACAATGTCAGAGAAAAATGGCAAGGCACTTCAGACTATAGTTAATCGCTGCGACAGCCTAATGACATTTATTCAGAGGTACAGTGAACTGCAAAAAGAGATCACGGTTAATAAAGAGAATCTAATATCCGGGAAACTAATTCGGGACATTGAGCCAATATTTGTTGATTTGAGTCTAAAAGTCACAGGTAAGAGTGTACCTGTTTTTGCAGATAGTGCTTTGCTGGAGCAGGTCCTCATTAATCTGATACAAAATGCCAGAGATGCGATGGCTGGCAAAGGTCAAGTTGAGCTGCTATTTAGTTCCGATTACCACTACGCGAAAATATTAGTGCGTGATTCGGGCTCCGGGATAACGAATGCTGACAATATATTTGTTCCCTTTTATACCACAAAACCAACCGGGCAAGGTGTTGGTTTGGCGTTGTCAAAACGTCTTATCCAGGCTCAGGGAGGGCGGATTTCTCTGACAAACCGAGCGGATCAAAGAGGTGCTGAAGCTTGTATCTTGCTACCACATTCAGGAAAAAGAGCTCAATAAGTATTGTCGAAAGTGAAAAAGGCGTTTTTCGGAATTGGCAAAGGCCTGTTTTTACACAAGAGTTTTTGATGTAAAAGTAAATAAAAACAATGCTTTACAATCTGGCATTTAACTTGCTTTATCTAGGTAAAGTTCACATGAGTTTTCTTAAGTATGGATGTAGTTAAACCCAAAGACTCTAAAAGCACCGTAAAAGCATATTCGTTTTATCTATTAGTCGCTGTTGTATTCACCGGTGTTTTTATCTGGTATCTCACGAGTGAGAACAAAGAGTTTGTCAACAGAGATGAATTACTCATAGCGTCCGTCAGTCAGGGAGATCTGACACTCAGTGTGAGTGGATTTGGGGTAATGCAATCGGCTGAACAAAAATTGGTTACCGCTTTTGTGAATGCAACTGTTGACTCAATTGAGTTGAAGCCAGGTGCCGCTGTGTCACCCGGTGTGGTGATCATGACGCTTAGCAATCCGCAGCTTTTACAAGATGTTGAAGTCGCAAAAAATCAACTAACTGTAGCACAAGGCGAGTTTAGGCGGGTTGTTCTGACCAACAAGCGCAAGAAATTGGATGAAGAAGCTGAACTGGCACGGTTACAGTCTGAGCTAGAGGGTGAGTTGCTGCGTCTTAAAGCAGAGGAGTCACTTGTAGAAAAAGGGATTGTGTCCAAACTCAGTTATCAGTCATCGCTCTTAAAGGTACAGCAGCTGGAAAGGGACATTAACACACAGAAAAATCGACTGATACAACTGGTGGAATTTAATGCCGAAGAAGAGGACATGCAGCTGAGTCAGGTGAAACAAAGACAAAGTTATTTATCTTTTGTTCAGGAGCAACTTGATCGTCTCGTAATAAAAGCAGATATGGAAGGTGTGCTGTTACGTTCTCCAGTTTCGCTTGGGCAAAGTGTGAGCGCAGGTCAGGAGCTTGCTCTGATAGGTAGTACGAAATCGCTTAATGCACAGATCCGAATTTCACAAAATGAAATTGATAATGTTCAGCTGGAACAAAGTGCCCAGGTTCGCATCAAAAATGAAATTATCTCCGGATTTGTCAGACGTATTTCCCCTGAAGTTCAAGATGGCAGCGTGTTGGTTGAAATTGGGTTTGATGATGCACTTTCTTCTGCTGCTCGCCCTGAAATGATGGTTGAAGCCAGTATCACAACCAGCACCATCAAAGAGGCTCTGTATATTCGCAGACCACCTGGAGTACAGCCAAACAGAACAGCCAAGATATTCAAACTTAATCCGGATACAGACAATGCTGTTAGCACATCAATCCGGTTCGGAAAAGAGTCAGGCAAGTACATTCTGATACTTGATGGAGTCGCAATGAACGATCAACTGATCATTTCCGATATGAAATCTTACAAGAATAAAAATACTTTATATCTGCGTTGAGCAGTAAAAAGGAAATAGCCAATGTCAAAACCAACAATTGAATTACGTAATCTCACCAAAGTTTACAGCACCGAAGAAATGGAAACTCATGCCTTACGAGGTGTAAGTATGGAAATCGCAGCGGGTGACTTTGTTTCTATTTGTGGTCCTTCGGGCTGCGGTAAATCAACGCTTTTGTCTATTCTGGGTCTTCTTGAACCCAGCACATCGGGTGATTACTTTATCGATGGGATGAATGTATCTCAGCTTTCACTGAGTAAGGCAGCAGAAGTACGCAATGAAAAAATTGGCTTTATTTTTCAATCGTTTAATTTGATTGACGAACTGACTGTGTACGACAATATTGCGTTACCAAAAAGGTATAGTGACAGAAACTTCAGTCGTAAGGAAATCTCTGAACGAGTAACTGAATGCCTTGAAATGGTAGATATGGTGCACAGAAGCAAGCATCGACCCTGGCAATTATCAGGTGGACAACAGCAGCGTGTTGCTATTGCCCGGGCACTGGTGAACCGCCCTTCGATTTTGTTGGTTGATGAGCCAACAGGCAACCTGGATTCAAAAAATGGTGATGCTGTGATGCAGCTGCTGGTTGACCTGAATGCAGCGGGTACAACCGTTTGTATGGTAACGCATGATCCGCGTTACGCCGATATGGCTACCAATAAGCTTCATCTTTTGGATGGAAAAATCATCAGTGGTATCGCACCACAAGGTGCCAATGCCTTTCATGGTAAGGAAGCGTCATGAATTCAGTTGCGTTTTCCCACGCCTGGAATAGCTTAAGGTATCAATTGAACTTTGCTTCGACTGTGGTGCTTACACTGGCCGTGACTCTGGGCACATTGCTGTGTTTGATTGGCCTGTACCTTGGTATGTTTGTCAACGATCTACCATACCCTAACAGTCGCAAACTGGTGGCTGTTGAACATACCTTAGAAAAGACTACGGGTGAATTCCTGATGACGGGAAGTCAAAACTATCAGTCGTTACTTGATTTATATACTGACTCAGAGGTCTTTGAGCATTCGAGTATCATGATTTTCGACCGGCTAGTGAATTCGGGTATGCAGGCTAAGCCAATCATAGATACGGTATTCACGACGTCTGAGTACTTTGAGCTGTTTGATGTTCAGATGGCACTGGGTCGTGGGTTAACAAATGGCCCACAAGCAAATCCAGTATCAGAAGCTGTGATTAGTTATCAGGTTTGGCAAAGCCAATATGACGGTGCAGAATCTGTACTCGACCAAAGCATTAGTATCAATGATACCGAGTATAAAATCGTGGGTGTCGTTGCGGATGCATTTAACGAGCCCAGTATTTTTGAGACAAAATTTAATGCCGGAGTTTGGTTACCTCTTGGCAACACTCCTTTACCATCCTGGCAATTGGACAATTGGCAGTATTTTTTTGGCGAATTTAAGTTTGTCGGAGAGCTTAGTGATCAATATTCCATTGACCAGGCCAGGCAGCTACTTAGCCAAGACTCACTTCGTAGCTTTTCTCATCATAATCAAGCTATTGAGTATTGGAATGATCTTCAGGTAAAAACCAATGTAAGATCACTGCGTGACGTGATTACCGCTGGCAATCAAGCCTTTGTCACTTTCTTGGTGATAGGTGCACTTACATTGCTACTGATAGCCTGTGTGAATCTGACTAACTTATTTTTGTCCAGAACGGCCAGCAAGCACAGAGAACTCTCTATTATCGCTTCACTGGGTGCCAAGAAAATTCACTTGTTTCGTTTACTCTGGAGTGAAGCTGCCATCCTGACTGTCAGCGCAGCCTTACTGTCATTACTGGTAGCGCAGGGCGGGTTTTCGCTGTTAAAGGCATTTGCGGCAGAACAGCTACCTCGGGTCTCAGAACTGCACCTTAGCGGGCAGCATATTTTCATTGCGATTAGCATAGCGCTGTTGCTGGCACTGGTTTTTTCAGTGGTGTCGATCAGTACAGTCAATTATCGCCGTTTGCAAGAAAGCCTGCAGTCGAGTGGTAAAGGCAGTGGTCAACAAATATCCAAAACTGTCAGGCACGGGTTAATTGTGAGTCAGGTATTCCTGATAAGCCTGCTGCTTGCAACTAATGTGAGCTTGCTCAAAACATCAATGTACAATATTTCTCATGACATTGATTTTAACATGCCCGGGCTCTACGACATCCAGCTTTCACACAGTGATACGGGGATGTCCAGTGAAACGTATAAGCAAAAAATGTACGAATTTGAGCAAATGCTTGTTCAAAGTGAACTTTTTGAATCAATCAGCATGTCGAATGCACATCCAATACTCTATGACTCGGAAAGTGTACCCATTAGCCCTTTAGAGCGGGAAAGCAATCAAGTATATGTCGCTGCTATGGGGGTTGATCATCGTTACTTTGATGTCACTGGTGTGGCTGTTGAATCGGGGCGGGGATTTAGCGAAGCTGAATACCGTAGTAAAGAGCCGGTTGCACTGGTAAGCAAAAAGTTGGCTGCAGCCCTTTTTGGAGAAACGGATGCGATTGGTAAAAGCATTGTTTTTCAAGGGAACTCCCAGCCTTTTAAGATTGTTGGTATCGCAGCTGACATCTATTTTCCACAGCATCAGAAGAATATAGCGACACTCTATACCACGGCAAATGACTTTCACCTTCATGCTGTAGTGAGAGCTGATATGGGAGTGTCCAGGCAGCAGCTGGTTGATTTACTGGGAGAGGTTGATAGTCGGTTTGCAGTTGATAGTTTTGAATCGGTAGAAACATTCCACAGCCGAACACTATTTCGAGACTTTGTCGTCATCGTTACTGTCATTGCGATTGGCTTAATCACCGTGTTTCTTGCTGTGATCGGTATTTACGGAGTGATGAGTTACAACACGCGAATGCGTCGCACTGAACTGGGTATTCGTATGGCACTCGGCGCAAAACCTTTAACCATTGTCAAAACTGTACTTGGTAGCAATGCTGTAAGCGCATCAATAGGGCTAGTAGGGAGCTTAGTAACAGGCCTGGTCATCGTAAAGGAGAACGTCGCTGGCATTAACAATATCGTAGACTTTGACTGGCTTGGTGTGTTTATTAGCGCAGCAATAGTGGTCTCCATTATAGTACTGGCCTGCATTATGTCACTGCTATCGATTGTAACTACTCCCCCTTCTCGTTCATTGAACAACGGGTTTGAGGAACATTAACTTAGCCATTTCAAGGCGCTATAACGTTAAAACTATCTGAAGGAACTTTGCAAATGAAAAGTGCAGTGATTACCATAAATATAGGTACTAAATACGCCAAAATGGCGGCGTTGACCATCCCTACTCATCAAGCGTACGCACAAAAAATTGGGGCAGATTTCATTGAAATTAACCAAGTGAATTTACCCTATATAGATACGGACTATTCCGCCTACTGGGCTAAGTTTGAACTACATAAATACCTCGATGAGTATGATCGAATTATCTATCTAGATCTGGATACAGTGGTTTTGCCACATTGCCCTAACTTATTGGAAGTCGTGCCAGAAAGCGCGTTTGGGGCTCTGTATGAGACCGATTTCGGTTTGGATCAAACAGAAGAAATCACCGACCATAAAAACAAAATGCCTGATATAGAGTGGGAAAAAGACTACTTTAATGTTGGTGTTATGGTGATGTCTAAATGCCACCAACCGGCATTTGTACTGACAGAGCAATGCCAAGGAGGTAAGTACTATCCGGAACAAACCTTACTCAACTATAATGTGCAGAAGCTGAACTTTGCGCAGTTTCACTTGGATGGAACATACAACCATATGTTTTTCTTGAATTTGGACAATTCGCGACGTGAACAAAGTAATATTTTGCACTATGCTGCTATTCCCCAAGAGGTCAGAGAGTTGCTTATTGCAGATGATCTGTCACGATTTGAAAAAGGGGATAAGCCGCTTGTGGCTGAAGAATTACCGGCTTTAATTGCGGAAAAAATTCCAGGCAAGCAGTTTGAAGACTTTCTCTATCAGCTGTATAAAGATGAAGAAATTGGGTTGAGTTGATTAAAATCCCTTCCTGATAAAGTGTTTTATATGGTGAGAGGGGGCACATAGCCCCCTTGTTTATTATCAATGTTGTGTCTTTGCTATCTTCCTTCTTCTATCCAGCCCTTGACCCAGGTGCCTGCCTCTTTGAGCTGGCTGTCGACAAAGTTCTGAGTGTTACAGGTTCCTTTTTGCCAAACTGCGCCGCTGCGAAAATCGTCAGAATAGTTCCAGTTGGTCCAGCTGATCTTTTTGCGTTTCATCAGGTCTATGTACTTTTGTGAACTGATTAAGTCGTTCGGGCCGTCACCATCGTAGTTTTGAGTGCCCCATTCACTGACAAAAACCGGCAACACATCGGATGCCTGATCCAACACTGAGCGGTGGTAGTCTTTATGCGATGCCGCGTAAAAGTGGAAAGTGTACATGATGTTGTCGAATGGCACTGGATCATTAATGACGTCCTGTACGCTTCCCCCCGTTGAGGCGCCAAAGGTTGACCAACCATGTGTCCCTATCAGGATCAGTGCATCAGGTTGGATAGCGCGGATCACCGGAATAATTTGCTCACTATAATGGCGAACTTCTGGCCAGCTGACGTCGTTTGGCTCATTGGCGATATCGTAAATCACATTGTTCCGGTTTTTGTTAGCACTGACAACGTCTGTGAAGAACTGTTTGGCCAGCGCCAGATTATAGTTCGGATCGCCCGGGTTGAGTTGATGCCAGTCTACCAGTACATACAAGCCGCGCTGGCTTGCCATGTCAATCAGGGTATTCATTTGCTGCGTGAATCCAACCGGGTCGGTCTCATAGCCGCCTTCTTGCACGTACAAGCTGAGACGCACGATATCTGCCTGCCAGTCTTGTGCAAGTACATCCAGAGAGGCATCGGTCAGGCACTTATTAAGCCCATACCATTGCAGGCCGTGGCTGCTCATGCCACGTAACTGGATCTTTTCTTGCTGTTCACTACACAGGTCGGTCCCGCAGACACTCAGCTTGCCATATCGTTCAACGGGCGTAATGCGATTACCCGAATCGCAGCGACCCAGGTATTGCCAGGCTGAGCTGGTGCCCGGCTCCGAGCGGGTCCACCAGTTTGCACGATAGAGTTTGTTCTGATGTTGCATTTTGTCATTGGTATTGGCATGGCTGGGGTTGCCTTGCCAGTCTGTTTGTGTCCAGTCTGGATAGGCATTAACGCCCTGGCAGCTTGCTGCATGCGCCTGGCTGAATACCAACCCGGCTGTGAGTGAAATTGCGATCAAATGTTGATAACTCATAATAATGCTCCTTTACATGTGTTGGGTCTGCCGGGATCTGCTGCGTATCAGAATAGATGCAGGTATCAAATTGCCAGCGGACCTTATCCAACATAACTGAGATTGAGCGCACTGAGATTAGACTTTGGTCTAGGTTTGATCCTTAAGTATTGCAATTAGATAGATGTGTGTTATTCGGCCACCAATATGCAGCTCTAACGGCAATCTGAGTGTTTGTGTCAGAGTCAGCAAGACGGTGTTTTGATATTAATTGATGGACCTCTATAGGGTATAGCTATAATCTTGTATCGTCCTCGCTGAAAAAATTAAATCAAAAAGGGAATGGGGAGATGCGGATATACCTATATCGAATGAAGCAGGCAATGAACCGGGTCATCATTAAGCGCAATATTGCGCTATATATCAGCCTTTTCTTGATGACGATTCTCCTGGGACTCCTCTCTCGTGCTTCATTTATTGAGTTGCCCAAGCTGCTCGCGCTTTATGCAGGAGACACACTGTGGGCTATGATGGTGTTCTGGTTGTTCTGCTGTATTCAGCCCGCGGCGCGCACCCGAATCATTATCTGTCTGGCTTTGGTATTTTCTTTTTCTATTGAATTCTCTCAGCTATATCAGGCGCAGTGGCTCAATGATATCCGCCATACCCGACTTGGTGCTTTGGTGCTGGGTTTTGGTTTTAAACTCAGTGATCTGGTGTGTTACTCGGTGGGCATTTTTAGTGCTGCGGGCTTGGATTGGTGGTGCTTTCGCAGGCAAGTACAATCGGCCTAAAAAAAGCCGCTTTTCCTGCATAAGGTTTGCTAATTAACGGTCTGATACTGGCCAGAGTGCCCCGGGTTTTATGTACCGCCACAGTTACTGGTGGTTACAAAGGGTGATTGGTTTATTCTGATGAAAGTGAAGGCAGATTAAAATTTGCCACATTGTGCTTATATCGGCACGTATTTTCGAATTTCCTCTGTCTCGCTTAATCATTTCTTCACTTTTTCTGATATAGTTTTGCGCTTACGATAGAGCCCAAGACCGATTCAAAAAGGCAAATTTAAATGAATGAAGCTCAATACGACTACCTGATTGTTGGCGCCGGCCTGTTTGGCGCTGTATTTGCGCGAGAAGCAACCGATCAGGGCAAGAAAGTGCTGGTGATTGATAAGCGTAATCACACTGGCGGAAATATCTACTGTGAACAGGTAGAAGGGATCAATGTGCATAAGTACGGTGCGCATATTTTTCATACCAGTAATCAGCAGGTATGGGATTATGTCAATCGTTTTGTGTCGTTTAACCATTACGTCAACTCGCCTGTCGCAAGGCATGAAGACAAGCTCTATAACCTACCTTTTAATATGAATACGTTTTACCAGTTGTGGGGAGTGACTACACCACAGCAGGCGAAAGACAAAATTGCTCAGGAGCGTGCGCCTTATGCCGATTTGTCGCCTAAAAATCTGGAAGAGCAGGCGTTATTTTTAGGTGGTCGCGACCTTTATGAAAAGCTGATTAAAGGCTATACCGAAAAGCAATGGGGCCGCCCGGCCACTGAGATACCTGCTTTTATTATTAAGCGACTTCCTTTTAGATTCACTTTCGACAACAACTATTTCAACGACCGCTATCAGGGGATCCCGATTGGGGGCTACAATGCTCTGACTGATGCGCTGCTTGACGGGGTAGAAGTTAAAACGGGTGTCAATTACTTTGAAAATGCCGAGAAATACAACCAAATGGCAGATAAAGTACTGTACACGGGTAAAATTGATGAGTTCTTTGAGTGTCAGTTTGGCAAGCTGGAATATCGTAGTTTGCATTTCGAAACAGAAGTGCTGGATGAAGAAAACTACCAGGGCAATGCCGTAGTCAACTACACTGAGCGTGACGTACCTTACACACGTATCCTGGAGCACAAGCACTTTGAATTTGGTACTCAGGAAAAAACTGTGGTCACCAAAGAATATCCGCATGAGTTCAGTAAAGACAATGAGCCTTACTACCCAATCAACGACGAAACTAACAATGCCCTGTTAGCTCGTTATCAGGAACTGGCAAAGACTGCGCCGTATGCAGACAAGTTTATTTTCGGTGGCCGTCTGGCGGACTACAAATATTATGATATGGATGACACCATTGAGGCGGCACTCGCGCTAACCAGTAAGGAATTGGCATAACATCATGAGTCGTAAAGTTTATATCGCAAGAAACTACCGTTCCAAGTTTGATGCGGCGGGTAAAGCCAAGATGGATTGCGAAACCATCTTGGAGAACAATGGCTGGAAAAACATTGGTTTTAAACAAACCTGGATCGCAAATTCGGTGCTGGGTACCTTGATCAGTGCGCTGGGTGTCAGCTGGGCCTTGTTGAGACTGAAATCGGGTAGTACCGTGTGTCTTCAGTACCCGTTTAACAAGTTCTATGGCTATTGTTTGTGGGGCGCCAAACTTAAAAACAGCAAAGTGCTGACGCTGGTACACGATGTGCGCAGCCTCAAAGGCAAGTATGGTCACTCTGAAAAAGAGATCAATATGCTCAATAAATCGGATCAGCTGATCGTACACAACGACAAGATGCGCGCCTGGTTTGAAGAGCAGAATATTCAAAGTGAGATCACCAATATTGAAGCATTTGATTATCTGCATACGGATAATCCGAACGCTCAGCGCACTCCAACGGACTATGACAAAATCCGTGTGGTCTTTGCCGGAAATATGGGGCCGTTTGTCTATGAGCTGGATGCCCTGGAGCGTGGTAACTTCAAGTTTGATCTGTATGGTGTTGGTTATGATGAGAAGAAAGTTAAAAACATCAACAATACCATGCTGGACTATAAGGGATGTTTTCCATCAGATAAAGTAATCGATCACATTGATGGAGACTTTGGTCTGGTTTGGTATGGTAACACACTGGATACCTGTGATGGTGTGACGGGTCAGTACCTTAAGTACAATAACCCGCATAAACTGTCGCTGTATTTGCTATGTGAAATGCCGATTATCATCTGGGATAAAGCGGCTATGGCCGATTTTGTTGAAGAGCAAGGGATAGGCTTCAAAGTAAGCTCACTGCGTGACATTAAAACCCGTCTTGCAGAGCTGACACCGGAGCAAATTGACCAGATGAAGCAAAATGTGCAGCGAGTTAAAGCGGATGTACAGTCCGGGCAATATCTAACACGTGCACTGGAAAGACTGTCCTAAGCAAGGCTGTCTTATATGAATCATGGCCAGAGCATTTTTATGCTGCTGGCCATTTCTGCGATTAACGGCGGCGTCTTCTGCCGAATAATAACAGGGCACTTAGCATCGCCCAGGGGCCGAATGAGCCTGAATCGTCATCGTCTTTGTCACCCCCGCCGTTATCCGGATTGGGATTGTCTTTTACTGTCACCGTAACGGTCGCAAAATCGCTGCCACCTTGTCCATCCTCAATATCGTATCGGAAGGTCTCAGTGCCTGAAAAGCCTGCGGCCGGGGTATATACCAAGGCATTGTCACTGATAGTCACCTGGCCCTGACCACGATAGTCGACTTTGCTGATCTTCAGCACATCGCCATCCACATCCTGGTCGTTGTCCAGTACTGCCAGCGAATTATTCTTAGAATCAAAGTCAAGGGTATAGGTATCGTTTTGCGCTTCAGGTGCATCGTTGACAGGTGTAACCGTGACCCTGAGTGTAAACGAGGCACTGGTCAACGAACCACTGGAGACTGTAACAGGCACGTTCAGTTCGCCATGAAAATTGCTCGCCGGTGTAATGGTGGTACCCGTTACCTGATAGTTTTGCCCGCCGGATAAAGTGAGGGTATCTAACGTCACAGCCCGGGCTAATATCAGATCGTCGGGTTTTATTTGTATGCTGCTATCTTCTGTGAGGCTCAGGGGCTTTTGTCCTGTGATTACAGGTGCAACATCACCAGTTGAGTCAGCATTGACGCTAAAGTTGCCCGTATTGACCGCAAAAAAGATATTGTCGTGGCATTTTACCTGAATTCGCGCCTGCTCAGTGCTGATGTTGCTAAGCTGTACCTCAGACTGGCCAGAGTTGGGAATACGTTTGGCCAGTTCAATGTCAAATGTCTTACCGCCGTCTTTGGAAAGCAATATATCGACATTTTCACAGGAAACGGGCGCACGCTCAGTACCTGCAGTGTGCCACTTTACCAGTTGCGTATTACCGCGCCACTGACTTGAGCTGTCAGGTAAGGTGACGGCAAAACCTTGTTCATTGCCAACCACAGAAACTTGCATTGCATCATCACTGACACCTCCCTGACCATCTCTGACAACCAGCCGAAAGTCGAGTTTGCGGGTTGTGGTTGCATAGGCTTCGCCGAAGCTCGGCTGGCCAGACAGTATGTCTGCCATTTTTGGCAATGTACGTTGTGGTGCATTATGCGGATTAAAGGCTCTGAACAGAGGACGTTTACCATCATCAACACTGTCGTCAGCTTTACTGGCTGACGCTCCGCCCAGGTTAAACTGTTGCCAGCTGTAGCTGAGTGTGTCCTGTGCTTTGCCTGTTGCGCTGCCGGTGAGGGTAAAGGGTGTACGGGCCGGAATGGTGTAGTCGGCACCCGCGTTCACTTCGGGGCGTGAATTGCCGCGCTCCGTATGCACACCACAGTTTTTGCCTGATGACATTCTGGCGTAATGATTCATCTGATCCAAAGAATGAATATGAAAATAAGGGTCTGAATTGGGCTGGAGATCCTGCTCGTCACAAATGCCGGTATAGCCCATGATGGTAGAGCCACTGCCCGGTTCATAGGCACTGTTTTCAGCCCGGTTACCGCCGCACGCGCCGGCTTCGCCATTAAAGGTATGATCTGCCCCCAGCTGATGGCCTATTTCGTGGGCAACATAATCGATATGAAAGGCATCGTTGGTTGGCGTTTCGCTACCCGTTATCCCCTCGGCCTTCAGTTCAGTACAGACCACTTCGAACCCGGCGAGACCGCCACCACCAGTCCCCACCAGATGGCCTATGTCATAGTTGTCGGCACCAATTCGGGTATTAATTTGTTCACTGATCTTGTCGATGTCTTCATCAGTGTTAGCGAATGGGTCTGTATCGGGGTCAAGAAAAAGTAACTTGTCATTGTCAGCAACCAGCTCAAACTTAATGGCAAGGTCACGTTCATAAACATCATTGATTCGATTGAGCATAGTGACCACGGCGGCCAGTGTTTTTTCTTTAGTGCCGCCATGAAAGCGAGCGTATTCGCCAGTGGTAGCAACGGCTATGCGGTAAGTGATCTGTGTGTTTGGTATGGCTTGTGGTGTGTTGTTTTGGGCAGCTTGTTCGAGCAGATGGTGCTGATGCAAGTCACTCTTGCGTTTTCTGGGGGCGTGCTGTTTGAACGCTTTTTTGCTTAGAGCCAGGCTGTTGTCATGATAGCTGCGGTAATGGTGTTCGCCCGATTGGGGTTGTGGGTCCAGATACACCTGCTGTCCCTGATGGTTAAATACACCATAGAAACCGTGTGGTCCCAAATCGAAACGGCCAGAATGAGCAGGATTGCCTTTCTCATGTCCACGGAAAGTTTTAATCCCCGGATACTTACCAGCTAGCTCCGGTGCCATAACCTGATTTGGTCTCACAATAAACTCAACCAGTTCACCGTTAGGTAAGGGGAGCATCAGCTCAATAGTCTGCGCTTGAGTCAGCTTTTCAAGCTGCGATGAAAGCGCATGATGATCCAACAGATAGTGACGCTGGGCGCTTTGTGCCGCAGTCCGCTGTTGCTCCAGAGTATGCCACATAGAGGGCGAGGCCAGTGCCGAAGTACACATAAATTGTGACAAGGCCAGTGCAATAAGGTGTTTTTTCATAATTGTATCCCATTGATATGCTTCAATAGAACTGTAACTGGTTAGATGGGGTTGCGGGGTATCAGATTGTCTGGCTTTTGTAGCAGTGCTGATACATATTGAGCTGCGCTATTCGTTTACTCTTAAAGGGCGTATCAGAGCATGCTCTCCCCCTGAGAAACCGCTTGGCGCAGATGCCGGGATTTCTTAACGTTTGGCGCGGCAGGGACGTTAATTAAACGAATTTAATGGACACATCCAGGGCTGTATGCGAAGGCCGCTTCTCGTGTGAAAAGCAGCCCGTTGAGTCTTCAGAGCAAAGCGCGATGCCGAATTTTCGGCGAAGTTAATTTACTCCAAATTGGTATAGGTTTAGCTTAGTAAACCGTTACATAGTTCACGTTGACTGCCCCTTCGTGGAACAGCTGGTTGAACTGATGGTAGTCCACATCAATCTTGACCATGGCATAATCTGTTTCCAGTGAGTAATCTCCGCCAACGGAGCGAGAGTATGTACATTCAGTTTGTGCATACAAGTAAACGGGCGAAGCGGGCTGCACAAAGTAGTTAATTACATGCTGATTACATCCTTGCAGGCGATATCCTGACTCCAGTAGCTGAGCTTTAATCTCCTGATACTGTCTGCCATATTCAATCACTTCATCAATACTGGCATATCCAGCTCTGACAGGCGCGTGCTCGCCTGGTGCGACTGCTGCAATTGCTGTGGTGCTTGCAAGTGAGAGTAATGTAACAAGTAACGCGTTTTTCATGGTTAAATTTCCTTTTTGATAGATATTAATCAACCCGTTTCCTGTGCGTCATTCGAATCATACGCACGTTGAAACAGCTTGATACAAGTCACTGTAGTCAGGCAGACATATGTGTTTGCCTTGCCCTACCACAGCTGAAGAAAACCAATGGGGTATCTGCCCCTGTGTCTTTCTTAGGACCAATGTTGGTACATTATCATGAAACTTATGTTTCGATAAATAGACGAAATAAAGAAAGTTTTATTTATATAATTTTATTTTAGTGCAAAAATCATTCAAATTAACTTTCATTGTTGACTTTTATAGTTTGTATGTGTGTGCTCACTTATGGTGTGGGGTCGTTTAATGAATATTTTCATATTTAACCTGGCTTGCTCTTATGCAGATAACTTGAATACCCAATGTTTGTATTACATTTTGTTTATAAAATTTTGCCTAAGCGCGTTGCTTAACTAAGCTTAAGATCTGTCTTGCGCAAAATTAAGTGCCTATTGTCATGCTTATATTTCGAAACCTTCGGGTTTGCTTCGCTTGAGCACGTTCCAATGCGTGCAGTAACCCAAAACGCGGTGCACTATTTGCTACTGGTGTTGGCCTTGTTGTCGGCAAGTGTTCAGGCCGAACGTTTCTCTGTTCTGGTCTATCATGGTGCCAATCCACCTTATAATTATCTCGAAAAGGGAGAGCAGGCCGGGATCTTCAAGGATATTTTTGATCGAATTGGCGAGTTAACCGGCCACGAGTTTGAGTTTGTTCTGCTATCCGTTGCCCGGGGACATAAATCTTTTGAGTCTGGTGAAATTGATATTGAGCCAGGTGTGAATCCTAGCTGGCGACAGAGTTCGAGAGTGCCCGGTATTTACAGTATCGACTACGCCTTCTCACGGGAAGTTGTGTTGGGGCGTAAAGAGGCGAATTCTACACAGCAACCTGAGTCATTTTATGGCAAGGTCATGGGACGTGTGAGAGGTTATCGCTACGGACCATTTGAGCGACATTTTGGCCCCGGGAAAATTGCAGTGTACGACAATATTTCGGAAAGAGAATTGTTAGTTCAGCTGGCACATACCCGCCTTGATTATATCATGATCGGTGATGTCACGGCGGCTTACTACATCGCAAACTATCCTGCTTACAGAGGTTTTAAGGAAGTCTATGAAATAAGTAAGTTACCTGTGTCTATGCGCATTCAACCAAAAAGAGCAGAATTAAAACGAGAAATAGATCAGGCATTAAGGCACATGCTGGAACAAGGTGAGATAACTCAGATTTACCACAAATATGGCATCACCATGCTCCCGCTTTGATTTGCGCCTACCTATCTAGCACTAAGCCTCCTTGTCTGGCTGGCATTTTCACGCTGCTTCTAAGCGATTCAGGTCTCAGAGAACATGCACTTAAGTCATTGTTAATTAAACCGTTCCAAAAGTGTTGTTCGTCATTTAGATGAAGTTATAGTGCAATCAATCTTACGCAACGCTGTAAAATTTTTGTTACATTTAAGTGTTTAAAATACAAACTAATGATCAGCGAGTAACTAAATTTTCCGCTGGTCGTGCCAGTTGTTTTTTTCACCATGATTATTGATTTTTATGTGTATCTCAGATTATTTCTAGATTGCTTTTTGAGCAATAACCTTACAAGGATACAACATGAAAATTACAATTTTGGCCGCTGCAGTCATGTCACTGTCAGCTGGTTATGTCTCTGCAAATACGCAACAGTCAGGCCTGCCTGATATTACTCCATCTGTCGTTGGTGGAATTGAAACTCCCGCTTATTCAAGGCCATATCAGGTTGCTTTGTTAATGAATGGACGTCAGGGCTGTGGTGGTACCTTGCTGAGTGAAAACTGGGTACTTACTGCTGCACACTGTTTAGATAATGCTTCTACGGCTAGCCTGACAGTACGTGTTGGTGCCCATTCAATCAGTCGTGGAGATGGCGATACACTGAGGGTATCTCAGATTATCATGCATGAGAATTGGCGCGGTGCGAACGGGATACGTTCAGGCTATGATATTGCTGTGCTACGCCTGGCCACTCCGGCGGCAAGCAAGTATACCCCAGCTAAGCTACCCACCCAGTCCATTGCCGATCAGTATGCCGGTATTGGTGATTATCCAACGGTTTCTGGTTGGGGACTGACCTCTAACCGCGGCCGTCCGAGCGATGTACTTCGTGAAGCACAGCTACCAGTGATCTCCAATGCCAGTTGTAGCAGCCAGCTGAGCTTTAATATCCCGGGCTCAGTCATTTGTGGCGGAGGTGAGGGCGGCCGTTCAGCGTGTAATGGCGACAGTGGTGGCCCTTATGCCGTGCGTGTCGGGAATGATTTCTACAGTATCGGTACTGTCAGCTGGGGCATAGCCTGTTCAGGTGCAACCGCATTCACCAGAACAACCAGTTATCTCAACTGGATCGAGCAAAAAACAGGCCTTACACCGGATAACCCGACAGATGCCAAACCGGTTGCTGATTTCAGCTCATTGGTATCAGGTATGACGGTTAGCTTTGCCAACCGCGCAACCGATGACAAGGGGATCACAGCGTATGACTGGAACTTCGGTGATGGCAATCGTTCCAGCGCCGCGAACCCAAGCCATACCTATGCGGCCGATGGTGATTACAATGTCACTCTAACAGTGACTGATACCGCACAGCAAACGTCCAGCGTATCGAAAGTCGTCTCTGTTGGTGAGCCACCGGTATGCGATGTTGAAGCCTGGAACCGTTCAGTGTCATACGCATTAGGCGACAAGGTGTCTTATCAGGGCAGCATCTACGAGGCTATCTGGTGGTCTGCGGGTGCACAGCCAGATTTGTATCCTAATGTCTGGAAGAAGTTAGATAACTGCAACGGGTCAGGCGATCCTGCTCCTGTGGCTGGCTTTACTGTGGCTCAGTCAGGTCTGACAGTTACCCTGACCAATACCAGCACTGACAACGGCCAGATAGTGTCAAGCCAGTGGCAATTTGGAGATGGTCAGAGTGCCTCTCAGCCTTCTGTGACTCATACTTATGGCGCAGCAGGGCGCTACACAATTCGTTTGACTGTAACCGATGATCAGGGCCAAAGCAGCACCCTTGCTAAAGAAGTGGTTGTTGGTGGGGATGATAACTGTCAGGGTCTGCCTGCCTGGAATGCGAGCTCGATTTACAACACGGGAGACCGGGTTGCCAAAAGTGGTGTAGTGTACGAAGCGCAGTGGTGGGTGCAGGGCGAAGATCCGGCTCAGTCTGGTCCCTGGGGCCCATGGAAGTCTGTAGGCAACTGTAACTAGTCGCTTTTTTGCTCAGTCCTAGGTAATCTATCAGCAATGAGACGTAAAGTTAGAAGACCATGGGACTGAGTAACCAGGCACACAGTGAACTACGCAGATTGGGTGAGCGCGTTAAAAAAGTGCTCACCGCTATCATGCGGGCATTACCCCCACAAGCACAGACCATTGGCGGCTTTGCCCGCCACATAGGGTGTCACCGTTCAACCAGCCAGCGATTATTTAATGCCAACAAAGCCAAATCTGGTGAGCAAGTTCTTTACCATTTACCCGGTCTACAGGCTTTGGACGCATTGGGCAGTCAGCTGCAAGGCCATATTCCGGATAACCTGGCAGCCCAGTGGTGTCAGGTCAGCCAACGTTTTGCCGCAACCATGCCTCAGTACGCCAGAAGTCATGCCGAGTTAAAACGCTTACTGGCAGATGATGAAGAGAACAAAGTGAAAACACCGAATGGCAATGTGTCAGGTCAGGATAAGCGTGCCCAACTCTACTATGCAGCCAAGTCTTTGCTGGGTATGAGTATGGATGAAATCTTTTGCGCTTATGTGTTAACCCGTGGGCGAGGCCGGGAAGGGTTCTTGCAAGAAGTGGCTATGATCAGCAAGTCGCAAGTAACGCGAGAAACCGGCGCAGCGCCTTTTGTACAGTTTTACACTCACCCTCACAGTGATGATTTCATCGCGCCACTGAACATTGATAAGCGTAGTCGGGTCGAATCCAAGCAATTTAGCATTGGTATAGCACAAGAGTTATCGACCCCGGGCTTACTGAACGCATTTGCCAGCTATTCCCCCGGAAATAGCGGGTTGGTGTTCGATCCTATTCCAGGTTATGAACACTTTGATGCAACGTTTATTTTCAATAACCCCGATGAGCTGGTTGACCCTTTGAGTCACGCCAGTAAATGCAGTTCCACCAGTATTTCAATTAAAAACCCGGCCAAAAAATTGCGGTTACTGGTTTTGATCGAAAAGCAGTTAGACCGTCACAGCTGTGTCAATGTAGGGTGTTATCACGGCAATCAAAAAGTAGAGGAAGGAAAGCTCAGTGTCGAAGATATGTGGACAGAGCGATTACCTGAATTTCCGGAACTGCGTTTAATTGATTTAGCCGCTGGTGTTCAGGCTTTGCATGGAGACAGTGCGCAGCAGCAAAAGCTTGATTATTTGTTCCGATACGCTGAGCTGGACCCTGCCAATTATAGCTGCTACTTGATGGAGGTGGATTACCCTATTTGGTCGACCACGTATCGTATTTACTTCGAACACCAATGAGTGACTTTGAACAATGTTGCCGCGCAATCTATAGTTTCAGGAGGTAGGTAATCGCGGATCTGAGGATGTTGAAAGCAATTATAGGGCTGTGGATAATGCTGATACCGCTGACTATATGGGCTGCGACACCGTCACAGATCATAGACAAACTGCAAGAAGCAGAAGACTACCTGACAGTTGACCCCGCCACGACTCTTTCATTATTGGAGCAGGTTGACCAAGTTGAAGGCCTGCCCACGTCTTTGTTTTTACGCTGGCACCTGATCCGCTTACGGGCAGCCGTACCCACCCATCAAATGAAAATGATGGAATATTCGTTGGAGGCCATTTTCAAGCATCACACCCACCCTTACTTTATAGAAAAATTACCTACCGCCATGAGTGCGTTGGGGATCTGGTTGCGTCGTCATGAATATCTGAATGATGCCAGGCTCAGTCTGGAGTGTGCCTACAAACATGCGCAGTCAGAGCAACAAAGGCTGATCCTGACAAACAGTCTGGCCCTGGTGTCGCGTCAACTGGGTGATTATGACAAAGCTCGGCGTTTGTATGGAAGAGCAAACAGTATTGCCGATAAGGCGGGTATCACCTCTAAAAATGGCATCATCGCCAATAATTTGGGGATTATCGCGCTGGAACTCGGCAACGTGGCAGAGGCAGAGCGCCAGTTTCGAAAAGCACTGGCCAGTTATCAGGAGATAGATAAGCGCTCCGGGCAGATCTCAGCGGGGGTCAATTTACTGTTCGCCTTTATTATTCAGGAACAATTATTGAACTATCAGCGCCTTTACGGACCTACGTCCAGGCTGACCGAGTCTTTCCCCAATGAGACCAAACAAGCAATGTTACTATGGGTTAATGCTCGGTTTATGCAACTGGAAGGTTATCCCGTCAGTGAGCAGACCAAAGCCAGTCTCAAACTGGCATATACGCAGCTGCAGGATGATAATATTCGAAGGCTGGTATTTCAGCACCTTGCAAAACCGCTGGGCGTAGATGTTCTGCTACCAAAACCTGTGGTAGTCAGACAATTCGAACGCAGCTGGTACAACGTAGTCAAAGCCTGTGACTGGCCAAAAGCCAGTTAGTGCTCAGGAGCGTATTTGTAACCCACGCCGTAAACCGACTCAATGAGATTTTTATCAGGCGCGATAAGGCTGAGTTTCTTTCGTATGTTTTTTACATGGGTATCGATATTGCGATCGACAATGTCATCCCCATCGGGGTAAGTCTGCTCAATGAGCTGAGCGCGGGAAAAGACTTGCTGTGGATGACTAAGCAGTATGGTCAGCAATTTAAATTCACTGGGCGTGAGGTCCAGCGGTTGTGTCTGGTAGCTGGCGGTAAACTGGGTCTGGCTGATAATAAAACCACCGACTTTCAGCTCGTCGCTATGACTGGGCGTAAAGCGACGCAGAACGGTTTTAACTCTGGCCATCACCTCGCGAGGACTAAAAGGCTTGCAGATGTAGTCGTCGGCACCGAGTTCGAGTCCAAGCAGGCGGTCTATTTCATCTTTTTTGGCCGTGATCATGATCATGGGTACATCGCTGAACTGGCGGATCCGTCGACAGATACTGAGCCCATCTTCACCCGGTAGCATGAGGTCTAAGAGGATTAAATCGACCCGGTTGCTTTGCAGATAATCAACTACCTCATCGCCACGCACCATATGTGTGGTGCTATATCCCGCTGCCCGGGCATAAGCAATGAGCACTTCTGCGATATTGGACTCATCCTCGACAATAAGTAGTTGTTTTTTGGTCATTTTGCGTTCTCTTGTTGGCGATATGGGAGACAGACAGTGACACACAATCCACCGAGTGACGAATCTGTCAACGTGATGGTGCCCTGATGGGCCTCGACTATGGTTTTGCACAGGGAAAGTCCAAGTCCACTGCCGCCATAACTGCGGCTTCGTGAAGGCTCGACTCTGTAAAAGCGTTCAAATAACCGGACTTTTTCGTCGTCCGTGACACCTGGCGCTGAATCTTCGATGCGAATGATCACCCGCCTGCTCTCGTGGGCAATGACGACCCTGAGCTGACCACCTTCATCAGTGTAGCGCCTGGCGTTCTCAATCAGATTACTGAACAGCTGATGCAGGCGCGCTTTATCGGCAACAATACATCGTGGTGTCAGGGTCAAAGCATGAGTCAGTGAAGTTAAATCCAAAGCGATTGAACGTTCGGCGAATTTACTTTCAAACCCCTGAATAAGCTGCATAAGTAGTGGTAAAGGGTCGACTTCAGTCATGGTATAACGATAGTTACCTACATCGGCACTGGTCAGCTGATACAGGTCGTCCACCAGTCGGCTGAGGTTGTCGACTTCACTGAGCAGTAAGGCTGTTTTACTGGCATCCATGGAAAATACGCCATCTTCAATGGCAGTAAGCTGGGTTTTGAGTACGGTCAGAGGTGTCCGCAGTTCATGGGAGGTGTCTGACATCCATTGTCGGCGATTTTTTGCATTGTCTTCCAGGGTTTGTGCCAGCTGGTCAACGCGCCCGGCCAGAACACCAAGTTCATCACGCCCACTGTGGCCAACACGGCTGCTGTAATCCCCTTGCATGAGTTTATCCGTGCATTGCATTAGTCTGCCAATGGGTTTGCTCAGCAGTTTGGATATCACCCAGGCCATCAGTAATGCTAACAGCAAGGCTGACAGTGCGATCCATAGGTAATTGGTCAGTTGCTGGCTGATAAATGCGTCATTGCTGATTTGTCTTGTTTCGCCAGGGTCGCGCACTCGCGCGGGATCCCAGCCAAGCCAGCCAATGAGTTCACCGTCAAGTTCCAGAGCTTGTTGATAACGATTGCTTTGTAATCTGGGTTTACCCTCTATACGTTGCTTGTTGCTGTCGTACAGGCTGATCCGTTTGCCAGTATCAAAGTAGCGACGCTCGCTGTGCAGCTGTGAGTTAAACGCGCTATCCCGGCCGACAGGACGGCCGTGTTGGCCAGGTTGTGGTTGCATTAATTGCTGCCACAAGCGCCGGTTATGTCGTAACTTTTGCCAGCTGCTTTCCCTTTGATAAAATGCCAGCAAGCGCGAGCGGGTTTGTTCCACATGACTTTGCTCACTGTGCTGCACTAAGGTTGCAAAGTCACTGGTCAGGCTGCCGGCAGTAAGCCCCAGCTGGATCGCAATGATTGCCATATTGGTGAGCACAATGGCCAGAAACAGTTTGGCAAATAGATTCAAATGTGACTCCTGTGCCCGTTGTCATGAAAAAGAGAGTGTACCCGTCTCAACACCCATACTTCTCTATTTAAAAGAAATATGAGCCGTTTTTCCTGCGCTCAGCATGCGATATTGTGGCCGCGTCACACTGAGGTGTACGGGCCCCAGTGACGGCGGTAATGTCAGACTGACCTGTTCGATCGTTTGCCCTGCGTGAGTGTGTTCTCCGAGCAGGATCAACTCCGCCTGTTCAGGATGATGCTTCGAAGTGTGCAAGCTTTTCAATTGCAAGGCAACCATGGTGTTATTAAGGTGCAGTTTTGTCATGGTTTCAAGCAGATGAGCAATAAAGCTTTGTATCTCCTGAGAGCTCTGGTTGGGAGGCATGACGGCGGTGGTGTCTCCTAACAACCAGGCTTGCGGGTTTTGCAGCGTGTGCTGCCAGTGTTGCATATTGACCTGTAAACGTAGCTCGGCCTGACCGTCACGCAGGGTCAGCCTGGCTTTATTATTCTCTAATACATGTGCTTTAGCCGCGCTTAAGTTGAATAAGACACTGATCAACAACATACTTATCAGATATTTCATATCATTCCTCCTTGCTTATCTGCAGAAAGTACCGGTTTCAACAAGGCCACCATTGCTGACTGTTTTCTGCTCAAATTGATAGCAGTTATCCTGACCTGTTATTGGCGTGTAGTTGACATAATATTGAGTGCCCTGATGGGTGTACGTCATACTGCGTGTGCCATCTGACAAAATGGTATGCGTCAGGTTGCTTACACCGCCCTGAGGCGGAGTCAGGTTGGCACGCATCTGTGGATTGTCGCCTGTCAGAGGGGCCACACGTGGCAGGATTTGTGTATTTACTTCTCCCATTAAACACTGAAAGACATAGGGAGCCTGTTCTGAAGTGTGATATCGATAGCCATATTCACTATCGGACTGGCCGTTACATAGATCCAATGTGCCAGAGGCAATGGCGCTGCCGTCCGGGTTATTATTGCCGTACAAGGGGTAGCCATCATAGCCCCAGCCAAGGATTGCGTCATCTCCCTGGTTGGTCATGGCAGCTATCATACAGGTTGGTGCTGCATGGTAGTGATAATCATCTCCGCGACCGGCATGGCCTCCGCAATTATCAAGCTGACCCAGGGCCTTGGTATCAACTGCGGGATCATACTGGTAAAGATCTAACTCTCCCTGGGCAGAATAATCGTAGATAGGCACACCATTGACGGCGACACCCAGTGCAGCGTCTATGGTTGTCGGGGTGTTACTGAGTTGTCGGTCGAGCCGGATCGGGGCTGCGTAACCGGGGGCCGGTACCGGGATTTGTTCATTGGTTCCTGTTATTCCATTCATCAGGTCGTGGTCTGGATATGTGTCGGATGTGACGTATGCATAGTCACTATCGCAAGTAACGGCGACATCACTGAACCCTGCATTGCTCACAGACTGCTGAACCTGCTCACAGACACTGAGCGCGACATCTGGAAAGCGGTTTACACTGACAGTTAACGTCGTACTGTCGAGAGTAAGCGTGTTGATTGCAGCCATAAAAGCGGCTCTGTCCACGACTGCACTCTGATCCAGTGAGAGGCGCTCAGACAACGCGTAGAGCGTAAATGTGTAGTAGTGTGTGCCTGGGTTGTCAGGGCAGGGGGGCGCATAGGTTTGCTCACCATTGACACTGTTGTTGCCAAGTACACCGGACGAGTCTCCCGTGGTAAACGCCTGTACATCGTTATCTATATGATAAACCAACCAGTGTAGCGTTTGCGTACTGGTTTCCATACTGAGAGCAAACTCCTGAGTTGCCGCTGGCGCGCCTTGCCAGCTCAGTGGGGGAGATAAATTGTCGCCATCACAAGTATAGTTGACAGGTAAGGCTGCCTGGTGAATAAATGCTGAGCTACTCAGGACAAATGTGGATGATTGAGATGAATCCTGATTGCTGTCGTCAGAGTTATCACTGGTGTTCCCTGAGCCATCATTTGCAGCGTCCTGAGCTGTATTGCCTGTATCCGATGTGACATTGCTCTGATCTGTGGTGGCAGAGTCGGATCCTGAGCCACAGGCACCCAGCACAGTACAAAGCGTAATTAAAAGTAGTTGTTTCATGTAGACCTCGAAAGCCGCTGTTGTCTTAGTATTCAGTCTAGACAGCAATTGTGGGGATAAAATAGCCAAGGTCTAAATTTACTAACTTATATTAATTAGTGACTTAGAGAGTTTTCCGCATGTGTCTGGTGCAACTGTGTGGAAATTGTGTGGTTTATTAAAAAGGTTTCAGTGTGCACAGCATCGAATATCTGTTGTGCACAACACTATGATCAGGCGCGTATTTTGTCAAAATGTGCCGATAACAGGTCGATAAAATGTCGCACTTTGGGAGAGAGGTGACGGCGGCTTGGATAAACGACATAGACGTTGACGTCTGGCTGTGGGAAGTCAGGGAACAGGGGCACCAGTTGCTGCTGTGCCAGTAAGGTGTCCACATAAAAGGCGGGCAGGCGCGCAATACCGATCCCGTCACGCGCCATCGCGGTTTGCATATGACCATTGTTACACAAGATCCGTTGTCGAACCTCAACATGGAAAATACCGCCCTGCTTATCTTTGAAATCCCAACGATCCGGCGTTTTGTGATTGCTGTAGCAAATACTATGATGCTTTTGCAGCTCCTTTGGATGATGTGGCTCCCCGAAACGATTGAGGTACTGCGGGCTGGCAACAACGTACGTTTTGCAATGGTAAACGCGTTTGCAGATCAGGCTGGACTCTTCCAGTTGCGGGGTTGCCCGAACAGCCAAGTCGTAGCCGTCAGCAATGACGTCAACGGCTTTGTCTTCCAGATCCCACTCCAGTGACACATTTGGATAGCGGTTCAGATACTCAGCTAATACCGGTTGTAAATAATCGGCACTAAAAGCCACCGGACAGGTGATCTTTAGGGTGCCCCTTGGGATATCGTCAGTCACATTCAGGCGTTGTTGTGCTGCCTGAGCATCCTGGATCAGTTGGGTACAGTTTTGATAATACGACTCCCCTTCTGGCGTCAGTGCCAGTGTTCGTGTGGTTCTGTTCAACAACCTCACGCCCAGACGTTCTTCCAGCTTGGCAATCACTTTGCTGACATGTGACGGAGAGTGCCCCAGCTTCTGGGCTGTAGCAATAAAGCTTTTATTTTCGACGACTTCGGCAAAGATCTCAATGCCCTCAAAAAGATTGTTATTCATTTGGAAATAGTGACTTTACTTTTGCCATATTAATTATTATTAAAGCCTAATATACACTGGTTGTCATCAGCTTGAGGTGAATACAAATCAAGTCATCACCCTGAGTAAACTCTTATTCTACTTTTTTTGATTTATTTTGAGAGGGTAATACCATGAAAGTTTTAGTATTTGCAGCCAGTAACAGCCGTCAGTCAATTAACCAGCAATTAGCCAGCTATGCAGCTTCGTTGATCCCCAATGCCGAGGTAGAAGTACTTGACCTGAATGAGTATGAAATGCCGATTTACAGCATTGAGCGTGAAACTGAGGGTGGCATTCCAGACGAAGCGCAGCGTTTTTACGCA
This sequence comes from Pseudoalteromonas sp. XMcav2-N, assembly GCF_024124545.1. GTDB lineage: Bacteria > Pseudomonadota > Gammaproteobacteria > Enterobacterales > Alteromonadaceae > Pseudoalteromonas. Next base: position 46,528 of record NZ_JAMXSF010000023.1, read on the forward strand.
AAAATTGGAGCCGCGGATGCGATTATTGTGTCATTTGCTGAACACAATGGCAGCTATTCAGCCGCTTATAAGAACCTGTTTGACTGGACATCTCGCATCGATATGAAGGTATATCAGAATACACCAATGCTGATGATGGCAACGTCACCGGGCCCTGGTGGTGCCCAAAGTGTGCTGGGAGCAGCGGTGGCTTCTGCGCCTTATTTTGCTGCGGATGTTAAAGCGAGCCTGTCAGTGCCAAGCTTCTTCGATAACTTTGACCTCGAAGTGGGTGAGCTGACTAACCCTGATATCAAACAGGCGCTGGAAGCGGCACTTAAGTTGCTCCACTAAACTGCGCTAAGTAACACTGGGTATTTTCAGCAGGCACGTGTATCAGCGCACATGTGCCTGTTCGATTTTTATCCTAACGGATTCATTCCTATAAAAAAGTGACTTTTGGGGGTTTTCAAAGGTAGAAAAATCTTCTAGTATCTTTGTCGTCGATTTGGGGCTATAGCTCAGCTGGGAGAGCGCTTGCATGGCATGCAAGAGGTCGGCGGTTCGATCCCGCCTAGCTCCACCAAATCTCTAATCTACTATTCTTCTCTCATTCATTTTTTGCTTACGCTTTGATTCTCTGCTTTAGTACTTATCCTCAGTACGTGACATTTTTGTGATATTCAATCAATGGGTGAATAATGAACAACTTACTATCTAACCTTCCCGCTGATCTCAGCGAAGAAGTATTTCAGACGTTACTGTCCCATGACCAGCTCAGGATTGAGCGCATTGTCTCTCAAGGGCATACTTCGCCACCGCAAGGCTGGTACGATCAGGATGAACACGAATGGGTGCTGGTTTTACAGGGGACAGGTGAACTGATGTTTGAGGACGGTCGGGTGACACGCCTGTCAGCCGGAGACTATCTGAATATTCCCGCACATTGTAAGCACAAAGTCAGCTGGACCGATCCCGAGCAGGAAACGGTCTGGTTAGCCATTTTTTACCGCTAACCATTTGTCCAGCACAGATTTGAGTTGCTCCAGCGCAATGGGTTTACTGATGTAATCGTCCATCCCTGCAGCGAAACAGGCTTCGATGTCTTTGATAAGGACATTGGCGGTCAACGCGATAATCGTCAGCTGCATGTGCTGAGGCATACCGCGAATGGCTTTGGTTGCTTCTATGCCGTCCATATTGGGCATGTGCATGTCCATCAGAACCAGATCATAGTGCTCTTTTTCCAGCTGTTGTAAAGCCTGCTCACCATCGGTGACTATGGTGACACTTAACCCCAGTTTTTCCAAAATAGCCTTGGTCACAATCTGGTTTACCGCATTGTCCTCAGCTAACAGTATATGGCCATGTAGCTCTCCAAATGTCACCTGGTCGCTGTCCTCAGAGTAGATCAGGCAGCAGGGCGCCACTGGCCAGTTAAAGTCAAACTGGCTGCCTTCTCCCTGTACTGACTGGCAATTGAGATGACCCCCGCATAATTCAATGATCTGTTGACAGATGCACAAGCCCAGGCCCGAGCCACCATAGCGTCGGGTTGTGCTTTCGTCTTCCTGATAAAAAGGATTAAATATATGGGAAAGCTTATCCTCGGCAATCCCAATGCCACTGTCCGAGACGGCAAACCTGAGCATCACTTGTTCCATGTTGCCGATATTCTGAACTTCAAGTCGAATAAAGCCTTCATGAGTAAACTTAATGGCATTGTTCAGTAAGTTAAGCAGTACTTGTTGTAGGCGATGTTTGTCGCTGACGACCTCTTTTGGCACAGTATCACCAATAACCAGTTGAAAACGAAGCCGTTTTTCAATGACTTTTTCGCTAAACAATTGTTCCAGGTGATGTAAAACGGCATACAAGTCAAACGGTTCAAAGTACAGTGATACCTCACCCTGATCGAGTTTAGAAATATCGAGAATATCATTGAGCAGGGTAAGCAGATTCTGTCCTGATTCGTTGGCAACCCGGATAAGGGTTTGTTGCTCTTCACTGAAGTCGTTTTGTTGATTGAGTAGCTGCAGGGTGCCCAGAATACCATTCATGGGTGTACGTATCTCGTGGCTCATGTTGGCCAGAAAACGACTTTTTGCGCTGGCGGCTTCTTCTGCGGCAATTTTGGCCAGTTCCAGCGCCTGAGTGCGCTCTTCGACTCTATGTTCCAGCTCCGACTCTCGCTGATACACTTTGTCGCGCATCTGTGCGAATGCAAGGCTGAGTTTAGCCATCTCATCTTTGCCACGGGTTGACAAAGACACGCTAAAATTACCCTGCGTCAATGCTTGTGCGGCTTTGGTCAGTTTAGCGATAGGCTGATAAATACCGTGTGAAAAACGCCACACAACCAGCAACGAAATGACCACCGCAAATCCAAGGATAATCAGCAGCTGCTGACGTAATGCATATACAGGTGCAAACACAACATGCTCGGGTAAGGTCAGGGCGATACTGTAACCTGCAGACTTTACCGGCGCATAAAAAATATAAGACCTGGGTTGAGTGGCGGTTTTATCTAACTGGGCATAGCCATTAAAACCTGCGATCATTTTCAGGCCAATCTCGCGTAGTTGTGGGTTAGCTTCTTCGGTGACCTTTAAACGAATAGCAATCTTTTCGCCAATGTCATTCACGACAAACTTGCCCTGTTCACGTTTTAGCTGGATTATTTTGTCTGGTAGCCAGTGATACATATAAATGCCTTCCTTAGACACCAGCATAAAACGTGCATTGTCATAAAACTGATAGACAACCTGCTGTGATACCTCCTGAACCAGGCGATCTATTTCTCGCCAGGGAATGCTGCCACCAAGCAGGCCTGCTACTCTGCCGTCGTTTGCGAGTATCGTTGCGGCGACCACTATTTGCTTGACTCCCGTGGTGTAAGAGACCATGGGTTCAGAAACATAAATTTCAGCGCTTTGATTGACGTTGCGGCCAATGGTTTCCTGCCAGTAGTCGCGACGGGTAATGGTTCTCTTGCGGGCTTGCGGTGAAGTGTCATCAAATGTTCTGAGCATATTCTGAAAAGGATTGCCGCCCTCGGTATTATGAAAGCTCCCGTCGGGACGTCCGAGAATAAACTTTTCATAGGTTTGCTGATAGAATGCTTTCTCACTTTCCAAAATGGGCGCTATCTGAGCGAAGTCCATGGCTTTGAGGGTGGGCTGGCGCGCCAATGCTGCGACCTCGCTCTTGCGTTTAGCGAAATAGCGGTCGAAAATCGCGGCTGCGTTGTAGACTTTAGCCTGGGCAGCGGAAATGCTCAGACGCTTTGCCTGCTCGGTACTGTGTAACATAGCCAGCGAAAAGATCACCAGCATAGGAGCCAGTGCGGTTAAACCCAGTATGACTGTCAGGCGCGTTTTTAATTGCATAGGGTTGATTAAAAAGCTTCTTATCTCACAAGTTTAGACAAAATTTGACGTTGCACCTCCCGTTGTCGGAATTTTATTGTTGTGCCTGTTTGGTCCCGGTGGACTTTTTACGGGTGCATACAAGCCTGTATTAGCTGCGACTGAGTTCACGGTTTCTTTATTCCATATCAAGTCAGGTATCGTTAATAAGTGCTACCTTAGCAAAGTGTTTAGTTACTAAGAGTGGTACTAAAGCGTGATGTTGAGGTCTTTGATTTGGGTACTTGCTATTGGCTCGGCCTGTGTGGTCGCTGAGCCGATATTACCTTTGCAAAGTGTCGCCACCGATGCGCGCAAAGTTGCACTTGGCAGACAGTTGTTTTTTGATACCCGTCTGTCACGTACGAACGATATCAGCTGTGCTTCTTGTCATCAGCTATCGAGCCACGGGGCTGACAACTCAGCCCGTTCTAAGGGGGCATTCGGGCGACTGGGAGAGGTTCGTGCGCCTACAGTATACAACTCGGTGTTCAATATTCGTCAGGCATGGGATGGCAAAGCCATTGATTTAAAAGCGCAGGTCACACTGCCAGTAGAAAATCCCAAAGAGTTTGCAACCACCTGGCCTGAGTTAATCGCGACACTCAATCAGGATCAAGCGTTCAGAGCTGCATTTACTCAGGTATATCGGGCAGGGCTGTCGAGCGATTCAATCAGTGACGCCATCGCCCATTACGAGCGCAGCCTCATCACTTTAAATGCCCCGTTTGATTTATGGCTGCAAGGTAAAGCCACTTTGTCTGAACAAGCACAAGAGGGATATCGTCTGTTCAAATATTATGGCTGTATCAATTGTCATCAGGGGAAAAATGTCGGGGGCAATATGTTCGCGAAAATGGGCACTTTTGGTGATTACTTTGGCGATCGTGGGACGGCCATTGAGCCCTCTGATTATGGTCGATACAACGTCACGGGTCGCGAAGAGGACAAGTTTACCTTTAAAGTGCCTGGTCTCAGAATGGCCGCCAGACAAACATATTTTTTCCATGATGGTAGTGAGCAAAGCCTGACTGGGGCGATTAATACCATGGCACGTTATCAACTCGGGCGTTCGCTCAGCGAAGCCGAGTTGGCAGCAATAGCCGCATTTCTGGAAAGTTTAGTCGGACATCACCAGGAAATGGATCAATGAAGCACAAAGTAAAAATCAACCTCCCCGTTATTGGTCAATGCTTGCTGATGTGCGTGCTCACGGCCTTGATGGTGTATTTTTTCCGCGCCCACGTTACCACTGGTGAGCGGCAACATGAGCAGGTATCACTGCTGTTTGATGCCAAATCTATTGATGCCAAACTAGATAAGTTCGCGCTGGCACTAAGTGTCGGCAGTTTGCGTCAGTTTGATGAGTTGCAGCAACTGGACAAAACCTTGCGTCAACTGACCGACAGGCAGCAAAGTGGCCAGGTTGGCGTCGAATATCAGGCGTATCTGAAGTTGTTGAGCCATAAAATGGCCCTGATGGAGCAGCTAAAAACACAAGCAGTCGGTATGCGAAACGGGTTGACCTACCTGCCTCTGGTATTAGATGAAATGATTACGATACAGCATCCTCAGGCGTTACTTGCCAGTACCATATTGGCCAGCCTGGTTACTTCTGGTCAGCCACTTGACGAGGTATTACTGGATACCCGGATCCGGATGCTGGCCCAGGCAACTGACAGCAATGAGAGTTTTGCGTTACTGAGCCGCCGATTCGTCAATCATATCCAGGTTGCCGTGCACTATTACCGTGAGGTGCACAAAACTCGCCAACAGTATCTTGCTATCGACAGTAAAGCTGCGTTTGCCAGCCTGTATCGGGCCCAAATGGATCTGCACGCTATGCAGTTGCAGCAAACAGGCACATTGAGTGAGCAATTGTTTGGCCTGGCGGTGGTGCTCTTATTGATGCTGTTGTTTATTTTACAGCGGCTCAATAAAGCAAAAAATCACGCGCTGCAAGCAAGCCAGTTACTTCACGACGCCATTGAACGATTGCAAGAAGGGTTTGCGCTGTACGACAGCGAAGGAACACTGACTCTGACCAATCAATGCTGGTTGCGACATTATGGCGTGTTATCAAAAGCGCAGTTTCCGCAAACTCTGGATGACTGGCATTTGCGAAAATCCGACTTTGTTCATGAGCAGAGCGAGACGCCGCAGCGCTTACAAAAAACCGCACAGGGGCGCTGGCTGCAAATCCGTCATGCCCGAACGGCAGAAGGTGGGTATGTATACATAAGCGTTGATGTCACCGAGTTTAAAGAAGTAGAGGCAGAACTAAAAACCGCCGCAGCCGTGTATCAGGCAACGCAGGAAGGGATCATGACAACCAATGCCGACCTTGAAATCACAGCGGTGAACCCGGCTTTTACCCGCATCACGGGGTATCAGGAGCACGAAGTACTTGGGAAAAAGCCAAACTTGCTCAGTTCAGGTCGTCACGATACACGGTTTTACGAGCATATGTGGCAGACGCTCGAAACCAAAGGAGAGTGGGCAGCTGAGATTTGGAATCGCCGAAAAGACGGTACCATTTATCCGGAATGGCTTGCGATCAGTGCTGTTCAGGACGAACAGGGTCAGGTGCAGCAGTATATTGCTGTGTTGTCTGATATGACAGAACGCAAAGAGCAGGAAGCTAAAATTGCCTATCAGGCCATGTATGATGCATTGACTGGGCTGCCAAATCGACGCTTATTACTGGACAGGATCTCTCAGGACCTGAAACAAATTGAACGACAGCCACATCTGAGTGCGTTACTGTTTATTGACCTGGACCGCTTTAAACGCATTAACGATGCAATGGGGCATGACGCGGGTGATAATTTGCTGCTCGAAGTTGCCAACCGGCTTAATCATCTGGTGCGTCGTACGGACACACTGGCACGCTTTGGTGGCGATGAGTTTGTGCTGTTGCTCAGTCAGATCAGCGATGTTGAGGACGCAGCAAAAGTGGCCGAGAAAATTCTCACATCATTAGCACAGCCATTTACTATTAACGGGTTTGAGGTGATCAGTGGCGCCAGTATCGGCATTGCCATTATGCCAGATGATGCGCGCGAGCAGCAGGAGATACTGCGCCGCGCAGATTTGGCGATGTACAAAGCCAAAGAAAGTGGTCGTAATCAGTATCACTATTTCGCACCTTCTATGCAGCAACAGGTTAACCGTCGTGTAGAGCTTGAGCAGCTGCTTCGCAAGGCCATTGCTAATAATGAGCTGGCGGTATTTTACCAGCCAATTATCGAGCTTAAGTCGGGTCAGCTCTATGGATTCGAGGCACTGACGCGTTGGCGCCATGAGGGGCAGTACATAACCCCTGATGAGTTTATTCCGGTTGCTGAAGAAAGCGGCTTGATCTCTGAGCTGGGTGAGTGGATGCTGACCCAGGCTACCTCAGACATTGAGAGGTTGAATCGTTCACTCAATCTCAATTGCTGTTTGTCGGCAAACATATCCAGCCAGCAGTACCGGCTGGGTTTTAACGCGACTACATTACGCCATATTTTGCGCCAGACCGGGTTTGCACCCGGCAATCTCGCGCTTGAGATCACAGAAAGTATTTTGCTGGATGACGATGAAGCTATTCTGGCCTGGCTAGAGGGGCTCAGGGCTACTGGCGCACAGCTGTCTATCGATGACTTTGGTACGGGCTACTCCTCGCTGAGTTATTTACGCCGCTTTCCGATCAACACTATCAAGATCGATAAGAGCTTTATCCATGAGTTTGCACACGCGCCGGATTCGCAAAATTTGGTGCGCGCAATCTTGTCGATGGCCGCCAGCCTGGGCTTATCTGTGATTGCAGAAGGAGTGGAGCACGTTGCACAACTGGAGGGCCTCAAAGAGATGGATTGCGATCTGGTACAGGGTTATGTATATGCAAAACCGATGTCACTGATGGAGTTGCAGCTGTGGTGTGGGGAGTTTTGCCAGGATCAGGCTAAAAATCTCGCCTAGCATTAAAGATACAGGGGATCCAAAATGGCTTGATTGTAAGCTGGTGGCCTGCGGTAGGTGAGTCGTGCCTTGAAATTGGCGGGTAGCGGCGTGCATTGCTGCGAATTTTGCGTGTTGTATAGCCAGATCCGCCCCTCTTTTACAAAGTAATAGGCTTTTTGTCGGCACACCTTTGCCAGCCGAGCTGCTTTATTCTGTGAGCAGTTGACCAGTACACTTAACTCGCGATAGCCGAGAGCGGGGCTGCAGCCCCACATGAGGTGCATGTCGTAGCCTTTGCGCCTAAGTGCCGAATATATAAGTCGCTGGCACTGAATGTTATTTTTATAGCTCTGCTTCATGCCATTTGGGTTCCATAAACTGATGATTGCTCCATCAGGTGACAGAGGTAGTGTGCCGCATGGGCGAAACCAGACGTCCAAATATAGTTGCCAAAGGTTTTCGTCAATCAGATTTTGCACAGCTATGTCCTGATTTTTTCACAATGGCTTCACAGTATCAGCGCTACGGTGAGTCTGTCCAAACAAAGGAGACTTAATGATGAAGAGAAAGCTGATAGTTGCATCCATATGGTCACTGATGAGCACTACTTTGCTGAGTACGGCTTATGCCGCAGAGCAGCCACATGTGCTAATGGTACTGAGTAGTTACGGAAAGCAGGTTGATGGTAAAACCACCCAGCCTGGCTTTGAGTTTGACGAATTAAGCAAAGCGTACCAGGTTTTTAACGACAACGGGATTAAGATCACACTGGCCTCGCCTGGAGGAGGTCAACCCCTTGCAGATGAATACAATAAAGAAAAGTCGTATAACCAGGCATTCTTAAACGATCCTCAGGCGATGAGTGCTCTGACCGACACGGTTAAATTGGCGAGCCTGCAAGGTCAGGCATTTGATGGGGTGTTTATCGTCGGTGGCAAAGGCCCAATGTTTGATTTACATAAAGACGCCGAGTTGCAGCGCCTGATACGGGAAATTTATGAGCTGCAAGGCGTGGTGGGTGCGGTTTGCCACGGACCCGCTGCACTGGTGGATGTCACGTTAAGCAATGGTGAATATCTGGTAGATGGTAAAAGAGTCAACGGTTTTACCAATCTGGAAGAAGACGCTTTTGGCAAAAAGTGGCGACCTCAGTTTGAATTTTTACTGGAAGACAAATTAAAAGAGCGGGGTGGTCAGTTTGAACAGGATGGCCTGATGCTGAATCAGGTGACCATAGATGGCCGTTTGATCACCGGTCAAAACCCGTTTTCAACAGCAGATACAGCCGCTGCTATGGCCAGAGCAATGGGTGTCGGTGACGTCAAAGAACCTGCTTATAAAGATGATCAGAGTGTTAAACTGGCTGAGCTCATGTTCACAGATAAAGCCGCGGCGGAAGCGGAGTTTAAGCAATCGCCACAGAGCTATGATGTGCAAATGCTTGCCATGATAGGGGTCTATCAGGCGAAGTATGCTAAAACGCAGTTGCAACTGCACAATGCCATTGAATTGATGACGTTTGCCCAGTCTCAGTTTAATCATCCCATGATTGAACTTACGATTGCGCAGTCCTATGTCCGACAAAATGATTTTGCTCAGGCAAAGTCAAGCTTGTTAAAAGCACAGAAAGCCTATCCGGACAATGACAAAATTAAAGCCATGCTCGCAACACTATAATCCAATAAAACGACCACAAAAACAGGGTAAACGCGCCAGTGTTTGCCCTCACGTCTACAACTATGAAATTTACTAATAGCTGAATGCCTGGTTACTTTATGCTCATTGTCACTAATAACGGTATAAAGGCTGGGAAATAAAATGCCCAGCGCAGTCTTATACCTTAATTTGTATCTTTTTTGTTTTATATTTGTGTTTTAGTTGATCTATGTGAACAAATCCTTGCAGTGTGCTTACGATAACCTATCATTTTTTCTATTAACAAAAGTCATGTACTTTCATCGCAAATTGGATTTTAAAAAGCCTGGTCAGGCGCTACACTAACCTTGCTTGATAACTCAAAACGTCAAAGGAAGTGTGTCTATCATCATGAAGTTAAATGATAATTATGATGCTGACTTTAGCCGTGCAGTATTTGGGCCCTATGAGCTTCACAAAAGGAAAAGGTTGTTAACATATTGTGGTGAAAGCGTGCGGTTGGAGCCTCTTATCTATGACTTATTAGAATATTTTATCTGTCATAGAGATAGGGTGATTGGCCGGGATGAATTGTGCCGGGAGATCTGGCAACAAGAGTATGTCGACAACAATGCCATTAACCGGGCTGTTTCCGAGTTACGGCGATGTGTTTCCAAGCACAAACTTGGAGTTGACGTGATCAGAACGCATTATCGCAAGGGTTATAGCTTCAACCTGATGGTTGAGCTGGATCCCAGACCAAACCCGTTCCGTTGGATAGCTAAGTGGTTTCATCAGGCTGTGCCATGCAAAGAACAGTGATCAGTCAAACGTCTTGTGGGCTAGCGTCGCTCACGCTGGTCGTGCTTAATAACTAGATGCATTGGGCTAGTAGCCTCATAACTAAACCAATGTGAAATCAACTATGCGTGCTGGTGGCGGGTTAATTTTATCGATTTTCCTGCCCACATTAAGCTGCTTAGTATGTTATTACTTTTCCTCTCTTTCTTATTCATCTGAGTACGCAACAGGTATTCCTCTTCTGGCGTTTACTATTTATCTGACTAGATTCTTCGGTGACAAGCTTGTCATTAGCTGTTTGATGGTTTAAAAAAGGGCCGTTAATGCGAAAGGAACTAATCCAGTGTTTAAGATATCAGGTACATCATATGCCTGCCGCGAAGCCAGGCAACAAGATATTGCCAGGATGAGTGAAATCCGTTTACGGGTTACGGAGAATAAGCTAACCGACCCTGGTAAGATCACACCGCAAATGTACCTGGAACACATAACGGGACAAGGTAAGAGCTGGGTGTGTGAACTGAATGGTCAGATAGTTGGGTTTTCATCAGCGGCCAGTGAGGACGGGTCTATCTGGGTATTGTTTATTTTGCCTCAGTTTGAAGGGCTTGGTATTGGTAAAGCATTGTTATCACTTGCTTGTGACTGGTTGTTTAGTCGCACACATGAGGAGATCCGTTTGTATACGGAGATCAATACGCGTGCAGATGGCTTTTATCAGGCACTGGGTTGGTCCCGGGGCGCTGAAGATGACCTGGGCGATGTGTCTTTTACACTGCACCGTCACACTTTTTACGATAAAACCAGGGTGTGATAAACTGGATAAAATCAAAGGACTATTCAGGTAACGTTATGGCACCGCCACTTCAACAACTGACTCACTGGTTTTGTGCTTTACCGCAGGGCCACAGACAAGTGCTGACTGACACATTAAGCGGGGTCTTTACGGAATTAAATCACTGCCCGACACCTTTAAAAGAACAGCGTCTGGTTGAGTTATTGACCCAGCAGACCAGTAATATAAATCTGTTCGCCCTTATCCTTAATCTGCGTACGCATATTGAGCATACGTTTACATCGCAAACCGACCCACTCCCCAAGCTGACGACAGCGCAGGATCTGCTTTTTTATAGTCGGGCACAGGATGCGAATATGCTGCGAAAAATTGCCGATGAACAATGGCATTGGCAACAATCACGTGATTCCTGGCTGAAGCTGAAACAAGAGTATCTGTCTTTGCAGTATGTACGTCGCTGGTTGCACACAAACTGACCTGGTTTTCACATTGCTTTCACGAATTTCGCGTTAGCTTTTTTGTTATATTCCGAAGAAAGTGGTGGCCTGCATGGCACAAGTAAAAGTACTGCTGATTGAAGACAATCAGGATCTTAGCCTGAACATAGGTGAATATTTTGAGTCGCAGGGCGCGGTCATCGACTTTGCTTACACCGGTGAGCTGGGTGTGCAACTTGCATTGGAACAATTTTACGATTGTGTGGTCCTAGATGTGATGCTACCCAAAATGGATGGATTGGCTGTCTGTCAGCAACTCAGAGCAGAAGCCAATCGCCATATTCCCATCATTATGCTCACTGCCCGCGATACGCTTGATGACAAACTCAACGGTTTTTCTTTGGGGGTAGACGACTATCTGACCAAGCCTTTTGCCCTTGAAGAGTTATGGGTGCGTTGCAATGCACTGGCAAAAAGACACTTGCTAAATAGTGAACACACACTTTCTTTGGGGCGTGATGAAAAAGCGGTATCACTTAATAGTCAGACTCAACATATTGAGCGTGCCGGGTGTGAGGTAACGCTTCAGCCTATTCCATTTAAAATTTTGCGTTTACTGATGGAACATCATCCTCGCGCGCTGAGTCGCAGTGAGCTGTGTGACAGGATCTGGGGAGATGAACCGACGGATTCAGATGCATTGCGCTCGCATATTTATCAGCTTCGCAAAGCGATAGACAAGCCATTTAGCAGTCCGATCATCAAAACAATACACGGCATAGGGTTTGCTCTGGATATAGAAGGATAATTCTGTATGAAAGCCACTCAGTTACGAAATCGGATTGTCGCCTTTTTTGTCGGTATTGCGTTATTTATTAGTGCTCTGTTTGGGGCGGCAAGCTTTTTGTTTGCGTACAGTATAGAAGACAGGTTTTTTATTTATTTGCTGGATGATGAGGCGCAGACCGTTGCTGCGCAACTTGAATCAGGCCTTGAAGCCAGGCCCAGGCTCGACTTTATTCGCTACTACCCTGAAAAGCATGATTTACCGGCAATTATCCGGGAAGTGCTTGATGAAGAGCCTAATCGGATCGAGTTTAGCGGTGAAAACGACAACCATTACCATCTTAAGCAGATACCCGCAGGCTATTTACTGGCTGAAGTCAGTGAGCAGCTGGTGGTGCGTAAGATCAAAGGTGGCATGCTGAAGTTTATTCTGGTGCTGTTTGGCGGTGTTCTTGTGCTGGCGTTGATATTGGCTTTTACTTCCCTGATGATGGCAAAGCGCCTGATCAAACCGCTGGATACTTTGGTTAGAATTGTAGAAGACGCGCCAGTAGAGCGCTTGCCGCAGAATTTCTCCGGGCAGTTTGTCAATGATGAAATTGGTGCATTCGCAAGAACTCTGGAGCATGCCTTGTCTCGTATTCGGCGCTTTATCAGCCGCGAGCAGGCATTCACTCGGGATGTGTCCCATGAGTTAAGAACACCAGTGGCAATTACTCAAAGCTCACTGACTTTACTCAGACAAACACCACTAACCGACAAGCAAGCAGAGCTGGTAGGTCGGATTGCTGATGCTCAGCATCAAATCACACAAAGCCTGGAAGTCTTACTGGCATTGGCCCGGGAAGAAACCTTAGCTGATGCGAATACCCGCGTGTTACCTTTGGTCGAACAGGTTATTTTAAGCCAGGCAGAAAAAATTGCTGGTAAAGAGATAGAGGTCGAAGTTGACATCGCAGCAAAGTTGGAGTTACCCATTGCCCCCAGTGCATTGCGGCTGTTGCTTAATAACCTGATCGGTAATGCATTTACCCATATCCGTAGCGGCGTAGTCACTATAGAAGGACACGCACAGTCAATTATGGTATCGGATACTGGAGAGGGTATTGCCCCTGACCTGTTGAAAACGCTGTTTGAACCCGGCGTAAAAGGTCCCGAAAGTGAGGGGATGGGTATGGGGCTCTCCATGGTTAAGCGCCTGTGCGAAAAACTCGACATTGAGCTGAGTGTTTCCAGCTCAGATTCAGGCAGTGCATTTTGTCTGAAGTTTCCTGATGGAGATAACCAGATCAACCAATAGCTGAGTCTTTATTTTCTCACATGATGACATTGGGTATCTAGCAAACCACTCAGTCACTTCCAAACAACCCCGTTACTTCCAAGCAGCCCCGTCATCCCGGACGCTTGCGAGCCGGGAACTATCTAAACACTATGCTGCAGTGTCGCATTGTAGAGGAGCCTCACAAACCACTCCGTCATCCGGAAAGCGAAGTCATGAGGTGTTTACCCGGCGTTATCTGTCACATGTTGTAGTGGTTGAAAAGATCCTGACACATTGATAAGAGATAATAACGGTGGTCTGTCGCCAAACCATTCAGAAGATAGATACTGGCCACTATAGATTTGTGAATTTATGATTGAGTGTCTACAAAAACTCCGAGGCTAGATTAGTTCAATGATTTAGGAAACAACGCCCAGCATGAGTAGCAAAGGTAATTTCATGAGTATTCCATTTAACAAAAGTAGTGCTGGGTGCATAGACAGCATTTGGGCTGTTGTCCAATAACATTATTACGCCCCAGCTTGTTCAAATTTTACGTATTTGTGGCTTTAGTAGTTGCAACTGTTTGTTTACTTTAAGTTTATTCCGTGGGACCATGAGGTAATGTAATACAGTCTGTTTTGTCGGTTGATGTTCCGACATGTTGGGATAGAATAAATTGTTAGGCATACGGAATATGAATCGAGTTAAATCTTACATTGTTGCAACCCTCCTGCTATCAACCGTCGGGTGTAAATCAACACCAGAGAAAGAAGATAAAGGTCTTGCTCTACGAAAATCAACGCCAATTCAACTGTTCATGGGAACATGTGTGATCGGTCGAAAAAGCCCAAAGGCTCTAGAGCAATCGGCTAAAAGAGAAGGTTTCGTAATCGCACCTGAGGAAATTGCTCAAAATTATCTAAAAGGCAACGCAGGCAAAGCATGGTATTTGAATAATGACGAGGGTAATTTCGGGCTTGCATTACTAAAAAATAAACTTTGTTCTGTATTCATACACCAAGGAGAGCCAAATACAATTCAAGCTAGCATGGAAGCTTGGTTACCACCTAAAGGCAGTGGTTTTACTTATAAAAAAGAATTAGTTTCTCAATCAGGTAGCCTAACTACAACTTCATATACTCTATATCAAGGTAACAGTTTTCTAGAGCAATGGGTAATCACAGTAAATAGAGCTAAGCCTAGTAACTTGGTTGCGATAATGTCATACCAAGGTGCTTAGTATGCCTAACAAATTAATTAAACAGTGGACGCAAAACAGTAGGCTTGTGCTCCTCCGTCGCTTATTTTAGTCTACTATTTTTCTCATTTTATTAAGGCGTTAGGTGAAATTGTAATTATGCGAAATCCCTTGGTTATTTTATCTATATTTATTTTCTCTCTATATGCACCTTTATCCAAAGGTGCTCCCAATGACCTTATAGGAATATGGATAATTAACCATAACAGTGAGCATGTGGACTATAGTTTCATTGAGTACCAGGCCAATGGCGACAAGTGTGAAATTGAATTTTCATTAGTTAATTCTCTAGATGTGACTCTTTATTGGAATAAATGGCGGTTGGAAAATGGTGTCATACATTCTTCCATATACAACACCACCTCATTTATTGAATATGGTTTTGAGATCGGAGACAAAATAAATACTTTAAACAAAAACGAGCTTTTTGTGGATATGGTTATTCCTGAAGGTGATTATGAAACGGAATATCATTACAAAAAACATGGCGCTAAGTCAGGTCAAATCTGCGATACAGTGAGAAAGTTTTTTAAAAATAAAAGTAAAGAACCTGCTAAATAGTTTACACCTAAAAAGTGCCTAAACCACGGGCACAAAACAGCAGGTTTTCGCTCCGCCGTCGCTAATTTTTCCCTGCTTAGGCAAGCCTTAGATATCAATTTAAAAATAAACATACAGAGATATATGAATAAAAAACATTTATTAATGACTATTGTAGCTTTAGCATTATCTGGTTGTGCTGCTTCCGGAAAACCTAAAGAACATTTGATAAAAGAAAAATTAAGCGTTGAGGAAGCCGCTCTAGTTCATCCAGCTCATATTCCAAAAGGGCTTATGCTCATAACATCTGTTGGCGACTTAAATACTTATGGTTTTGCATTTGGTTATGCGGGCTCAGTCTATGTACCTCCAGGTGAATATGTTCTAAGTGTTGAGCTGAGCTTTGATTTTGCGATTCAAGATTTTGGTGGCCCGGCTTGGACTATTCCGGACGACCAGAAGTGTTACCCTTTAGACGGAATCAATCGAAAGGATTTTATATTAGTTCAGAAAGGCTACTCTAGTCCTTTAGCACAACTTGAGGGTGGCAAAGCATATCAAGTTCGCTTTGGTTTTGACCGTCGAGACAACCAAGAGCCTGTTCCATGCACATGGGTTGAAGTACTTCCAAATAATTCGAATCTTGAGAAACAAGATGTCTAACAAGCCCCCCAAGGCTCAGCAGTTAAAGCTGCTTGGACCTCCGCTGCGTCGCTTATTTTGTGTTTTAATAGCACAAAATAATCAACACAGCCCCGGCCCCTTAGCTGAGCGCTATATTCAATGGGGGCGTCTGTGATTTTGAACTTAATCTATTTTGTTTTATCACTATTTTTTACCTTTCTTGTATATGAAAGCTTACCGCGAAATGGATGCCATTCTAATGGTGTTTGCATAGATTTTGATTCTTTGGAGTTAGCGGGTATCTTGTACTTCTTTTTGGCTTTGTTCTTTGCAGTTTTGTGCTTAAAAAGGCTTTTTAATAAGGCAACGTATAAAGAGCTAAATGATTACAGTGCAAAAGATTTAAGTGATATTGATGGTTAATTGCATATAACAAACGCTTTAACCAAAAAAGACGCAAAACAGTAGGCTTAAGCTTATTTTCCTCTGATCTTGGCTCGGTGTACCACGCCAGTGAAGCGAAGGAAGGCTAGCGTACCTTGGAAGTATAGTCGTTATGGAAACACTTACTATTTTTGAATCTCCTGTTTCGGGAGCCTTAGGTGTATATAGATATTTTTTACTGACTGGGGTTATTACTGCTGGTTATGTATTGATTCAGCACTTCGTATATAAAGAGCGAACGCTGAAGTTAACCGTTTTTTATTCATTCTGCCTTTTTACTTTTTTCTATCTTGTCGCAAATTCACAACAAAAGTTTTATAAGGCTGTGGTGAGAAACAACATCGTTATTCTATTTTACCCTTCGAGTGAGGTGTATTTGGACATAAATGATGTAGAGAAAAGCCAGTTTAGATATAGAAATTATAGAAATTCCAGAGAGGTAACGTGTCGGATTTCGCTTATTACGCACGACAAGCGATACAGTAGTGGAGAAAAAGACAGTGGCTGTAAGCAGATGTCGAAGCGTATTAATAAACTTCTTGAAAAGAGAGCTGAACAAAGGAGTTTGCCATGAATCGCAAGGCTTTTCATATTTTATAATGAGCAGTAGGGTTGTTAAGCTAGGCTCGTATGCACGGCGGGATCACACTTTGTAAAAAGGCTTTAACACCCGCCGCTTTTCTGATCTAATAACACCCACTTTTATCACCATCTACTTGTTAATTATGTCATTATTTAGCCACCTTGAACTTGTTGAAGATAAGCGTTCTTCTATCAATCAACATCATGATCTTACTGATGTTTTGTTTCTTATCATTTCGG
>NZ_JAMXSF010000024.1 GCF_024124545.1 Pseudoalteromonas sp. XMcav2-N
CGTTCCAATCGCGATGGACGAAGGTCTACGTTTCGCGATCCGTGAAGGTGGCCGTACAGTTGGTGCTGGTGTTGTAGCTACAATCGTAGAATAATCTACAGATTGCAGTAACACTGTGAAAAGGTCGTTTCCTTGTAAAAGGTGCGGCCTTTTTTAATGCCTGAAGTATGAGAAAAGTAGCGAGTTCAGTTAAACTGGCTCACTTCACCTTGCGCAAAGGAAATGCCAGTGCAAGCACTGTGTCATTATCCTTTGCACTATAGGTGGCTCTCTCTACAGGGTAATGTTGGTGCTAGTTGCAACTATCGTTGAGTAATATCGACTTTAGTTAATGCAATAAGCATTATAAAAAAAGGTCACTTCGGTGGCCTTTTTTAATGCCTGAAGTATGGCGATGGAAAATGCGGTGTGGAAGTACATCTATGTAGCGACGCCCATCGCGCATCCGTGCGCTCACCTCCTCGTGCTGAGAAGCGGTGGTGACTCCAGGCTTCCTGCCTTACGCTCTTCGAGCCAGCGTAGCTGTTCAAAAATATTCCAGATATTTTTGTCGTTCATTCGTCGCCCTTGCGCAAAGGAAATGCCAGTGCAAGCACTGTGTCATTACCCTTTGCACGATAGGTAGCGCCTTCCACAGGGTAATGTAGGTGCTTGTAGCTACAATCGTTGTGTAATCAACAGTAGTGATGCAATAAGCATTGTAAAAAAGGCCGTTCTCTAATTAAGAGTGTGGCCTTTTTTAATACCTGAAATATGAGAATGGATAGTTCTGTTTGGAAGTACATCCATGTAGCGGCGTCCATCGCGCATCTCGATAATTGCTCTAGCCTTGCGCTCTGCGAGCCAGCACAGCTGTTCAAAAATATGCCAGATACTTTTGTCGTTCATTGTTCGCCTTTTGCACGAGAGCATGGCCAATGCAAAGAGATAAATATCTTTGTGAGCAATGAAGAATCACGCAGGTAAATATTAATAGTTAGTTAGATATTTTTTAATGTGACTGCAAAGTGCTATGATTAATATTATTGATTTTAAAATCATTTTTGATTTTTATATTTACAATCATTAAACATTGATTGTGAATGTTGCGAGTGTGAAAGTGATTGGTATTTGAGTGTTGAATTTCTTGGTGGAAAATCGTTCGGTTATTTGCTTTTCCTGAATGTATAATGAACATTTAAATTGACATAATTGTACCTATATGTATAATTTTAGTAGGTTTTTTAATATAAAGATAAATGGAAATGAAATACTCAATTATCCCTGCTGCCGCACTAGTTATGTTATCTGGCTGTGCAAGTATTGTGACCTCTGATGTACAAACTATTCAGGTAACTACCAACACAGGTAAAACTGTTGAAGTGAGTGCTGATGGCAATAAATCTGATACTCCTGGTAGCATTCAGGTACTGAGAAACGGTCAGGACAAAGTGATCAGAACAACCGCTGCGGGCTGTGCTGCGGAAACACCAGTACAGAAAAAAGTAGCACCTGCATTCTTCGGTAATGTCATTCTTGGTGGTCTGCTAGGTTCAACCACAGATGCCTCTACTGGTAAAATGTGGGACTATGCGGATAGCGTAGAAATCCAGTGTGATAACTAAGCTGTAGTTCAAGTATGAAACAAATAATAAGCTGTTTTATAACAGCTTTTTTTTTATTCTCTGTTCAGGTTACCGCGAGTACCACGGAGTCACTGGAGCGCCTTGCGCAATCAAAACACTGGCATCTGTTATTACATCTTGACGGTAATGGCGCGCCTCAGATCACAGACCCTCATTTCATTCTATCCACTCAATCTGGCCGCTTTTCAGCAAAAGCAGAATTAGATAAAACACGGCTGCTGATGGACGAAGACATCAACCGGGCTTACTGCCAGTTTCCTGCGCGGGTGACTTTAATAGCGCAAGCGACTGGTCGAGTACTCCCTGCTGATGTTGTGCAACATTGCCCAGAGTTAAAGCAGTTTCTGGATTATGTGCCCTTCGATTCATTAACCCTGGTTTTTGCTTCTGAAGTTGTGACGTCTGCATCCAGTATGATGGGGCACATCTTTTTCAAAGCTGAAGGTAAAAACCACAAAGGGACAGATGTAGCCCACTCTTTGGCTTATTTCACAGAAATTACCACGTTCAACCCATTTAAACTGCTGGTTGAGAGTACTTATACTGGTATGCCCGGTTTCTTCTCCGTACGTCCTTTTGCTAAAGATTTGGTTAAATACCGTGATGTTGAACAACGCAGTTTATGGCAGTATAAACTAAAGGCACAACCAGAAAAGTTATCTCTACTCCAGCTGCATTTGTGGGAGCTTAAGGGCAAAGAGCTGGTATACTATTTCCAGTCTTACAATTGCGCCACTATGACACTTGAACTGCTGGCACTGCTGAACACGGATATCCTGGCTGAAAAAGGCGGCATTGTGTCACCGCTGGATGTTGTCAAAGCGGCTAAAAAGCACCAGCAAGTGGATACTATCTATGTCGACGCATCCGACTTATGGCTTGTGCATGCCATTTCAGATGAGTTACCGGCTTCTAACCTTGCCAGGTTGAATAGGTTATTAGAAAACAATCCCGCGGAGATGGCCCAAATCTCACTCTCCCCCCTTGAAAAAGAGTACCTGACGAAATCCTTCAAGTATATTTCTGGGCCTGAACTTAGTGGGAGGGCTTATGAACAGCTTCTTGATGAAGTCGATCAACATCAGCTGAACCTTATGCATCATAAGATGCCGACTAAAGCGCCCCAAGATTCATCTTTCGATCTGCGGTATGCCAGACAAAGAAACGGTCATGATGTCGTAAAATTAGGCTGGTTGCCAGCAGGTCACTTTTTGCAGAGTGATACCCGTCAGTACCTGTCTGAATCCGAGTTGCAAATGGGTTATACCGTACTGGCTTATGATGTCGATGCACAAAGTGTTAGTCTGGACGAGTTAACCTTGTACAAAGCGCGTTCTCTGGCTGCTTCTTTGCCTGCCTTTTCACAATTATCATCGGAAGTTTACTTTGGTTATCGGCCGCATAAAACTCATCAGCTAGACGAAAAACCGTTGCTGGAACTCTCAGGTCTTGCCGGCAAATCGTATCAGTTACATCGGGATGTATTAGGTTATTGGATGCTGGGTGGCGGTTTGACATCAGATGTGCGTCATACCCGAGGGTATATCAAAGCCATTGCAGGCTTGACTGCGGATTTATTGGTTGACAGTAAGTTTACGCTGGAGCTAGGTACAACCAGTGGCGCCGTCTCTCAGGCAAGTCGCAGCAACTATCTAAATGCTTCCTTTAGCTGGTTTAAGACGCAGGACAGCATGCTCAACCTGTCTTATAAGCTAGAGCGCAATAGTACCTTCGAAAACCACGAAGTGGGCATACAGTTTGTTCAGCACTACTAATCGTAAGGTGACTTAATTATTGCCCTATTGTGTATCCAGTGCTTCACTTAATCGGTAACTGACATTTTTATTGATGGGTGTATTTATGGCATTAATTTCCAATAACAGGGCTGGCACTTTTTGCTGGACTGAATTGTGTTCAAGTAACTGGCAGGAAGCGAAAGCTTTTTATACACAGTTATTTAATTGGGGCTTTGAGGATCAGTCGATTGGCGAGGGCGCCTACTATACTATGCTGCAAAAGCACAATGATGATATTGCTGCTATGTATCAGATGATGCCGCAACAAAAAGAAGCGGGAGCGCAAAGTCAGTGGCTTAGCTACATCGCAGTGGACAATGTGGATGAAATGGCAGAGCGAGCCGTTGCACTCGGCGCAGAGATTATTGCCGGCCCACATGATGTGCCGTCAGCTGGCAGGATGGTCATGTTGCGGGAGCCCGCAGAAGGCGCGCATTTTGCGCTGTGGCAGGCTAAAGAGCACATTGGCTGTAAGCGTGAACTGGAAGCCAATGTGCCCTATTGGCATGAGTTGGCAACACGTAATAGTCAAAAAAGCAGGGCGTTTTACAGCGCATTGTTAGGGTGGCAGGCGCAAGATAAACCCATGGAAGGTATGGATTATGTGTTGTTTAGCGCACGCGATACGGTGGTTGCAGGCATGCTGCAGATGACCGAGGAGTGGGGAGATGAGATCCCGGCGCACTGGATGACTTATTTTGCGGTGCTAGATTGTGATGCAATGGCAGCGAAAGCCAAAGAGCTCGGTGGTCAGGTGTGTGTACCACCAACAGATATTCCTCAGGTTGGTCGCTTTGCTGTGATCACTGACCCTCAGGGGGCGGTTTTTTCCGTTATTCAGTCTGTTATGCATGAGATTGAGCCCTAATCAGACGTCACCAGAACGCCTTTGCTATCCGGGCATTAGTCCAGAGAGATAAGTTGCCCCTGGCAGCGAGCAAAGGCATTTTGCAGCCGTGAGACATAGTGTTTGAGTTCACCATTTTTTCTGATGGCTTTAATGCGAGCACTGAGTTTTGGCACCAAAGCACGGTGTTTCTTATGGACATAGTGGTACACGGTAAAAGTACTTTCGTCGGCAACTTTACTATACAGAGTCGACAAGCCAGACTCACACAACGAACCCAGAGCATATTTGTCGGTAACCAGGATGCGACTTATACGACCACGGCTCAGAGCCTGATAGGCCGAAATATTGTTTTGCACCGGATTGCAGTTGAGCTGGTGTTGCTCACAATACCATACGGCAATTAAGTTGCCGGCGATAATCGCTAAGTCTGTTTCATTGGACAATTCACAGTGCTTCGGCGCCGTACATAACAGCATGAGCCTGAGTTCACTCAGAGGCGCTGGCACAGCAATTAAATTTGGATAACGCGCACCAACTAACCCGACACGCCCGGCTTCCGCATCCAGCTCCCCATCATTCACCAACTGCAGGCCTCGTTCACTGGGCAGGAATTCAAACTCAGGGCGAATGCCCACGGGGGCGTATATCGCAGTGAACATTGCGGTGATTTGTTGTTGTCCCAGGCTGTATGACAGGGCCTCACTGACATTAACACGATAGGTGTTTGCCTGAACTACAGGCAGCCATAGCAAAGCAAGCACGAGCAGGTAGTTTGGCAAGACTGTACTCCCTAAACTGACACTCTATAAAAGTAGCAGAACCTGCCAGGGCTGAAAGTAATCGCCGTAATCTATAGAATGGTCGTCATGCCAATATGAGCGAAGGTGCTCAAATGAGGAGGAAGATATGTCAAAACATGTGGTGATCACCGGCGCAAATCGCGGGATTGGCCTGGAATTATGCCGACAATACTTAGCTGCCGGTGATCAGGTCACGGCGGTGGTACGTCGTCGCTCCGAAGCATTAAAGTCTTTGGATGTTACTGTTATTGAGGGCATTGATGTTAGCGTGCCAGAAGATATCGAGACTTTATCAACTGCGCTTACAAATCAGAAGATAGATATTCTGATTAATAATGCCGGTATTTTCCGTAACGAGTCACTTGCCCAAATGGATTTTGCAACGCTGGAGAAGCAGCTCATGGTCAATGCCGTTGCACCGGTACGGGTAACGCATGCGTTACAGGGCAATCTGCCTGAAGGAAGTAAGGTGGCAATGATCACCAGTCGTATGGGCTCTATTGCAGATAATGGTTCGGGTGCCTATATTGGCTACCGGATGTCTAAAGCGGCCTTAAATGCGGCGGGTGTTAGCCTGGCACATGAGCTAAAACCGCGTGGAGTATCGGTGGCGCTGCTTCACCCCGGGTTTGTACAAACTGAAATGGTCAACTATGCCGGTGATATCTCGCCTTCTGAAGCGGCCCAACGCTTGGTTAAGCGCATCGATGAGCTGACGCTTGAGACCAGTGGTGGGTTCTGGCACTCCAATGGTGATCGCCTGCCCTGGTAAGCGGGACACCTTTGACTAGCAAAGTTGTGCTAAACTTGCGGCAGGTATTTGCATAAATGAGCTAACTTTCATGGAACTTCAAGAAAACACCCCACTGAACCTGCCTTTGTTTAAACTGGACGATAATCTGGCCGAGCGGGATATGGGGCAGCCAGATCTGACATTAGAAGTCATTCTGGATGCCAACCTGCTGGCGAACTTGTGCCAGAATCCAGCGCCTGAGCAAAGTGTTAGCATTCCACTTGAGGGGTATCAGATCAGCAATATTGAGCAGCAAGTGGCTGAAGTTCTGAGCCAGGGCCATCAGGCGCAGTTGCTGCTCAACCATGGCCCAGTACTGAGCGCCGTGTTAAGTTGCGAAAGTCAGGCGATGTTTGTCTCTCCGCCCATGGAAATGATGCCCACGTTTGACCTGGGGCTGGATGATGAAGATGACGAAGAGGGCGCATAATGCGTAGATCCGGCTGGATATTGGTTGGCATAGTCACCTTATTAAGTGGCTGTGTGGCATTAGGTGTTAACCACTACGACGACCTGTTTGGGCCGCAGCAAACACAGCAGCGCATGCAACCCCAATCAGCGCAACAGGGTGCCAGTTATCTGAGTGACATAAAACCAATCCTGGATACGCGATGTGTGGTTTGCCATGGTTGCTACGATGCTCCCTGTCAGCTCAAGCTGAGTTCACCTGAGGGCATTGATCGGGGAGTAAGTAAAACCCGTGTATACGACGGTACTCGTCTGCTGGCCGAGTCGCCAACCCGTTTGCTGTTTGATGCGCAAACCACGGCACAATGGCGTGACAAGGGCTTCACGCCCATTCTCAATGAGCGAGTGCAAACTGAGTATGCCAACCTCAACGGCAGCGTGCTGTACAACAGTTTGTTACTCAAGCAAACGCAGCCGTTTGCCCAGCAAGGGTTATTGCCGGATCACTACGATTTTTCATTGGACAGGGCACAAACCTGCCCGACCATGGACGAATACCCTGAGTACGCTCAGGAGCAACCCCATGCAGGCATGCCATATGGCTTGCCTGCGCTGACTAACAGCGAATTTGCCCAGCTTTCTGAGTGGATCAAACAAGGTTCGCCTATGAGCCAAATTGTGCCACCCAGTGACGCAGAGCTAAAGCACGTTGCGAAGTGGGAAAGCTTCTTAAATCAGGATGACAATAAAACCCGTCTTGCTGCCCGCTATATTTACGAACACTGGTATCTGGCACACATCTACTTTAATCGTCTGGAAGCGCCTTCGTTTTTTACTCTGGTGCGTTCAAAGACGCCCCCTGGGGAACCCATTGAGCTGATTGCAACGGTCAGACCATTCGATGACCCTAAAGTCTCTCGGGTCTACTATAGGTTGATGCAGGTGCGCAGCTCCATTTTATCTAAAACCCATATGCCACTGGCACTGGATGACGATAAACTGGCGCGTTTGCAGGCCCAGTTTATCCGTAGTGAATATGAGGTGGCACAGTTACCAGGTTATGCGCCTAAGCTGGCTGCCAACCCTTTTAAGGTGTTTGCGGCGATCCCGGTTAAATCGCGTTATCAGTTTATGCTCGATGAGGCTGAGCTGATCGTTAAAGGCTTTATTAAGGGCCCGGTGTGTCGCGGCCAGATAGCCCTGAATGTGATCAATGACCATTTCTGGGTGGCCTTTGTAGACCCCGAGAAAAATGCCTCGCCGGCCGTCGAGCAGTTGTTGACCCGACATGACGACGACCTTATCTTGCCCGCCGCTGAGCAAAGCAATGTGCTGCCTTTGTCAAGTTGGGCTAAATATGCCAAGCGTCAGCATGACTATCTTGAAGCCAAAACAGCCTTAGCCAATCAGGTGTTTGCTGATGGCAAGCGACTTAATATGGATCTGATCTGGCAAGGGGATGGGCACAATCAGAATGCAGCACTGACCATTTTCCGCCATTTTGACAGTGCCACAGTGGTGAAAGGGTTTATCGGTCAGGCACCTAAAACCACCTGGGTGCTGGACTATGCCCTGTTTGAGCGGATCCATTATTTGCTGGTTGCAGGGTTTGACGTATATGGCAATATTGGCCATCAGCTGGTGACCCGGCTATACATGGATTTTCTGCGCCTTGAAGGAGAGCAGAACTTTCTGAACTTGCTACCGCTGAGCCATCGTCAGCGCATTAAGCAGCACTGGTATCGCCAGTCACATCTGAGCCTCAGTGAATTTATCAATCGCAAGTCATTACTGGGTGCCCCTTCTGGGATCCGCTACCAAAGCGACGATCCGCAGGCTGAGCTGTATGACATGTTAAAAGCACACCTGAAACCAGTGTTGAATGAAGCCTATGACTACACTGCTGTGCCAACTGCGCTGCAGCCCCTCAATGAATTGCCAGTGGGGGCGATCAATCAGTTGCCGCAGGTGTCTTTTATTCTGGCTGTCGATGCCAAAGGTGCCCATCAGCCCTATACACTGATCCATCATAATGCACACTTTAATATTTCCAGCTTGTTAAACGAAGAGGGGCAGCGCGCCTATCAGGAAGATACCGCGACCTTAGTCCCCGGGTTTATCGGTGACTATCCGGAGGCCATCTGGCACCTGCCGAATCAGGCACACATAGATGCCTTTGTGCAGCAACTCAGTGATGTGCGCACTGAGTCCGATTATCGAACGCTGAAAGCCACCTTCGGGATCCGCAGAACGCATCCGCAGTTCTGGCAATACAGTGATTTACTGCATCGTATTGCCCGCGAAACCCGGGGAGTGGAGTATGGGTTGTTCGATTACAACCGACTGGAAAATAGGTAGTCCACGGCGGGCGCGTATGCTCGCCCGCTGGGTATTATTTTAGATTACTGGCGGCACGGACCGCGGCCAGTAATACACTTTCTTCCAAACGTACTTTGTAATTGGGGTTGGCGTACTGGAACTGTACCAGGCCTGCCTTATCAATCACAAACACAGCGGGCACAGGCAGTGCTACTCTGTTTTTGCCATCCAGATCCACAAACTGCACGCCCATGCGGTCGCGGTAGGCTTTAGCCGTTTTGTCATCCAGGAAATAAGCCAGTCCAAGTGCCTGTGTTAACGCCAGTTGATCGTCAGAGAGCAATCGATAGCTGGGGGAGCTGATGTTACTTTTACTGAGTGCCTCTGGGCTGTCGGGTGAAACCGCCACTATCTGTGCGCCCAGTTCAACAATCTGCTTTTCAATTTTCTGCAATCCAGCCAGCTGACGTGAGCAGTAGGGGCACCAGCCACCGCGATAAACCACCAATACCGTAGTTTTGTCTTGATACAGTTCTCCTAAATCAACAGCTTTGGCGTTGTTGTCCTGCAGGGTTAAAGTCGGCGCCGTCAGGCCTGGCAGTATAGGCGCAACCTGCTCCGGGTGCTCACTAATGTTAGTGGCTTGCGCAGCAGACGCAGAAAAGGACAGCAACTGAGTAACAGTCAGTGTGAACGCAACAAGTAAGGATCGCATGTAAAACCTCAAAAATAGATGTATGAACCCTAATAGAACGGGACAGCGCAGAAAAGCTTTCATTGTGGCTCATCGTGGTAATTATGCCACTGTGTGGGTATCATAGCGCTTTGACTGAATAGTGAGAGTGAGAGCGCAAATATGTCTGCGAATAGTGCGAAGCTGGTTGTGATGCTGGAAATGCAAAACGCCATGAATACCAAAGTGCATGAGCAATGGTTCAGCCAGGGGTTTGAATGGTATCGCGCCATCTGGGTTGAGTGTGCAGAAATGCTGGATCACTATGGCTGGAAATGGTGGAAAAAACAGACACCGGACACCGAGCAGGTGATCCTTGAGCTGGTTGATATTTTCCACTTTGGCCTGTCTTTGCGCATCGATGGTGAAACAGCCTATGAGGCGTTGGCGGCACAGCTGGAGAACGAGCTGGCACAACCTTTATACGCTGAAGATTTTAAGGCAACACTGGAAGTGCTTGCTGCTTCAGCGGTGGGCGACAAAACCTTCAATGCGGCCGCCTTTGCCGGATGTATGCAGCAGATTGGCATGACCCTGGATGATTTATATCGGGGTTACGTGGGTAAAAATACGCTGAACTTCTTCCGTCAGGACCATGGCTATAAAGATGGCAGCTACATTAAACAGTGGCAAGGTAAAGAAGACAATGAGCATCTGGTTGATGTGGTGAAAAGCCTGGATACCGAACATCCAGACTTTGCAAAGCTTGTTTATAAGGGCTTGCAGGCACGCTATCCGGGCTGATCAGCTGATTGGCAGTAACGTGCGATAGTCACAAATGGCTGGATAGTCAGTGATCTCTTTATGGGGTTGCTGACTATCCGGATTCGCGATGGCCAGTAAATGCCCAATGCCATACTCTTTGGCGGCAGCCAATACCGCCAGGCTGTCATCAACGAATAAAGTCCGATTTTTATCAAACCCCAGATCCGCCTGAACCTGTTGCCACAGTTGCTGGCTTTCCTTACTAACACCATAGCTATGCGTGGAGATGAGTTTGTCCAGATACTGGTCAAACTGCGTGCGCTCGATTTTGAGGCTCAAACTGTCTGGGTGCGCATTGGTTAATAAAATCAGCTCTTTCCCAGCGTCTTTCAGTGCCTGCAAAAATGCCGGTACGTCTTCTCGGATCGAAATTAAGTGTTGGATCTCGCGCTTGAGCTCCATGATGGGTAACTGCAGCTGTTGTTGCCAGTAATCCAGGCAATACCATTCTATCTGTCCTATAACGGCTTCGTAGCGTGCAAGGATATCGGCGCGGGCTTGCTCCAATGTCAGGCCTTGCTTAATGGCATGGGCTTTGGGGATCACGTCCAGCCAAAAGTGATTATCAAAATGCAGGTCGAGTAAGGTGCCATCCATATCCAGCAGCACAGTATCGATCTTTGACCAATTTAACATAGGCATTTACCTGTAAAGGCTTTATGATGAGGTTAATGGCCATGATAGCAAAATAATCTCTATGTCACAGAAAAAGCACCCAATTCCCCCTGAGATATTAGCCTCTGAGGTTGTCGCAAAAAGTAAGCTCTTTACAGTTGAATCTCTGTCGTTATCGTTTTCCAATGGTGAGCGCCGTGAGTATGAACGGGTTCGTGGCGGCGGCCGGGGGGCAGTGATGATAGTGCCCATATCGGCTGAAAATGAGCTACTATTAGTTAGAGAATATTGCGCGGGGACGCATGATTATCAGCTTGGTTTTCCAAAAGGGCTGATTGATCCGGGCGAAACCCCGATCGAAGCGGGAAACCGTGAGTTAAAAGAAGAAGTTGGCTTTGGCGCTCGGCAGTTTTGTGATTTGAAAACCTTATCACTAGCACCCAGCTATTTTAACGCCAGAATGCACATTTTGGTGGCGCAGGATTTATATCCGGAGCAACTGGCCGGTGATGAACCTGAGCCGCTGGTGGTAGTGAAATGGCCCCTGGCACAGTGGCAAGCGTTACTGAGTCAGCCCGACTTTACCGAAGCCCGTAGTGTCGCCGCGCTGTTATTACTACAACAGTACCTGACAACGGAGGCTTAATGCAGTCATATTTAGAGCCCTGTATCACCCTGGCTGAGCAGGCCGGGCAGGCGATTATGGCCATCTATCAGCAAGACGACATAGGTGCACGGGAAAAATCTGATCATACACCGGTGACCGCCGCGGATCTGGCTGCCAACGAAGTGCTGACAGCGGGGTTGCAAGCGCTGGCCCCGGATGTGCCGATTATGTCCGAAGAAACCCCCATTCCACCGCTTGAATGCCGTCAACACTGGCAGCGCTATTGGTTGCTGGATCCGATGGATGGCACCGGTGAGTTCATTCTGGAAAGTGGTGACTTTGCGGTAAATATTGCCCTGATTGAAAACAACCAGCCAGTACTTGGCGTGATCCACTGGCCAGCCAAAGGCGTGACCTATTTTGCTACCCACAAGGGCGGTGCATTCAAGCGTATGGAAGGGCGAGATGAAGCCATCTCGGTAGCACCTAAGGGGACTCTTACTCTGGCCGTCAGTCGCAGACAAAAAATTGAAGCGGTGAGCCAGTATCTCAATAGTCACTTTGACACTGTGGCCCTGGGTTCCTGTTCGCTCAAGGCATGTATTGTGGCGGAAGGAAAAGCTGACTGTTTTTTACGTGTCGGACCAACAGGTGAGTGGGATACGGGGGCATCTCAGGTCATTGTAGAAGAAGCGGGTGGCTGTATTACCGATGCGGAATTTAATCCACTGACCTACAATCAAAGAGAAAGCACAGAAAATCCCGACTTTATTGTGATGGGCCATCCCGACTGGCAATTTCAGAAACTGATTAACCCACATCAAAGAGAGCAATAGTCTGGCGGTCATTTTGGCCGCAAAGAGAATAAATGTCATATTAGAGCGTTAAAATAGCATGGTTTGATTGCTTTTCGAGCGATTAGCACCCTTTTCTTGATTAAGACCTTGCAATATCAAATCAATTCTATATTATAGCGACCTCTTAAAGAGTTAGGGCAAATTAAGCCTCATTAAAGACTTTTTAGGTACTTCTCTCAACAGAAGTAAAATGTTGAATATACAGGCGCGGGATGGAGCAGAATGATAAATCATTCGTAGGGCTCGTTAATTCCAAAATCGCCGAAGGTCGTCGGTTCAAATCTGACTACCAGCTTCTTTCAGTAGAAGTAAAACACTGAAAATACAGGCGCGGGATGGAGCAGCCTGGTAGCTCGTCGGGCTCATAACCCGAAGGTCGTCGGTTCAAATCCGGCTCCCGCAACCACTTCCTTATGTGGTAACGCCGAAGGTCGTCGGTTCGCTCTTCATAAACCAAGGGCTCAAGAAATCACTTCTCTCAACAGAAGTAAAACGTTGTACATACAGGCGCGGGATGGAGCAGCCTGGTAGCTCGTCGGGCTCATAACCCGAAGGTCGTCGGTTCAAATCCGGCTCCCGCAACCACTTTCTGAGTGGTAACGCCGAAGGTCGTCGGTTCGCTCTTCATAAATTAAGGGCTCCCGCAACTCACTTTATGAGTGGTAACGACCTAAGGTCGTCGGTTCGCTCTTCATAAACCAAGGGCTCCCGAAATCACTTCTCTCAACAGAAGTAAAATGTTGAACATACAGGCGCGGGATGGAGCAGCCTGGTAGCTCGTCGGGCTCATAACCCGAAGGTCGTCGGTTCAAATCCGGCTCCCGCAACCACTTCCTTATGTGGTAACGCCGAAGGTCATCGGTTCACTCTTCATAAATCAAGGGCTCCCGCAACCACTTCCTTATGTGGTAACACCGAAGGTCATCGGTTCACTCTTCATAAATCAAGGGCTCCCGCAACCACTTCCTTATGTGGTAACGTCGAATATCGTCGGTTCACTCTTCATAAATCAAAGGCTCCCGAAATCACTTTTTAGTGGTAACGCCAAAGGTAGTCGCTTTACTCTTCACGAATCAGTTTTCAAAGACCTGTCTTCATTAATCCAGCTTTGTAACATTCAGCATAATTTTATGTCTAATCTGTGGTGGGTTGGGCAGTTAATGTCTTTCCATGCCCCCGGCTTGGCATTAGTTCGGTGTGGTGAGTATTTAAATGCGTGTGTTTACACACACGCGTCAGAATCTGTGACCTGCATTAACACAGACAGCTGTAATCTGTTCTGTTGCAGCTCATAAGATCCGAGTGGTTACATCCACCAGATGGACAATCCACAGTATCACGGCAAGTACCTCCAGGGTATAGCGTTCTACAGGTAAGCGTGTTGTTATAATCGCCGCCAGCCACATTCGGTGTTGCATCACGATTAAGATCCTGAGATGCGTTCAATTTTTTCAAGCTTTTCTTGTGTAGTGATAGTTTCATTTTTATTTCCCTAAACAACTAAATTATTATTTGATTTTATTTAACTAGAGTTAAAAAATTCCTTTCTAGCGAATTGAAGTTAGCACTTTAATTGCACAGTTGTAAACAATTGTTTTTTTGATTGTTGTTATTCTGTATAAATTTGAGGGCGCATATCGTGGAGTCTGAACTGAGAGAGTTTAATTCGGGAAGCTGCCGGGCAGCCTCCGAAATAGGAAAGTAGAGACAGTGTTAAAACTGTTTGGCGTACTCTTCAGCCTGTCGCCATACACGCAGGGTGTTACCGCCGAGGATTTTCTTGATCTGACCTTCGGTGTAGTTACGATCTAGCAGTCCCTGAACCAGGTTCGGGTACGTCGAAACATCTTTTAGCCCGATAGGTAATGAATCACCAACACCGTCATAGTCCGAACCAATGCCTACATGGTCGATGCCGATCAGCTTAACCACGTGGTCAATGTGATCGAGTACTTGTTCTAGGGTGGCGAAAGGAAACGGGTTTTTCGCCCGATAAGCCGCTCTGAAATCGGTTTTACTCTTGCCCTGACTGGTGGCCTGCGCTTCTGCCTCATTACGTTGGTCGTACCAAGCGCGTGAGCTGTTGGTCACAAAGCTGGAACCAAAGTTAATCTGAATCACACCACCATTCTTTTTCAGTGCTTTAAGCATCCTGTCATCCATATTGCGCTCAAAACCAGGGGTGTATTTACGCAAGGATGAGTGCGAGGCAATCACAGGCACTTTAGACAACTCCATTACCTGATAAAACGCAGCATCTGAGATATGGGAAACGTCGATCAGCATGCCAATCTTATTCATTTCTGCGACCAGCTCTTTACCAAACGGGCTCAAGCCTTTCCACTTGCGGCGAATATCGTATGATGAGTCGGAAATATGGTTGCTTTGCGAGTGGGCCAGTGTGATATAGCGCACACCCCGGTCGAAGAAATGCTTCAGGTTGGCCATATCGCCTTCGATAGGCGAGCCGTTCTCCATGCCCATAGCGACAGAGATTTTCTTTTCACGGAAGTGGCGAAAGATGTCTTTGGTATTGTAGGCCATGGCAAACTTGTCTGGAGCACGTTGTGCCAGCGCTTCCATCCCGTCGATCAGCTGGTTTGCCAGCTGGTAACTCTTGCCTTTACCTTCAAATTCAAGGTTAGCGGGAATATAAATCGACATAAATGGCGCATTCAGGCCGCCTTGCACAGCGCGAGGGTAGTCGAAGTCGCCGCTTTTGGTAGCTTTAGTTACATCTTCCCAGTGCTCCAGAATACGATAGGGCACGTCGATGTGAGTATCGATCAGAATATTTTGCTTCGCGATGTGTCTGGCGCGTTCAGACGCCTGAATATCGTTGGCATAGGCGTTTGACAGGCTTAAAGCCAGTGCGCAGAGTGTAGCGGGTAACTTCATGGATTGACCTTATTATTCTTTGTAGTGTGTGTCGATTGTAGCAAGTTGGCGCTTATCTACAATTCATTCTGTCGGTCAGCCAGGCTGGCTGACCGCATTTATTCGTAGTCGTATTCCTGTGTCTGCATGGCGTGGTACTGAGCTTTTGAAACAATATTCACTGACTCGTGTAGCTCTGAATAAACCAGTAAGGCTTCACCCGATTTGAGTTGAGCGTGCACCTGTTCGACCTTGCGCTCGGTGCTGACTTCACTGTCGCCATAATCGGTGCCTTCACGCAGCACATAATGTTCAATCAGGTTGCTTAGTGTGGTTGGGTCCAGTTGTTGGTATGGAATGATCATAGTTTCTTTTAAACTCGATGAGTGAGTAATGAATGCAAATAGGCCGGTACAATCTGTTCAAGCCAGAAAACCGGCTTGAAAGGATTACGGCCAGCAATAAAGCCGACATGACCACCACGCTGAGAGACTGCCAGGGTAACCTGATCACTGATCTGATCCTGAGTGGGCACCGCACGGCTCGACAGCATGGGATCATCTTGCGCATGGATCAGCAAGGTTGGTGTGGCTATCTGTTTTAGATAGGGTTGAGCACTGGCCTTGGCATAGTAATCTTCAGCACCTTTAAAACCGTGTAATGGCGCCGTGATCCGCTCATCAAATTGCCACAGATCGCGGATCTGTTTTATCTCATCCCGGCCGATCTGTAAGGCGTGCTCTATCTGATCAAACTTGCGGGCGAACGAGCGCTTCATGCGATCCAGCAAGTATTTTTGATACAGCTTAAAACAGCTTTTGCGGATCACCTGACAGGAAGAAGACAAATGATAGGGCGCAGAGATCACGGCAGCACCATCGAGCAGGCTATTGCGACCTTGTTCACCCAAATATTTGGCCAGTACATTACCACCGAGTGAGAATCCCACGGCGTATATTGGGCGCTCTGCAAAACGTTGCCTCAAAGTGCGGAGCAAAAAGTCTAGGTCGCCCGTTTCGCCACTGTGATAGGCTCTGGGCTGGCGGTTCACCTGACGCGAGCAATTGCGAAAATGCATCAACACGGCATCCAGCCCGGTGGCGGTCAGGGCGCGGAGCAGCCCCTTGGCATAGAAACTATTGATATTGCCTTCCAGTCCATGTAGCACGACAACCAGTGGGGCTTGTTGATCCCCTTTATTGGCCCAGGCCAGTTCTAAAAAGTCATCATCGGGTGTGTCGAGATGCTCATAGCGCACATCGGCTTTCAGGGTTGGCCTGAACATACGGGGCAAAATGGTTTGCAGGTGACGGTTGCGCATCCACCAGGCGGGTTGAAAGGATAACTCTGACGGCTTTAACATGTGGTTCGTATTTCCTGTAAATACCTCTGCAACGGCGAAGCTCATACGCATACCCTGAGTAGCATTGTGGTTTGTTCCTGTGTTGTCCGCGACATTGGCGAGACTGGTATGATGAGCCTGAAATGGGATCAGTGTATCAAACTGCGGGAAATAACCCAAAGAATGTTCGAAGCAGGTATTAAGTGAAATTGGTATAATAAAAAGCACCCGACCAGCAGGGCTGATAAGGTGCTTTGTGCGTCGTGCTTAATTCTAGAACGGGAACTAATTGCTTAACGTTTTAACAACATGTTTCGAATAACATAAAAGAGTGTCGACTGTTACTCAGGTACTTCTGCTTCTTGCACTTTCTTGATGAAGTAGTAGACGTAGAAACAACACAGTACGATTACCACGCCCAAGATGCCGAAAGAGAGAAATAACACTGGGTCAGTAAAAAAGTCTCTGAAGAATACGTTCATGTCTGTGCCTCCTGATTTGTCGATGAGGTAATCTTAGTCGAGCACTCACAAGGCAGATATGATCAAGATCAAGTTTCACCAGTGCCTATGCGGGACTTGGTAAATTGCTTGATCCCGATCATGTTTTTGCGGGGATGCAGGCTTGTTGCGCGGGTGTCAGGTAGTGATCTAGATTGTCCGGTGACGGGTTTTGTTGCAGAGGGCGTTGATTGAGATAGTCGATAAGCAGAGTCTGTTGCAGTTTCTCCTGGGCCAGCTCCGCTTTGAGCATGTGCTGACGCAGTTCAGCATAAGCCTGGTAGTGCTTATGCTGTTGCTTCAATATGGCGCGTACTTTACGTTGGGGGTGCAAAACACAGCGGTCAAATGCTTCGCACTCCGTGCACAGTTCTGCAAACTGCTCAGCTGTGAGCGTGATACCGAGTTCGTCGAGATACATTAGCAACAAAATCAGGTTCACATTTTTGTGTTCGGCCTCTTGTAGCGTGAGTAGTGCGTTTTGCATACCTGCACGGGCATAGTGTGTGCAGGCATAGGTCCAGAACTCTTCGGCATCTAGCATATTTCGCCACTTTGCTCGAAGTGAGCCTGTTTCTCTTCCAGCTCTTCAAGCGCCAGTAACAGGGCTTCCTCGGTGTCATTCAGCTGAGGTGTCAGCTTGGCCTGTTGAGCCAGCAGCTCACTGAGTTTGCCTTTATTTTGCTCTGAGTACATTTCGTTGTCTGCCAGTGCCGTTTCCACTTCGCTAAGGGCAGCGCTGAGCTTATCCAGCTCTTTTTCGAGCTTATCTATCGATTTCTTCAGCGGTTGAACTGCCTTGCGGAACTCGGCTTCCTGGCGTTTCTGCTCTTTACGGTTCACACTCGAGTGGGCTTTGTCTTCACTGCTGTCTTTGCGCACCGCTTCTTTATTGGCGTTGAGCAGCCATTGGTAATAGGCATCCAGGTCATAGCCAAATGCACGTACTTCGCCCTGGTCAACCAGGTAATATTCGTCCGCGGTGTGTTTAAGCATGTGGCGGTCGTGCGAGACGGTGACCATTGCACCCTCAAAGCCTTGCAGTGCCATTACCAGCGCATGGCGCATCTCCAGATCCAGGTGGTTGGTTGGCTCATCCAGCAATAACAGGTTAGGCTTTTGATAGACCAGCATGGCCAGCACCAGACGCGCTTTTTCACCACCGGAAAACGGTTTGACTGGCTCCAGCGCTTTGTCGCCATTAAACGCAAATCCCCCCAGAAAATCGCGCAATGATTGCTCGCTGGCCTGAGGATCAAGACGTTGTAAGTGGGTTACCGCACTGGCAGAAAGATCCAACGACTCCAGCTGGTGCTGAGCGAAGTAGCCAATTTTCAGTCCCTGATGCTGAAAGACTTCGCCCGCCTGTGGTAACAGCTCACCTGCAAGCAATTTTATCAGCGTTGACTTACCGGCGCCGTTACGGCCCAGCAGGGCAATGCGGCTGCCTGGCACCAGGTTGAGTTTGATCTTGTGTAAGATAGTCACATCGCCATATCCGGCCTGAGCCTGATCCAGTGTCATCAGTGGGTTAGGCATATTGTCCGGGTTGCTAAACTCAAAACTGAACGGCGAGTCGGCATGAGCGGGAGCCAGTTTTTCCATCCTCTCCAGCGCTTTAACCCGGCTTTGTGCTTGTTTGGCTTTACTGGCTTTGGCTTTAAAGCGGGTAATAAACTGCTCCAGGTGAGCAATGGTGGCTTGTTGTTTTTCGTATAACGCCTGTTGCTGCGCCATACGCTCGGCCTTTTGGCGCTCAAACTGCGAGTAGTGGCCTTTATACACATTGAGCTGTTGCTGGTCGACATGCCAGATCTGATCGACCACCGCATCGAGGAACTCGCGGTCGTGTGAGATCAGCACTAACGTGCCCTGGTAGGCTTTTAAGAAACGTTCCAGCCAGTATACAGCATCGAGATCAAGGTGGTTGGTTGGCTCATCCAGCAGTAACAGGTCGGCATCGCGGATCAGTGCCTGAGCGAGGTTCAGACGCATTCGCCAGCCCCCGGAAAAAGCGCTCACGGCATCGCTGAGTTGTGCATTGCTAAACCCTAAACCATGCAATAGCTCTCCCGCTTTGGCTTCAATACCATAGCCGCCGACCACTTCTATCTGCTGATGCAGACGCGCCTGTTCGGCACCATCGCCGGAGGCTTCGGCACTGTGCAGCGCACTGCGTAGGGCATAGTATTCCGGATGACCCTGCAGCACGTATTCCAGTGCACTGACAGCCAGTGCCGGGGTTTCCTGTTTGACAGATGCAATGGACCAGTCTTTCGGAATTTGCAACTCGCCTGCATCGAGGTGTAATTCTGATTTGAGCAAAGCAAATAAGGAGGATTTGCCACAGCCATTGGCCCCGACTAAACCCACTTTGTGCTGTGGGAATAAGGTGGCACTGGCATTTTTCAGCAGTGTTTTACCACCGCGCATAAGTTCAATAGTCGAAAGCTGGATCATACCGTTACATCACTGTTTGATAATGCGCTCATCATAACACGGATCCCCGAAGACACTCCAAGCGTATCAACAGTGAGTAATATAGGATAAAATACACCGAAAGGGCGCAATGCCCATGCTGTGAGTTGTAAACTGAACCACAAACCTGAGGTAACTAAAGGTGAGAAAGAAAAAGCGCTTTATTGCGGGAGCTTCCTGTCCTGAGTGTCATGAGGCTGACGTCATGATGTTGTACAAAGAGCATGACGTGGAGAAGGTTGAATGTGTGAAATGTGGTCATATCATGACGCAACCGAAAGAGGCTGTTCAGGCTTCAACGCGCCAGTTCGAGCAGGTTATTGGTGTGTTCAGACCTGAATAATCGGAGCCAGAGCGACTCCGTAACATTATCAATAGTGTGGCGGAGGCGGCTCCTGATGCTGCGGCATCATACCCGGGTCTTTACCTTCTTTAATTTTTTCTGCCAGTAATTCAATCTGACGTTGCATTTTGGCAAGGCGTACCTGATGCGCACTCAGTTCATTGTTTAAAGTCTCTATAGTGTCGTCCTGAAACGCCACTTTGGCTTCCAGTTCATTAACGCGATCTTCGAGTTCTGTCATGGTTACTCTCTTGCAAATTGTTCTAACAGGCCGCTGGAACTTTCTGTCAGCAGGGTCGCATCGTCTCCTGTAAATGCGACATCAAAGACAACGGCAGACTTGGGGCGGCTCCCCTGTCGTGGTTTTACACGCCAGGTGGCAA
This sequence comes from Pseudoalteromonas sp. XMcav2-N, assembly GCF_024124545.1. GTDB lineage: Bacteria > Pseudomonadota > Gammaproteobacteria > Enterobacterales > Alteromonadaceae > Pseudoalteromonas. The sequence continues at coordinate 20,092 of NZ_JAMXSF010000024.1, forward strand.
GTTTTTCACCGTCTTCAACCTGCCACAGGGTGAGTTGTCGGTTTGGTGAACCTGTTGCAATTAACCGCCCGTCCTGATTAAAGCGAACGGCACTGAATATCTTTTGCCGCGCAATATACTGTAATTGTGCTTTGATTTCACCTGAAGTGAGCTGCCAGATACTGGCCTTTTTCATACTGTCCGCAGTAAACGCATAGCGCCCCTCGGGATCCAGCGCGACCTTAGTGACCCGGCTGGGGTGGTTAAAACGGTGGATCACCTGCCCAGTACGAGTGTCCCAAAAGTAAGCACTGTAATCGTTGGCGCCGCTTAATGCGAAGTGGCCATTGGGTGACAACGCAATACTATTAATTTTTTCTTGGTGACCAAGGAACTCTATGCGCCTGCCGCTATCTAAGTCGAGATGTACGACGACGTTGTCGCTGCGTCCGTATAGGACATAGCGACCTTCGTTGCTGATTGCGATGTCTCTGATGGTGCCTTGTTCTATCTGGTAATAGCCAATATTCTGGCCGTCAGATAAACGCCAGATGGCAAAGCGATCATTGGCTGCTGTGACGGCGCTGGAATTATCGTGGGCAATGGCCAGTGAGTGAACCAGTTCATCGGCCTGTTGGGACTGGGACCACTGATATTTTAGTCCATGTGTGGTGTTGTCCCATAAAACCACCCCATGTTCGATGGATGACACTAAACTGTAACGCCCGTCGTGTGAAATAGCGGCGGCGAATGCGCCTCGGGCGGCATGCTCGACGGTTAACAGGGCGTCAGAGCTGTCCCCTGAGCAGCCAGATAGTGATGAAATGATGAGTAATAAGGCAGTTTTTGCATTGTGCCGTAAAATTTTGGGCATAAATTCGGTATTTCCTCTTAACTCCATGATTTGCACCGAGTAGACTAGTGGGTAATTTGCAGAGGCCGCTCAACTGATATTAGCCTATCGGTACATGAATGTCGCCGATCACGAAATGAATTTTATGTCAAATTAGAGAAATTTGGCTTTATGCGCTTCGGATGTTAATGTGGCATCCACCCTTTTTAAGATTAATATAATTTTAACAAAGACACCCAACCAGGATAGTGATTGTCGCACTCTGAGCCTGGGTTTGTCGGAGAGAAAACATGAAACACACAATTAAGTTATCTTTAGTGGCTGCCGCGGTTTTGGCACTGACCGCTTGTAATCAAAAAGCAGAAGAAAAAACTGCCAAAGTTGAAGAAGTGAAGCTGGAAACAGAAGTTCAGCAACAGGCTTATGGTATCGGTGCATCGGTTGGTAACTTCCTGCAAAAAGACATGGCAGACAAAAAAGAGCTGGGTATTGAGTTAGACCGGGCTCTGATCATGCGTGGTTTCAAAGATGCGCTGGATGGCAATGCAAAGCTGGACGAAGCGAAAATTCGTGAAGTGCTGACTGCATTGGATTCATCTGTACGTGAAAAGCAAACTGCAAAAGCACAAGCAGATGCTGAGAAGAACAAAGCGGAAGGCGCTGAGTACCTGGCCGCAAACGCTAAGAAAGACGGTGTGACTGTAACCGAGTCAGGTCTTCAGTATGAAGTACTGAGCGAAGGTGAAGGTAAAAAACCAGTCGCCACTGACATCGTTAAAGTACACTACAAAGGTACTTTGCTGGACGGTTCTGAATTTGACAGCTCTTACTCACGCAACCAGCCTGCAACTTTCCCTCTGAACCAGGTTATCGCTGGCTGGACTGAAGGTCTGCAGCTAATGGCAGTTGGTTCTAAGTATAAGTTCACTATCCCTTCAGAGCTGGGCTACGGCGAACGTAACCTGGGTAAAATCCCTGCTAACTCAACACTGGTATTCGAAGTAGAGCTACTTGAAATCCAGGAAGAGAAAGACCACGGTCACGCACACGACTCAGAGTAATTTAGTCTTAGCCTAAGCCTCATCAGTCGATGGGGCTTTAATAAAGACCCAATAAAAAAGGACCAACGCGGTCCTTTTTTATTGTCTGCTTTTCTACTTTACAGAATCACTCAGTGTGATCAGTCTTCGCTGTGATTCGCATACAGGTTATCAATCAGTTCATCTTCGAGTGCAAAGCGCAATTCCAGAGCTTCTCCCAGTTCTGAGAGATCCTTATCAAAGTCTGACATCAGATTGTCTGGCTGCATTTCTGCATACTTGTCATTGAAGTCCAGTGCCAGATCGGTGGTATCTGTGATCCTGGGGTACAGCGACTGCGCCAGCTTCAGGCTTTGCGGGCCTTTCTCTTTGCAGGCTGCTACCAGGTTATCATAAATTTCGAAGTGCCCGGCTGACAGGTAATCCATCAGGATCTGACAAAAAGTCTGGATCTGTAGCTGGTCAGGCAGGGCGTGGTCATCCTGTTCGAAAGGTGACAGTCCTGCGACTTTACAATACAGCAGCAAAAGCTCCTGTCGCTCAGCTAACCAGTTGTCGATAACGCTATGGCTACCTCCCCACCTTTGTTGGGCTTGTTCTAAGCGTGACAGCATAGTTATCTCCTTAGCGGGTCATTATCTGCCCGTGGCTTGCCAAAAACATCGGCACAGATTGACCCAAAATGGGGTCAAAACTTGATAGTAAACACCGAAAACCGGTTATGCCGAAATTGTTTATCTGACCTCTATAAAAAGGAAAACTGATGCAAAGGTCAACCTATTTTTTTACCAAGTGAGCAATTTACAGGAAGTGTTTCTGATGTAGGTTCGGTAATAACTCTTGTTTACAGGTCAAACAGTTAAGTATTAGGTAGGGTGACTGACGATATGTTTAAAAAAGTTAAACAAAAAAGCCGCCTCAGGCGGTATTCCTGAGCGGCTATCAATGCAGTTTAGCAATAGAGCTTTATTATTATTGGTTTTAAAGGCGTTTTTATTCTTCTTAGCGCAGCAAATTTATAGCAAGCTTTTACCCTTGTTGCAAACAGTTTAATCGAGTGTTTTAAGTCTGGTTTGTAATTTGTTGAAGTAAAAGGGTTTTAATTTTGTTCTAATTGGATAAAAAGCAATCACTTTCTCTTGGTTCTGTTAATCCAGATCATACTGACGGGAATTTGCATGCTGTTTCAATAGTGACGTATTCAAGTTAATGATACAATCTGAGCAATTTTTACAGCATTGGAATGAAATTACGCTATGAGCGAGTTGAAAAATGATCGTTACCTGCGTGCGTTGATGAAGCAACCCGTAGATGTTACGCCCGTTTGGATGATGCGTCAGGCTGGTCGCTATCTTCCTGAATACCGAGCGACCCGTGCGCAAGCCGGAGACTTTATGAGTCTGTGTAAAAACGCGGAACTGGCGTGTGAAGTTACCCTGCAGCCATTGCGTCGTTACCCGCTTGATGCGGCGATCTTATTCAGCGATATCCTGACTATTCCGGATGCGATGGGACTGGGTCTGTACTTTGAAACAGGGGAAGGTCCTAAATTCGAACGTCCAATCAGCTCGCTGAGCGATGTGCAAAAGCTGCCTAAGCTGGATCCAACCGATGAACTGGGTTACGTGATGAACGCCGTGAGCACTATCCGTCGTGAACTCAAAGGCGAAGTGCCGTTAATCGGGTTCTCAGGCTCGCCGTGGACACTGGCGACCTATATGATTGAGGGCGGCAGCAGCAAGACCTTTGGCAAGATCAAGAAAATGGCGTTTGCCGAGCCTAAGACCTTGCACCTGCTACTCGATAAAGTCGCGGATTCCGTCATTGACTACCTGAATGCACAGGTCAAAGCTGGTGCTCAGTCTCTGATGATCTTTGACTCATGGGGTGGGGTACTAAGCCCACGCGACTACAAAGAATTCTCGCTACAATACATGCATAAGATCGTAGATGGTCTGATCCGTGAAAACGATGGTCGTAAAGTACCGGTCACTTTGTTCACCAAAAATGGCGGCCAGTGGATTGAAGCCATTGCGGCAACGGGCTGTGATGCGGTTGGCCTGGACTGGACAATCGACATCGCCGATGCCAGACGCCGCGTGGGTGACAAAGTCGCACTGCAAGGCAACATGGACCCGTCTATGTTGCACGGTACACCAGAGCGTATTCGTGAAGAAGTACAGCATATCCTGTCTGGCTATGGCCAGGGATCAGGACATGTGTTCAATCTGGGTCATGGTATTACTCCAGATGTGGACCCTGAGAATGCAGGCGTGTTTATTAACGCCGTACATGAATTCAGCCGTCAGTACCATCAGGAATAACTGACAGGCAAAAAACAAACAACCCGGCAGATGCCGGGTTTTTTATGTCTGGACAAATGCTGCCAGTGAGCAGGCATTAATCTTTGCTTTCAAAAGCACGGCGCATAAATCCAGGGGTTGCCAGGGCGCCTTTGTGTATTCCGGTATTGTAATATTCGGTGTCAAAGCCAGCTTGTTCGGCGTCCTTTTCGCGGAAGCCGTTAAACATCTCGCCTTTACGTGCCAGCGTTGCTGACCACAGACCACTTGGGTAGATAGGTTGCGGGAATGGCAGCGTTTGCAGATCAACAAAGCCGACATCCAGCATGGCCTGGCGCATTTCTTTTAGCAAGGTCATATGCATCAGTGGAGATTCGCTTTGCTGAACCAAAATACCGCCCGGGCGCAGTGCTTTCAGGCAGCTGGTATAAAATGCATGGTTAAACAGGCCTTCACCAGGTCCGACCGGATCGGTACCATCGACAATAACCACATCAACGGATTCTGGCGCTGCGTTGTGCATATATTTGATGCCATCATCAAACATCACGGTGGCACGTGGGTCATCGTTAGAGGCACACAGTTCAGGAAAATACTTTAATGACATTTGCGTAACGACTTCGTCAATGTCGATTTGAGTCACGGTTTCTACGTCCGGGTGCTTGAGTACTTCACGTAGCGTACCGCAGTCACCACCACCGATGATCACTACATTCTTGGGTGCCGGATGAGAAAATAAAGCCGGGTGGCTTATCATCTCATGATAGAAAAAGTTTTCCCGGGTACTGACCATAGTACAGCCGTCGATGATCATCAGATTACCAAAATCTGTAGTCTCGTACATTTCAACATTCTGAAATGGCGACTGGATCTCGTCCAGTTTACGGTTGACGCGCAATGAGAACGCGCTGCCATCACGGTCGCTGATCTCAGTAAACCAGCGGTTTGCTTCTAAATTTGACATTGTTGCCTTCATGCAGATGTAATTTTCAGAGATTTTGCCAGCGCTTTCGCCCCAGCTCAATCTATTTTAGCGCATAAACGACGACTCGGTTAGGAACAAAGCAAGGCGAAAAAGTCGTTCGGCCCGGAAAGCTCGCCAAAATGACGGGCCTGTTTTGTTGCTTGGTCTGGCAAAAGATTGTCACATCTTGGCCTTAAGTATTAAAATACGCAGTCTGTAAAGCTAGTTAATAGAGATTGCCATGACCTGGGGTTTGCAAACCGCGCGTGCTACTTATAACGTCACTCACTGGAGTGAAGGATATTTTGACATCAATGAGCAGGGGGAGCTGGTTGCCTATCCCGATGGCGATCGCGCAAAACCGGCAATTTCACTGGTTGAGTTAACCGAGCGCTTCAAGGAGCAAGGCCTGACTTTGCCCGTGCTGGTACGATTTACCGATATTCTCAATAGCCGCGTCGAGACCATGACACAGGCTTTTTCACAGGCAACTGCAGCCAAATCTTATCAGGGGCAATACACTTGTGTTTATCCTATCAAGGTAAATCAGCAACGCTCCGTAGTCAGTAAGTTACTGGCACATCCGAGCGGCCTGGTTGGTCTTGAAGCCGGGTCTAAACCCGAACTCATGGCGATACTGGGCATTGCCAAAGATCCTATCACCATTGTTTGCAATGGTTACAAAGACAGCGAGTTCCTGCGCCTGGCGATAATCGGCCAGGCGATGGGCCATAAAGTGCAGATCGTGATTGAAAAGCTCTCTGAGCTGGATACTTTGCTCAAGGAGATCTCGACTCTGGGCATTGAGCCGGCCATTGGCATTCGTATTCGTCTCAATTCCATTGGCAAAGGAAAATGGCAGAACACAGGCGGAGAAAAAGGGAAGTTTGGTCTGACGGCCAGTCAGGTACTCAGTGCGGTGGACAAGCTCAAAGCGCAAGGCAAACTGCACTTAATGCAACTGGTGCACTTTCATATTGGCTCGCAGATAGCCAATATCCGCGATATTCAGCGCGCACTACGTGAGTGTGCCCGCCATTATGCCGAGCTGTCTCAGCTGGGTGTGCCATTAAAAACAGTCGATGTGGGTGGCGGTCTGGGTGTGGATTACGAAGGGTCCGGGTCTCGCAGTGCCTGCTCAATGAACTACACCGTGGCTGAATATGCCCGCAATGTAGTGGGTGCTTTTGCTGAAGTGGCGGAGCAGCACGGGCTGCGTCATCCGGATATCATTACCGAATCCGGCCGGGCACTGACGGCACACCATGCAGTGCTAATCACCGATGTGATTGACGTGGAAAAAGCGCCTTATCAGGCCAACCCCAGTGCGCCAACGCAATCAGCACACCATATCCAGCAGGAGCTGTGGTTATCATTGCAAAGGCTGACTCCCAGACTGGCGATAGAAACATACCATGATGCCATGCACCTGTTTGGTGATGGTCATGATCAATATGTTCATGGCCTGATTGGCATGCAGCAATGGGCACAAATTGAGCAGCTGTATTTCACTATCTTACAAAGAGTCAAAGAAAGCCTGAATATTCATTCGCGCTCGCACCGCGAAGTGCTGGACGAGCTCAATGAAAAGCTGGCGGATAAGCTGTTTGTGAACTTCTCGTTGTTCCAGTCGTTACCGGATGTCTGGGGGATCCAGCAGCTGTTCCCGGTAATGCCTATAGCGGCGCTGGACCAACCTCTGACACAACGTGCGGTGATTCAGGATATCACTTGTGATTCAGACGGCCAGATCCGGGAGTACGTAGAAGGGGCGGGGATTGAATCCAGCTTGCCTATTCCGCCTTATCAGCCGGGTGAGCAGTACCATATTGCAATGTTTATGGTGGGGGCATATCAGGAAATCCTCGGCGATTTGCACAACCTGTTTGGCGATACCGATTCGGTTCATGTGGAACTCACTCAGTCAGGCTACGAGCTGAGCAATGCCATCAAAGGCGACAGCGTTGAAGATGTACTGAGATTTGTACACTATGACAAAGCCGCACTGGCAGAGAATTTTACCACGCAAATCTCTGCACTGGCGGTTGATGAGGCGACTAAAGCCGACTATCTGGCGCAGCTACATGCCGGACTCAGTGGTTATACCTATTTTGAAGACTAAGTTCCCGTCCATTCGTAAGTAAGTACCGGCTGCCCCACGAACCTTGGCAGCCGAGGCCCCGGTATGATGTAATAGGGCCAGCTTGTTTGTCTAAATATATGGTCTGAGTGTGCAATCACTCACACCATCGTCAGTCGTAGTAAAGGAACATTGCATGTCGTTAATCCGTCAGGTGCTGGGGTTACTGTTATACGCTATTAATACATTGGTCTGGTTTATTCCTATTTTTTTATTGGGGGTGATCAAACTCTTACCAATTGCGCCTTTGCAAAAAGTCGCCAGTCGCATTGCCAAAGGGTGTGCCAGTTTGTGGGTTGCAGGTAATAATCTCAACCAATCGGTTGTTTCGCCATTTCAACTCAATGTGTCAATGCCAGAGACCGTGAAAGCGAAGGACTGGTACCTGGTTATTGCCAACCATCAGAGCTGGGTAGACATATTGATCTTACAGCGGGTATTGCACCGTAAAATTCCTTTTCTGAACTTTTTTCTGAAAAAAGAGCTGCTTTACGTGCCTGTACTTGGGCTTGCCTGGTGGGCGCTTGATTTTCCGTTTATGAAACGGACCAGCAAAAGTCAGCTGAAGAAAAACCCTAAGCTCCGTGGTAAAGACGTTGAAACCACGCGTAAGGCATGTGAAAAGTTCAAAACTATGCCGGTGAGTATCGTCAACTTCGTCGAAGGGACGCGTTTCACAGAGCAAAAGCATCAGCGCCAGAATAGCCCTTTTAAGCACCTGCTCAAACCAAAAGCAGGTGGTATCGCATTTGTGATGCAGGCAATGGGAGAGCAGATCAATCAGGTGGTGAATGTGACCATCCACTATCCTGGTGGTATTCCCAGTTTTATGGACTTTGTAGCTGGCCGTGTTGACGAGGTTAGCGTGCAGATAGAGTTGATGCCAGTCAGTCAGGATTTGATTGGCGACTACAGTAATGACAATGAATTCAGGGTGCGCTTTCAAAGCGAGCTAAACCGTCTGTGGGGGCAAAAAGATCAGCAACTAGAGGTGTTGGCAGCGGATCACAGCCGGGATATTGTGTCTGCCGAACAGCATGAAAAGTCGCAACAGTCCTGAGTTGTTGAGGTGATGGAGGTGGTATGTTGAAAAGGTTTTTACCAGCCTGGCTAGCAGGATCGCTGGCTACTATGATACTCCTGGTCAACACCCTGCTGTGGGGCGTTGTCGTATTTGCATTGGGATTGGTAAAGTGTATTTTGCCACTGCGCGGTGTGTCAGACATACTGCACTGGGCATATAAAGGCTGGTGCCGGGGCAATCGTCTGGGCCTTCAGCTTGGTTGTGCAGAGGTCGTGCTGGACTTGCCTGAACAAATGAGTGAGCAGGCCTGGTATATGCTGGTGGCCAATCATATCAGCTGGTTAGACATTGTGGTGCTTAGCGCACTAGAGCGATTACCGGCACCTAAATTTTTTCTTAAAGATGAACTCAAATACGTGCCGCTGATCGGCACCGGTGCGTGGGCGCTGGGCATGCCCTTTATGAAGCGTGCAAGCAAGGCGAAAATCGCTAAAAACCCAAAGCTTAAAGGGATGGATGTCGAGCGTACGCGGCACAGTTGTCGTCATTTTCGACAGCACCCTACGACGGTGATTAATTTTGTTGAAGGGACTCGTTTTACCGCACAAAAGCACCAGCGTCAGGGGGGAGAGTTTCACAATTTGCTCAAGCCCAAAGCGGGTGGAGTGGCTTTCGCGTTAGAAGTATTAGCACAGCAACTCGACGGCATGCTTGATGCTACGGTGATTTATCAGAGCCCGGATCAGCATATCTGCCGCAGCTTTATGTGTGGCAAATTACAGCGTATCGATGTGCGTATCCGACTATTATCGATGGCCAGTGTGCCACTGGGCAACTACCAGACAGACAAGCAATATCGGGTGGCATTTCAGGCTTACCTGAATCAGCTGTGGCTCGACAAAGATGCGCAACTGACTGCTTATTGGGAGCAACAACAGGGTCGGGGCACGGTGTGTGTCGATGAGGTGAAGCAAGCATGAAGGTAACGCACCTCAGTGAAGTGCTGGCTCCCTGGGTCGGCTCAACCTCCTATTCAGGTTTGCTGATATTGGGCACCAATGTGCTTGCGCTGGTGATCTTGCTGTTGGTCTTTTGGTTGATCCGTCAGTGGCTACTGCCGCGTATTCAGCACTTTTTAAGTGAGTACTCAACCTCTAAAATCGGTTTTCTTGCCCCCTATCTGAGTAAATTCAGCGGACGTTTCTCGTTGATGATGTGTACGCTGATGTTTATCGCGTTCAAAGAAGCGCTGTTTATTGCGCCGCTGTGGTTATTTAACGTGCTGGGCGTGGTCTCTCAGGTTTTGCTGGTGATCAGTATAGGCTTCTTGCTGAGCAGCTTAGTTAATATAGTGAACGCGATATACAACCAGCAGCCATTTGCCAAAAGTGTCCCTATTCAGAGCTTAGTGCAGGTCAGCAAACTGTTGATCTTTATTGTCTGTGCCATTTTAGTGATCAGCCTGGCGATAGATAAGTCGCCAACCTATATCTTGTCCGGGTTTGGTGCCATCGCCGCCGTGACCTTATTGGTGTTTAAAGATACCATTTTGGGGTTAGTGGCCAGTATTCAGATTGCGGCTAACCGCCTGCTGGCAACCGGAGACTGGATCCAGGTTGATGCATTTGGTGCCGACGGGGAGGTGATCGAAGTCGGTCTCAATACCGTGCGCGTGCGCAACTGGGATAACACAGTAACCACCATTCCTACCTATAAAATCATTTCTGACTCATTTAAAAACTGGCGGGCCATGCAGGAGTCCAACGGACGCCGGATAAAGCGAGCTATATATATTGATTTTGATTCTATCCACTTACTGAGTCCGGATGAGCTGAGCGCGCTGGGCCAGGAGTTGCCTGAGGTGGCAGAGATTGTGCAGCATAGTACTGAGCAGCGCTGGAGTAATGTGTCTTTGTTTCGCCGCTATGCCGAAGCTTATCTAAAAACGCATCCACAAGTGAATCCGGAATGTTTGTGTATGGTGCGAGAGTTGGCCCCCACGCAGTATGGTTTGCCTGTAGAGTTATACTGCTTTAGTCAGGATAAACGCTGGGTACCATATGAACATTTGCAAGCCGACTTGCTTGATCATGTGCTGACGGTGATGCCCTATTTTTCGTTGCGACCTTACCAGGTTATTTCGAGTCATCAAAACGAAATAAATCACAAAAAACCAGAGTAAGCCGCGAGACCTTGTGTTATCTTTACGATTAAGATTTTATCTTTTTATGACATATTTGTGACATGGAGACGAGTTAGGTTGCTGAGTTGCCCAAGAGGTAGGTAGTGCAATGAAGTTTTTTTTAGCAATCATGCTGGTATTGAGCTTGTATTCAACAAAACAGGCCTTTGCTGACCATGAGCAAATTCTGGTAGCGGTCGATCACGCACCGCCATACAGCGCATTAGATGAAAAGGGGAATGCAAAAGGCCTGATCCTCGACATCCTCAATTATATTAAGCACCACAGTGACGAAGACATAACCGTCAAGGCCGTGCCCTGTCCTTTCTCCCGTTGTATTCGCATGCTGGCCCAGGGAGAGGTTGATGTAATGGGTGGCCTGGTCAGAACACCTGCTCGTGAGAGCCAGATGTCGTTTGTGACACCGCCCTACATGGCGCTGTCTTCCTCCTATGTTTTTTACGGGCACCAGCATGGCCAGGTAAAAGTTGAGCGTTACGAAGACCTGATTGGCAAACGGATCGCAATAATGCGCGGGGCCGCCTTCTTCCCACGTTTTGATAAAGATACACGGCTTGATAAAGTCGAAGTACCATCTGAGCGCGTTGCCATTGATCTGCTGCTCAAAGGGCGGGTTGATCTGGTGATTGCCGTGGAAGACACTGCCGATTTGGCAATGAATGTGCTGTCGCAGCCAGCCCATCAGCTGAGAAAGATGGCCTACCGTCATACTCAGGTGATTTATGGTCATATGGCAATGAGCCGTGAATTTGCACAAAGCCATGTTGGTCGTGAATTCAGTAATCACATGCGTCAGATGGCGGAAAACAAAATCCTGGATAAACTGGTCGCACCGTATCAGTTACCTGCTATCCCGCCTCAGCTGTTATCAGAAGAGACGGGGCGCATGCACACTAATACATTCTAAGGTGTGGCTCTGGTGTGCGCGCTGAAGCTGTTGCTAAATAGCAGAACCAGTTGCTCTATATCGTCGTAAGCCTGTGCGCTGGCTTCGTTGCCTGAATCCCCATTGGTAAGCAATACAAAACCACTTTGGTGACGTAAATCACCGTAGATCTGAGTGAGCACGCCTGGATCATCGCCACTATGATAGATCTTATCGCCATCGATTCCCCAGAAATACCCTCGCTCAACCGTGATACTTGGGACAGGTGTTTGCGGGCTGAGCATTGCGCTAACCGCGTTGGCAGACAGGCTCTGCTGGCCATTGAATTGACCCTGCTGCATCGCAGCTATCAGAAAGTTCCCCAGGTCATGCGCAGTAGAGATCGCGCTTCCTTCACTGTAGGTGATGTTGCCATAAGCAGGTAAAGGGACCAACTGCTGACTTTCCGGGTGGTGAATATAGCGCTGCACTACAGCATCGCGAGGGGCTGCAATAGCCCATTCACTGCGTGCCATAGCCAGCGGTGTAAAGACAAAATGCTGGGTTAATTCAGGCAGTGTTTTGCCACTGGCAAGTTCAGTGACATAGCCGGCCAGGGCAGAGCCTATGTTCGTGTAGATAGCGGCTTGATTGTTCGTCAGACCAAAGCGACTGACAAAGTTCTGGGTATGGTAGTTGCTACCTGATTGTGTCAGGTAGGCTGAGAAAAACTTCCCAGGGTGGGTATCAACTGGCTCAGCACAAACGGGATTTTGACTGACTCGATTATATAAGCTGCCTCCGTCCTCTCGAATATAATAGTTACAACGATATACGTCCTCAAAGTCCATGATACCGCTGGTGTGGGTGATCAGCTGACGTAAGGTAATGGCCTGAGCAAGAGGGGTCGGAAAATCGATAGAGAAATTCAGATAGTGCACAATGGGGATATCGAGGTGTACTTGCTGCTGTTCAACGGCATGCGCTAAGGTGGCCCCCAATAGCGTTTTACTGACAGAACCCAGATAAAAACGGCTGTGTGCATCAACCGCTGTGCCCTGAGTATCTGCCTGACCAAATCCTTTTTTGTAGACTGACTGACCATGATGAATAATATTGACGGCGACCGCCGGTATATTTCCCTGTTGCTGCAATGCGGTTATCTGACGTTCAAACTCATTGACGGACAAGGATGCAGTGGTGTTTTTGCCGAGCAAATTCAACGCCAGGTCGTAGCTTTCAAAGCGGCCACTTTCCAGTGCATGCATGGAAAAGGCAGGCACGGAAATATCTGGTTGGATCCCTTTTTGTTCATATAACATGCCCTGAGCATCCCGGTAAACTTCATTGGAAAGTGAAATTTCCCATCCATTGGGCAAGGTGAAAAAGCGCATATCCGACAACGCCCCCGAGGTTTCTTCCCCGAGTAACGTGACGTGTGGCAGGTGCATCATGGCCATTGCAAAAACTTCCCCGGCACTGATCGTCAGCTGACTGGTGAGTAAGTAAACAGGTTGGGTATAGGCTTTGGGGTGTGCGTTCAGAGATTGACTGAGTAATACGCCCTGGCCTGCGCGATTGAGTGCTTGCTTGTTAAATGCCAAGCGACTAGATGAGTTGAACCGAGAGGCTATGGCCAGGGCAATGGCATCGTCGCCACCTATGTTGTTGCGAATGTCGAGGATCAGCCCATCGGTATCGGCCAGCTCGGTCATAATGTTGTCTATCAGTACTGTGGCAGCGTCGAGATGCTCAGTCTCATCAGCATCCGAGTCACTGCTGTATTGCGACAGATTGTTGATCACCAGTACGCCAACATTGTCCTTGGTTCTGCCCCAGAGTAAGGTTTTTTCCTGCAGCTCGGCAGGAAAACTCCCGATGCTGTCAGCGAGCAGGTATTGTTGGCTGACGTTCAGTGAGTCCAGAACCAGCTCAGAGAAGACCTGCTCGTCGCTTAGTTGCATGTCATAGCGCAGATAGTAGCTGGCCGTGCCGCGGGCTGCGCGCAAAATAGGGGCGTCTTTCATCACAAAATACGGATGTCCCGGCGTTCTGGCAACCGAGACATGACCATCGGCAAGGGGGTCAATCATTTGCGTCAGTACGTCAAACAGGGCGTCGTCAGACATCTCGTTCTGGACCTGAGGACGATAATGGGCGTATTGTGCCTGCCAGTCCATATCGCGCAGGGCAAAGAAGGCATAATAATCGTTAAATGCGTGCCAGAAGTACTCAAAAACTTGTACCGGGCTGGCGTCCGTACTGACGGATAACGGTGACTGGCAAACCTCGGGGAGCGATGCCTGACGATCATAGATATGCGGGTAGACTTCACCTGTATAGGTCAGTTGTAGCTGTTCTTTGTTGCGTAACCGTACTTGGGCTACCTCAAACTCATCACTGAGTGGCAGTGAATACTGCGCGACTTTGATGCATGCATAGGTATTAAACTCATAGCGGCTTAGGCTCTGTGCCGTGATATCGAGCGCTTCGCCGTAGGCGGTTTTTTGCCAGGCTCCCGGGTGCTTTTGTACTATGCCACGATGATCTTTGGTGTCGCCACAGCCACTGATTATGGCAGAGATAAGTAATCCTAAGGTGAGAAGAGAAAAGCCTTTAAACATGATTGTTTCCTTAACTGAATAACCCAAATGCGCTGCTGTTGTGCGCTCAGTGTAAGGTCAGGCGGGAGCTTACGCTGTTAGCGAGTTGCGCCAAAGGGTCAGAAAATGTACTCGGTCGTTGACATTTTTAAACAGAGGGTAACGCCGACTCTGGCTACACTGGCTGATAAGTAAACTGATCTTAGAGGTCGATATGATGCAACGAACTGCCGCCAAATATTTCGCCATGAGCGAAGAAGTATGGGCACGCCATGCTAACCCCTGGAGTGTTTGGAGTCGCTATTCCTGTTTGCCTTTGATGATTGCCTGTCTGTGGTGGCGAGACTGGCTTGGCATCGCTTTTTGGCCTGTACTGGTGGCATTGCTGCTTTGGATTTGGCTGAATCCCAGATGTTTCAGCAAACCCAGGGATACGCACAACTGGGCGTCACAAGCTGTCCTGGGTGAGCAAATCCTGATCTATCAGCTCGAGCGGGTACCTTTAGTGCATTATCAGGTGATCAAAGTGATTATGGTGCTGCTGACGCTGAGCACACTGGTGTGTGCCGTGGGCTTGTGGTTTCATGAAGCCATCAGCACCAGTGTTGGGGCTTTGGGTGTGATTATGAGCAAAACCTGGTTTCTTGACCGCATGGTCTGGCTGTATCAAAGCGTCACCCGCTCAGATGCCGATATCGCCGCACGTCAGGCGAAGACCTGACATACCTCATCGGCTTTACAAGTGATCACACTGACATTCTGATAGCCAATGCGTGTGAGCTGTTCGGCGGCAAACACAGCCCGGCCGCCAGCAGCACAGTGCAGATACAGTGGCCTGCTGGGGTCTTTTTCCAGCGCTGGTAATTGAAATTCCAGTACGCCTCGGGGAATATTCAGCGCACCTGAGGCGGCTTTTTCCTGATGTTCCTGAGGTTCACGTACGTCAATCAGCAGACCCTGGTTGGTCGCCATTTCTGCTTTGGCCTGCTCGGCTGTGATACAGCGTTGGTTAGGCCGAACGGTTTTTAATATGTCCTGCGGGGATGTCAGCATAGATTAATTCTCCATTCCAAGTTTTTTAAGTAATGTCATCATAGGGCACCAGCCTGTAAAGGCGGATTGGATCAGGTTCAATGCAATAAACACACTAAACCACACCCAGCGTGGGTCCATAAACCAGGTCAGTAAAAATGACAGGATCAGCATACTGCCGGCGATCAGTCTGATGGTGGCCTCAAGTCTCATATTCTTTACCTCCTGAATTCAAGTATATTGCAAGATGGGATATTAGCAAGATCTAATATTAGTAACTTCTAATGTTTTGTTTTATACTGATCCCAGACTCATTGTGGGAGGAAGTATGGATCTACACGCTATGGCCGACAGCGCTGCACAGGCTGAGGCTTTACTTAAAATGCTCGCCAATCGGAATCGCCTGATGATTTTATGTAGTTTGCAAAGTACAGAGCTCAGTGTGGGTGAGCTAAATGCTCAGGTCCCGCTGGCTCAGTCCGCCTTGTCTCAGCACCTGGCTGCGATGAGAAAAGCCGGCGTCGTTGCATCGCGGCGAGAAGGAGCGACCGTCTATTATCGCATTGCGGATGACAAAGTTCTCGCGCTGCTGGCGCAGCTTTACCAGTTGTTTTGTGCAGAGAAGGACCTGTCATGAGCACCAAGGCCAGCTTGACGGAGCGCATACTGAAGCAAAGTTTGTCAGGTAACTTGCCCGCCCTGTTATTCTTTTTTGCCATAGTACTGGGTGCACTGGCGCTGCAATTCATGCCGCGGGAGGAAGAGCCTCAGATTGTCGTGCCGATGCTCGATATTCACGTGACGGCGCCCAATATTGCAGCACCTGAAGTCGTGCGCCTGGTGACCACGCCGCTGGAGAAGCTGTTAATGCAAATTCCCGGGGTCGAGCATGTTTATTCTACGACCAACAGCGGCAATACGGTTGTGACATTACGATTTCATGTCGGTGAAAGCCGAGAGCAGGCCATCCTGAATACCTATACAAAACTTTATGCCAATGAGCATCAGATGGCAGCCGTTGTCAGTGATTGGCAGATCCGGCCGGTTGAGGTGGACGATGTGCCGATTGTGATGTTGGGCTTGTACAGTGAAAAACCCGAGCAATACGATGATTATGACTTAACCCGTTTTGCACAGGAAATATCAACGCAGTTACAGCAGCTGCCCGATACCAGCGAAGTCAAAGTGGTTGCAGGGCGGCAACGGACGTTAAACGTATGGCTGGATGCAACCGCCCTGGCGGCGCACCAGAGTACGCCTTTGGATGTGTTACACGCCATTCAAAGCAGTAATCAACTACAGCAAGTCGGTAAACGTGTTGCCGGAAATAAAAAGATTGTCCTGGAAGCTGGCGATGTACTGCGTACCTCTGACGCCTTACGCGAATTAGTGATCACTGTGGTGAATGGGCGCGCTGTTAAACTGAAAGATGTGGCTCGTATTGAGGACGGTCCGGGCGAGCCTGAGCATTATCAGTGGCTTGCGCTCAATGATGAGCACCAGTCATTGCCTCTTGTCACCATTAGTGTCGCCAAGCAAAAGGGTAGTAATGCGGTAGCAGTAGCTGAACAGGTTCACCGGCTGATGCGCCGTTTACAGGCTCAGTTGCTGCCACCTGAGGTAGCGGTCAAGGTACTACGCGACTATGGACAGACAGCGGATGAAAAGGTGAATGACCTGATGGCCAGTCTGGTTTTTGCGGTGCTGACCGTGGTCATCTTTGTCGGCGTTTTTCTCGGCTGGCGACCCGCAATTGTGGTGGGTCTGGCGATCCCTGTGTGTTATGGGATCACCCTGGCTCTGGACTGGGCGTTTGGTTATACCATCAATCGGGTGACGCTGTTTGCGTTGATCCTCTCACTGGGTCTGCTGGTGGATGATCCTATTACTGGTATTGATAATATCAGCCGCCTTTTGCTGCCGGGCAAGTCTCGAAAGCAGCAAATTATGACGGCAATGACGGAGATCCGCACAGCCTTATTGATGTCGACGCTGACTATCATGATGGCATTTCTGCCACTGGCCTATATTACCGGCATGATGGGGCCGTATATGGCACCGATGGCGTTTAACGTGCCACTGAGTGTCATGATATCAACGATTGTGGCGTTTTTTATCACGCCCTGGCTTGCCAGCCGCTTACTGACAACTAAGTCATCGGCTGTGCCGAGCCAGGACAATCATTGGTATGCGGCCTTACTTACACCACTGTTACGTTCGCCGCGCAGAGCTAAAGGGATGTTATGGGCAGTACTGGCGTTATTTGTACTGAGTGCCAGTCTGCCAGTGTTTCGGGCTGTGCCCCTTAAGCTATTACCTTACGACAACAAAAACGAAGTGCAGGTGCTGATCGACTTACCAGAGGGAAGGGGTCTGGAAGCCACTGCGCGCCTGACACGTGCGGTGCAGCAACGAGTTTGGCAGATCAATGAGGTGAACGCCATTGCTGCCTATGTGGGCCAGCCTTCGAGTATGGACTTCAATGGTATGGTACGCGGGTATTATCGTCGCCATAGTGACAATCTGGCAGAGCTGAGGGTGTTATTGCTGGACAAAAGCGAGCGTGTGCATCAGTCCCATGCTGTGGTGCTGAGGCTGCGCGACGCATTGGCTGAGTTTAATCGTGATGGCACGGTGGTGAAAGTGGTTGAGGTGCCGCCGGGTCCGCCTGTGATGAGTACCCTGACAGCAGAAGTGTATGCTGAACCTTTTGTCTCAGAAGATACGCACCGTGAAGCGGCGCTGCAATTGATGACACGTTTGCGCCAGGAAGCACATGTTGTGGAAGTTGATACGTCTTTGTCGGCGCCGGCCACACTACAACGGTTTGTCACAGACAAGCAAAAAGCAGCGCTCTCCGGTGTGAGCAGCGTTGAAATTAATCAAACGCTGGCACTGAGCAGCAAAGGCATGCAGGCTGGATTGTTGTATCAGCCGGGAGAGGCTCAACCAGTACCGATTAATTTGCAGCTGGCTTATGCGGACCGTCAGCGCTGGTCCGCCTTACTCGCAACCCAAATCCGTGGCTCCGGTGATGTGACCCAGGAGCAGCAAGGCTTTGGTCTGAGTCGTGCGGCTCGGCCTATGGTGGCTTTGTCTGAATTAGGGGAAGTCCACACTCTGGCGGTTGAACCTGCGATTTATCGAAAAGACCTGGCACCTGTGATTTATGTTTTTGCTGAGTTGAACGGCCGTACACCAGCCGAGGTGATTGCCGATGTGGTGGCCGATGAGCAGCAAGCTGGCATGTCCGTAAAGAGTGACACGCAGGCAATTCCCTGGCAGCAAAGAACATTTCTCAGTAATGGCGGTGTACTACCATGGCAGCTGCCAGAGGGGACCAGTTATCGCTTCAGTGGGGAGGGAGAGTGGCGGATCACCGTGCGGGTTTTCCGTGATATGGGGATTGCTTTTGCTTTTGCGCTCGCGGCTATTTTTGTGATCCTTCGTTGGCAGACCGCTTCTAATGCAGTGGCACTGATCATTATGTCAGCCATCCCATTGACCATGATAGGGATTATGCCGGGCTTCTGGGCACTGAATCAATTTGGTGAGCGCACTATTGCAGGTGCGCCGGATCCCGTGCTGTTCACAGCTACCGCTATGATTGGCATGATTGCATTGGCTGGAATCGTGGTCAGAAACTCTCTGATCCTGGTGGAGTTTATCACTCAGGCAAGACAAGCAGGTATGCCAATCATGGCGGCGCTGATCCGCGCGGGCAGTGTACGCATGCGACCGGTATTGCTGACTGCGGGAACGACTTTATTGGGTAATCTGGTGATCATTCTGGATCCGGTATTCAGCGGTCTGGCACTGGCAATTATGTTTGGCATTGTCGCATCGACCTTATTCTCTTTGTTGGTTGTGCCTGTCGTTTATTATTTGGTGTTTAGAACATCGGATGATACTGCGGCCCCGACCTCGATTTCTGACAGTTTGGAGACTACTCATGTTTAAGATTCGCCTGTTGCGCCCGATTGCGGCCATACTGCTATTGTTACTCGCAGTAGCCTGGATGGCCGGACTGTTTAATAGCACCACACTGCCGGGAGAAAAGCCGCTGACACCTGCATCTCAGTTAGCTACCCATGTTGCTGAGCAGCGGCTGGTTCACGATGTTGAGGAAATCCCGGGCAGTGTGATCGCAAAACACAATACGGTGGTTGCAAGTCGGGTACTGGCCCAGCTCAAGAGTTTGACCGTGCGCTCCGGAGACACAATTCAGGCGGGGCAATTGATTGCGACTCTGGATGATGCCGATCTGCGTGCACAGCTGCGAGCGGTCAAGGCGCAGCAGCAGGCCAATTTAGCACAACTGACGCAGGCACAAAAACAGCTGGCGCGTGCCCAGACTTTACAGCGCAACGGCTTGGTTGCGCATAACCAGGTCGATGAGTGGCAAACTCAGGTCAATGAGCTGACAGCCAGGGAGTCGGTGCTGCAGCAACAGTACAAAGGCGCAGAAGTGGCATTGAGTTATACTCAGGTCAGGGCACCAATCTCGGGTACGCTGGTGGCGCGGTTGCAAGAACCCGGTGCCATGCTCAATCCCGGGTCACCGTTAGTCTCAATCTATAACCCGACACAACTGCAGGTTGAAGTGTCGGTCAGGGAGCGCTTGCTCACGGAGCTGACTGTGGGCGCTCGTCACCAAATCAGTATTCCGGCTGCAGAGGCAACTCAGTACGCCACCATCAGTGAGCTGGTGCCTGTAGCTGATAGCGGGGCGAGAAGTTTTACGGTTAAGCTGGATATGCAGTGGATGCAGGGAGTGATCCCGGGAATGTATGCAATGCTGAAACTTCCGGTAGCCCCGCGCCCGGCTGTGTTGATCCCCAAATCTTTAGTCCAGCAGTATGGGCAGCTTAGCAAAGTGGAGGTGTTGTATAACGGGCAGGTTCAGAGCCGGTTTATTCGTCTGGGCAATGAATATGGCGATGAGGTTGAAGTGGTCAGTGGCTTGCTCGCCGGTGAGCACCTGGTAACGGGTTCACCGACGGCATTACCTGTGGCTACAGAAAAGTCGCAATCTCCTCAAGCGGCTTTTTAACCAGAGCATGTTCCGGCACAGTGGCGTCTTCAGCAGGATAACCGGCAATTAACAGCATATATGGACGTTCATTTTCCTTATCCCGTTGGCAGATTTCAGTCAGAAAGCTCATGGGCTTAGGGGTGTGTGTCAGTGTTGCCAGACCCGCATGGTGTAAGGCCTGGATCAGAAAACCGGTGGCAATGCCAACGGACTCATGCACGTAGTAGTTGGTATTTTTATCTTCCGTGTGGATACCGCCTTTTTTCTGGCTGAAGATAGCGATTAACCAGGGAGCATGTTCCAGATAAGGTTTGTCTGCATCGGTCCCCAGCGGTTTTAAGGCATCGAGCCACTCTTCACCTGCACGACCCTCATAAAAAGCCTGCTCCTGTTGTTCAGCGGCGGCGCGGATCTGTTTCTTCACGTCCTGGCTGTGGATAGCAACAAAATGCCATGGCTGGTGGTTGGCGCCGCTGGGCGCTGAGCCCGCGGTTTTAATGCAGGCTTCAATAATCTCTTTGGGTACTGGTCGGTCGCTAAAACTGCGGATGGTATGACGACGCTTGGCTTCATCCAGAAATGCAGTCGCACGGCTGAGCATTTCATCCTGTGGATATTCAATAAAGTCGTTGAGGGGCACGTTCGCATGTTGTTTCATGATTTACCTTTATCTTTTTTGTTTATAATTTGTTATATCCTGACTGCGTTTCCCTTGCAACCGACCGACATTAAGCGCGCTGTTGCAATGTAAAGCTGGCGATGGTCCGACGGCAATTTTACTTTACCTTTGCTGGCTAGAGTAAAAATGTGCCAGTTATTCCTATTGGTTATATTGAACATTCGCGACCAGCACTCTGTCACTATATTGGGATCTGCTACTATAGCCGCTCAATTCTGAACGGAGGTCACTATGTATCAGCATGTATGGGAATCAGGTGAGTCGATTGCATTGCCCGTTGGCAAAGCGGTGTGTGTGGGTCGTAACTATGTTGCACACGCCGAAGAACTCAATAACCCGATTCCGGATAGCCCACTACTTTTTATCAAACCCGCGTCGGCGTTCTGCCATTTTCAATCACCACTGAGACTTAATAGCGCACTGGGTGAGCATCACTACGAAGCGGAGTTGGTACTCCTGGTGGGCAGCAAGATAGACCACACGACAAGTGTGCCATTAGAGCACATCAGTGGTATCGCCACGGGGCTGGATTTAACGTTAAGGGATTTACAGTCTGAATTGAAGCAACAGGGACATCCCTGGGAATGTGCGAAAGCGTATGATAACAGCTGTAGCCTTACACCATTCAGACCGGTTGATGGACTGGATGAAAGCAGCGTGTTGCACTATGCATTTTGGCAAAATGGCCAGTTAAAGCAGCGTGGAGACAGCAGCTTGATGATTTTTAACCTGCATACCCTGCTAAAGGCCTGTGCTCAATATTTCACCTTGGTACCAGGTGATATCGTTATGACCGGCACACCCAAAGGAGTAGGGGCTTTACAATCCAAAGATGAGCTGACTTTGAGTCTGCTCGATGGTCCTGCTTATTCTGCGACGGTGGACATTAGCTAAGCGGTTCGTTTATCTGGTTTGCGATGTTGTCAGTGCAAAGTGTGCTACTGTTTGTGCCAATCTGTTGAACGTTATTAAGGATCAAGTCATGAAAGTAAAACCTCTTGGGACACCATTTAGTGCGACGTCATGCAAAGTATTATTGTGTGGTGGTGGCGAGCTGGGTAAAGAAGTGGTGATTGAATTTAAACGACTTGGTGCAGAGGTGGTGGTACTGGATCGCTATGACCATGCGCCAGCGATGCAAGTTGCTGATCGCAGCTACACTCTGTCGATGCTCGATGGTGACAAACTGGCTGCTGTCATTGAGCAAGAGCAGCCTGACTATATTGTGCCTGAGATTGAAGCCATTGCAACCGATACCTTAGTGGCGCTGGAACAGCGGGGCTATACCGTCGTGCCCTCAGCGAAAGCCACGCAGCTGACTATGAACCGTGAGGGGATCCGCCGGCTGGCTGCGGAAGAGCTGGGTTTGGCAACGTCGCCCTACCGGTTTGTTGATACACAACAGGAATTCATCAGTGCGGTCGCTGAGATAGGCATGCCCTGTGTAATCAAACCTATCATGAGCTCTTCTGGTAAGGGACAAAGTGTGGTGCGCAGTGAGGCTGATCTTGAATCCGCCTGGGAGTATGCGCAACAGGGTGGCCGTGCAGGTCAGGGCAGAGTGATAGTTGAAGGCTTTGTCGACTTCGATTATGAAATTACCCTGTTGACCATCCGCCATATCAACGGCACCAGCTTTTGTGAGCCAATTGGGCATGTGCAACAGGACGGCGACTATCAGCAAAGCTGGCAACCACAAGCGATGTCGGAGTTAGCTTTGGCGCGTGCCAAAGCAATGGCTGAACAGGTCACTGAAGCGCTGGGTGGGCGAGGCTTGTTCGGGGTTGAACTCTTTATCAAAGATGATGAGGTGTATTTCAGTGAAGTCTCTCCGCGTCCTCATGACACCGGTATGGTGACCCTGATCTCTCAGGACCTGAGTGAATTTGCCCTGCATGTGCGGGCCATTCTGGGATTGCCTGTTCCTAATATTCAGTGTCACGGCCCGTCGGCATCCAGTGTTATACTGGTCGACGGCACGTCACAGCAGCTGAGTTTTACTCAGGTCGCCGAGGCCCTCACTGAAGCCGACACCGATTTACGTTTGTTTGGCAAACCAGAAGTGGCAGGCCGGCGCCGTATGGGGGTTGCACTGGCGCGTGATGAAAGCTGTGAACTGGCCACAGAGAAAGCAAAACGAGTAAGTTCAACCATAGGCACGATTTTATGACACACAAGGTAATCGGCGATCTGGTCGCCGGGTTCTGGCGTTTACTGGACTGGCAGCACAGCCCGGCTCAGACTTTAGATTTTGTAAAGCAACTGACAGAACTGGGTATACGTGACACCGATCACGCCGATATCTATGGCCAGTATGAATGCGAAGCGGCTTTCGGTCGTGCGTTGGCATTGGAACCGTCGGTCCGTGAGCAGATCCGTATTATCACCAAATGCGGCATTCGTCCGGCTTTGGCAAGTAAGGGGCTTGCGGGCAAAGCCAATCACTATGACTCAAGTAAAGCCCATATCATTGCCTCAGTGCAGCAGTCTTTACAGCACTTTGGCACAGATCGCATCGATACACTGTTGATCCACCGTCCTGACTATCTGATGGATGCAGATGAAGTCGCTGAAGCCTTTAACACACTCAAGCAAAATGGTGATGTACTGCACTTTGGGGTGTCTAATTTCACTCCTTCGCAACTGAGTCTGCTGCAGTCTCGTCTTGACTTTAAGCTGGTGACTAACCAGGTCGAGTTTTCGCCCTATGAGATGAAGGCACTGGATGACGGTACCTTAGATCAGTGTCAGCAGTTGAGTATTCCCCCTATGCTGTGGTCGCCTTTGGCCGGGGGACGTCTATTTGCATCACAAGATGACAAGGCGGTGCGTTTGCGTGCTTGTCTCAGTGAAGTGGCTGAAGAAGTAGGTGCCAGTGACATAGATGCAGTGATTTATGCCTGGTTGTTAATGCACCCAAGTAAGCCGTCCGTGGTGCTGGGCACCGGTAACATTGAGCGGGTACGTACGGCCGTGGCAGCACGTACGCTGACTTTATCCCGTGAGCAGTGGTATCGTATCTGGCAGGCATCGACCGGTCATAGCGTGCCTTAAACCTGTGAGGGACTGGACTCAGAGCGTAAAGTCCAGTGCATAACTTACATAAGCCTTGATGTCATCATCGGCATCAAGGTCTGTTTTCACTAATCCCAGTGTAAACCCTCCGGTGCTTAAACTGACGCCATAATCCATATAGCTATCATCCTCACCCGTCCATTCCATGACGGTATCACCACTGGAGCGTCCAATATGCAGACCCAGTTCAGACTCTGCAAATACCGAAAATGCTGCGTTCAGTTCCAGATATAACATGTCTTCTTCTGTGGTGGAGTCATCCTGGGCGGTAGTCAAGTGACTCAGTTTGATGGTGATAAATTCCCAGCCCAGAGAGGCATAGAGTTCACCAAAGTCGATATCTCCTGCTGCGTCCGGGTAGGCATAGTGAATATAGCCCACGTCATAGCTCACTTGATTGAACTCGCCACTGAATCCCGCATAGAGATCTAACTCGTAGCTGGTGCTGGCCGCATCGCCAAAATCTACGTTGGATGCCCAGGCGCCAAGGTAGAATCCCTTGCCGCTGTCGTAATCCAGCCCGCCGGAGACTGCGGCACCATCATCTGACTGGGTAATGCCGCGCCAGAAATAGTTTGAGCTGGCGGCCACATTGGCGCTGACTGTACCGGCAGATTCTGCGAAAGCCATTGAATGGGTGAGCAGCAGTGAAATTGCACAGATCAATGAGTGTTTTTTATTCATGTAGAGTCCTCTGGAGCACAAAGTAGTTGTCGTGCGTGAGGGTGCAATGGCTAAGCCAGTCTTGAATAAATTATGCTTTATTGGTTTTATAGTTTTGATTTTTATAAATATAGTTTGAGCTTGGAGTGGGTTTTTGTAGAGCGGAGCGGGGCTGAGTATGCACGCAGCTGGTGCAGATATGCTCGATGTTGCACAATAATCAGGCAGCTTGTCTACTGCCTGATTATCTGAGCGAATGGTTCAATTATCCGAAAATGGTACGCATCAGTGAGATGGTTTCATCGACGCTGCGGCCTTTTTCTACTTCGGCAATAATGGAGTCGCGTTTGGCTCGGATATGTTCCGGAATACTATCATCACTTAAAGCACGGTCAACCAGCGTTTCTGCTGACTCTTTCGTACGACGAGTCGTTTTGGTCCCACCACTGCTTGTTGTCCGCTTAGGCTTATTCAGCAGTTTGTAATAGTTTGAGCTCTGCGGCGTATCTTCGTCTGCATAATAGAACAAGCACGGCAGTAAAGCCTTAATAGCAAGCAGGCGGGCTTCGGAGTCGTCTGCGGCAGTACCCGTTGCAAACCAGGGCATCCTATTGATGGAAACAACCACATCCTGCCAGTAACGTTCGAAATCCCGGTTGGTCAGTTTCGCAATGCCCAACGCCTGACACAGGGCATCCAGCTTACTGTTGACCAGCGGCGTGAACACATCCGGGCGGCGCATTGCCAAAAGGCGAGTAGCCGGTGCCAGAGTCGGCTTTTCATCGCTGTGACCAAATGCCATCAGGTAAGCCAGTACAAACTCCTGGTAATGCTGCTCCGTCACTTCGCCTTCCAGTGGGATATGGGCCAGCGCAGTATCAAACTCGCCGGGCAAATCGGCCAGTAACTGATGGAACCCTTTGGCACTTTTCGTTGACGCAAACCACTCAACATCAAACTGATACACACTGGTATCCAGGCTGGCTGCGTGTTTGCCACTGAATGCCAGGCGATCTTCGCTAATCATGCCTTGTAAGGGGGTTGTACGTAGTGGTGCAAGGTAATCGATCAGTTTTAGCTGCTCGTCCAGTGCCAACACCGTCTCACGTTGACGAATGAATTCGCAGATCACAGGCCAGGGCGCAATACGCAGAGTTTTTAGCTGCAAAAAGCTGATGGCACTGATCAACATATCCTGAAGCTTCTTCACGATAGGCAGTTGATGGTCGTCAAGCAGCTCAAAGTTAATGCGGTTCTTCGCTACATCCAGCAGTTCATAGCACCACCCCAGAAAGTCTTCAGGATGATTTTCGACCTTTACGGCCATCAGGTTGAGACTGATCTCGGTCGCCTGTTTCAGGATGTTCTGGTAAATCTGACTTTCTTGTTCGCCCAAAGCCATGTTCGACGGTGAAATGAGCAGCTTCTTCATGTCGCAGCGGTTCTCCAACTAGAGGGTTAAATACAGACTATTCAGTTTAGCGAAAGGTCGGTAAAACTGACAAGGGCGTGGATCATACCGAGATCTCTCGCAAGTGCAATGCGAGATAGTCCAGATTGAAAAATCTTCCCGGGTGAAGGTGAATTTATCGACCAAATCGCTATCATAGAATGAGTCATTGATGATTTATAAAGGAAGAGATATGAAACGCGTGCTCAAACTGATAGGCGCTCTGGTGTTATTGCTGTTGGTTGCCGTTGTTGTCGCTCCGATGCTAATCCCGACTTCCGCGATTATTGCGCAGTTAGAGCAACAGGTCGAAGCGAATACCGGCCGTAAGCTGGCAATCGCAGGCGACAGCGAGCTCAGTATTTTACCGCGGCTGAATATTACCCTCAACGATGTACGCTTTGAGAACATGCCCGGGGGCAGTCAACCCGATATGCTGACGATGGAGCAGCTGGCAGTCCATATCCCCTGGGTTTCGCTGTTTTCCGGAGAGTTTAAGCTAGAGCAGTTCGTGATCCGCAATCCAAAGATTTTGCTGGAAAAGAATGCCGCGGGACAGGCCAATTGGGTATTGGCGCTGGGCAAGGGCACCACACCTGCACAACCAACAGAGCAAACACCGGCTTCATCAGGCCCGGTGACATTACCAGCAGGGTTTGATATCGCTCTGGGCGAAGTGGCTATTTATGGTGGTGAGCTGATCTATGCTGATGAAACATCTGGCGCGCGTCATACGTTGTCTGATTTAGCTCTGACTATCACCTTACCTTCTCTTTATCAGGCGCTGGAATTGGATGGTAAGGTGACCTTTCAGGAAGAAACGTTTGCCCTTAACATGACTGTTGACACCCCTGCAAAGGCGATAGAGAGCAAAGATTTCAGCTTTTCACAGGCTCTGGAATCGCGCCTGGTTAATATGACCTTTGATGGGCAAATAGTGCAGCAAGGCAAGGTTTTTAGCGGCGCATTAAAGCTATCCGGCGATTCAGTAAAAGAGATTGCGCAGTGGCAAAAGGTTGAACTGAACGCCAAACCCGAGGCCTTTAATCAGTTCGAAGTGATCGGAGAAATGCGTTTTGCCAATGATGTATTCGCATTGCAGTCTTTAAAAGCCAAGCTGGATAAGCTCGATATTGAGGGGCGTAGTGAGGTTAACCTAGGAGAGCGCCTGGCTGTGACGGCCGATGTTGACCTGGGTATGCTGGATCTGAATCCTTATTTGCCAGAGCCGGTTGAGGCTCCTGAACAGCCAGATAGTGCACCGGGTGAACCACAACCCATTGTCTGGGACGACAGTGAAATTGATTTGTCGGCACTGAATATGCTGGACGCCAAGGTGGTGATCCGCTCCAGCGGTCTGCGCGCCAGAGAGATTAAGCTAGGTGCTAACCAGTTTTCTGTTGCACTGAATAAGGGAAAAGCAAAGCTGTCTATGGATAAGTTTGTAGCTTATGAAGGTAACGGTAAAGGGGTGGTTCATGTCAATGCTGCGACTAAGCCGTATCAAATCACCACCAACTTTGCCCTTAATAATATCAATGCCGAGCCGCTTCTGACCGATGCGATTGGTTTTGACAAGGTGCTGGGTAAGGGTAGCCTGAATTGGGACCTGGAAACCCGGGGCGTCAGCCAGAAACAGTTTGTCTCGGCGCTGGCCGGGGAGCTGGCATTTGAGTTTAAAGATGGGGGTGTGAAAGGCGCAAACCTGGCCGAAATGGTGCGCAAAGGCAAAGAGATGCTTAAAGGCAACTTCTCTTCTGTCTCTGAGGGCATCAATGCGGACTTTGACCCAAACCAGAAAACAGACTTCTCGGCACTGACTGGCAGCTTTCAATTTCTCAATGGGGTTGGCCGTAACCGCGACCTGATTTTAGCAAGTCCTTTGATCCGTATTACCGGAGAAGGTGAAGTTGACTTGCCAAAAACCTATGTGAACTATCGAGTGGTTACCGGCATTGTCGATACCATTGAAGGTCAGCAGAGCCAGGACGACAGCACAGGTTTTAAAGTACCCGTCAGAATTAAGGGTCCATTCCACAAGGTGGAAACTAAGCTGGATCTGAGTAGCGCGGCTAAAGACAAAGCCAAAGACGCGGTAAAAGACAAGCTCAAAGACAAGTTGAAAGGCTTTTTTGGCGGCTAGCAGACAGCAAATCTTCTCATGCCGGGCTTAGTTGCCCGGTATGTTATACAACAAATTCATAGCCTTAATCCCACCATAAGCTTCCTTCAGAAAACCTTCAGTCACCTAATTTACTCAGCTTTGTCAGAATAAAAGTCTGAGTAAAATCTAAACCTGGTCTTTTTCCTGTGGAGGGATGTATGACAAGCATGACACGACTACTGACTCTTTTAGGCTGCACGCTCTGCCTGTCTGTTGCTGAGGCCGACACTCCGGTGGTAACAGACAAGCAGCATGCTGATGTATTCAGCTATCCTGAGGGGGCAAAATATGCGGTGAGTCTGACATTTGATGATGCCAGAGCAAGTCAACTAGACGTGGGTGTCCCAATTCTTGATAAGTATGGCGTGAAGGCCACCTTTTATGTGATGCCAGATCCTGTA
Organism: Pseudoalteromonas sp. XMcav2-N; assembly: GCF_024124545.1. GTDB lineage: Bacteria > Pseudomonadota > Gammaproteobacteria > Enterobacterales > Alteromonadaceae > Pseudoalteromonas. Next base: position 48,565 of record NZ_JAMXSF010000024.1, read on the forward strand.
CAAGCGCGCCTAGACGATTGGCGTAAAGTTGTGGCTACGGGGCATGAACTCGGCAATCATACCCACTCTCATTTGTGTACAGGCAACTTTGCCTGGTTGAGAGCACAGGATAAAGGGCTGGAGCAGGTTGACCTTGCCTGGCTGGAACAGGACATTCTTAAAACTAACCAGTTTTTGAAAGCCCGGCTCAGTGTAGAACCAAAAAGTTTTGCCTACCCCTGTGGTAATACCTTTGTTGGTCGCGGCGCTCTGGTGAAAAGCTATGTGCCTCTGATTGCCAAGCATTTCAGTTCCGGGCGCACCTGGCTGGATGAAACTGCTAACAATCCGACCTACACTGACTTCGCACAACTGACAGGAATACGCATGGATGGTATGCGCTTTGAGGAGTTGAAAACAATGATCGAAGCACTGCGCGAAGACAACAAATGGATCATCCTGGCAGGCCATGAAGTTGGTGAAAACGGACTTTATAGTGTGGATAGTAAGGTGTTGTCACAATTAATTCATTACCTTCAAACGCCGGAAAATGGCTATTGGATCGACACCGTTGATAAAGTGGGGACTTACATAAAAATGCATCGTAATTAACTTCGCCTGAGTGTTTTTTGTGCGCTGAGAGTGGGTTATAATCGAGGCTGCTTCATCCCACCTGCATAATTAGTTTGACTGCATGACTTGTGAACGGGCGGTTTGTCCCCATATCCCTGTTTTACAGCAAGTTCGGCACAGCGGTGTAGTCAAATTAATTAAAAATTGAACTATCTTTAGCGCTGCTTTGCTGTTACAATTGCCCGCCCTTGAAACACGACACGTTCGTAATTTGAGTGGAAATTAATCTAAATGCTTAGGTTTTAAACAAAATCTAGGCGAGTTGTAATTACACCGGAGCTCATCAAGATGATCCAAATGCAAACTCAGCTGGACGTTGCTGATAACAGCGGCGCTCGCAAAGTGCAGTGTATTAAAGTCTTAGGTGGTTCGCACCGTCGCTACGCAGCGGTTGGCGACATCATTAAAGTTTCTGTTAAAGAAGCAATTCCTCGCGGTAAAGTGAAGAAAGGTGATGTTAAAAACGCAGTAGTTGTGCGCACCAAAAAAGGCGTTCGTCGTCCAGACGGTTCTTTGATCCGTTTCGACAGTAATGCTGCTGTTATCCTTAACGATAGCCTACAGCCGATCGGAACTCGTATCTTCGGCCCTGTGACTCGTGAACTACGTAACGAAAAGTTCATGAAGATCGTTTCACTAGCACCAGAAGTACTATAAGGAGTCGATCATGGCAGCAAAAATCCGTCGTGATGACGAAGTAATCGTACTAGCCGGTAAAGACAAAGGTAAGCGCGGTAAAGTGCTTTCAGTTGTAACTGATACTGGTCGAGTATTTGTCGAAGGCATCAATATCATCAAAAAGCACCAGAAGCCTGTACCACAACTACAGCAAGCTGGCGGCATTGTTGAGAAAGAAGCGTCTATCGACGTATCTAATGTCGCGATCTTCAATGCCGAAACTGGCAAAGCAGATCGTGTAGGTTTTAGATTTGAAGACGGTAAAAAAGTCCGTTTCTTCAAGTCTACTGGTAAAACTATCTAATAGTTGGAGTAGACGATGGCGAAACTGCATGAAGTGTACAAAGACAAAGTAGTAAAAGAACTTTTTGAAAAGTTCGGTTACAGCTCTGTCATGCAAGTCCCTCAGATCGAAAAGATCACACTAAACATGGGTGTGGGCGAAGCCCTAGCTGACAAGAAAATTCTAGAGAATGCAGTAGCTGACCTAGAAGCTATCTCTGGTCAGAAGCCTCTGGTTACTAAAGCACGCAAATCTGTTGCTGGCTTTAAGATCCGTGAAGGTTACCCAATTGGCTGTAAAGTAACCCTACGCGGCGAGCGTATGTGGGATTTCCTAGAGCGTCTAGTCTCTATCGCGATGCCACGTATTCGTGACTTCCGCGGTGTTAGCGCAAAGTCTTTTGACGGTCGCGGTAACTATTCTATGGGCGTACGTGAGCAAATCATCTTCCCAGAAATTGATTATGATAAAGTCGACCGTGTTCGCGGTATGGACATCACAATCACTACTTCTGCGAAAACAGATGATGAAGGCCGTGCGTTGTTAGAAGCGTTCAACTTCCCATTCAAAAAGTAAGGGTAGGGTTATGGCAAAGAATTCAATGAAAGCACGTGACGTAAAACGTGCTAAATTAGTTGCTCAGTATGCTGAAAAGCGTGCTGCGTTAAAAGCTATCATCAGCGATGTTAACGCATCTGATGATGAGCGTTGGGATGCAGTGTTAAAGCTACAGTCTTTACCACGCGATTCTAGCCCTTCACGTCAACGTAATCGTTGTAACATCACGGGCCGCCCACATGGTTACCTTCGCAAGTTCGGCATGAGCCGTATCAAAGTACGCGAAGCTGCTATGCGCGGTGAAATTCCTGGCCTTAAAAAGGCTAGTTGGTAATAGAATCACGGGAGTAAGACATGAGCTTGCAAGATCCAATTGCGGATTTGTTTACACGCATCCGTAACGGTCAGACTGCGAAGAAGGTATCTGTAACTATGCCAACTTCAAAGCTGAAAGTAGCTATTGCTAAGGTACTAAAAGACGAAGGTTACATCGGTGACTTCGCAGTATCTGGTGACGTTAAAGCAGAATTGACTATCGAACTTAAGTACTTCGAAGGCAAAGCTGTTATCGAAAACATCCAGCGTGTTAGCCGCCCTGGTCTACGTATCTACAAGAAACGTGACGAATTACCTAAGGTAATGGGTGGTCTAGGTATCGCTATCGTATCAACTTCTAAAGGCCTGATGACAGACCGCGCTGCGCGTAACGCTGGTGTTGGTGGTGAAATCATTGGCTTTGTAGCTTAATCGGAGGGGAACTATGTCTCGTATAGCGAAGGCTCCTATTACTGTTCCTGCCGGTGTTGAAGTTACAGTTAACGGCCAGGACATCAAAGTTAAAGGCAAAAACGGTGAATTAACGCGCACTATCAATGCTGCGGTTGAAGTTTCACTTAACGACAACGTTATCACTACAACTCCACGTGAAGTTGCTAACGCTTGGGCTCAAGCGGGTACTGCACGTGCGTTGATCAATAACATGATCCAAGGTGCTAACGAAGGTTTTGAGAAGAAACTACAACTAGTAGGTGTTGGTTACCGTGCGGCAGTTAAGGGTAAAGTATTAGACTTAACTCTTGGCTTCTCTCACCCAGTGAACTTCGAGATCCCTGAGGGAATCACTATCGAAGCTCCAAGCCAAACTGAAATTGTTGTTAAGGGCGCAGACAAGCAGCTGGTTGGTCAAACTGCTGCGAACATTCGTTCATACCGTGAGCCAGAGCCTTATAAAGGTAAAGGTGTACGTTATGCTGACGAATACGTGCGTCGTAAAGAGGCTAAGAAGAAGTAAGGTAAGACGATGGATAAGAAAACAGCTCGTCTACGTCGTGCTAAGCGCACTCGTAGAAATATTATCGAACAGGGCACAACTCGCCTTGTTATCCACCGCACGCCACGTCACATTTACGCTCAAGTAATTAACGTTGAGGGTAATGTACTGGCTGCTGCTTCTACTGTTGAAAAAGCAATTGCTGAAACAGTTAAAGGCACAGGCAACATCGAAGCGGCTCAAGCAGTTGGTAAAGCAATCGCTGAGCGCGTAGCTGACAAAGGCGTTGAAAAAATCGCTTTTGATCGCAGTGGCTTTAAATATCACGGCCGTGTGAAGGCGCTTGCTGATGCAGCGCGTGAAGCCGGTCTGCAATTCTAGGAGTAGACAATGGCTAACGTAGAAGCAAAAGCACAACAGCCTGAATTGGCTGAAAAGCTAATCGCGGTAAACCGTGTGTCTAAAGTAGTTAAAGGTGGTCGTATCTTTAGCTTCACAGCACTGACTGTAGTTGGTGACGGCGCAGGTAAAGTAGGTTTCGGTTACGGTAAAGCACGTGAAGTTCCAGCTGCTATTCAAAAAGCAATGGAAAAAGCACGCCGTAACATGATCTCAGTAGACCTTAATGGTCATACTTTGCAGCACCCTATCAAGGGTCGTCATGCTGGTTCTAAAGTATACATGCAGCCTGCATCAGAAGGTACAGGTATCATCGCCGGTGGTGCGATGCGTGCAGTACTAGAAGTTGCTGGTGTACAGAACGTACTTTCAAAAGCATACGGTTCTACTAACCCGATCAACATCGTTCGTGCAACAGTTGCCGCTCTAGAGAACATGAATTCTCCAGAAGGCATTGCTGCTAAACGTGGTCTTAGCGTTGACGAAATTTTGGGGTAAGACACCATGGCAAACACAGTAAAAGTAACTCAAGTACGTAGCTCAATCGGTCGTTTACCGAAGCATAAAGCTACATTACGTGGCCTTGGTTTACGTCGTATCAACCACACTGTTGAGCTAGAAGATACGCCAGCAGTTCGCGGTATGATCAACCAAGTTTCTTACATGGTTAAGGTAGAGGGTTAATTCGATGCATTTGAATACACTTTCACCTGCTGCTGGTGCAAAGACAGCTGGTAAGCGTGTTGGCCGTGGTATCGGTTCTGGTCTTGGTAAGACTGGTGGTCGTGGTCACAAAGGTCAAAAATCACGCTCAGGCGGTAAAGTACGCGTTGGTTTCGAAGGCGGTCAAATGCCTATGCAACGTCGTCTGCCTAAGTTCGGTTTCACTTCTCGCAAATCTCTAGTATCTGCTGAAGTTAACCTATACGAAATCGCTAAAGTTGAAGGCGATGTGGTAGACGTAAACGCGTTACAAGCAGCTGGTATCGTTAAAAAGAACATCCAGTTCGTAAAAGTTGTTAAATCTGGCGAAGTTTCACGCGCAGTTACCGTTAAGGGCATTAAAGTGTCTAAAGGTGCTCGCGAAGCTATCGAAGCTGCCGGAGGCAAGGTAGAAGACTAAGGAAGTACACTATGGCTAAACCAGGTCAAGATATGCAAAGCGCACAGAGTGGGCTAGCGGAACTGAAGCGCCGACTACTGTTTGTATTGGGTGCTATCATTATTTACCGTTTAGGTTCGTTCGTGCCGATCCCTGGGATTGATGCCGCCGTACTTGCCGAATTCTTCGAGCAACAAAAGGGCACCATTGTTGAAATGTTCAACATGTTCAGCGGTGGTGCGCTTGAGCGTGCCTCGGTACTCGCGCTGGGTATTATGCCCTATATCTCAGCTTCAATTATTATGCAGCTATTAACGCACATACATCCTGCGATGATAGAGCTTAAGAAAGAAGGTGAGCAAGGTCGTAAGAAGATCAGTCAGTACACGCGTTATGGTACGCTTGTGCTTGCTACATTCCAGTCTATCGGTATTGCCACTAACCTTCCTAATATGATGGATGGGTTAGTTGTAAATCCTGGTTTCGGTTTCTACTTCACCGCTGTGGTGAGCTTAGTAACCGGTACTATGTTCCTGATGTGGTTGGGCGAACAAATCACAGAGCGCGGTATTGGTAACGGTATCTCGGTTCTGATTTTTGTTGGTATTGTAGCTAACCTGCCGTCTGCAATCGGTTCGACAGCAGAAATGGCGCGTCAAGGTGATCTGAACGTATTAGCTTTGGTTGTGATTGCGGTAATCGTATTCGCTGTAACTTATTTGGTAGTGTTCTTTGAGCGTGGTCAACGTCGTATCGTTGTGAACTACGCAAAACGTCAGCAAGGCCGTCAGGTCTTCGCAGCGCAGAGCACGCATTTACCATTGAAAGTAAACATGGCGGGTGTTATTCCACCAATCTTTGCTAGCAGCATCATTTTGTTCCCTGGTACAATTGCAAGCTGGTTCGGTCAAGGTGAAGGTCCAGTTGCTGACTTCTTACAAGCCGTCTCTGCAGTGTTGACTCCTGGTCAGCCTCTGTATGCGATGGTACTTGCAGCAGCGATTATCTTCTTCTGCTTCTTCTACACTGCGTTGGTATTTAACCCGCGTGAGACAGCAGACAACCTGAAGAAATCTGGCGCATTTATTCCAGGCATTCGCCCAGGTGAGCAGACATCTAAATACATTGATAAAGTAATGACACGCCTGACTTTGGCTGGTGCGTTGTATATTACCTTTATCTGTCTGGTGCCCGAGTTTATGACCATGGCGTGGCAAACGCCGTTCTACTTCGGCGGTACATCAATCTTGATTATCGTTGTGGTTATCATGGACTTTATGGCACAAGTACAGACCCATCTGATGTCTCATCAGTATGATTCTGTGCTGAAAAAAGCGAACCTTAAAGGCTACGGCCGCTAAGGTCTGTTTACGGAGTTGAGTAATGAAAGTACGTGCTTCCGTTAAGAAAATCTGCCGTAACTGTAAAGTTATCAAACGTGCCGGTGTGGTACGCGTGATCTGCAGTGAGCCTAAGCACAAGCAAAGGCAAGGCTAAGAAATCTAGTCGTGCAGGCTAAGTAATCTACTTAGCCTGTTTCATTGGTAAAACCTGAATGTCGGTTGGGTATCCTATACGGGCTTTCCAGCAAGATGATAATCAGGTTTATTTATAGGAGATATGTTAGTGGCCCGTATCGCAGGCATTAACGTTCCTGATCATAAGCATGCTGTTATCGGTTTAACAAGCATCTATGGTGTAGGTAAAACTCGCGCTAAGGCTATCTTAGCTGCGACAGGTATCGCTGAAACTACTAAAATCGGCGATTTAAACGACGAAACTCTTGACATCCTTCGTGAAGAAGTTGGCAAGTACACTGTTGAAGGTGATCTTCGTCGTGAAGTTACACTAAACATCAAGCGTCTTATGGACCTTGGTTGTTTCCGTGGCTTACGTCACCGTCGTTCGCTTCCACTACGTGGTCAGCGTACTAAGACTAACGCGCGTACTCGTAAGGGTCCTCGCAAGCCTATCAAGAAATAAGGTGGGGTAAGTTATGGCAAAAGCACCAATTCGTCGTAAAAAGGTCAAAAAGCAGGTTGTTGACGGCATGGCTCACGTTCATGCATCTTTCAACAACACGATTGTGACCATCACTGACCGTCAAGGCAATGCTCTTTCTTGGGCGACTGCAGGTGGTTCAGGTTTCCGTGGTTCTCGTAAGTCTACTCCTTTCGCTGCACAGGTTGCTGCGGAGCGTGCAGGTACTGCTGCTCAAGAGTACGGTCTTAAGAACCTAGAAGTATTCATCAAAGGTCCAGGTCCAGGCCGTGAGTCTGCTGTTCGTGCATTGAATGCTGCTGGTTTCCGTATCACAAACATCACTGACGTGACGCCAATCCCACATAATGGTTGTCGTCCACCGAAGAAACGTCGCGTATAATTAATAGGTTAGGAGAAAGAACATGGCAAGATATTTGGGCCCTAAGCTCAAGCTGAGTCGTCGTGAAGGTACTGACCTGTTCCTTAAAAGCGGCGTAAGAGCTATTGACTCTAAGTGTAAACTAGAAACAGCACCTGGTCAGCACGGCGCACGTAAAGGTCGTCTATCTGACTACGGTCTACAGCTACGTGAAAAGCAAAAAGTTCGTCGTATCTACGGTGTACTTGAGAAGCAATTCCGTAACTACTACAAAGAAGCTGCTCGCCTTAAAGGCAACACAGGTGAAAACCTGCTTCAGCTTCTAGAGCAACGTCTGGACAATGTTGTATATCGCATGGGTTTTGCAAGCACACGTGCTGAAGCGCGTCAGCTAGTAAGCCACAAAGCGATTATGGTTAATGGTCGTGTTGTTAATATCCCTTCTTTCGTAGTTACTCCAGAAGACGTGGTAGTAATTCGCGAGAAGTCTAAAAAGCAAGCGCGTATCATCGCTGCTCTAGAGTTGGCTGAGCAACGCGAAAAGCCAACTTGGATTGAAGTTGACGGTTCAAAAATGGAAGGTACTTTCAAGCGCCTACCAGAGCGTTCTGATCTGTCTGCGGACATTAACGAACAACTAATCGTCGAACTTTACTCGAAGTAAAGTTAAGAGTTAAGAGAGGATAAAATGCAGGGTTCTGTAACCGAATTCCTAAAACCAAGATTAGTCGATATCGACGCTGTAAGCTCAACGCGTTCTAAAGTGGTTTTAGAGCCTCTAGAGCGTGGTTTCGGCCACACACTAGGCAATGCTCTACGTCGTATACTTCTTTCATCTATGCCTGGTTGTGCTGTGACAGAAGTTGAAATTGACGGTGTATTGCACGAGTACAGCGCGAAAGAAGGCGTACAAGAAGACATCATTGAAATTCTGTTGAACCTGAAAGGTCTGGCAGTATCTCTAGAAGGTAAAGATGAAGTTTTCCTTACCCTGACTAAGTCTGGTGTAGGCCCTGTGACTGCGGCTGATATCCAGCACGACGGAGACGTGACTATTGCCAACCCTGAGCATGTGATCTGTCACCTTACGGCTGACAATAGTGAGATCAGCATGCGCATTCGCGTTGAGCGTGGTCGCGGTTATGTACCGGCGTCTAGTCGTTTATCCTCTGATGACGATGAGCGTCCAATCGGCCGTTTGCTGCTTGATGCATCATTCAGCCCGGTTGAGCGTATTGCGTACTCGGTTGAGTCAGCTCGTGTTGAGCAACGTACAGACTTAGATAAACTAATCATCGATATGGAAACGAACGGCACTTTGGATCCTGAAGAAGCGATCCGTCGTGCGTCTACTATTCTTGCTGAGCAGCTAGAAGCATTCGTAGACTTACGTGATGTTTCTGAGCCGGAAGAAAAAGAAGAGAAGCCAGAGTTCGATCCTATTCTGCTTCGTCCAGTCGATGACTTAGAGCTAACTGTACGTTCTGCGAACTGTCTGAAAGCCGAGCAAATTCAATATATCGGTGACTTAGTACAGCGTACTGAAGTTGAGCTTCTGAAAACACCAAACCTTGGTAAGAAGTCTCTGACTGAAATTAAAGACGTGCTAGCTTCACGTGGTCTTTCTCTGGGCATGCGCCTGGAAAACTGGCCACCTGCAAGTCTGGCTGAGTAATCTAAGTTACTATATTAGTTTAGTTAGAAGGATAGGGTCATGCGCCATCGTAAGAGTGGTCGTCAATTAAACCGTAACAGCAGCCATCGCAAAGCGATGTTCAGCAACATGGCTGGTTCTTTGGTGAAGCACGAAATCATCAAAACAACTTTGCCTAAAGCGAAAGAGTTGCGCCGTGTAATTGAGCCTTTAATCACACTGGCTAAGACTGACAGCGTAGCAAACCGTCGTTTAGCGTTTGCTCGCACGCGTGATAAAGAAGTAGTTGGTAAATTGTTCTCTGAGATCGGTCCTCGTTTCGCGGATCGTCCAGGTGGTTACACTCGTATTCTGAAGTGTGGCTTCCGTGCAGGTGACAACGCGCCAATGGCTTACATTGAACTACTAGATCGCCCAGTTGCGACTGAAGAAGTTCAAGAAGACGCGCAGTCTGCAGAGTAAGTCTTACTAGTTAAGACACAGAAAAGCCGGGCATTGCCCGGCTTTTCTACGTTTGGTGAAAAAATTATCACCGTTGCGATAGCACCGTCTTAGAAGTTCCAGTGCAACAAAATACCAAAGTGATCCGCATCTACTTTATTTGCACTTGCCAGTTCATTATTCACAGAATAACTGCCGATCTTTGATACTTCATATTCGACCATGCTGTATCTTAACTCGAGGCTGGCATTCCAGTCTTCAAATGTGTACATGCCTGACACAATGAATTTACCAGCATTATCGAACTCGATATCATTGCCAAAATCATTGTCCAGTTCAACAGACGTATCCAATCCTGCACCCAGACCAAGTTTTACTTGTTCGCTGACTTTGTAATAGGGAATGGCTTCCCAAGTGAAGCGGCTAAATGTGAGGTCGCCATTTTTTGCGTCGGCAGAATCCAGGTGCACTGCTGCATTCAGGCGAATATCAAAGTCTTCGTTAAGTGCGTAGTTAAGTCCACCACCCAGAATGACGCCAGTTCCAGCCTTCACACTGTTGTCACTGTCGTCCTCATAGACCAATGTGCCTAATGTGTCACCACCAGTGGTATATCCAATGGTTGCAGAAAAGGAAAGTGGATTGTTGGGTTCTTCTGATGCAAAAGCGGTTGTAGAGAGTGCAGCTAATACAGCTAAACTGAACTTTTTCATGATTTTCCTATTTTAATTACATAAATCCTGCGAGGATTTTGTATAAAAAGACGGAGTTTGTACAGAAAATGAGGAAATATCTAAAAGGGAAAGGTGAATAAATCAGCTTTTCGTTGTGTTTTTGTCCGAACGCACCGTTTTTCTCACTTTTCTTCAAAAAAGGGGTTGCGCTGAGTTTCGATTTCCCTATAATGCGCATCCACCGACACGGGGCACAACGCTGAAAAGCAACGAGCCAAGTGAAGGGAAAGCTAAATGGAAAGCTTAATTAAGAAAAATTAAATTTTCTAGTTGACTTTAAAAGTGAAGCGGTTAATATGGCGCTCCACTTCGCAGCAAGGCTGCGGTAACTAACTAAGGTTAGTTACACTGTTCTTTAAAAACATGAAGCAATCATCTGTGTGGGCACTCGTACAGATTGAGTTCTAACAGCGAATTTCAGTTTTACTGAATGACGCACAAAAATTTAGAGTCTCAACTGAACTGAGTGACTAACATAGTCAATTCGTTTTGATTTTACTTTTTTAAAAAGTAGAAACAGACAAAATCAGAATTCATTGAGCATGGTTTGAAGTTTACTTCAAACAAAAACTTTTAATTGAAGAGTTTGATCATGGCTCAGATTGAACGCTGGCGGCAGGCCTAACACATGCA
>NZ_JAMXSF010000025.1 GCF_024124545.1 Pseudoalteromonas sp. XMcav2-N
TAGAGCTGTGTTGTCTATTCATCCATGAAGCTTGGTCCCATCGCGCATCCCTGCGCTCACCTCTTCGAACTGCGAAGCGTTGCTTCGGTTTCTCATCGCCCTTCGCGCATCTCGATAATTGCTCCTGCATTATTCTACTTCCCCATATCCATGTGGGTCCTTGCGCTCACTTCCTCGAACTGCGAAGCGTTGCTTCAGTCGCAATTCACCCCGCACTTGATGCGGGATCTTCCAACAGACCACGCCGTACGTATGACGAATACACCGAAACAAACTTACTCAGCACTGAAAAACAGGTTTAAATGGATCCCGCATCGTGTGCGGGATGACGACGGAGTTGTTGTTGGAAGTGTGGTAGAGCTGGGAAAACCTGGAGCCGCTGCAGGAAAGCCACACTTTACGTGTAGTAAATACGCCGGCTCAAACATACTCCTTGCTTTCATGATGTATAGAGCGATTTCTGACGAAGTGTCATGTATTTCTCCATTCAAACAGATCTACACTACCGTCATCCCGCACGTGATGCGGGATCTACCAACAGACCTCACCGTACGTATGACAAATACACCGGAACAAACGTAATCAGCACCGAGAGAAAGGTTTAAACAGCTCCCGCATCACGTGCGGGGTGACGGAGGAGTTGTTGTTGCAAACTTTGCTCGTTCAGGCTGACAGATGAATCATCGACGGCGCACAATGAACGAAGAACAGGATTGTATCTAATAGCAAACAGATTTAAATTTATGGCTAAACTTCGTTTTCAGGTTAGAGACGATTAACCGTTGCGAAAAAATGATAACTGTATATACTCACAGTAAATGCACTGTATGGAAAACCAGTTATATGCGACCACTTACAAAACGACAAGAGCAAGTTTTTGAACTTATAAAAGTTTTCATTAAGGATACTGGCATGCCGCCGACTCGAGCAGAGATCGCGGATTCGCTTGGGTTTCGCAGTGCAAATGCTGCAGAAGAGCACTTGAAAGCATTGGCCAAAAAAGGCGTAATCGAAATGGTACCTGGTGCAAGTCGAGGCATTCGTTTAGTTGAGGACGAGCCTGAGCAACTGGGTTTGCCTTTAATAGGTCGAGTTGCCGCAGGCGAGCCCATACTTGCACAAGAACATATTGAAAGCCATTGTTCAGTCGACCCTGCTATGTTTCATCCTGCCGCAGACTACTTATTAAGAGTCAATGGTATGAGTATGAAGAACATTGGAATTATGGATGGAGATTTATTGGCAGTGCACCGTACTCAGGTTGTGAATAACGGACAGGTTGTCGTTGCTCGGGTTGAGGAAGATGTAACTGTTAAGCGTTTTGAGAAGCTAGGTAAGAAAGTATACTTACATGCTGAAAATGAAGATTTCTCTCCTATTGAAGTGGATCTGGAGCAACAGAACTTCTCTGTCGAAGGCCTGGCCGTCGGCGTGATTCGCAGTGATATTTAAATATTTCCTATCGCCCGGCGCAACGCAAGTCGGGCGAATTTTACGTCTTGTAAACACTTATACTCAGCCATCCTAAGTGCTGCTGCGTATGAGTGAATCCTAACAAACAGCTATTTTTCAAATATTTCCCTACCATAGAAATCAAAATCAGCGTCAGATAAAAACTTGCTAAACGGTTAAATTTTGACTAGTTGTTAAATGGTCGTGTAGTACTCATGGGATAACCCAAGTGAAATGACAGTCATCCGATAATAAGAACCGTTGCTTCTCACACTTGAAGCAATTGAGGGAGACGTCTAATGAAAATAGCCAAACTCATCACAATTGCGATGTGTTTACTTGTCAGTACCTTCACGTTCGCAAGTGACTACAACATGCGTACCGGTGTTACTGACATTAGCAATCAGGTATATCAATTACATATGACCATATTCTGGATCTGCTGTGTGATTGGGCTGATTGTTTTCTCCGTCATGTTTTGGGCTCTGATCCATCATCGACGCTCTAAAGGTGCTGAACCTGCACAATTTCACGAAAGCACTAAAGTCGAGATCCTCTGGACAGCTATTCCGTTTTTAATCTTGGTTGCAATGGCGGTGCCTGCAACAAAAACATTAATTGCGATGGAAGATACCGATAAGGCCGATCTAACCATTAAAGTAACCGGCTCACAATGGAAGTGGCACTATGAGTACCTAGGCCATGATGTGGACTTCTATTCTCTTATGTCTACGCCGAGAGCGCAGATTGATAATATGCAGAGCAAAACAGAAAATTATTTGCTTGAGGTTGATAAACCTCTGGTCATTCCGACAGGCAAGAAAGTACGTTTTTTATTGACCTCTGATGATGTAATTCACTCTTGGTGGGTACCTGATTTTGCAGTTAAAAAGGACGCTAACCCGGGGTTTATTAACGAGGCCTGGACTAATGTGAATGAGCCCGGTACCTATCGTGGTCAGTGTGCTGAGTTGTGCGGTAAAGATCATGGGTTCATGCCTGTCGTTGTAGAAGCCAAGCCTGAAGCAGAGTTTCAGGAATGGCTTGCCAATGAAAAAGCACAAAGAGCACTTGCTGCTGAGCAAGAGGCTGCCTTACTTGACCAAACGCTTAGTAAAGAAGAGCTTATGGCTACAGGGGAACGTGTTTACATGGCCTATTGTGCGGCGTGTCATCAACCTACAGGGCTTGGTCTGCAAGGTGTGTTTCCTGCATTAAAGGGGAGCGCTATGGTAACCGGGGATTTACAGGCACATATTGAAATTATTATGGAAGGGCGTCCTGGCACCGCAATGCAAGCGTTTGCGAAGCAACTATCGTTAAAAGAAGTCGCGGGAGTTATCACTTATAAAAGAAATAGCTGGGGGAATGACACCGGGGAAGTCATCCAACCTAGTCAAATACAAGCCTACCTTGACGGTAAACAGGAGGAAGCCAAATGACTTCTAGTACACAGCAGGCTGCTCTTGATCAAGAGCATGACCACCATGGTCCGGCAACCGGAATTAAGCGTTGGCTTTTTACGACTAACCACAAAGACATAGGCTCCTTGTATTTACTGTTTTCCTTGTTGATGTTCCTGATCGGCGGCGGTATGGCTATGGTCATTCGGGCTGAATTGTTCCAGCCAGGCTTGCAGCTTGTTGATCCACACTTTTTTAATCAAATGACTACAGTGCATGGTTTGATCATGGTATTTGGTGCTGTCATGCCTGCCTTTACGGGCCTTGCAAACTGGATGGTGCCCATGATGATCGGCGCTCCCGATATGGCGCTACCACGCATGAATAACTGGAGCTTTTGGATCTTGCCATTTGCGTTTCTTATTTTACTTGCTTCGTTATTTATGGAAGGCGGTGGCCCTGCGTTCGGATGGACATTCTATGCGCCACTCTCCACGACTTATAGTAACGATAACACCGCATTATTTGTCTTTGCTGTTCATATTATGGGTGTTAGTTCCATCATGGGGGCAATCAACGTTATTGTGACTATAGTCAACATGCGTGCTCCGGGTATGACGTGGATGAAGCTACCACTGTTTGTATGGACTTGGCTGATTACTGCTTTCCTATTGATTGCGGTAATGCCTGTACTTGCTGGCGCGGTGACTATGGTGCTGACAGATAAGTATTTTGGCACAAGCTTTTTTGATGCTGCCGGTGGTGGTGATCCGGTCATGTTTCAACATATTTTCTGGTTCTTCGGCCACCCTGAGGTATATATCATGATTTTGCCTGCTTTTGGGGTGATTTCTACAATAGTACCGACATTCTCTAGAAAGAAACTGTTTGGTTATGCATCTATGGTCTATGCGACATCTTCCATTGCGCTTTTGTCGTTTATCGTGTGGGCACATCATATGTTTACCACAGGTATGCCGCTGGCGGGTGAGCTCTTCTTTATGTACGCGACCATGCTTATTTCTGTGCCTACGGGTGTAAAGGTCTTCAATTGGGTGGCCACAATGTGGCGTGGCTCAATTAGTTTTGAAGTTCCCATGTTATTTGCTATCGCATTTATCGTGTTGTTTACGCTTGGCGGTTTCTCCGGGCTGATGCTGGCGATTACCCCTGCTGATTTTCAGTATCACGATACCTATTTTGTGGTCGCTCATTTCCACTATGTACTGGTGACCGGCGCAGTCTTCTCTATCATGGCTGCCGCTTATTATTGGTTACCCAAGTGGACAGGTTACATGTATAGCGAGACATTGGCCAAATGGCATTTTTGGTTGTCTCTTATCAGTGTAAATATCCTCTTTTTCCCTATGCATTTTGTCGGATTGGCGGGGATGCCAAGGCGGATCCCCGACTATGCTCTGCAGTTTGCAGATTTTAATGCTTTGATCAGTATCGGGGGGTTTGCATTTGGTTTGTCACAATTACTGTTCGTGGCTGTGGTTTTTAAATGTATCGCAGGTGGTCAGCGTGCGCCTGCTAAAGTATGGGATGGCGCAGAAGGGCTAGAGTGGGAGGTTGCCTCGCCTGCGCCTTACCACACTTTCAGCACCCCCCCTGAGGTGAAGTGATGCATACCCCGTTGCTTAGAAAACTTGTGCTGTTGGTTTTGGGTATGTTTGCATTTGCATTTGCACTGGTACCGCTTTACGACGTGTTTTGCGATATAACCGGTTTGAATGGGAAAGTAGAGCTGACAGCAGCTGAAGCAAGCGAAGAGCAAGATTTGGCAAGAAGAGTTGATGTCAGTTTCACGACCCACACTCAAGGGCAGGCACCTTTCAAAGTGAAAGCGGCGACTTATCAGGTAACGGTAACACCTGGCACGTTAACCGAGGTGAACTTCACAGCCGAAAATCTAAGTAGTGATGCTCGGGTTATGCAGGCAATTCCCTCGGTTTCGCCCGGTATGGCAGCTAAGTATCTGCATAAACTCGCTTGTTTTTGCTTTGACCAGCAGAGTATGCAAGCTCGCCAGAAAATGTCATTTACGTTGCGCTTTTATGTAGATACTGAACTGCCCAATGACATTGCAGAGCTGACACTCGCATATACGCTCTATGACATCACAGACAGAAAAGCGGCCGCTCATGGAGAGCCAGCAATGAATCTCATAGATGGCACGGTAAGTGAAGACTATGCTCAGAGCATACAGGCCGCAGTGTATCAACAAATACGAGGAATAAGTCATGGCTAGTGGTTACGAAAAATACTATGTACCAGAGCAAAGCCCGTGGCCCATAGTGGGGGCAATTGCGCTGTTTGGTGTAGCCGTAGGAGGTGGGTTAACAGTAATGAAAAGTCCCGGTGGTCAGTTCATCTTGTATGCGGGAATCGGCCTGCTGTTGTTTATGCTGGCCGGGTGGTTTCGACACGTTATTCATGAGTCACAAGGAGGCTTATATTCGGCGCAAATGGACCGCTCTTTCCGTCAGGGTATGGCCTGGTTTATTTTTTCGGAAGTGATGTTTTTTGCTGCATTTTTTGGTGCTTTATTTTATGCCCGAATGTTTGCAGTTCCCTGGCTTGGTGGGGCAAGTAACAATGCTATGACGCACGAAATACTGTGGCCCAGCTTCGAGGCGATGTGGCCGCTACTGAGTACACCTGGTGGAGATACGACACAGGCAATGGGTTGGCAGGGGTTACCACTTATAAACACCATTATCCTCCTGATCTCTTCTGTTACCTTGCATTTTGCGCACAGTGCAATGGAGCAGGACCAAAGAAACAAAGTGAAAGTATTTTTGGGGCTAACCATTCTTTTGGGCTTTGGGTTTCTTGTACTTCAGGTAGAGGAGTACATACATGCTTATCAGGATCTGGGATTAACACTAGATGCAGGGATTTACGGCAACACCTTCTTTATGCTCACAGGCTTTCACGGCATGCATGTCACGCTCGGTGCCATTATTTTAGCTGTGGTGTGGTTAAGGGTGATGAAAGGCCATTTTAGTGCACATAATCACTTTGCGTTCCAGGCGGGTGCGTGGTACTGGCATTTTGTGGACGTGGTTTGGCTGTGCTTGTTTGTGTTTGTGTATGTGTTATAGCGTTCGGGGCTGGATTGAAGTTGAGCCAGCCCAATCCTTTCGCAATGAGAATAAGCAGTAACACGCTTGCCGAAAAAAACACCCTTTTACCGAGGATACGAGACATAGATTCACCAGATTGATCCCCTTTGAGCATAATGAACAAAGCTCGAAACAGGTTATAGATGATGCTGAATAGCAAAACAATAATAATTAACTTGAGTAGCATGGCATATGACGCAGATAAGTATAAGTAGATCAAAGGTTAGCGCATATTGCACAATTTTGGCAGTGGGTGTTGTGGTATGTACATGTCTCGCTCTCTCTGTGTGGCAATGGCAAAGAGCAGCCCAAAAATCATACCTGATTGAGAAGCGACATAGCGACCAGGCACCACGTGAGTTTAATGCGATTGCTGACCTGCAAAACAAGGCGGCGCTCGAGGGAAAACAGTTTCGGATACGTGGATACTTTGACGAATCACGTTACTGGCTGCTAGACAACCAGATTGTCAACGGATCACCCGGCTATGACGTGGTGGCTTTGTTTCGCCCTGAATATCGCGACGATTGGCTCGTCGTTAATCTGGGATTTGTACCTGCGACACAAAGTCGTACGGTATTACCAGAAGTTGAGCTACCTGCTTTACAACAAACAATCGAGGTTGAGTTCAAAATCGGTAAGTGGGCGGGATTTACTCTGGCAACTCAGCCCGATTTAAATGCAGCGCAGCCACAACTGCTCCAATATCTAGATCATACATTTTTTGTTTCTCAGACGCAGCGCTCTATTTCGCCCATGCTCGCGTATGTTTCTCGCCCCGTTACTACGGCAATTCAACCTCATTATGAGGCGGTGGTGATGGGGCCGGAGAAACACCGGGCCTATGCATTGCAGTGGTTGTTACTGGCCGTTGCGGCGATGATCATTCCCTATTTTGCCTTTAAAAGGAAGCATGATGAGTAAGGTTCCAGGATTATTTTTAGCGTGTTGTATCATACCTTTGCTTGCTGCCTGGCTCGTACTCAGGTCAGGATGGCAACCAGACACGACGACCAATCAGGGGCGGTTTTTAGGTCAGGAAATCAGACTGAATGTACCAGAACAAGCGCACAAAGCTTGGTTTATTGCATTGAATCAACCAAGAGATTGTAATCAGGCATGTCTGGGTCAGTCAGAATTAATGGACCAGCTTGTTGTTGCTTTGGGAAAGCATCGTCAGCAAGTTGGTCTCTTGTTGCTGGGCGAAGGTCAGAGCGAAGTGGCCAGCGTAATATCGGAAGCGCCAGTATTGTCACCGGGGGCGTTCTACCTGGTCGACAAGCGTGGTCTGGTCGTCCTGGAATATTTACCACAGCAGGACCAAACCGCAAACAGAGTATTGCTCAAAGGCCTGCTGAAAGATCTAAAAAAACTCTTGTCTTATGAACGAAGTAGTTCTGGAGGTAGTCAATGACGCAGGGATTTAAAAAGCTGGTTATGATGTCAGCGTTGCTCGCAGCACTGGTTGTATCCTTAGGTGCCTACACCCGGCTAAGTAATGCAGGTCTGGGGTGTCCGGACTGGCCAGGCTGTTATGGTTTTTTGACGGTGCCTAATGAAGCACATGAACTGAAATCAGCACAACAAAAGTTTCCCGATAGCGAAGTCCATCAGAAGAAGGCCTGGATTGAAATGGTACACAGGTATTTTGCCGGTGGTTTAGGGTTAGTCGTTGCCGCGATTTTCATTTTAGCACTGCGTCATCCCAGCTATAGTAAAGGGATTAAAGGCTTGTCTACTTTGCTTGTTGTATTAATCGTGTTTCAGGCGCTGCTGGGTATGTGGACAGTAACGATGAACTTGCAGCCATTGATAGTAATGGGCCATTTGCTGGGTGGGTTTACCATACTCAGCCTGCTGACCCTGCTGTGGCTTAAAGCCAGTAAGCCGCCTGCCGTCACTATTGCGCACTTATCAGGCCTGAGAGTGATAGCACTGAGTGTACTCGTAGTTTTGATAATACAAATTGCACTGGGAGGATGGCTGGCAGCAAATTATGCTGCACCGCACTGCCGAGGACTGCCATTGTGCGAAAATGGTGAGCTGTTCTCATTGAGTAGCTTGTTTCAGCTACCACATTCTGCCGCCAGCTATGAGTTTGGTGTCTTACCCTTTGAAACTCGTCTTTCTATCCATCTGGTTCATCGGATTTGGGCCATGGTAACGCTGGTCGCTATTTTGTTTCTTTGCTGGAGACTTTATGTGCGTATTCCAGATTTACGTGTAAAGCCTGTTATTTTGCTCCCGGCTATTTTGGTGCTGTGCCAAGTTCTTTTAGGGGGGGCAATTGTGCATTGGCAGTTCCCCCTGTTGCTAACGTTGTTCCACAACGTGATGGCTGCACTCTTATTACTGTCACTGGTTCGGGTGTGTTATCTACTGTTTTATCAATCCAGGGGGTAAGGTATGACGATGAGCGTACAACAACTCGGCTCTGTTTTTCCTGATTTCTTTTCCGGTATGAAGCCTTATCTGGCGATTACCAAAGCCAAGGTGGTTTTGATGCTGGTGCTGACAGCCTGGGTGGGTCTTGCACTTGCACCTGACTTAGGGCGTAGTTATGGCCAGCAATTAATGAGCTTAATATCAATTGGCCTGATCTCTGCGTCGGCAGCAGCCATCAATCATGTCGTTGACCGCAATAGAGACAGTAAAATGGCAAGGACGCGCCATCGCCCTCTTGCCATGCAGCAACTCTCTGTATCTAAAGCGCTACTCTTTGCTGCCTGCCTGGCAACGACAGGAACCATAGGTCTGTTGTGGTTTAGCAATTGGCTGTGTGCGGTACTGACTTTGCTGGCGTTGCTTGGCTATGCCGTTGTGTATACTGTATTTCTCAAGCATATGACACCGCAAAACATTGTGATTGGTGGGCTTGCAGGCGCGTTACCGCCATTGCTCGGTTGGGTTAGCGAGACAGGTACTTTGGCAGCAGAGCCCTGGTTGTTGGTTATGATTATTTTTGCCTGGACGCCGCCTCATTTTTGGGCACTGGCGATCGCTCGCAAAGCGGATTATGCAAGAGCAGGGATCCCCATGCTACCCGTCACACATGGGATACAGTTTACCAAGCTATGTATGGTCGTCTATACGGTGTTGTTATCCCTGGTATGTGTGTTGCCATATTTGATTGGTATGGTAGGGCTTGTGTATCTGGTTTCGGCTTGCATCCTCAATGGGGTTTTTACATTTTTAGTTGTGCGCCTGTACATTGATCATACTGCGCAACAGGCGATGGGGGTTTTTCGTTTTTCTATCTGGTATTTGCTGTTACTCTTTGTCTCATTATTCGTAGACAGAGCACTGGTATGAAAACCATTTTTCTTCTTTTTGTGGTGCTGGCAATGTTAAGTGGGTGTCAGCCAGCACCGAAAGTATCTGAATTTGCCGTACATTACGAGCACCCACGGACACTAAAGCCGTTCGTTCTGGAAGATCAACATGGCCAACAGGTGACGACTGAACAGCTAACTGGACAATGGAGCTTGCTGTTTCTCGGCTACACACACTGCCCCGATATATGCCCTATGACCTTGGCTAAGCTTACGAATATTGCCGCATCGCTAGAGTCTGTCCAGGCCGTCAATGTTTGGTTCGTTGCTGTTGATCCACAACGTGATACTCAGGAAAAGCGCAAACAGTATATAGACTATTTCAACCCTAGGTTTGTCGCAGCGTCTGCACCGCATAACGTCTTATTTCCATTTGTTCGAGACATTGGTTTGATCTATGCCATTAATAACAGTGATGAACCCGAGTATTATGTTGACCATAGTGCATCCATTGCATTGGTTAATCCAAAGGCACAGTTAGAAGCAATATTTAAACCAGATTTCAAGGCCGGAGAAGTGCCCGTTATCAATGCCGAACAGCTCGTGGACGATTTTAAAGTAATCGTGTCCAAGTACCAGTGAGCTGAGTAAAGTCACTGAATTTAATAATTAATTATTTCTTTTCTGTTATAAATATGGCAATTTCACGGTCACGGTCTAATCTATTCATATCAATAAGATTTGCAAGGAATGTGCAAGGCACATGATTAAACTCCCCTCAGAGCTTGTGATAAACCAGGTTGAAGAGTTGCATCAACAGTTGTTGCTTGAGCTCGAAGCTGGTCATGCCATTTCTTTAGACATTAGTGAAATACAGCATGCGGACACGGCTTCAATTCAACTGTTGTGTGCGCTGCAAAAGTATTTATTGGATATTGAGCAGCAGATCATGTGGGTAGGCGAAAGTGCCGCATTGTCTTTATCTGTTGAGAAACTAGGGTTAACCGAACTTTTATCTATCAGTAGTACGAATTAAGAGGTCATTATGAAAAAGATTTTAGCTGTGGATGATTCTGCTTCGATGCGTCAGATGGTTGGCTTTACATTGAAAAAAGCAGGCTTTGATGTGGTAGAAGCTAAGGATGGCAGTGAAGCACTCAATCTGGCTAAGCAACAAGGGTTTGATGCTGTGATCTCAGATGTGAATATGCCTGTGATGGATGGTATTACATTAATACGAGAGCTGCGTAATCTGCCGGACTATAAATTCACGCCACTTCTGATGCTGACCACGGAGTCTGGATTAGACAAAAAAAGTGAAGGTAAAGCCGCAGGTGCGACAGGATGGATTGTGAAACCATTTAATCCGGAACAATTACTGGCTGTACTGAAAAAAGTAATTCGTTAACCCTTACGAGGTGCTGCCATGAGTATCGACTTAAGTCAGTTTTTCGACGTTTTTTTTGAAGAAAGCTTTGAAGGGCTTGATGCGATGGAGTCCGAGCTACTAAACCTCGAGCCAGGAAAAGAAGATCAGGAAACCATCAACACCATATTTCGGGCTGCACATTCGATAAAGGGAGGCAGCGGTACCTTTGGCTTTACGGCTGTCTCTGATTTCACTCATGTACTTGAGACGCTGCTTGATCAAATTCGCAATGGAGAACGCCAGCTCACTGCAGAGCACGTAAACTTGCTGCTCAAGGCCGTAGACTGCTTGCGTGCTATGTTGACGGCGTTACAAGCACAGCAGGAGCCTGAACAAGAGGAAGCGAATGAGCTAAAGTTGCGTTTTGAAGCCATCCTCAATGGCGACAATGCCACAGGCAGTCAGACTGAAGAAGTCAGCGAAACCGAAGAAAGTTCGAGTCTCCCTATCACCTTTCAGATCGACTTCAGGCCATTGCCCTATTTGTTCAAAACGGGTAATGAACCCTTGTTTATGATTGCAGAATTAGCTGAACTTGGTGAGTTAGAAACGCAAGCATTACATGATGAACTGCCTAAATTTAAACAACTAAACCCCGAAGATTGTTATTTATACTGGCGGTTTTTCCTGACGACAACACGCGGGGAACGCGCCATCCGGGAAATATTCGAATGGGTTGAAGATGACGCCGAAATCACCATTGTACAATGCGGTGGTTTGTTCGAAGAGCTCACCAGCGCTGAGTCTGAAAATGATACGCCACTCACTCCAATTGAGCCAGAACCGCAGGGCGATAGTCCAGCCCTTACAAAGCCTGTTCAGGAAACAAAGAAAGAGCCACCACCAGTTAAAGATGCCCGAAAAAATGCGGATCCCAGCACGACTTCCATTCGAGTGGGTATCGATAAAGTCGATTCACTGATTAATATGGTGGGTGAGCTGGTCATCACACAGGCGATGCTAAGCCAGATCGGCGAGCAGGAAATAACGGAGTCCAGTATTGCCGCATTACAGGAAGGTCTGGCACAGTTGGCGCATAATACGCGTGACCTTCAGGAAAATGTGATGCGCATTCGTATGCTGCCGATAAGCTTTGTTTTTAGCCGTTTTCCAAGGCTGGTGCGAGATATCTCACAAAAATTGAATAAGCAAGTGGAGCTTAAGCTGATCGGGGAGCAAACTGAGCTGGATAAAACAGTGATGGAAAAGCTTTCAGATCCTATGGTCCATTTGGTGCGTAATTCTCTGGATCACGGGCTAGAGACCCCAGAGCAACGTATCGCGCAAGGCAAAGACCCCGTTGGAACCGTCACACTAAACGCATTTCACCAGGGCGGTAATATTGTTATCGAAATACTCGACGATGGTAAAGGCCTGGATACAGAGAAAATTCGTAATAAAGCCATTCAAAACGGGCTGATCCAGGAGATGGATGAGCTCACAGTTGACGAAATTAACGAGCTGATATTCATGCCTGGATTTTCCACAGCGGACAACGTTAGTGAAATCTCCGGGCGCGGTGTCGGAATGGATGTGGTGCGTAAAAACATTCAGGCATTGAATGGCTCTGTTGAGGTGAGTTCAGAGGCTGGTGTTGGTTCAACGTTTACAATTCGTCTGCCTCTCACCTTAGCAATTTTGGACGGTCAGCTCGTACAGGTTGCTGACCATACTTATATTATCCCCCTGATCTCTATAGTTGAGTCGCTACAAATTGATATTGCCAAAGTGAGTAACGTTGGCAAAGGGTTGCAGGTACTGCGTTTGCGTGACGAATATATCCCGATACTGCGTTTGTACGATATTTTCAATCACAGAGGGGCGAGAGAGGAGCTCGATAAAACCTTGCTGGTGGTTGTTGAGAACGACAATTATAAGGTTGGGATATTGGTGGATGATTTGCTTGCGCAACAGCAGGTCGTCATAAAAAGTTTAGAGGCCAACTACCAACGTGTTGATGGTATATCAGGCGCAACCATTTTGGGTGATGGAACGGTGTCATTGATCATAGATATTAGTGGACTAATCAAACTGAGCGGCCTAAGACGGCCGGGCTCTTCGGAATTGCTTGTTGATCTGAAGGCGGATGAGGCGGTCACGGCATGACAGAACATACAAAGTTAAATCAACAATTGGTACTGGATACTGAGGGTGATGAAAAACAGTTTCTGACATTCATGATGGATCAAGAAGAATACGGCATTGATATTTTAGCGGTCCAGGAAATTCGGGGCTGGGAGCCTGTCACTGTGATCCCCAATTCACCACCTTACGTGAAGGGGGCTATGAACTTACGTGGCACCATAGTACCTATCATCGATTTGCGGCAGCGTTTTGGGATAACACATATCGACTATGGTCCGTTAACGGTCGTTATAGTGGTGTCGGTAAAACTAAAAGAGCAGACCAAGTTAATGGGGATAGTCGTTGATGCCGTGTCCGATGTTTACAGTATCTCCGAAGAAAAAGCGAAAGATGTACCTGACTTTCAGGATTCTGATAACGCGCAGTTTGTTCACGGGTTAGTCAATGTTGGGGAAAAAATGGTGGTGTTATTAAATCTGAAGAAAGTGCTCGATTTACACGACAAGAGCAGTGTCAAGAGCAACGGGGGCTGAGATGAGTAGTCAGAGTATTCAAAGTAGTTTAAATAATAAAATCTTAATTGCAGGGGCGATCCTGATTGTCAGTATCATACTTGGGCTCCAACTCGGGGGCACAGGTTCTGAGCAAATGAAGATGCTTTCGATAGCCCTGCCTGTATTCGGCGTTGTGATTGCACTGGGTTATCTAAGAATGGGGTTAGCAGCGTTAGGCGCTCAACTTGGCTGTGTGTATCGTGTTTTGCCCCATGTGTCCATGGATGACCAGAGTGCTTTGCATGCAATGGACCTCACTGATTTTCCAGAATTATTTCAAGCTCTAAATGTAGATCATGAAGCGCAACAATACTCTGACCATACACAGGGCCTGTTGCTGGCTTTAAAGGGGTGTCAGGCCAACATTATGGTTGCGGACAAAGACCTGAATATTGTGTATTTGAACGATTCAGTCAAAGCCATGTTAAGTGCGAACGAACGTCAATTACAAGCTGACCTGCCTGGGTTTAACGTTGCAAGCCTGATTGGCACCAACATTGACTCGTTCCATAAAAACCCGAGTCATCAACGCAATATTCTGGCCAATTTGCGAGAAACCTATCAAACCCAGATCAAGGTTGCCGGGCTGACTTTCGACTTGATTGCAACACCAGTATTTGATGACGGGCAGCGAATCGCGACGCTGGTGGAATGGAAAGACCAAACTGAGTGGCTGGCAGCGGAAGAAAAGCATAGAAACTTAGCAGAGAAAAATGCACGTATTTCGCGTGCACTGGATGTGTGTCAGGCCAATGTGATGCTCGCAGATGAGCATCTCAATATTGTTTATGTCAACGAGTCTGTGCTGGCGATGCTCAGAAACAATCAAGAGCAACTTCGCACGGCACTACCTAACTTTGATGCAGATACCCTGATAGGAACCAACATTGATGTATTTCATGCCAACCCACAACATCAACGCGGTTTACTGAATAAACTATCTGAAGTGTACAACACCGATATTGTGGTAGCAGGCTTTAACTTCGGCTTGATTGCTACGCCAGTGTTTGATCAAAAAGGAATTCGTATTGGTACTGTGGTGGAGTGGGAAGATAAAACAGAGCGACTGAGCATAGAGAAAAAAGCGCGTCAGGCTGCCAATGAAAACCTGCGGGTGCGGCGGGCACTCGACAATGTGCAAACCAATACCATGATAGCTGATTCAGATAACACGATAGTTTATATGAATCAGGCTGTACTTGAGATGATGAGAAACGCAGAGCCAGATCTGCGCAAGGATTTACCTAATTTCGACAGTAGTCAGTTAATCGGACAAAATATTGACGTATTCCATCGCAATCCTGCGCATCAGAGACGCCTACTGGAAACCTTGTCTAAACCCTACAAAACAGAGATTAAAGTGGGGGGGCGGACTTTTGGATTGGTTGCCAATCCGATCGTTACAGACACAGGTGAACGTGCGGGTACCGTCGTAGAGTGGGAAGACAGAACCGCTGAAGTCGCCATTGAACAGGAAGTGAATACCGTTGTTGAGTCGGCACGGGCAGGTAATCTGTCCGCCAGATTGGAGGAGGGTGACAAGCGGGGCTTCTATTTACGCTTGACACAGGGCCTGAATGGCTTATTGGAAAGCGTCGATTGTGCGGTAGCCGATACTGGCAATATGCTTGATGCCCTTGCTCGGGGAGATCTGACGCAGCGAATTGAAGCAGAGTATCAGGGCGCGTTTGATAAATTGAAGCAAGACGCGAACAGTACGGCCGACAAGCTAACCAATGTGTTAGAGCGGATCAGTGCCTCTGCTGGGTTAGTAGCCAGTGGCGCAGAGGAAATATCACAAGGTAATGCTGACTTAAGCCAGCGCACAGAAGAACAGGCTTCTTCCCTTGAAGAAACAGCTTCAAGCATGGAGCAGATGACGAGCACAGTTCGTCAGAATGCCGACAATGCTAAAGTGGCAAATGAACTGGCCGAAGAAACCAGTGAAAAGGCAACACGCGGTGGTGAAGTGGTTAATCGAGCGGTTGAAAGCATGTCCGCTATCAATGATGCGAGCAAAAAGATTGCGGATATCATCAGTGTGATAGACGAAATTGCCTTTCAGACAAATCTGCTGGCACTAAACGCGGCGGTTGAGGCGGCGCGTGCCGGTGAGCAGGGACGTGGCTTCGCTGTTGTCGCTGGTGAAGTACGTAACTTGGCTCAACGTTCGGCGGGTGCGGCAAAAGAAATCAAAGATTTGATCCGAGACAGTGTTAGCAAGGTTGAAGATGGTACGCTGTTAGTGAACGAGTCGGGTGAGACGCTCAAAGAGATAGTTGCGTCAGTCAGACGAGTGACGAATATGATTTCCGATATCGCTGATGCGTCGGTAGAGCAGAGCTCAGGGATTGAACAGGTTAACAAAGCGGTTACGCAAATGGATGAAATGACACAGCAAAACGCGGCCCTGGTTGAGCAAGCGTCTGCTGCTGGTGAATCTATGGCTGAGCAGGCCAATGATATGCGTAATATGTTGAACTTTTTCAAAGTGGGTGAAGCGCCTGTTCCCCGTCAAGCAATACCCGAGCAAACTCAAACGACCAATGGCCAGGCGCGCGCGCCGATTGGCTTATCTGCTCCTCAAAATCGTACAACGCGACAACCGCTGGAGCCAGCTGCCAACCGCTTTGCAGACGACTCTGAGGAGTGGGAAGAGTTTTAATCGCCCAGAGTTCGTTACAATTTTTACGGAGCTGCGATGCTTTAACGGGTGCAGCTCCGCCTTGGAAACAGGTCTTTGTCACCCGGGGTAATATACAGAGATAGCATATGGCATAGCATGTCACGGGAGTTGAGACTTCACCGCGTATGAGTGAGCAGAGATATGAAAGAATTTTTGATGACCGACGAGGACTTCAGCAGTATCTCTCGACGCGTTTATGAAACATGTGGCATTGTGCTTGGGCCCCATAAACGCGATATGGTGTACTCACGCCTTGCGCGCAGGGTGAGAGCGAACGGATTAAGTTCTTTTTCTGCCTACCTTGAATTTCTAAATGAAGATACGGATGCTGAGTTTAGCCACTTTATAAATGCCATTACGACTAACCTGACCTCTTTTTTTCGGGAGTCGCACCATTTTGATTTTTTGCATCAACAAGTGATCCCTCAGCTAAAGGAGAGGCATAAAACAGACAGGCGCATCAGGATATGGTCAGCTGGGTGTTCTACCGGAGAGGAGGCATACAGTATTGCTATGACAATCAGTAATGCGTTTCCAGCTGACTGGGATGTCAAGGTACTGGCAACTGATCTGGACTCCAACGTCTTGCACAAAGGGCAAGAAGGTATCTACAACAGTGCTTCTGTGACCGGCCTGACCGATGAGCACCTAAAAAAGTGGTTTATGTGCAGCCCAGATGGAAGCCAGTACAGAGTAAAAGATAAGTTGCGGGCAAGTGTGTACTTTAAACGCCTTAATTTACTTGAGCCCTGGCCTATGAAAGGGCCCTTCGATGTGATTTTTTGTCGCAATGTGCTGATTTATTTTGACAAGGCAACAAAGGACAGATTGTTTGAAAACTTCTACCAATTGCTGGCGGAGCAAGGCTATTTGTTTATTGGCCATTCCGAGACAATGGGCAAGGAGCATCTGGAGTTTAAAAACCTGGGGAAAACTATGTATCAAAAGGCAGCACAGATATGAATCAGTTTCAGCCAGTATTGCACGGCTTTGAGCATGTAAAACGATTCTGGGATTCTGGCAGGGGGGCTGTGGTGGCAAAAGTGCTACCAGGGGAGTTTTATGTGTCTAAAAGTGACGAACTGATTTCGACTGTCCTGGGCTCTTGTATTGCTGCATGCATTTATGATGAAAAACAAGGTGTTGGTGGGATGAACCACTTTATGTTACCTGGTGTAAAGGGCACCTCCTCAATTCATGCCGATGACCTCAACTGTCGCTATGGTAACTGGGCGATGGAATATCTGATTAACGAAGTGATTAAAAATGGTGCGAGGCGAGAAAACCTGAAAATAAAACTGTTTGGGGGAGGCAAGATCATCAGCTCGATGACTGATATAGGCATTGGCAATATCCGGTTTGCGGAAGCCTATGTTGAGGAAGAGCAGCTCACTCTGATTTCCCACGATGTTGGCGGCCCATGGCCGCGTAAGGTGGTATTCCACCCCCAAACCGGTAAAGCTCAGGTTAAAAAGCTACGTCAGATGCATAACGACACCATTGAAAAACGCGAGGTCAAGTATCTGCATGATATTGAAGAGCAAGGCAAACAAACTGATATTGAGCTGTTTTAGAGGGAAGGCATGATTAAGGTATTGATAGTTGACGACTCCCCATCACTCAGAGCGATATTAACGGCGGTTCTGGAGGCTGCCGATGATATTAAGGTGGTTGGTGCTGCAGAGGACCCTTATCAGGCACGAGACATGATTAAGCAGCTGAATCCTGATGTATTAACGCTCGATATAGAAATGCCGAAAATGAACGGGTTGAGCTTTCTTAAAAATCTTATGCGATTGCGCCCCATGCCTGTGATTATGCTATCGACCTTAACGCAACAGGGCTCTCCCGCGACACTTGAGGCGCTCGAACTGGGTGCAATCGATTTTATTGCTAAGCCAACCTCCAATGTCGCTGAGAAACTCAATGCCTATGCAGAAAAGCTACATCAGAAAATAAGAATTGCTCGCCAGGCCAATCTCTACGCGTTTCGTGCAGAAAAAGATGCCAGTCAAATGCCGGTGTCTCAGCATGCGCAGTTTAAAAGCAGCGCCGTTTTGGCATTGGGGGCATCTACCGGTGGTACCGAAGCGCTGCGTGAGGTTTTGGTACGTTTACCCAAACATTGCCCTCCCATTGTGATAGCACAGCATATTCCACCTGTGTTTAGTACTTCGTTTGCATTGCGCATGGACCGTTGTTGTGATGTGCATGTGAAAGAAGCTGAGGACGGTGATGTCCTTATGCCTGGTCATGTGTTTATTGCGCCAGGAGATATGCACCTGAAAATCGTTCAAAAAAGTGGACGCTTACAATGCCAACTTTGTCAGAGTGAGAAAGTTAATCGGCATCGGCCATCTGTTGATGTGTTGTTTGATTCTTTGTTGCCGTGGGCCAAGCAAGTGAGTGCAGGTCTGTTAACCGGTATGGGCAGTGACGGTGCAGCAGCTTTATTGCGCCTGAGAGAGGCCGGGGCAAAAACGCTGGCACAGGATGAAGCCACATCGGTTGTATGGGGCATGCCCCGAGCCGCCGTTGAAATTCAGGCGGCTGAGAAAGTGGTTCCCTTGTCTAAAGTGACAATGGAGTTGCTTAATGCTGTGAAGCATCAGTAATAACCCACGGCTGCGAGTACCAATAGAACTGTCCGCTAAAGCGTTTAGACGGTGCTGTACAATTGTATCGCGAACGGCCATTCGGTAAAGGCTTGGAGGTTGTAATGGTCACTGTCTTTTCTCCCTGCCAAGTTAACTCTGCTTTGCCTAAACCTGAAACAAAACAAGCAAACTGGTTTTGGTAGAAATCCATCTCTTTAAAAGTCAGTGTGATTGATGGGGTCCGATTAACTGTGACCGAGTCCTGATAGTCAGCTTTTGCAAGTGGAAATGCCAGCGAGTACAGTTTGGTTTTCAAAGTGTTTAGATTGGCATAAATGCCGGATGCAGGAAATCGTGGCAGCCGGGTAAAGTCTGAGTCTGGCCCTGCGGCACCAGAATGTTGCCCAATCCCGACCAGGCCAAGTTCCGCGACCAGCTCCTGTAAAGGACGATCGAATTCGCCGTAGGGATAAGCGATATAAGGAAGGTCATGACCTATTTCTTCTTTGATCCTGGCCTGTGACCAGACCAAATCCTGACGGATCCGGCTACGCCATTGTGCCTGACTTTCTCCTGCCTTTTTGAGGTGTAAATAGTCATGTTGTGCACTGTGGTTGGCGATTAATGCGCCGCGTTTTGACAGTTTTCGTAGCTGCTCCCAGCTCATAACGTAGCCTTTCTTTTCATCGATAAGCTTAGGATTAACAAAAATTGTATAAGGGTAGCCAAACTGTTCAAGTACAGGTGCTGCGGCTTCCATATTGTTCAGGTAGCCATCATCAAAGGTGATGGCGACTGTTTTAGGCGGCAGGGTTTTCCCTGCTTGTAGCTGCTGAATAAGTTCATCTAACGCAATAACTGAGAACTGCTCCGACTTAAGAAAATTCAGGTGCTGGCGAAAAGTTGCTTCACTGACGCTGGTCACTGCCGGCAGTTTTTCACTGACATGATGATATTGTAGAATGACCGCGGCCAGGCCTGTTCGGGTATTGAATAAAACGAGTATAAGAACTAATACATGAAACCACTTAATCGAGCGCATACTTCCCACCATTTTCAGTTGCTTGCTATTGCTGCTCCGATGATTTTATCAAATATCTCGGTGCCCCTGTTAGGGTTAGTTGATACTGCTGTCATCGGTCATTTGAGTGACGCATATTATCTTGCCGGGATAGCACTGGGTTCTGGCAGTATCGCTTTGCTGTTTTGGCTGGCCAGTTTTCTGCGTATGAGTACTACGGGGGAGATTGCCCAGGCACATGGTCAGCAAGACTCAGGTCGGGCGTTGCAGTCACTTTCGGCCAGTATGAGCTTTGCTTTGGTATTTGCTTTGTTGCTGATAGTGTGTACGCCCTGGTTGCTTGAGCTCATAGCGGTGTTGTCCGGAGCAACGTCTCAGGTGCTTGAGCAAGCTGAGGTTTACTTCTCCATTCGAATTTATAGTGCGCCGGCGGCTATGCTAAATCTGGTTTTGCTTGGGTTTATGTTGGGGATGCAATACGGACGTGGCCCTTTCTATGTGGTGTTGTTTACTAATATCGTCAATATAGTGCTGGATGTACTGTTTGTGGTGGTGTTGGATTTTGCCGTTGCAGGTGCCGCCTGGGCATCAGTGATTGCAGATTATTCGGCGCTGGTACTGTCTTGCTGTTTGCTTCGCAAGGTACTGAACGATGCTGGTTGGCTGTGGCAGGTCAAAGTTCCTAACCGAGAAGAAGTACAGCGCCTGCTGCACCTGAATCGTGATATTTTCATTCGCTCACTCATGCTGCAGCTGTGTTTTAGCTTTATGACCTTTTATGGTGCGAGGCTGGGTGAAGACATCCTGGCTGCCAATGCGGTGTTGCTGAACTTTCTGATGTTGGTGAGCTTCGCAATGGATGGCATAGCCTATGCTGTCGAAGCGAAAGTCGGGCAGGCAAAGGGTGCCCGGGATCTGACTATGTTAAGGCGTTGGATTCGCATCAGTTGCATCTGGGCAGCTTGCTTTGCGTTGTTATATACTGCGGTATTTACCCTTTTTGGTCCGTTTGTGATTGGTTTATTGACGGATATTCCTGCTGTTATCGATACTGCGCAAATATATTTGCCCTGGTTGATAGTGCTTCCTTTAATTGCAACAAGCTGTTTTTTGTTTGACGGTGTTTTTGTTGGCCTGACCCGCGCAAAAGAAATGCGCAACAGTATGTTATTGTCTGCTGTGATCGGATTCTTTGTGCCGTTCTGGCTTGTCCAGCATTGGGGGAATCATGGCTTATGGTTTGCCATGAGCTGTTTTATGGGATTGAGGGGGATAACCCTGATACTGAAGTACCGTCAGTTGAGTGCCAGACAGCAGTTGCTGGAGTAGGGAAGCGAGTGAGACATTGTTAGCTACTCTTCAAAGGCTTTTTTAGCAGCTGCTTTGGCTGATTCGCGTGCAGATAGCACCTGAGAAAAACGGTTGGCGAAAATCCCCAGATAACCATAACCGGCAACACCCAGTGCGGGTACCAGAATCATCACTCCGGGTAGTTGCAGCCAGGGCTGATAAAAATAGCCTAAGACAATCAACACCAAACTCAGGGCAAATAAGGCAAGCCCAGAGAGGAAGAATCGCAGGCTACGCTTAGGGTGCGACCCTAAGCGATATATTAAATGCCGCATACGGATTTAGTAGTAGGAGTGATCGCCCCGTGAGTGTTCGGTGATGTCACGGACGCCGGTGATTTCCTCGAACTTAGCGATCATTTCTTTTTCGATGCCTTCTTTGAGTGTGACATCGATCATAGAGCAGCCGTTACAGCCGCCGCCAAATTGTAATACGGCAATGCCCTCGGCCGTGATTTCAACCAGGCTGACCTGGCCACCGTGATTGGCCAATTGAGGGTTTACTTCAGTCACCAGCATATGCTCGACACGTTCTTCCAGTGACGCATTGTTGCTGAGCTTTTTCGCTTTCGCGTTAGGCGCTTTAAGGGTCAGTTGGCTGCCCATTTTATCAGTGACAAAGTCGATCTCTGCTTCTTCAAGGAAGGGTGCACTTTCTGCGTCGACAACGGCATCAAATCCATTGAATGGTAAGCGGATATCGCTGTCTTCAACGGCATCGGCTGGACAATATGAAACGCCACATTCAGCCTGGGCTGTACCTGGGTTTACGACGAATACGCGGATGTTTGTACCATCGGCTTGATCGGCCAATAGCTTGGCAAAGTGTGACTGAGCTGTCTCTGAAATTGTGATCATAATCTACGCTATACTTGACTAAATTACTCGGTTAATCCCTATGATACTCCCCTCATCTTGTTGTAGCTAGTGTTGGGCGTAAAAATTTGCAGCAACTCGAGCCTCATTGCTAGCGTACTGGCTGGTTAAAAATTGCCGGAGTAGATGGAGTAACTATGTATCGCCTGTTAATCGTGCTGTATGTGTTGAGTTTGCAACTCAGCGCTAAGCCACTGAGTTATTATTTTGATGACACACAACAATTTGACCCACTCATTCCAAAACCACATGAGGTGCTGGGATATGAAGTTGGAGAGTGGCATGTGCGTCCGGAGCAATTGGTACACTACTTAAGCAAGTTGGCAGAGGCTAGCCCGCGGGTGTCAATAAAGACCATAGGTCACAGCCATGAACATCGGCCATTGGTATTGCTGACTATTGCTAATGAAAATCGGCTTAAAGACATAGAGGCGGTAAAAAATGCACACCTGAGCGCGCTTGAACAATCACTGCCCCGTAAAGAGGCGCCGGCCATTGTCTGGCTCGGTTATAGTGTTCACGGCAATGAACCGTCGGGCAGTAACACGGCCATGCTGGTGGCTTACTATCTGGCGGCTGCTCAGGGGGAGAAAATAGATGCTTTGTTGCGCGATACCGTGATATTGCTAGACCCGTCACTGAACCCGGACGGGTTAGCGCGGTTTGCTAACTGGGCTAACAGTCATCGCGGTCAGGTATTATCAAGCGACCCGCAACACAGAGAGCATGTTGAAGGCTGGCCCTCTGGCAGAACCAATCACTATTGGTTTGATTTAAATCGGGACTGGCTGTTACTGCAACATCCAGAATCACAGGCACGGATCGCAGCATTTCATGAGTGGAAGCCTAATGTTTTAGCTGATTTCCACGAAATGGGTCCTAACTCAAGCTACTTTTTCCAGCCTGGGATCCCATCGCGCACGCATCCACTGACACCCGAGCGCAACCAAAGTTTAACTGCGGCCATTGGTCAGTTTCATGCAGATGCACTGGACCAGACCGGTCAACTGTATTTTACTCAGGAGAGTTTTGACGATTTTTACTATGGCAAAGGGTCAACCTACCCGGATATCAATGGATCGGTGGGTATTCTGTTTGAGCAAGCCAGCAGTCGTGGTCATGCACAGGAGACCCTTAATGGCTTGCTGACCTTTCCACAGACGATCAAGAACCAGCTTATTACCTCATTTTCAACAATTCAGGGAGCGGTTGCTAACCGTCAGGCACTACTTGATTACCAGCAGCACTTTTATTCAAGTGCGCTCAAAGAAGCAAAACAACAAGACTTTCAGGGGTATGTGGTGTCGGCTGGTAAAGATCCATATCGGTTAGAGCAGTTTGTTGCGCTACTGAGCCAGCATCAGGTGAAGACGCATCGACTGGAAAAGCCGTTGAAAATTAAAGCACATCAGTTTAAGGCTGGGGATCTTTACATCCCATTGGCGCAGCCTCAGGTTCGTCTCATCCTGGCCATATTCAGTGAGCAAACGCATTTTAAAGACAATACATTTTACGATGTATCGGGGTGGACTTTGCCACATGCCTACGATCTGGACTTTGCGCAGGTCACCAGTAGTTGGGGCCTGACTGTCAGTGACACTCAGTGGCAGCCGGCCGCCTTGAGCGAGCCAGAGCCGTTGCCTGGTAAAGCGTACGCTTATGCTTTTTCATGGCAGCATTATCTGGCACCTAAGTTACTCAACCAGTTATTGACACAAGGGTTGGAAGCGCGTGTTGCATTGCAGTCATTCACTGCCAGATTGGCAAACGGAGAACAACATTTTGATGCCGGCACGATTGTGATCCCTGCGGGGCTGCAAAACCAGGATGACTGGCAGCACTTGCTGACAAAGCAGGCGAGGGAGCTCGCTATTCCACTTACAACCATCAACTCAGGTCTGACGCCTCAGGGTATCGACTTAGGTTCTCGTCGTATGATGCCGCTGCGCAAGCCTGAAGTATTATTGGTGGGTGGTCAGGGTACCAGCCAGTATGAAGTGGGCGAAGTCTGGTACCACCTCGACAGACATATAGGGATTGCGCCAAGCATTATTGAGCTGCATCGTCTTGAACGGGTTGATCTGAGTCGTTATAGCCACATTGTACTGGCCGATGGCCGCTATTCAGGGCTGAGTAAAAAAGCGCAAGCTGCCATTATCAGCTGGGTCCATAAAGGCGGTGTGATCTGGGGTCATAAGCGCGGTGCGCAGTGGCTGATAGAACACCAGTTGCTCAATGCCAAGGTCATCGGCAGTAAAGAAATGCGCGAGGCATTCAATACGAAGGGGCTGCGTTTTGAAGACAAAGAACAGCTGGCTGCACAACAGCGTATTGCAGGCGCCATTTTTGAGACTCACTTAGATCTTTCTCATCCGCTGGCATTCGGTTTTGAGAACAGCACCTTACCTGTATTCAAAAATAGCAGCTGGGTGATTGAGCCCAATGAAGCCCCGTTCCTTGATGTCGCAATGTATCAACAACATCCGCTACTTGCGGGTTATGCCGACGATCGCAATGTCTCACAAATCGCAAAATCGGCCGCTCTGGTCGCTGACACCTATGGAAATGGAGTGGTAATAGCGATGACGGACAACCCTGTTTTTCGCGGTTTCTGGTACGGTAGCAGCCGACTGTTTAATAATGCACTCTTTTTCGCACACGCGGTTCATTAGGCTGGTGTCAGGCACGTAGCACATGCCCAGATCTGTTCAGCGCCTGCGCGTTGACAGAGCTGGGCGGCTGCATTTAGGGTTGCTCCTGTGGTGAGCACATCGTCAACCAACAAAATACGTCTGCCAATCAGAGTTCCCGATAAGGTAAAAGCCTGGCGCTGGTTTTGCAATCGAGCCCTGCGATTTAACGATTGCTGGGCTCGGGTCATGCGCTTTGATAAAACAGGCAGAATCGATAACTGGGGTTCAAGTACACGGCCCCAGGTCTGCATTACCTGATTAAAGCCGCGATTGATAAGGCGGTGCCTGGGCAAAGGGATAATAATGGCTGCATCCGCATCAATCAGTTGCTCCTCACAGTAGCACTGCCACTGATGTGTGATAACCTGACGCAGCACGCTGGCTGCATGGTTCCTCTGATGCAGTTTTAACTCACATAACCAACGTTTTAGTGCACCACGATACCAACCACAGGCGATCAGTCCATCACAGTAGGGCAAACTGAACTGAGCTTGTATATCAGGGCGTAATAGCAGGTTTCCCTCTGCGGGAGAGAAAAGAGGCAGGGCCTCGAGACATGACACACACAGGCCTGTGGTGTCTGTTGGGCAGCGGCAACAAGCGCACTGGCAGGGGAACAGAGCTTGTGTGATTGCACGGGATAATGACATTGCTTTCCATCCTTGAATCGCTATCATAGCGACAAGTTTGGTTGAGGAAGTGAGTTAATGCAAAGCGAAATTGTCCTATTGCACGGCTGGGGAATGAATAAACAAGTATGGCAGCTGAGCGCTGAACAGCTTCAGCAGGCACAAGCTTTGCCTGTCCGTGCGGTGAATTTGCCTGGCTTTGGCGGCGCGGCGTTTCCTGAGCATATCTCCACCTTGGATGAGGTTGCGGATGACATTGCAGCTCAGTTGAACAATAACTCTGTGCTGGTTGGCTGGTCTTTGGGTGGGCTAGTGGCCCTTAATCTGGCGCATCGATATCCGGAAAAAGTCGCCAAACTTGTGCTGGTGGCATCTAATCCCTGCTTTGTGGAGCAGCCAGACTGGCCAGGGATTAAACCGAAAGTGCTGGCAGGGTTTAAACAAGCACTGGCCGATGACAGCGCCAAAACCATAGAGCGATTTCTCGCGATTCAGGCAATGGGAAGCGAACATGCCCGGGATGATATTAAACAATTGCGTCAGCTGTTAGGTCAGCTACCAGCCCCGAACTCCAACGCGCTCAGCCTTGGGCTGGATGCATTACAAAGCTGTGATTACCGCACTGAGTTTGGTGCACTCAGCCAGCCTGTATTCGGGCTTTTTGGTCGCCTCGATGCACTGGTACCGAGCGATGCGATTGAGCGAATGGCTGCACTCAATCCGCAGTTTAAGGCGTTTACCTTTTCCAAAGCATCACATGCGCCGTTTATTTCCCACAAAGACGAGTTTGTTACTCATTTAAAATCAATTCTTTAGTTTTCTACAATGGAAAAAGCGGCAATTTTTTGCCGCCTTTACTTTATTTTGTCTATAAATTGAGCAATAATTAGGTTGAGATTTTCTAACTTTAGGGCGAGATATGGCAGTCAATGATATCCTCAATGCAGGTGTTCAGGGTTTTGAGTTTGCCCGCCAAAGTGCCGAGCAAGCCGCAGCCGACATTAATAAGGCAACACTGGCTCAGCAGAGCGAGCAGCAGGTTGCACAGCAACGACAACTTCAGGGCGCATCCGGTAATGAAGGCGTCACCGCACCTGTGGGACAACCTCCCAGGTTAGACGAAGCCGTGGTTGACCTAAAGGTAGCAGAATTTAACGCCAAAGCGAACGCACAGACTATTCGTACAGCCGACGAAGTATTGGGTACTTTGATTGATATTAAAGTGTAATGAATATAGTAACGCCACCCCCGGCGATGAACCTAAACACGGCGAACGTCTACACTGAGACGGCGCAACGTGACAATCAGCTCCGCGAGGTTATTCCTAAACCTGCGCCGGTCTCCCCTGCGTTTACTGAAAACAAGCCGCTGTCTGACGGGGAAAAACAAAAAACTTTTTCTGCCGATGATTCCGGCCTGTACGATAGTACAGGTCAGCTTAAAGATGGTAAAACGATTGAAGAGCGTCAGGAAGGGGAGCAAGGTGATCAGGGCAATCAACAGGATCAGCAAGAACTAAGCGATCGTGAACAGGCTGAACTGGAAGCAGAGCAAGCTCAGATACAAGAACTGAAAGAGCGGGATCGGGAAGTGCGCTTGCACGAAGAAGCGCATGCCAGAGTGGGTGGTCAATATGCCGGGTCGCCCAGCTATGAATATCAACGCGGTCCGGACGGCAACAATTATGCTGTCGGCGGCGAGGTGATGATCGACGTAGCGCCGACTGGGGATCCGCGTGAAACCATAGACAAAATGCAAACTGTTCGTGCTGCAGCGTTAGCACCGGCAGAGCCTTCGGGTGCAGACAGAGCTATCGCGGCAGATGCAACGGCTAAAATTGCACAAGCCCAGGCTGATCTTGCTAAACAATCTATCAGTGGTGAAGAAACGGATGAAAACGGCAACCGGGTTGTGGGGTATCAAACTCGTCGCCTGAATGAAGATGAGGTAAGCGAGCAGCAACCTGAGTCTGCGCGCTTGGAAGAAGAGGTAGACCCATTTGCTGTCGCGCTGCCTATCGACAGGGATCCTGAAATAGCGTCACGGGCATTGAGAATAGAAGGCTTTTACGGCCATGTTGCCAAGCCCAAAGAAGCGTCTCAGCTATCGGTGGTAATTTAAATAGCAAATAAGCCCAATAAGTTAAACGACACAGGCCCGCTTATGCGGGCCTGTGTCGTTGTGTGTGTCAGCAATTACTTTTTCAGCTTGGCAAAGGCTTCAGCAAAGGCATTGCCCATCGCTGCGTTGCCGTTGTCGCGACGATTGTCACGTCGAGTGTCTTTGCGCTGTGCTGGTCGTTGAGACTTGCCTCCGGGCTTTTGCGCGGCAGGCTTACTCTGTTTTTGTCCTGCGCTTGCCGGGATCTCATCGTTTAGTCGCATGGTAAAGCTGATCCGTTTACGGGCTACGTCTACTTCAATGACTTTAACTTTTACAATGTCACCCGCCTTAACCACTTCTCGTGGATCTGAGATAAACTTGTCCGTCAGTGCTGAAATATGAACGAGTCCATCCTGATGTACGCCAACATCGACAAAGGCACCGAAGTTAGCAACATTAGAGACGACGCCCTCAAGGGTCATGCCAACCTTTAGGTCGGAAATGGTCTCTACCCCGGCTTTGAACTGAGCCGTTTTAAACTCGGGACGAGGATCACGACCTGGCTTGTCCAGCTCGCCCAGAATATCAGTGATGGTTGGCACACCAAATTTGTCATCGACATAGTCGGCAGGATCCAGTTTGCCCAGTACATCACTGTTACCTATCAGTGCGGTGACATCCAGTGATTTACTACCGCATATTTTTTTCACCACAGGGTAAGCTTCGGGGTGAACCGCTGAGGCATCCAGAGGATCATCACCATTGGCAATGCGCAAGAACCCCGCTGCCTGTTCAAATGCTTTTGGCCCCAGACGCTCTACCTGTTTCAGCTGTTTACGGTTGCTAAATGAGCCATTGGTATCCCGAAATTTAACGATGTTGGTGGCCAATGTTTTATTTAACCCAGAAACACGCGTTAATAGAGGCACTGAGGCTGTGTTGACATCGACACCAACCGAGTTTACGCAGTCTTCTACAACGGTCGTTAGTGTCTGGCCCAGCTGACTTTGTGATACATCATGTTGATACTGGCCTACACCAATCGACTTAGGCTCAATTTTAACCAGTTCAGCAAGTGGGTCCTGTAAGCGGCGAGCGATCGACACGGCACCACGTAACGAGACATCCAGATCCGGAAATTCATTGGCAGCAAACTCCGAAGCGGAGTAGACCGACGCGCCTGCTTCACTGACCATGACTTTAGTGAGCTTCAGCTCACTGGCGGCTTTCAGCAGCTCGGTGGCTAGTTTGTCTGTCTCGCGAGAGGCCGTGCCATTGCCAATGGCAATCAGCTCCACTTTGTGCTGACGACACTGTTGTTCCAGTGTACGCAGAGATTTATCCCAATGATTTTGTGGCGCGTGTGGGAAAATTGTAGTGGTTGCCAGTAACTTGCCCGTCTTGTCGACAATGGCAACCTTACACCCGGTTCTGAGACCTGGGTCGATCCCCATTGTCACACGCGGTCCCGCGGGAGCCGCCATCAGTAGATCTTTGAGGTTTTTGGCAAAGACATCAATGGCGCCTTGCTCAGCAAATTCACGGGTAGCACCCAGCATTTCATTTTCAAGATGCGTGGCCAGTTTGATTTTCCAGGCCCACTGCACAACGGTCATTAACCAGCTACTTGCAGCGCGGCCCGACACGTCCAGACCGTAGTGATCCGCTATCATCTGGGCACAATATTGTTGGGGATCTTCTGCTTGTGGTTCCGGGTTGATAGACAACTGCAGAATGCCTTCGTTACGAGCTCTGAGCATGGCGAGCGCACGGTGAGACGGGACCCCTGCCAGTTTTTCGTCGTGTTCAAAGTAGTCACGATATTTACTGCCTGCGTCTTCTTGGCCTGGAACAACACGGCTCTGTAAGTAGCCATGTTGCTTTAACTGGTTTCTGAACTTGCTGAGTAATTTTGCATCTTCTGCAAAGCGTTCCATCAGGATGAACTTGGCACCATCCAGCGCCGCTTTACTATCCTCAATGCCCTTCTCGACATTGATATAGGCTTCAGCTGCTCGTTCGGGTGCCTGATCCGGATCGCTGAGCAGTAGAGCGGCCAGTGGCTCAAGCCCAGCTTCAATGGCTATCTGACCCTT
This sequence comes from Pseudoalteromonas sp. XMcav2-N, assembly GCF_024124545.1. Lineage (GTDB taxonomy): Bacteria > Pseudomonadota > Gammaproteobacteria > Enterobacterales > Alteromonadaceae > Pseudoalteromonas. Next base: position 29,377 of record NZ_JAMXSF010000025.1, read on the forward strand.
GGTACGGCGCTTGGGCTTGTAGGGTAAGTATAAATCTTCCAGTTCAGTCTTGCTTTGTACCTGATTTAGTTCTGATGCAAGTTGCTCAGTGAGTTTGCCCTGCTCATCTATGGTCTTGATAATGAAGGCTCGGCGTTCCTCTAATTCTCGTAAATAGCCCAGGCGCTGTTCGAGTAAGCGCAGCTGAGTGTCATCCAGTCCACCGGTTACCTCTTTACGGTAACGGGCTATAAACGGAACGGTCGCACCTTCATCCAGTAGCGCGGTAGCAGCATCCACTTGCTGTTGTGATGCGTTTAGCTCAGCAGCTAAACGGGCTGAGATATTGCTCATGCAAAATCCTTATATAGTTCAATTGGCTAGCTCTATTTCTTGGCCAGCATTTGCGGTCATCATATCATATCTGGAACGGATGTGGTCAGGCAGTGTAATCGATCTTATTGACGTACCAAAGCATCTCCCCTTGCGGGGTTTTTACACTGTATTCTTCATCAACTGACTTCCCGAGTAGTGCTCTTGCCATGGGAGAATCGATAGAGATGTAATCATTCCGCTCGTAGATTTCATCCGGCCCTACAATACGAAAACGCTTAACTTCGCCATCGTCATTCTCTATTTCGACCCAGGCACCAAAATAGACCTTACCTTGCTGCTGCGGCGAGTACTCTACAATTTTCAAGTCTGGCAAGCGTTTACGTAAATAGCGGACGCGGCGGTCTATTTGGCGTAGTAAGCGTTTGTTAAAAGTATAGTCGGCGTTTTCTGAGCGATCGCCTAAACTTGCTGCCCAGTTAACGATCTTGGTCACTTCCGGGCGCTTTTCAAACCATAAGTGATCGTGTTCCTGCTGAAGCCTTCGATAGCCTTCAGGTGTAATTAGGTTGGTTTTCATCTTGTGCATACTAGGGTGAAACGTCGACATGTGTCTAGTGTACTCCGGATCTGGGTGCATACCAATTCCACGAAACTCGGGATCTGCATGGCCAAACCGGGGGCACACCTGTAACGTTCGGTAACAATCTTATTCTGTGTTTATGGTGTCTAAGCGTTTTATTTTCAATTATATTTAGGGTCAACTAGAGAAAAAATAAGAAGAATGCCAATGGGGAATGAAACCACTAAAGTGTTAGTCGTTGACGATGATATGCGTTTACGCAGCCTGCTGGAGCGATATCTGGTTGAGCAGGGCTTTATTGTTCGCAGTGCTGCTAATTCTGAACAAATGGACAGATTGCTTGAACGTGAAAACTTTCATCTGATGGTGTTGGATCTCATGTTGCCAGGGGAGGACGGCTTGTCTATCTGTCGTCGCCTCAGGCAAAAAGAAAATGAAATACCCATTGTCATGTTGACGGCAAAGGGAGATGAAGTTGATCGTATCATTGGCCTGGAGTTGGGCGCAGATGATTATTTGCCCAAGCCATTTAATCCGCGTGAGTTATTAGCACGGATCAAGGCGGTGTTACGTCGCCGCGCTAAAGAAGTGCCTGGTGCGCCAGCGGTCGAAGAAAATGAAGTCGAATTCGGTGCCTTCAAACTCAACCTGGCAACCCGGGAAATGCAAAAAGGTGATGCAACCATCGCCCTGACCAGCGGCGAATTTGCTGTGTTAAAAGCGCTGGTGAGCCATCCCAGAGAGCCGCTGAGTCGTGACAAGCTGATGAATCTGGCCCGTGGCAGAGATTATAGCGCACTGGAGCGCAGCATTGATGTTCAGGTTTCGCGCTTGCGCAGAATGATTGAGGAAGATGCCTCTAACCCCCGTTATATTCAGACAGTCTGGGGCCTGGGTTATGTTTTTGTCCCGGACGGCGAGAAGTAAATGAGTATCCTGCCTCGTAGCGCATTTGGACAGACGGTATTTTTTGTCGGTGCGCTGCTGCTGATCAACCAGATTGTTTCCTACATTACAGTGACCCTGTACGTGTTTAAGCCGACCTTTGAACAGGTTAACCTGATGCTTGCCAAGCAGGTTAAAACAGTGTTCATTGATTGGGAAGAAGGCGTTGAGGTCGACTCCACTTTATCGGAAAAATTTTTTGAGATCACAGGTATCGAGGTTATGGCTCAGCGCGAGGCGTACCGCAACGGGCTTGGAGAGGCCAGGGAATATACTCTGTTATCGCGCAGTATGTCTGAACAGCTCAATGGATCTGCCCGGGTGCGGATCAGCCAGGGCGACCCCGTTGTATACTGGGTAGAAGCACCTCAGGCACCGGGTTATTGGGTTCGGGTGCCCCTCACTGGTTTTTCTGAAACCAAAATGGAATTTCTCGTATTCTATCTCTCTAGTATCGGCTTTTTAAGCGTACTCGGAGGCTGGTTGTTTGCTCGGCACCTGAATAGGCCGCTTAAGGCCTTACAGATTGCGGCCAGTCGGGTTGGAGTCGGTGATTTCTCTACCCGCCTGGTTGAACATGGCTCCACGGAGGTTATCGAAGTAACTCGTGCATTTAATAAAATGTCCAAAGGGATCGCAGAACTTGAGAATGACCGACGTTTGTTGATGGCGGGTGTATCGCATGATTTAAGAACGCCATTGACGCGTATCCGTTTAGCGACAGAAATGATGTCGGATGAGGAAGCCTATTTAAAAGAAGGAATTATCGACGATATTGAAGACATGAATGCCATCATCGATCAGTTTATTGAGTACCTGAGACATCATAACAGCGGAGAAATGGTGTTGGATGATGTCAATGCGGTTGTTGAAGAAGTTGTGCATGCCGAACAACAGCATCAAAGAGAAATCGTCCTGACAACGACGGCAAATATCCCCGCCGTCATGATGAACCATGTTGCACTGAAGCGCGTGGTCACTAATATGATTGAGAACGCCATCCGTTATTCTGAGGACAAGATAGAGGTGATGACAGAATTCAGTGCTCGTCATAAAGCGGTGTTTATCAAAGTGAAGGATCGGGGCCCCGGGATCCCGGAAGAGGAGTTAGAATCGCTCTTTGAGCCGTTTAAGCAAGGTGATCAGGCACGGGGGAGTGAAGGAAGTGGTTTGGGCCTTGCCATCATCAAGCGGATAGTGTCCACCCACGGCGGAAAAGTGCGCCTGCGCAATCGCAAAGAAGGCGGCCTGAGTGCGGAAGTCATGCTACCGGTCGCGAAAAAATTCGGTGCCATCAATTCTGCACCTGAGCAGTCAAAGCCCGGTGAATAAACGCGACTTATCTTATCTGCCTGGCTGTTTGAGTGCAGTAACCAGAGCTCAGCTGCTTAGTATCATTGGGCAGTGCTTTGAGGGGATAGAGCCAGAGGCCTATTTTGCTTACTACTTTGAGCAAGACGGGCCAATTCATCGGCGGCTGAGACTCTATTACAGTGAAGCCGGTGAGCTGGCAGGGTACTGTTTGCTGACCTTCGATGACGGCCATCAAGCGTTTTGCGTGATTGGCGCATCGGCCGGGTTTTTACCGCAGTTTCGGGGTAAGAACAATACTTTTTCTTTTTCTATTCTTGAGGTAACCAAGGTTTATTTGCGCCGGCCCTGGCGCACTTTGTTATATGCAGATACCATGCTTAGCCCTGCCATGTTCCGGGCTATGGCAAAGAACATTGCCACGGTTTATCCAACCGCGACAGGCTCATCGACGGAGTCTCAATTGTATCAGGCGTTAAATCCAACTGGGCTTGAGAGTGATGTGAATGGGATGCTGTGTCTTAAAGTGGTGGGGCGAAAAACACGTTACTCAGCTGCAGAAGTGGCTCAGTTTAAAGCCAGTAACAAAGCAGAAATAGCCCATTACTGCACTGTGAACCCCAACTTTGATAAGGGGGTGGCGTTACTTGCCGTGATCCCGGTGACCTTAAGGCAACTCCTCGCCACAGCCTGGAAACAGCTTAAAAATACGTTCTAGTCGGGCTGTGCTCGATTTCAGTTCTGCCCTAAATTCAGGCATAAAAAAACGCCCAACGAGGGGCGCTTTTGATAAAGGAATCTGAATCTAAGTCAGCTTAGCCACGCGGGCCAGCTGATTTGATGGCTTCAGAGACATCGTATTTTGCGAAGTTGGCTTCGAAGTCTGCAGCCAGCTTAGACGCATACTCAGCATATTTTGCTTTGTCTTCCCAGGTGTTGATTGGGTTAAGCAGTTTGCTGTCTACACCTGGTACAGCAACCGGTACGTCCAGGTTTAGCGCGTCAATGTGTTGTGTTTCTACGCCTTCCAGTGTGTCGTTAACGATAGCATCAATCACAGCACGTGTGGTCGGAATATCGAAACGCTTACCAATGCCATAAGGACCGCCAGTCCAGCCAGTGTTAACCAGGTAAACTTTTGAGTTGAACTCACGTACACGTTTCATCAGAAGCTCAGCATAAACGCCTGCCGGACGCGGGAAGAAAGGTGCGCCGAAACACGTTGAGAAGGTTGACTCTATGTCTGACGTAGAACCAATTTCTGTTGAGCCCACTTTGGCTGTATAGCCGCTCAGGAAGTGGTAAGCTGCTGCTTCTTCAGACAGAATAGACACTGGAGGTAGTACGCCGCTCACGTCACAAGTCAGGAACACTACTGCACGAGGCTCACCGGCACGGTTTTCTACTTTACGCTTTTCAACGTGCTCAAGCGGGTAAGCTGCACGGGTATTTTGTGTCAGGCTAGTGTCATTAAAATCAGGAACACGTTGTTCATCCAGTACTACGTTTTCAAGGATGGTACCAAACTTGATTGCGTTCCAGATAACCGGCTCGTTCTTCTGAGACAGGTCGATACATTTTGCGTAACAACCGCCTTCGATGTTGAAAACACTGCCAGGTGCCCAGCCATGTTCATCATCACCGATCAGGAAGCGTTTAGGATCTGCCGACAAAGTCGTTTTACCTGTGCCAGACAAACCAAAGAATAATGTGGTGTCGCCTGCTTCGCCTACGTTTGCACTACAGTGCATAGGTAGTACGCCCTTCGCTGGTAACAGGAAGTTTTGTACAGAGAACATAGACTTTTTCATTTCACCGGCGTAATGCATACCTGCGATAAGCACTTTGCGCTCTGCAAAGTTGATGATCACTGTACCGTCGCTGTTTGTTCCGTCGCGCTCAGGGTCGCAAACGAAAGAAGGTACATTCATCACCTGCCATTGGGGTAAATCAGCTGCATTGTATTTTTCAGGCTCGATAAACATGTTCTTGGCAAAAATATGGTGCCAGGATGTTTCTGTTGTTACAACAACGGGTAAATAGTGTTCAGGATCTGAACCCACTTCAAGGTGAGAGACGAAGTGGTCGTTGCTGTTCACGTGTGCTTCTACACGGGCCCACAGCGCGTTGAATTTGTCTGCATCGAATGGGCGGTTAACGTTACCCCATTGGATGTCATTTTCTGTGCTTGGCTCTTTAACGATAAAACGGTCGTTAGGTGAACGCCCTGTGCGGCGGCCAGTTTTTGCTACAAAAGCTCCATTTGCGGCCAAAGTCCCTTCACCACGGCGGATGGCGTGTTCGACAAGTTCAGCTGCAGTTAAATCGACAAAACGAGTAGCGCTTGAAGTCATGTTTATACCTAAATGTGAGAATTGAACGGGATAGCTCTGGAGAAGTTTCACCAAAAGCTGAAATCATAGTAACAGATGAAATTCAGATATTCGAGCCCTGAAACGGGGTAAAACGCCATAAATTTGTCAAAAAAATCGAATAATTTCAATGATACCGGTGTCATGAAATGTGACCTTAAAATGACACCGGTATCAATTTTTAGCGACAAAAAAGCCGCCAAAATGGCGGCTTGTCTCCAATTTGATAAAAGTAGCCTGGCTAATTAAAAATTGCCTTAATATCTTGCTCTTCAAATCGGTAATTTTTCAGGCAGTAATGGCAGCTGATATTAATCTCACCCTGCTTTTGAACATCGTCAAGCAAAGCATCTCGGCCAATATTGACCAAAGCGCTGATGGTTTTATCGCGGCTGCAACCGCAGACAAAATTAATTTCCTGTGGCTCGAACAACTGTGGGTTATCTTCGTGATATAAGCGTGTCAGCACTGTTTGCGCGTCAAGTGTAAGCAACTCCTCATCTTTAATGGTGTTGCTGAGTGCTTCCAGATGGGCAAAATCTTCTTCCGACTTGGCTTTGTCTACCGGCAGCACCTGTAAAAATAGTCCAGCTGCTTTAGCGCGCTCGCCACTGACATCGGTGGCGAACCACAAACGAGTCTTCAATTGTTCAGACTGAACAAAATAGTCTTCCAGACAGGCAGCCAGGGTCTCGCCACTCAGTGGTACAACGCCCTGATAGCGCTCGCCCTTATCTGGAGTAATGGTGATCACCATATAGCCTTTGCCCATCAGATCCTGAACACTGCTGCCTGTGACTTCACCCTGCAGGCGGGCAATGCCACGCATATTTTGCTTGTGGTCACCGTTGATGGCAGCGTATTTGACCGGTCCATCACCTTGCAATTGTACTGTGATGTCGCCTTCAAACTTTAACGTGGCGGTCAGCAGGCTGGACGCAAGTAGTAGTTCACCCAACAGGGTTTGCACTTCCTTCGGGTAGTCATGGCCACTGATAATGTCATTAAAGGTGTGTTCAATTTGTACGAGTTCGCCACGTACATCGAGTTGATCGAAAATATATCGATGAAGTAAATCTTGTTGCATCAATTCAGATCCTAGCTAGATTTCAGTTTGAGCAGTTCGCGACGCTGCTTTTTATCTGGTTTATGCTCGGGGCGCGGTGCAAAAAAGCTGTTGTTTTTGCGCGCGATGGCGTTTTGCGCCCGTTTTTCAAGGCTGGCTTCGGACTCCACATAGAGTGTCTGAGCGATAGGCGCACTCTGGCGCTTTTCTATTAACTTCAGCACGGTGATCTCCTTCTCATCGAAGCCCTGTGCCAATTTTATCACCGCACCAACATCAACCGTTCGGCTGGGTTTACAGCGCTGGCCGTTGTAGTGTACCTTGCCACCCTGGATCATCTCTCGGGCTATGGTGCGGGTTTTATAAAAGCGTGCCGCCCAGAGCCATTTGTCCAGGCGTACTTTCACTTCGCTTAGGTTGTTTTCTTGATTGACTTTTGTCACAATTCGTTAACTAATGCCCAAAGCTAATTTAATCGGTGAAATTTAACACATTTGATGAGGCAAAAAAAGCATCTGGACACGCTCTGATGTGGTTACATCTCAGCCACAAGCACTGTTAATACTGTGTTCAGGTAGGTATCCTAAGTTGTACCTATTTACTTTAAAGTTTCATATACGCGTGCTTGTTGAATCGAATTCGAGGCGGTACACTGAGGCGCTCAACAGAATAAGAATATGACATATGGAATTACAGCTACAACAGTTGCAAAAATTAATACATGACTTACCCCATGCGAAGCTTAGCCGCCTGGTGGTGTATTTGGCTGTTGTGTATATCGCATTTCTTTGTGCTAAGTTATTTTGGCTGCTCTGGCCAGTTCCTCAGACTCAGCCTTTGCCCACTCAATCGCAGATGTACGCGCAAACCTCTGCTGCGGTAAGCAGCCAAACCATTCTTGGCCACAACATATTTGGCAAGGCAAACGAAAAAACCGTTGTTGAAGCGCCCAAACCAGTGATTTCTGATGCGCCTGAAACGCAACTAAATGTGCGGCTGACGGGCATCGTTGCGGTCAGCCAGAATGATGCAGCAGGTCTTGCTATTATAGAATCTCAGGGTCGCCAGGAAACCTATGTGGTGCAGGATCCCGTTAAGGGGACGCGTGCCAAACTGGCTCAGGTACTGCCTGATCGAGTCATCCTGGACGTCAGTGGTCGGTTTGAAACCCTGATGCTGGACGGTATTGAGTTTAGTCGTCAGGTTGCCACGCCGGTACAATCTCGTCGTACTGCTAACCGCAACCAGCCAAAACAGATCAGTGACAAAGCCCGTGAAGAGCTAAAACAGCGCCGTGATGAGTTGCTGGCCGAGCCGGGCAAATTGTTCGACTACATTCGTATTTCGCCTGAGCGACGTAATGGCCAGCTGGTTGGCTATCGTTTACGTCCGGGCAAAGACCCTGAACTGTTTAAGAAGATGGGGCTTAAAAATAACGATCTCGCCATTGCTATTAATGGCTTCCAACTCACGGATATGAAACAGGCTATGTCAGCGATGAATGAGCTGAGAAATAGTACTGATGCCAATATCACGATTGAACGTGACGGCCAGACTGTCGATGTGCAATTTAGCCTGTAAAGACTATAATTTTGGAGTTATAAAAATCATGGGTAGAAAGCTACACCTCACAAAAATCAAAAAAGGGTTAGCTAAGTATGCAGCTCTGTTATTTGCGGCTGGATTGTCCTTGTCTGTTTCTGCGGTTGAGTATGCGGCCAACTTTAAAGGCACTGATATTAACGAATTCATTAATATCATCAGTAAGAACCTCAATAAGACCATCATCATCGACCCCAACGTTCGGGGCAATATTAATGTCCGCAGCTACGAGCTGATGGACGAAGCGCTGTACTATCAGTTTTTCCTCAATGTACTGGAAGTATACGGCTATGCGGTCGTAGAGATGGAAACTGGGGTGCTCAAAGTTGTGCGCAGCTCAGATGGTAAAAAAGCCAATGTACCTTTAGTGGGTGACGGTGACATTGATAACGGCGATGTGATGATCACCCGGGTTGTTGAGGTTAAAAACGTCAGCGTACAGGAACTTGGTCCGCTTATTCGCCAGTTCAGTGACCAAAAAGATGGTGGTCACGTCACCAACTTTAACTCTGCCAACGTCATGATGTTGACAGGCCATGCTGCCTCGGTAAATCGATTGGTCAGCATTATCAAGTCGGTGGACCAGGCGGGTGACCAGCGTGTTGACATTGTACGCTTGAAGCATGCAACGGCTGATGACGTGGTGCAGGTCGTCGAAAAAATTTATAAAGACGGTGGTAAAAACCAGGTACCACAGTTTTTGATCCCTAAGATCGTTTCAGACAACCGTACTAACAGTGTGGTGGTCAGTGGTGAGGTACAAGCCCGTACCCGCGCGATCGAACTAATTAAACGTCTGGATGAAGAGCTGGAAAACCAGGGCAATACCCAGGTTTTCTATCTCGATTATGCGAAGGCTGAAGAGCTGGTTAAAGTGCTGCAAGGAGTGAGTAAAACCCTGCAGGAAGAAGCGCAGGGCGGTAGTAAAACCCGTACTCGCAACAATCAAAATGAGACTAGCATCGAAGCCCATGAAGATTCTAACTCACTGGTGATCACGGCACAGCCGGATACCATGCGATCACTGGCCAACGTCATCGAAAAGCTTGATGTGCGTCGAGCTCAGGTTCTGGTTGAAGCCATCGTGGTGGAAGTACAGGAAGGGGATGGTATCAACTTTGGCTTGCAATGGATCACCGAAAAAGGCGGCATGTTGCAGTTTAATAATGGTACCACCGTTCCGGTTGGGGCGTTGGCTGTGGCTGCCGAGCAGGCTCGTGATAAGACTGTCACTAAAAACGTGATTGGTACGGAGTCGGGTAATACGACTTCCTATGACGAGACACAAGAAGGTGATTTAGGGCCGCTAGGATCGTTGTTGGGCGGCATCAATGGTCTGGCAATGGGCGTTGTGAAAAACGACTGGGGCGCGATCATCCAGGCCGTATCAACCGATACCAACTCGAATATCCTTGCTACACCTTCTATTACAACCATGGACAATGAAGAAGCATCCATGATTGTCGGCCAGGAAGTGCCTATCATTACTGGCTCAACTGCCAGTGAGAATAACTCGAATCCATTCCAGACGGTGGATCGTCAGGAAGTGGGTGTGAAACTAAAAGTCACCCCACAAATTAATGATGGTACAGCTGTACAGCTAACCATTGAGCAGGAAGTTTCCAGCGTCAGTGGTGCAACCGCGGTTGATATCTCAGTGAATAAACGTGCTATCAATACGACTGTCATTGCTGATGACGGCGGTATGGTCATCCTGGGTGGTCTGATTGACGAAGACGTACAAGAAAGTGTTTCTAAAGTTCCGTTACTGGGCGATATTCCGGTACTGGGCCATCTGTTTAAGTCAACCAATACCACCAAGCGTAAGCGTAACCTGTTGGTATTTATTCGTCCGACGATTGTTCGTGACAGCCGCAGCATGAACGAGCTGAGCCATGCTAAGTACAAGTTTATCCGTGGTGAACAGACTAAGCAGCGTGAAGATGGTATTGATCTGATGCCGCTGCAGGATGCGCCAATTCTGCCGCAGTGGGACGATGCGATGGTGCTACCGCCAACGTATGAAGAGTTTCTGAACGAGCAAAACGAGAAGAACAATGACTGAGGCGGTACAGGAACTGATCGACGGCCATGACGAGACGGCGCTTGCGCTGGACGAGGCAATGGAACCAGAAGCAGCGTCACATGTGCGCCTGCCCTTTGCCTATGCCAGACGTCAGAGTCTGTTGCTGAGTCAACAGCCAGACGGATTGAAAGTTTACTACAAAGGTCAGCCCTCGCTGGATGCGCTGCTCGAAGTGCGTCGCATTGCTCAGGCGGGCTTTACTCTGGAGCAGCTGGACGACGATAAGTTTGAACTGCTGCTGGAAGCGTCTTATCAGCGTGACAGCTCTGAAACACAGCAAATGATGGAAGACATCGGAAACGAAGTTGACTTGTTCTCATTGGCTGAAGAAATGCCGCAAACGGAAGATCTGCTGGCAGCTGATGATGATGCTCCGATCATTAAATTGATCAATGCCATGCTCAGTGAAGCTATCAAAGAAGGCGCGTCGGATATTCACATCGAAACCTTCGAGCAGGAACTGGTGATCCGCTTTAGGGTGGATGGCGTGCTAAAAGAAGTGCTCAAGCCGAATCGTAAGCTGTCTTCATTGCTGGTATCGCGTATCAAAGTAATGGCGAAGCTCGACATCGCCGAAAAACGGGTGCCGCAAGATGGCCGGATCAGTCTGCGCATTGCTGGTCGAGCGGTTGATGTGCGGGTATCGACCATGCCATCAAGCTTTGGCGAACGCGTTGTATTGCGTCTGCTGGATAAGAACAATGCACGTCTGAACCTCGAAGACTTGGGTATGACAGAACGCAACCGTGAGTTGTTTGCCGAGATCATAGCCAAGCCACACGGTATAATTCTGGTTACCGGCCCGACGGGTTCCGGTAAAAGTACCACTTTGTACGCAGGTATGACGCAGATTAACTCCCGCGATCGCAATATACTGACCGTAGAAGATCCCATTGAATATGAAATACCGGGGATTGGCCAGACTCAGGTTAACCCGAAAGTAGATATGACCTTCGCCCGTGGTTTGCGCGCTATCCTGCGTCAGGATCCCGATGTGGTGATGGTGGGTGAGATCCGAGATCTGGAAACTGCACAAATCGGTGTTCAGGCGTCTCTGACCGGTCACTTGGTTATGTCAACGCTGCACACGAACACGGCTTCGGGTGCGATTACCCGGATGGAAGATATGGGGGTTGAGCCTTTCCTGCTGTCGTCATCATTGTTGGGTGTTTTGTCACAACGACTGGTACGAACCTTATGCCCGAACTGTAAAGAAGCCCATCTGGCGGACGATCGTGAGTGTGAGCTGTTAGGTGTTGAAAAAGGGTCGCAAACCACTATTTATCGCGCCGTAGGATGTGAAGAATGTAACTTTAATGGCTACAAGGGTCGAACCGGTATTCATGAACTACTGATAGTAGATGAGCACATTCGTGAGCTGATCCACAACGGTAAAGGCGAGCAGTCGGTAGAAAAGTACATTCGTACTTTCAGTCCGAGTATTCGTCAGGATGGATGTGCGCGGGTGCTAAAAGGCCAGACGACGCTGGAAGAGGTGATGCGGGTCACCCGTGAGGAAGGCTAATGGCAGCGTTTGAGTATCGTGCTTTAGACGGCAAAGGAAAAGAGAAAAAAGGCATTCTGGAGGCGGACACCGCCAAACAGGTTCGCCAGATGTTGCGCGAAAAAGCCATGATGCCGCTGGAGGTAGCTCCGGCTGCGGAAAAGGAAAAGTCGGCCAGTTCGGGCGGCTTCACCCTGACCCGGGGTTACAAGCCTTCGGTATCCGATATCGCCCTTATCACACGCCAGTTAGCAACCCTGATACAGTCCTCTCTCCCGGTAGAAGCAGCGGTAATGGCAGTTGCAGAACAATGTGAAAAGCCGCGCCTGAAGCGTATGCTGATGGCTGTGCGTTCCAAGGTGGTGGAAGGCTACACGCTGGCCGATGGAATGTCTGAGTTTCCACATGTCTTTGATAATCTTTATCGTGCTATGGTCGCTGCGGGCGAAAAGTCAGGTCATTTAGACCAGGTACTGAATCGCCTGGCGGATTACACCGAACAGCGACAGCACATGCGCAGCCAGATCACTCAGGCGATGGTATATCCAACCATCCTGGTGATTTTCGCTATTGCCATAGTCTCGGTTCTCCTGGGTACCGTGGTACCGAAAATCCTTAAAACTTTCGAGAAGTCCAAGCAGGTACTGCCCTGGACCACAGAGTGGGTAATGGCTGCCAGTAATTTCGTTCAGGCGTACTGGATGATTTCACTGGTGGTGATATTTGGTAGTGTGTTTTTGAGTAAACAAGCCCTGAAGAGGCCCAAAGTCCGTTTTTGGTATGACGCTAAGCTTTTGCAGCTTCCTGGTATTGGCAAAATCAGCCGGGGTATTAATACGGCGCGTTTTGCCCGCACTTTAAGTATTTTGTCTTCAAGTTCAGTGCCGTTGTTAGAAGGTATGAAAATCTCTGGCCAGGTACTGGAAAATGAAAAAATCAAAGCCGCTGTCACAGATGCGGCAACCCATGTGAGTGAAGGTGCAAGTCTGCGGGCTGCACTGGCACAAACAAAGCTATTTCCGCCCATGATGCTTCATATGATTGCAAGTGGTGAAAAGTCCGGTGAACTGGAGCAAATGCTTGAGCGTGCCGCCAACAACCAGGACAGGGAATTCGAAAGTATGGTCAGCGTTTCGTTAAAACTGCTCGAACCCGCCATGATTGCAAGCATGGCTGTTATCGTGCTGTTTATCGTAATGGCTATCCTACAGCCAATCATGGCGATGAACAAAGCAATTGGTCTGTAGTCAAATTAATTGCATATACAACATCAGCGCCTTGGCTTTTTGCCATGCGCTAACAGCATTGAGGTAAATAACGTGAATAAACAATCCGGTTTCTCATTATTAGAAGTCATGGTGGTTCTGGTGATCATCGGGATGATCATGTCAATCGTGGCACCTAACATCATGGGTCAGCAAGAAGATGCAGCAAAAGAAAAAGCGATGCTGGACATTCGTCAGCTTGAAGACGCAATGAAAATGTATAAGCTGAAAAACAAAAAGTACCCAACCACAGAGCAAGGTTTGGAAGCGCTGGTAACACAAACCACCATCGACCCTGTGCCTAAACGTTTCCCTGACGGCGGCTTCATCTCAAAATTGCCAGAAGATCCATGGGGCAACCCTTATCAGCTGGTCAGCCCGGGTGAGATGGGCAAGATCGATATCTTCTCCATGGGACCAGACGGCGAAGTAGGTACTGATGACGACCTAGGGAACTGGGACAGCGAAGAAGACCGTTAATTCTTATGCGCACAGCAGTAGACGCTCAGCGGAGTGTGCAACAAGCACACTCACCTAAACCCGGTCGTCAGGCCGGATTCAGCCTTATCGAAATCCTGATGGTGCTGGTGATCATTGGCTTTTCAGTCAATCTGGTCACTTACACCTTGTCAGATGATATGGAAGAAGAACTGGAGCGCGAAGCGCTGCGACTGCACAGTGTGATTAACATGGCTTCCGAATTCGCCATTCTCAACCAAATTGAATTGGGCTTTCACCTGGACAAGAAAAAGCTTGAGTTCCTGGTGTTTGACGGTGAAAAGTGGACCACATTCGACGTGGAAGAACTGTATCAGGCCATAGACTATCCGGATGAGTATAAAATAGAACTCACCACTGAAGATCTCGCCTGGGCACAAGACAATATGCTGGAGCAGGCTAACTGGCGTGAGCTGATGGGCTCCGGTGACGAAGAAAGCTTGTTGGAACTTAAGAAATTAAAGATCCCTCAGGTATTGCTGCTCTCATCAGGCGAAGTCAGTGCATTTCAACTCAGCCTGGAGCTAGATGAACAAAGCGAGCCCGTGTACTTTATTGAGGGCGAGTTCATGGCGCCGGTGAATTTACGCAAGGAGCCGGAAGACTCATGAGCGGCCTGATCGTAAAAACAAAACAAGTTGGGTTTACGCTACTTGAGGTGATGGTGGCACTCAGTATTTGTGCTGTGGCCGGTATCGCCGCGATGCAGGCAACGGGTGAGCATATCAATCACATTGGTACGCTGGAGCAGCAGGCTTATGCATCCTGGGTTGCGGAAAACCGCCTCGTTATGATGCGTGCTGGCGCCAAAGAAGGGGCTGTCAGAAATGGCCTTAAGGGCGACGAGGAAATGGGCGGAGTAACCTGGTATTGGTCTCAGTCTACTCTTGCAACAGCAGATCCGACTTTTGTAAAGGTCACCATTGAAGTCTTTTCCGATGAAAAACGTGAACACTCGGTGTATGACCTGACCACCTTTATCTACAAAAAAGGGAAGCGGTAATGCAGTTTCAGAACACTGCCCGGCAAGGTGGATTTACCCTGATAGAAGTATTACTGGCACTGGCTATTCTCGCCATGGTTGTGACGGCAACACACCAGATACTCGATACCACACTCAGAGCAAAAGAGGCATCCGAGGAAACCGTGGCCGAACTGGAGTCATTACAGACGATGTTTCGTTTAATGGACCAGGATTTCAACCAGATGACCAAGCGAGAGGTACGTAACGAGGCCGGAGACTTCAGCCCAACTTACATTCTTCATGGTCGTTATAATTTAAACAGCCAGTACGATGGCATTGCCTTTGTTCGGGACGGTTGGACGAATCCGATCAGTCTACTTCCACGCTCTGAGTTGCAGGCTGTCGGGTACCGGGTTGTAGACGACAACCTTGAACGTATTTATCGAATTTATGTTGATCAGCTGGACGGTACAGAGCCCCGAAGTCAGGTGATCCTTGAAAATGTTGAGGAGCTCAAGTTTGAATTCCTTGACGACAAGCAAAAATGGCAAAATAACTGGGATATTAAAGCTCTGCCTTTAGCGGTCGCCGTCACAGTGCAACAAAAAGATGCCGAGCCTATCCGGCGTATTTTCTTAACTCCGGGCGACGGAAAGGTTAAACAAGCCAGCAGCGATGATGATAATCGCAACGGGAATAATAATAGCGGCGATCAGAATGATGATGATGGACAAAGGAGGGGCTAGCGTGAGATCTCAACGTGGTGCAGCGTTAGTCATTGTTCTATTCATCGTGGCCCTGGCCGCGACGATTGCGACGGAAATGACCATGAACCTGATGGTCCAGGTGCAAAAAGCGACCAATCTGCAAACCCACCAACAGGCAAAGTGGTATAGCTACGGCGCAGAAGAGCTGGTGAAGAAGGTCTTACTGGACAGTCGAAAAGATGAGCCAGATAAAGTGCACCTTGGCCAGCCCTGGGCACTGGAAGAGGTCCCTTACCCGGTCGACCATGGCACATTGAGCGGTCAGATCACTGACTTACAGGCATGCTTAAACCTTAATGCATTACGCGCCAAAACGAAGAATACGGGTTCCCGGAACGAGACGAACCCAGCACACAAAGCGTTGCTTGAACTGTTGAAGAACATCGAAGATCTGCCAAGTGAAGAGAGTGAAGAGGCGATGGCAGACAGCGTGTATGACTGGCTGGACGATGACAGCATCACGTTCCGCTCTGGTGCTGAAGAAGATGAATATATGTCTCTCAGAACACCATATCTGACGGCGAATAATTTGTTTGCGTCGGTCAGTGAGCTGAGGGTCATCAAAGGGTTCAATCCGTTAGTGATGGAAAAGCTATTGCCCTATGTCTGTGTGATTCCCGGTAACACTGAGCTGGCTATAAACGTCAATACGATACAGCCTGAGCAAGCGTTGTTACTGAGTGCGTTAATGGAAGGGTTAAGTCAGTCTGGCGCGGAGGCGATTATTTCTGCCCGACCGGAAAAAGGCTTTGACTCGATTCAGGAGTTTTACACTGAAGCTGCGAATCAAGGTGCTTCAGATAAGCAAAAGAACGAGAAAATTTTTACTATTTCAAGCAATTATTTTAAGTTACGAGCAAAGGCTCAGTTCGATGAGCGTTTGTTTCGCCTGACCTCAATAATCGAAATAAAAGAGGGTCGGGCGAGCATCCTAGCGCGTAAATTTGGAGGCGTTTAGTGTCAGAAAAATTGATGATCCGTGTGGGTCACTCACAACAAGAGCCAGTTCATTGGTTGGTCTGGTCGGCGCAAGATGCGCAGATCATTGCCAGCGGTGAGCTGGAGCATGCCGGACTGCTCGGTGAGCTAAGCGAAAAAGCACAAAGCCGCTCGGTTGCTGTGTTGCTTCCTGCCTCTAGCGTGCAGTTAAAAACGATTGATTTACCTGCAAAATGGAACAGGAAGCTGGAGCAGGCTCTGCCCTTTATGTTAGAAGAGCAAATTGCCTGTGACATCGATAAGGCCTTTATTGCGGTTGGCAAAGCGGGTCAGCGTGATGAGCAGCACACCATAGATGTTGCCCTGTGTGACAAAGCATGGCTGGCAGCCTGGATGACGTTATTTGATGACTTTGATATCAGTGTGCAGCGTTTGATACCTGATGCGTTATTGCTACCAGCACCAGAGGAAAATGCAGTCAGTGCCATTGAGCTGGGTACACAGTGGTTGTTCCGCACAGCTGAATGGCAGGTGAGCGGTGTTGAACCTGACTGGCTGACGGGTTATCTGAGCTTATTGCCTGCTGAGCGCATACAGCATTTTAGCCCGGGTGAGGCGCTGGAATCTGAAAAAACATTAGAAGCAATGGAAGGTGAGTATGACTTACCCCTTGCGCTGTTCGCCAAGCAGTTGGAACTTGAAGCGTTTAATCTACGTCAGGGCAAATTTGCAGCTAAGAAGAAGCAGCCACAATGGTGGCGTGACTGGCGCAGTGGCTTGATTGCGGCTTCAGTCGCATTAGTGTGTTTCATTGCAGTCAAATCGACCCAGCTTCTCTTGCTACAGAGTCAGGCCGATGAACTCAGTGCTCAGGCCGTTGCGAGTTACAAGCAGGCATTTCCGAATAAAGTCGTACGCCCACACCTGTTAAAGAAACAAATCCAGAACGAGCTGAACAGTTTATCTGGTGAGCAGCAGGGAGGATTTCTGGAGCTGACAAACCACTTTGTGACGGTTTTTGACGAGGTGAAAGACTTTGAGCCTGAGACCTTACGGTATGATCAACGTCGTAATGAATTAAGGATCCGTGCTAAAGCAAATGGCTTCCAGGTATTTGGTCAGGTGAAAAGTATCCTCGAACAGCGTGGTATGACAGTTCAGCAGGGCGCCCTTAATAATGATGGCGATTACGTGATCGGCGAGATCCGCATTCGAGGTGCAGCATGAAACAGCAAGTGATCAATTATTGGCAGTCCCTCAAAGAGCAGGAACAAAAGTTACTGATTGTTGCCGGGGTTGTGTTCAGCGTATTTGTATTGGTAATGGGCATAATTCGCCCGTTGAACAATGCGGTAGAAAAAGCAGAAAAAGAAGTTGATAAACAACAGGCGTTGGTTTCCTGGGTAAGCAAAAGTGTGACGCAATTGAAAAGTCAGAGTTCAAGTCGCGCCTCTGCGGGCAATGTGAACTTGACTCAGCTGGTCAACCGTACTCGCGGTAGATATAAAATTGCCATCAGTAAAATGCAACCCAGCGATAACTCACTACGTGTGAATATCGACAATGTAGAGTTTAACCAGTTGATTGCCTGGCTGGACGAGCTGACCAATCAGCATGGTGTTAAAGTGGCTAACCTGGATTTGGGCAAAGAAGATGCTCCCGGATATGTTCGAGTTAGTCGTCTGGTATTAGAGAAATAAGTATGAAAAAGATCATCAGTCTGGTACTGGTTTTTTTGCTGGCGTTTAGCGTGTTTGCCGCTATCACTATGCCTGCCAGTATCGTTTTACAATTGTCACAGGGATCGCTGCCACGCGCTTTGTCTGTTGGCGCCGTGTCTGGCTCTGTATGGGAAGGGCGGATCAGCGAAGTGCGCTATGAAAACGTTCAGCTCAATGACGTTACCTGGCAGCTTAATGGTTGGGGACTACTGACCGGCCAGGTGCAGGGTAAAGTGCGCTTTGGTTCACCCAGAACACTGGATGAAATCTCAGGCAACAGTAATTTTTCGATGTCACTGTTGGATAAGTCGGCTAAGCTGGACGATGCGATACTGCGCTTTAGTGTTGAGCAGGCTATGCAGCAGGTTACACTGCCTTTGCCCGTGGATGCCAAAGGCCGTGTGATTTTGAGTATTGATGAATACCATACCGGACAGCCTTATTGTGAAGCGCTTAATGGTGAGATCAGTAGCCCGAATATTGATATCAAAGGCCTCACGGGTTGGTTTAGTATCGGTGATATGAGTGGTACATTGACCTGTAAGTCTGGCGATATCGCCGTGACGGTGGATCCGGAAAATCGCCTTGGGCTGCGTGCTGATGCAACCCTGGCTGCCAACATGCAGTTCCGCGTTGCGGGCAATATCAAACCAGAGGCTTCGTTACCTAAAGAAGTCCACGACGCAGTTAAGTTCTTAGGACGCCCGGATAGTGAAGGGCGTTACCCGGTAAGTTTATAAACAATGATGACCTTTAGTTATGAGGCGCAGCATCAGGCTGCGCTCAGCGAGTATCTTGAGCAACGCCCTGGAGCTATGAGTCTGCGTGGCGTTGAAGGCTATCTGTTTGCGCTGATTTGTGGTCCAGATGGAATAGAGCCAGAACAATGGCTGAGTGAGGTGAGTTTGAATGATGAGGCGTTAGAAGAGCATACTGTGTTCGCTTTTTTAGCATTACATCACCATATTAGCGAGCAGGTTTTTTCTGGCCAGTTTTCTCTGCCTGTGCAGGCACAGTCTCTGTGGGCTGAAAAGCAGCAGTGGAGTCAGGGATTTTTACTGGCCAGCCAGCTGTATTATGAACGCCTGATGAGTGCCTCAGGTATATCACAAGAGTTGATTCAGGCGTTGCAAATGGCCACTGAACAGCTGGCTTTTTTCAGCCTGGAAGAGCAGCAAGTTGCACAATTTTGTCAGCAAGGGGGGCATGATATGGCTGCCTTTTGTGCTGAGCAACTTAGCCTTGCTAACGACTTTGCGCAAGGGTATGCCGCACTGATAGAGCAAGTCGCTCTGGCCAGCGGCCTGTATAACGAGTAACTCAGTTACATCAAATCAAGAGCGATGTGGGTGCAGCCTTTCGCGCAATGGGCACTGCCTTTAGTCCCCTCAGCACCGGTCAGGTCGAGTGACACAGGCTGATTGCAGTGTGAGCATAATACAGTCTGACCTTTGCTTAATTTTTTCAACAGGGCCTTTTGGTCATTAAAAGACTTAGCCCTGGCTTTGTTGAGTTGAGAAAAATCCATTACAAACCCGCCTGTTTCAATGAACTCGCTGCAATCTCACACACTGTCAGAAGCTTCGGACCATAGAAATACATATTCAGCTCATTGCCTTCACAAAACTTCAGGTGAAACACCTTCATTTTCTCATTGGTTGATAATGCAGACATGATGTAAGACTGCTCAGACTCTGTCAAAGTCAGCTCTTTATTGATCTGCTGGCGGGCCAGTTTCGCTGCCATACTGTACTGGGCTTTGCTGGTATCTCCAAGCAGGTCTACACCATACTGGATCATTTGCTCGCGTGGCTCTTTGATGCTCGGGTGGTCTATGGTGAACAGGGCCAGGATCACCACAACTAAAATCAGGTACTTTTTCATAACTGCAACTACTTTGATCTAAACAGCTAAAAGATGTCGCCAGTGTAATAAAATGAGGGAAATAAAAGCAAGTTTAGTGCTAGGAATTTTTTATTACTTAGTTTAGTTGCAATGCTGTTTTATGTCGGCTTTTCCCTTTAAAATGAGCAAGATCTAATCCAGATTGATATACTACACATATAAAATAGAGGTCACTGTAGCAAGTACCTGTCCCAGGCGCGTAAGGAGCTGTGATGGACAAACAAATTAAGGTCAAGAATATCCCCGTCGACGTCAAAATTCATAAACCCGACGATTTACAACCAGACAGGTTTAACCCACGCAACCGCATTTATGTCAGGGCTGTCACCGGGTTGCATCAGAAACTCAGGAAGCAGATTGGTTTTATAGGCATGCTGGCCTTCATGCTGTTACCCTGGATCAACTTCAATGGCGAGCAGGCGGTGCTGTTCGATATTTTTGAGCAAAAGTTCAACATTTTTGGTCTGACGTTGTGGCCTCAGGATTTAACCATTCTGGCTTTTATTCTGATGATTGCGGCCTTCGCCTTGTTTTTGGTGACTACTTTCTATGGCAGGGTGTGGTGCGGTTATACCTGTCCGCAAACGGTCTGGACCTTTATTTTTATCTGGTTTGAAGAAAAATTAGAGGGCACTGCCAATCAGCGTAAAAAGCTTGATCAGCGGCCTATGGACTTTGATAAATTCTGGCGTAAATCAGCTAAGCATTTAAGTTGGATGCTGTTTTCCTTGTATACGGCCATTTCGTTTGTGGGGTATTTTACGCCTATCCGTGAGTTACTCCCCGATCTGCTGATGTTCTCGGCCTCCGGATATGCGGCATTGAGCGTGGTGGTTTTCACTTTGTGTACTTATGGCAATGCTGGCTGGATGCGTGAGATTATGTGTCTGCATATCTGTCCTTATTCACGCTTTCAGTCCGCTATGTTTGATAAAGACACGTTTACAGTGAGTTATGACACCGAGCGTGGTGAGAGTCGCGGTCCGCGTGGTCGTAAGGAAGATCCCAAAGCGCTGGGGCTGGGGGACTGTATCGACTGTAAGTTATGTGTGCAAGTGTGCCCGACCGGTATCGATATTCGCAATGGACTGCAATACGAGTGTATAAACTGTGGTGCCTGTATTGATGCGTGTGATGGCGTGATGGATAAAATGAACTATCCAAAAGGCCTTATCTCGTATACAACTGAGCGTAACCTGGAAAGTGGCAGCGACAAAACCAAAGCCGTACGCGGGAAATTGATCGGTTACTTACTGATATTGATTGTATTAAGTGGCGCTTTGGTTGCTAACGTAGCGATGCGTAAGACACTCGATTTGGATATCATCAGAGACAGAAATCAACTTTACCGCGTCAATGTAGAGGGCCTGGTGGAAAATACCTACACGCTGAAAATGATCAACAAGGCACAGGTGCCTCAGACTTTCCTGATCAGCATTCGCGGTTTGTCTGACTTCACGATCATTGGTAAACAGGAAATTCAAATCGCGGCAGGCTCAACCGTCGACCAGCCTTTATCTGTTGTGATCGACCCGTACGATTTGACGTTGCCGGTGACGGAATTTGAATTTGTCATTACAGTGAAAGACGAACCCGAAGAGTACATCGCACAGCCAACGAACTTTTTTAAGGGTCGCTAGCGTAGATAGGGTACAATGGGGTAACTCATTTACTTCATAAAAAGCGGGTTAGCCCGCTTTTTTGTTACTTGGCCCACCGCTATTGAGGTGAAAGGCTGTGAAAGGTAAAAATTATGACTGATTTCAGTTTTCAGAACTTAACGCCCGATCTGATCCTCGACGCTGTTGAAAGTGTAGGTATCTATCCCGAGTCCGGATTGCTACCACTTAACAGCTATGAGAATCGGGTTTATCAGTTTCGTGCTGATGATAACCGTCGTTATGTTGCCAAGTTTTATCGGCCCGAGCGTTGGCAGTCAGAACAGATCCAGGAAGAGCACGATTTCACACTGGCCCTGCAAGAAGCCGAAGTGCCCGTTGTCGCTCCGCTGCGTGTTGACGGACACAGTTTGTTTGAGCATCAGGGCTATCGATTTTGTTTATTTCCAAGTGTCGGTGGTCGCCAGTTCGAAATGGATAACCTGGATCACCTGGAAATGTTAGGGCGCTACATTGGTCGTTTACACAGCGTTGCACAGCAGAGTGAGTTTGTGCACCGCCCCGCGATTAATGTTGCCGGTTACCTGCATCAACCATGCAAGGACATTTTGGCGTCTGAGTGTTTGCCTGATACATTGCGGCTGGCGTTTACCACCGTGCTTGATCAGGTAATTAACAAAGCAGAAGAAAAATTCACACCATTCCAGCAGATCCGTTTGCATGGTGATTGTCATGCTGGCAATATTCTATGGTCTCAGGAACAGTTAATGATTGTGGACCTCGACGATTGTCGTCAGGGGCCCGCCGTTCAGGATCTCTGGATGATGCTAAGTGGTGACAGGCAAAATCAGGTTATGCAGCTTGATACCCTGTTATCCGGCTACGAAGAATTTGCCTCGTTCGATACGAGCGAACTGGCGTTAATTGAGCCGCTAAGAGCAATGCGTATGGTGCACTACATGGGATGGCTGGCCAAACGTTGGCATGATCCGGCGTTTCCAAGGAACTTTTCGTGGTTTGCAACAGACAAATACTGGGAACAGCAGATCCTGGCGTTAAAAGAACAACTTGCCGCACTGGATGAAGCGGCGATCAGTCTTTATCCATAAAAATTTAGAGAGAATAGTAATGTTAAAATCGATTAAGGTTGCGCTAATTGCGTTGTGTATGCCTGTGTTGGCAATGGCTGCCGATTTCACGGATGGCAAACACTACCAGACATTAACAACGACAAAGAGTGAGTCGGCCAAGGTCACTGAATTCTTTTCCTTTTACTGCCCGCATTGCTTTCAGTTTGAACCGGTAGCTAAAGCACTAGAAAAAAGCCTGCCAGCGGGTGCTGTATTCGAAAAAAGCCATGTTAATTTCCTGGGTGGACTATCACCTGAAGTGCAAAGTTACCTGAGCTATGCCTACATCATTGCCAAACACCATGGTAAAGCGCAACAGGTGAGCGATCAGATCTTCAACACCATTCACGTGCAGCAGGTACAGCTAAAAGACCTAAAAGATATCAAAAAGCTGCTGGAAGCCAATGGTATTAGTGGCGAGCAGTTTGATGCAGCGATGGCCAGTATGCCAGTTATTAGCGCGGAAAAAGCCATGGTTGAAAAGCAGAATACTTTCAGCAAAGCTGGCGCACTGACAGGAGTGCCGACTTTCGTTGTGAATGACAAATACAAAATTAACCTGAGAGAGTTGAGCAGTCAGGCTGAGCTGGATGAGCTGGTTAAACACTTACTAGAAAAATAATGGGAGCAGACCATGTTTAAATCAATTTGCGCCGCAGCATTGGCGCTATTATTACCTTTGATGGCAAGCGCTGCCAATTTCCAGGAAGGTAAGCATTATGAGGTTGTCGCAGAGCGGGGCACCAAAAAGCCTGAAGTAACCGAGTACTTCTCGTTTTATTGTCCGGCCTGTAACAACTTTGAATCCTTAATTGGTGAGTTCAAACCAAAACTCGACGGCGACGTGAAATTCAAAAAAAGCCACGTTGACTTTGTCGGTGTACGTGACCCTGATATCCAGCAGATGATGAGTAATGCATTGGCGACAGCGTCTGTATTACCGCAAAAAGATAAGATCGTTGCGGCGATGTTTGCCCATTTGCACGGCAAGCGTGGTAAGTTCAACGAGGTTGCTGACATTAAAGACTTGTTTGTAGCTCAGGGCGTGTCTGCAGAGAAATTTGACAAACTGTACAAGAGCTTCTCTGTACGCACTAAAGCGAAGAAAATGAAGCGTTCACAAGAGCAGATGCAAGACAGAGGCGCGCTGACAGGTGTACCGACTTTTATTGTCAACGGCAAGTACAAGCTGATCTTGTCGCGTGAATCTGGCGTGACTTCACCGGACGATATTGCCGCTCTGATCAACTATCTGGCGAAAAAATCCTAATCTTTAAGATGAAAAAACCCGCGATGAACGCGGGTTTTTTTATGCCTAAAATTCACTTTATTTTCTGGTCAGAAAGACGCCCGACTCCACATGGTGGGTATAGGGGAACTGATCGAAAATGGCGATGCGTGAGATCTGGTGCGTATCGCATAGTAATTCCAGATCGCGTTCCAGCGTATCCGGGTTACAGGAAATATAAATGATGTTGTCGTATTGGCTGACCAAGTTACAGGTGAGCTCATCCATGCCTGCGCGAGGTGGATCGACTAAAATGGTCTGGCAATTGTAACTTTGCAGGTCTATGCCTTTGAGGCGGGAGAACTGTTTTTCACCCTTCATGGCCGCCGTAAATTCCTCGCTCGACATACGAATGATATCAAGATTATCCACCTTATTGGCTGCAATATTGTATTGCGCCGAATGGACAGATGATTTAGAGATCTCCGTGGCTAATACTCGGTTAAACTGACCAGCCAGTGCGATAGAGAAGTTGCCATTGCCACAGTAAAGTTCGAGCAGATCGTTTTGCAGCGGCGCACAGAGGTCTTGTGCCCAGGCCAACATTTTTTCATTCACTGCCGCGTTAGGCTGAGTAAAGCTATTTTCAACCTGCTGATAGGTGTACTGTTTGCCATTGACTGCAAGCTGCTCTGTCACAAAGTCATCGCCAAACACCACTTTTTGCTTTCTGGCACGACCGATAAAGTCGACTTTATAGCTTTGTTGTAGCTCATGACGTAAAGCCTGCATAGCCTCTTGCCAGGCATCGTCCAGAGCTTTGTGATAAAGCAGACTGATCAGCACTTCGCCACTGAGTGTTGTCAGATAATCGATCTGGAATAACTTGCGGCGCAGGGTGTCGTTGTGGCGCAGCTTATCCATCATTACCTGCATCATGTCATTGACCAAAGGGGCGCCCGGATCGAACTGATCGACTCGGATCTTTTCTTTGGTCTGTTGATCGAACATGATGTGGAACAGATCGTCTCCATCATGCCAGACGCGGAATTCGCAACGCTGGCGATAGTGGCTTTTTGGGGAGTCGTACACTTCCAGTTGTGGCGCATCGAAGCGGGCAAATTGCGCACTGATCCGCTGTTGTTTTTCTGTCAACTGTTGCTCGTAGGTCGAAGTGTCAATCGTGATCACCGCCATATTAAAACCACCATAGTTAATGCAAAGAGGCGCTATTTTAGGATGCACTTTCGATTTGTCCAGCAAAGAGCAAAATATTTTGCTCTTTTATTGTACAATAGACTTAAGCTTAAGGCGTTTTGGCCGATAACCAACTATCAAGTAAAGCGGAGAGCAGACATGAAAATCGGACAGTTGAATCAGCTGTTGAATCCGGCGATGCAGCATAACGCGGGTAAAGCCAAATCGCTTATCCCTAATATGTCAATTAATACGGATAGTTACCACGGAAACAAATCTCAGGCAGCGGCAAAGATCCTCGATGATAAACTCGCACAAGCACTGGGCATTGAGAAAAAAGAAGAAAAAGACAAGCCCCTGTTTGATTTTGAAGAAATTGTCAAAAATGTGCTGGGGTTTGTCCAGGGGGCAGTTAAAAAAGCCAAGGCCGCCGGAGAAGACGACGACACACTCAAAAGTATGCTTGATCAAGCACGCAAGGG
Organism: Pseudoalteromonas sp. XMcav2-N; assembly: GCF_024124545.1. GTDB lineage: Bacteria > Pseudomonadota > Gammaproteobacteria > Enterobacterales > Alteromonadaceae > Pseudoalteromonas. Next base: position 54,873 of record NZ_JAMXSF010000025.1, read on the forward strand.
CGTGCAGATGGGAATTGATGAAGCGTCTGAAGATTTAAAAGGCACAGGTCTGTTTAATGATGAAATTGAGGAAGGGATAGAAAAGTCCCGCGAAGGGATTTTTAAAGGGTTGGATGAGTTTGAAAAAGAGCTGTTTGATCCTAAACCGCAGCAAGTATCAGTGAGTGCTGCACAGTTTGCCAGTTTATCTAATCAAGCTGAGTATGCCTTCACCACAGCTGAAGGCGACGAAGTGGTGATTTCTTTCAGTGATGCGATGAGTCAGTCAAAAGCGGCAAGCTATGCGCGTAATGGCGATGGTGAAGGGTTTGCGTATGGTGAGCAAAGCAGTCATGAGCTTAATTTTTCCATCAGTGTGAATGGTGACCTCAACGAAGATGAGCAGGCTGCGATTAATGACATGATGAAAGACATCCGAGATGTGAGCGATACCTTTTTCGCCGGTGACTATGATGATGCGTTTGCCAAAGTGCAAGAACTGGGAATTAACAGTGAGCAAATCGTCAATTTCACTATGGATCTGCGTCAGACCAAAACTTCCGCTGCGATTGCCCAGTATCAACAGAGTAATCCTATGAAAGATTTGGAAAAAGCACTGCAGCCGCTGGATCAACGTCTTGAAGGGATCCATGATGAAGCGAAAGGACTGGGCATAGAAGCTCAGTTGCCGGATATCATGGCCTGGATAAACGAAGGTCAGGCGCGTCTGAACGAGTTTCTTGATTATGCTCAAGGGTTCTTTAGTGCACTTGAATCTCGTCAGGCTGATAAGCAAGATCAGCAAGTATAAAAGGGAGATTAATTTCTCCCAGTTTAGGATTTGACGTTAGTATTTATTTTAAACCCTGACCGTGGCACACTGCGCGCGAACTGTAATTAAGGAGCGCATGTGTCACATATTCTTGTCTTTGATTCTGGTATTGGCGGAACCAGTGTACTTACGCACATTCGTAACGCTTTGCCTCATGCCGACTACAGTTATGTGATGGACAATCTGTTGCTGCCTTACGGCTTGCGGTCCCAGCAGACGATCCAGCAGCGTTTGGCTGCGCTCATTAAGTGGATTGACCGTGAGCAGCGCCCTGTCGATATTATCGTGATTGCATGCAATACCGCCTCAACCTATGCGTTGGGAGCAACTCGCCAATTAACCTCTATTCCGATTGTCGGAGTAGTCCCTGCGATTAAGCCCGCGGCATCAGCCAGTCGCGCAAAGCACATTGGTTTACTGGCGACTCCAGCAACCTCTCGGAATATCTATACGCAGCAGTTGATCCAGCAATTTGCCAATGAATGCCGGGTTGACCTTTATCAGTCGACTAAGTTGGTTGAACTGGCTGAGCAGTTTTACTGGTCCGGTGACATTGATCGTAAACAGCTTGTCGCTGAGATCAACCAGCTTAACTTCTCACCTGAGTTAGATCATCTGGTACTAGGCTGCACGCACTTCCCCATCATTGAGAAACCCCTGAGTGAATCTATTCCGGAGTCGATAACTCTGATTGATTCAGGTACAGCGATTGCGAGGCGGGTGTATACATTACTTGCAAAAGATAGTGCCGTTGAGGAAGGTGAAGTTCAGGCTGAGTGTTTAAGAATAAAGCACGGCACAATGAACTGGTATGCAACAGCACAACAAGCACGCCTGGTTGGGCGGCCTGAAATCAAACTGATCAATCTTGATCAGGAATAATTGAAGCAGTTGGTTGGAGGGCGCATTTCAGCATGCTCAAATTCAGGAGAAGCAAAAAATGTGGCAATAAAAAAGGGGTAGTAACCTGACTGGTACTACCCCCTGTTAGTGTGTACAACGAGCTGTTATAAAATTAAAGATCAGTCTTGATCATTAGTAGTCAGCGATTCTTGTTTTTGTTTCGCTTCTCTGACTTTTAACGTGCGTTGCTGAAACTCAGATTCATTGAGCTCGTTGATGGCCCTTAGTGCATCGGGCTGTGGCATTTCAACAAATCCGAACCCGCGGCGTTTACCTGTATTCTTATCTTTAAGCAAACGAACCGAAAAAACTTGCCCTTTTTCTTCAAACAAATCTCTGACGACCTGTTCATTTGCTCTGTAAGGTAAATTACCGACATACAGTGTGGTTGTTTCTACTGTTCCACTGACGTCACTGCCCGTATTTCCTGTTGAGGAAGCGAAAGCTGATGCTATGCCTCCGATGATGATACCTAGCGCCAACAATAAGGCGGGATCAATTTGACTGTTTAGTAGTACAAAATGGCCAAGCGCATAACTCAATATTGCCAGGAGAAGTACAGTAAACAGTGTCTTACGATCGAGAATATTCATAAGGATCTACCAAAAAACGTTGAATACACATTAATTTAACAAGAAAGGTTGCTATATTAACGACTTAATCAAATATCGCAATAATTAAATATAGAACCTGTTGAAAAGATTGCACCTTCTCGATGGATTTACCGTCAGTATTGAGGGTTTAAAGATAAATGATCAAAAAGATCCAAAAAAATGAAAAAAGGGGTTGCATCGTTTTTCGATTTCCCTATAATGCGCATCCACCGACACGGTGCACAACGCTGAAAAGCAACGAGCCAAGTGAAGGAAAAGCCAAACGGAAAGCTTAATTAAGAAAAAATTAAATTTTCTAGTTGACTTTAAATGTGAAGCGGTTACTATAGCGCTCCACTTCGCAGCGAGGCTGCGGTAACTAACCAAGGTTAGTTACACTGTTCTTTAAAAATATGAAGCAATCATCTGTGTGGGCACTCGTACAGATTGAGTTCTAACAGCGAATTTCAGTTTTACTGAATGACGCACAAAAATTTAGAGTCTCAACTGAACTGAGTGACTAACATAGTCAATTCGTTT
>NZ_JAMXSF010000026.1 GCF_024124545.1 Pseudoalteromonas sp. XMcav2-N
GTTAGAGCACCACCTTGACATGGTGGGGGTCGGTGGTTCGAATCCACTCGGTCGTACCAACTTATTTGATAAATCAAACCCCATCTCTAAGTACAATCGTAGCTAAGTTGGTTAGAGCACCACCACTCTCTATGGCCCGGTCCAGCAGTCGGTGGTTCGAATCCACTCGGTCGTACCAACTTATTTGATAAATCAAACCCCATCTCTAAGTACAATCGTAGCTAAGTTGGTTAGAGCACCACCACTCTCTATGGCCCGGTCCAGCAGTCAGTGATTCGGCTCCACTCGGTCGTACCAACTCCCGTTATTAGCCTCCCATCACGGCTCTAAAATACCTCTTATTATTGTACCTCAACAGCCTGTAACAATGCGCATTTCGCCTTTAGTAAGAGTCATGTTTATGCGAGAGTTTATTGAACGGGTTTGCTCTGACCCGAGAATTTGCTATAAATTAGTTAGCAAATCCCATTCTAAGGAAGGTCATGCTTGGCAGGTTATCTACCACTTTCTTGTTCATGTTGATAACAAGCCTGTGCAGCTGTATAGCACATGCTAAGCCGCCACCTCCTCATTCATTGACCATTGCCATTGGTCTGGAAAATTATGACTTCAATCCTCTGTTTACAGAATTCACCAGGAAAACCGGTATTCGGGTTAAAGTCGTTGAATTCGAGAACAACTCCTTAAAATCTGAGCTACTTTTAAGGGCCAGTAATAACGCCCTACCTGACGGTATCATAGTACCCGCAGACTATATGGGGCTGACAGCGCTCAACTTGTCCGAAGTGCCAGATCACTGGCTGTCAACGCATTTGATTGATCAGGTCCGTTTGAACATCAAAGCCAATGGCACCACGCTTGGGGTACCGATCGTATTTGGTAACCAGCTGATGCTGTACTACAACCGTGCAGTTGTCAGCGATCCCGCAAAGAGCTGGCAGCAACTTCGCGCACAACAAAAGAAGCAGGCGCTTAAAATCAATTGGAACTATTATGAAATGTACTGGTATAGAGCATTTTTAGGTACTTTCGGAACATCACTGATTGTAAATGGCAACGCTAACTTAGATACACCCGCCATGGTGAGCGCACTGCGTTGGTATAAGTCTCTTAAAAACGAGGCGTGGCTGGATGTAGAATGTGACTACGATTGCACCGTGGAACAATTTTTAACCGGTGAAGTTGCCTACACCATCAATGGTTCCTGGATGTTTCAACGTTTCTCAGAACATTTTGGTGATAAGCTCGGTGTCGCACAGTTACCCAGCCTCCATGGTGAACCTATGCGCTCATACTTTTCGTCTCATGTTATTGCGTTTCCTGACAACGCCTTAACTGGAACCAAAAGAGCCGAGCTCAGAACACTGTCCGAATTTTTGCAATCTCTGCCAGTACAAACTAATTTATGGTCTTCCATAAATGTGCTACCAGTCGACAAACGCGCATTAGAAATGCTCAAGATACAAGGAATTGCGCAAGTAGAAGCACTCATATCGACGCTGGAGTATGCTCAGCCTATGCCTAACGAAGCACAAATGGCCTTTGTCTGGGAGGCGATGTTAAAGGGCCTGACACGCCACCTGGCTGGTGTACTAGACGAACATCAGGCCGCCCACTTTATGCAACATATTGTCGAGAAGTCGATTAGCTATGAGCAAGAAAAAAAGCCTAGTCAGTGAGTTACAACTTAAAGTGGGCGCAATGGTTTTGGCTTTGCTAACCATTGCCCTGGCTCACTTTGCTTACAGTGCCTGGACCCAAGCCAATAAAATTGCTGCAGACACGGTTGCACAACGCGTAACGACCCTGTCTCTAGACATCAAAAACAGGCTCGCCGAGTTTACTTTTCAGGTTGCTCATTACAGTGATCACCGGATCCTGGCAGAACTGCCTCTCAATCTTCTATATACGCAATATGCGCTCAAGGAAATGCGCGATCTGGTCTACACATCCCCTCTGGTAAAAAGTGTGATGATCAGTGACGGTTCACCCTATATAGTCGAAGGTTACCCGCTTTACACCCTGCACTGGGCTACACCCTCGGTCCTGGAGCACGCCAACTCAGTGATCAATGATAATTCACGAGAGTTGATGGTACGTAAACTGCTGATCAGCAATAAAGAGCTTGGAATTATCGATACAAACGGAGGAACCTTATTCATTGCCGTGCCACTACGTCAAACCCTGCCTTCTCTCATCGACCCCTTTCGCTATACCAGCGTGCTGTTTTTCGAACTTGATGTAAGCCAACTTGCCATTGAGCTGGCAGATTATGAATCTTTGACTGTCTTTTCAGATCAACAAATGTGGTTTCGTGAAGGCCAAGAGTTTGAAGAAGGCTTTAACGCTACACATCCGATTTATGAGCGCAATCATGACGGATTAAGCTTGTCTCTCTCACTGTCTCACCAGCACAGCGCATATACTCGAGAGATCCTCTACGCCATTATCAGAAGCGCACTACTTGCACTAGGTGTATTAATCATACTCTTTTGGTATCTAGCCTATGTGAGCCGTAAGGTAACAAGCCCCATGAAGCAGCTTGAAAAATACTGCACATCGCTGACTTCAGGTAATTATCAACAAAATAATGCTAACCTGGAATACGAAGAGCTCAAAACACTACAAAAGACGCTTAACGAACTGGTGAGTACCGTCAATATTCAAGTGACACAGCTTAAACAGGAGAAAGTACGCGCAGAGCAATCAGAACTGGCTAAAGCGCAGTTTCTAGCCACTATGAGCCATGAGATCCGCACGCCCATGAACGCGATTCTGGGGGTGTTCCAGCTACTAAGACAACACAATCATGATCAAGAAGAAAAATCGCTCGTAGAGCAAGGCTACACCTCCTCACAGACCCTGCTTGCCCTGGTTAATGACATACTCGACTTTTCAAAAATGGAGGCTGGTAAGCTTAACCTTGAAGTGCTTGCGGTAGACATATTAAAACTGTGCCGGGAAGTAGTTCAGGAATACCAACGTCTGGCACGTGATAAACAAGTCGTGCTAGAACTCACTTCAGAACTAAAGCCACACTTGTCTGTCAGGCTTGCCGATCCGCTGCGACTTAAACAAATATTGCGTAACTTGTTGTCAAATGCGATTAAATTTACCGAACAAGGTCAGGTGAGGTTGAACGTGCAGGGAAACAAAGAGCGGCTGGTCATTGAGGTCTGTGATACTGGGATCGGCATGACGCCAACTCAGGTCGCCAGCCTGTTCAAACACTTTCACCAAGCTGACAGCTCAACCACACGTAAATACGGGGGGTCAGGGCTCGGACTGGCAATAGTTAAACAACTGGTCGAACTTATGCAGGGTGAAGTTACTGTTAGTAGTGTGGCGTGTGAAGGTAGCAAGTTTAGAGTTAACCTGCCTCTGTTAAGTGCCAAGCCGACATCGCAACGCTTATCCACTGAAGCGAAACCGGAAACCCCTGATTTGCGCGGCGTAAATGTCTTACTTGCTGAGGATAACCTGATTAATCAACAAATATTTGCAGCGATGATGAAAAAGACCCACGCTAACCTTACCCTCGCCAACAACGGTCAGCTGGCCATGGATTGTTTTTATGACACACAGCCCGACTTGTTCTTTGTTGACATTCAAATGCCAGTAATGGATGGCATAGAAGTTTGCCAACAGGTAAAAAATACCGACTACAACAAGCCACTCATCGCTATCACAGCCAATGTACTTCCTGAGGATGTCAGCCGGTATCTGTCACTTGGATTTGACGATTTTGTCGCTAAACCAATTGATATGCAGGCACTGTTTGATACTGTTACTCGGGTTATGGATAAGCAGTTACAAACACCATCTGATCCTACCAGCTCTGCAACCCAAACACTAACCGACAAGTAAGCCCCTTTGAACGATCAACAGCCCTCCTTCGGTTCAGCTTTTTGTTCTCAGCAGTAAGCACTATTTTCATCTGTTTACAGCTAACAAATTACAACCAGGCTCAGGAGTAAAAGACGGAGAGTTATTGGAATATTTATATTGACCCTAGAATAGAAATAACCGAGAATTTGTTTCGTAATTTGCTACATACTGAAAAACACAATAAATCAGCATTTTACTTTTTAATTTAGTACATTTAATGGAGTTACTATGTATAAAAAAATTGCGTTCACAGCTGTATTGGTTTCACTGTTTTCCGGGTGTGCCAGTGTGCCGCTAGAGTCAGAAGAAGCATCCAGTCGAGCGAAACAATACGAAGCGCCTAAAGATGGTTATGCCGGTTTGTACATCTACCGAGATTCTTCTGTCGGTGGAGCGTTAAAAAAGGACATTTGGGTCAATGACGAGTGCGTGGGTGAATCTGCACCTAATGTGTTCTTCTATAAGCAGGTTGAAGCAGGAAAAGGCACTAAGATTACAACTGAATCTGAGTTTTCACCAAATGACCTGTTCATTGATACTGAATCAGGCAAGAATTACTATATTGAACAATATATCAAACTTGGCGTTTTTGTCGGTGGTGCCAACCTTAAACAGGTTAGCGAAGGAGAGGGGCAAGAGGATATCACCCCCCTGAAACTTGCAAAACCGGGCAAGTGTAGTAAGAAATAAACAATTCAGCCAAATATACAGAAGCCCCGCAAAGGGACTTCTGTATATAAAGTTATGTGAATTTGCCTGATTCAATTGTATGTTTTGGATCTTCCATCACATTCACTTTACCTCATCCGCCGATTTTACCAGTTACAACTGACAGTCATGACCTTAGTGACAAACGAGTAAATTTTAACTGCCTGAGTGTAGGTGAAACAATCACTTCAATTGCCCTAATGCAACCAATAGTGCCTCAGCCATAGGTATTGCCGACACCGGATTCTGTCCTGTGACAAACTGACCATCTACAACAACATTCACCTGACCTTTTTTAGCAGCAACAAATATAGCGCCAAGCCTTGTTGCCTCATCTTCAATCAAAAATGGATAATGTGTGCGAGCAAACCACCCTTCTTCGCTGTTCGCTTTGCCAGTAATCCGCTTGTTTAAGATCAACCGGTGACCACTTTCATCCTGTAAGTTCAATAAGGCGACAGTGCCGTGACAATCCGCAGCAATTATACCACCCGCTTTATATATGGCTTCTGTAAGCTTCTTTGCTGAGGCATGTGCCGTCAGATCAAACATTGGTCCAGCCCCGCCTGCGTAGTAAACAGCAAGATAGTCACGACTATCGCGCGTTTCTAAATCATTTGGTTCACTAAGCTGTTGCTTAAGAGGCGAATTATCCAGCCAACGTCTTTGTGCCTCTGCCAGTCGCCCTCTGGGGTATCCTGGCATACCGGTACTGCTGACTAGCTCGATCTCGAACCCAGCGTCGTATAACACCCGGTATGGGCCCACAACTTCAGGTAGCCAAAAGCCATGCTTATCCCCGGAGATAACAAAAAGAATTTTACCTTTGCGCGCGTCAGCAGATAAAGCGGGCATAGAAGAAGTCATAATCAAGGCAAACAAAACAAGCATTTTAACTAATACCTGAAAATGAGCACGATGGAATCTATACATCATAAAAGTCCTTATTTGGGTTTAATGTCTGCTCACCTTATCGGCTCGTACTCAATGACACATGAAGTAACGCTGATTTATTCAGGAATTCTCAGGACGAGTCTGTGACTCCACTGTGACCAAGATTTTATTTCTTTATATTTTAAAGGGTTAAAACTACACAATTGAGGAGAATGAAAGTATCCGGATTTACGTCAACCTATAAACTAGCGTACTATCTGAATATTCCAACTCATAGGTTGGCGTGTACAAAGATAACAATAATACCATTGTGTGCCAGGCAGGAGCCTATTTTGAGATACCTGAGATTTGAAAACCTGATCATAGATACCCATAACCAGATACTGATCCGTGATGGTGTCTCAGTGACGCTGGCACCAAAGGTATTCGATTTGCTTTACTACCTGGCGTGCAATCAACAGCGCGTGATCAGCAAAGATGAACTAATGGATACAGTGTGGCAAGGCACACTAGTAACAGACAATGCCATTAGCCGAACCCTGGTCAAGGTGCGCAAAGCACTGGGCGATGATCCCAAGTCCCCCAATTTCATTTTGACCGTGCCGCGCAAGGGATATCGAATGATCACTTCATTTCATGAAACAGATCAGGTGCCCATACAAACAGAACCCTTCTCTGCCCATGCAAGCAGACATCAGCCTCTATCCAGCATAATCAGAATTAAGCGGCCCATTTTATCTGCTATTGCCTTGTGTGCTGCTGCCATTTTCGTGACCGGAATGTTCCTGTACTATCCTTATTCGTTACCTGGGCTGAGTAAAAACAAACAAGTTACACCCTATACGCGAGCACAGGGCGAAGAGTTATACCCCAGTCTGTCGCCAGATCTCAAAGCGCTCGCTTATGTCAAAAAGATAAACCAGCTGAATGTGCTCATCGTCGAAAATGTCAGTACACATTCCCAGCAGCAGCTATCAATCCCGCTTGCGCAGTTTAGTCGACCAAGTTGGTCACCTGATAGTGAGCAGCTTGCATTTGTCATGCATACACCGCAAACATGTGGTATTTACCTGACTCGTGTGACGCACTTACGTACGCAATCACAATGGCAAAAACTGAGCACATGTGGCAACGAAAGTAAGCCCGACCTCGCGTTTTCAATAGATGGAACGAAACTCTACTTCAATGATCGCACATCTGAAGAGTTCGGCTATCAAATTTTCCAGATTGATTTAACCCAGAGGCAAAAGTCGATCGTGAATCAGCCAATTACCAATGGCCGTGGAAACTACGCCTTTGACCTTTCACCTGACGGACATTCGTTGGTGATGTTAAACAGTGAATTTGGCCCAAAAACACGTATTTACACGCTCGACTTATCCTCGTCAAAGCTCACCCAAACCGCACAACTTGACTACCTGATGCGCTCAGCTATCTGGCATCATGACAGTCAAAGTTTGATCCACCCAGCCCCACACCCGGCTTATGAGCTGTGGCAAAGTACTGTGCAAGGCGATAAATTGGCAACTGTCGTTAGCAATACAGCGCGCGTCAAACATCCGGCCAGAATAAACAATGGAACAGATTTCACCTTTGTGTCTTACCTTCTGGATCGAGATATCTATTTACTGCGCAGTTCTGACAACCAAACACTCCCCCTGGCAAATTCATCGGTTATGGATTACCTGCCGACGATAGCAGACACGTCATCACATTATGCCTTTGTCTCAAAACGCTCAACACACGCACAAGTGTATCTGGGGGATATAACGCAACCGCTGGCGGAGCCTGTTCCGCTAACTTCCAGTAACCCCCCCCATCGATTTTACCAGCTCGCATTTTCTCCCGATGGTAATCGGTTGCTCAGCCTGGGTGACAATCAGCTTCTTCTCTCAAATATCACTACACTGGAAACTGTCGCTCTGCCAGTCACCGGTATGGCTATCAGGGGGGTCAGCTGGCATTCTGATAATCAATTGCTGTTTTCCACTACCAGAAACAATCGCTGGCAGCTGGTACGTTTCGATTTGACGACGCTTGAATCTGAGCCTATTTTCCCCGAGTTTATGGGTGGAATTTACAGTAAACACGATGACGCTTTTTACTTGTTACACCGAAAAACAGGCCAGGTATACAAACACACAGAGTCAAGTGGAGAGACCTCAGCTTTGCCATTGTATTGTACAACGCACCTGCCCAATCGACGGCTTACGCTGCAGCGTAGCAAAAATGGCTTACATTGTGTTAAGGACGATCGAAGTCATGCACACCTCTCTATGGTATCAACGGATAAACGAACCTGGCCACAACAGATTGATAGTGCAGATTATCAGCTCTCGGCACATGGAATAATCTATACACATCTGCAACGCACCACAGCAGATGTCATGAGAACACTCGACGTACAGTGAAACATTTTTTGTAGGAGATACAACCTCTGTATCTTAACTAAACTTAAGCATTTAATTTTATTACTTTTAGTTATGACCACTCCTGGTGGTCATCACTTTTCCTTGCGCCATCACTCCTTTTCCTGGTTTGTTCCTGACTCCCCTTTGCAGTTTAACAATACTGATCAGCGTTTTCATTCACAGGATCAGGAGCCAGTATGGATAAACCCGTCCAACCCAAATTGTTAAGCAGACGACGCGCCGTTATTACGTCGCTTGTCATTGCTTTCATCGCGGTATCAGCCACAAGCATTCAGGTATTCAGTAGCCACTTTCAGATGTCGGGGAAAACCTATGACATCAGTCGGAACACACTTGAATTCAGTACCGCACATCGCACCAGCTTTACCCACTACCTGCCGTTACGCGGTGTTGTTGAACCACAAGATACCATCTTTATAGATGCAATTGATGGCGGACGCGTAGAGGCCTTGTATGTCCGTGAGGGTGAGCAGGTGCATCAGGGTCAGGCACTGCTCAAGCTCAGCAATACCGATCTGCAACTCAGGGTGTTAGCTCGCGAAGCGGAAGTATCAGAGCAGATTAACGACATGCGCAACACGCGTCTGGCCGTTGAACAAAACCAGCTTGCATTAGCACGTGACATCATCGAACTAGATTTTGCCATTATTAAACTGGAAAAGGAGTTAGCGCGTCAGCAAAAGCTTTATGAACTAGCCTTGGTGCCACAACGAACAGTCGAGATACTCAGGGATGAGCTTAACTATCAAATGACATACCGTGAAACGGTAAAACAAAGCCAGCAAAAAGAAGCATTGTTACAACAGCAACAGCTCACCCAGCTATCTCAAAGCATTGCTACCTTGCAATCTAACCTCAAGATATCGCAAGCCAGCCTGGACAAACTTACTATCCGCGCCCCGCGCGATGGGCAACTGACATTTATGAATGCCCGGGTTGGTGAATCTAAAACGCCTGGTGAGCGACTTGGCCAGGTCGATCTGATAGACAAATTCAAAATCAGTGCCCATATTGATGAATTCTATATAGATCAAATCTCAATGGCACATACCGCTACGATAACGAGCGGGCAATCAACGATTGCGCTGACCGTGGCCAGAATTTATCCGGGCATCGAAAACGGCCGGTTTAAAGTCGACTTTCATGTCCAAACGCCCTCTGAACTACCCGCACTAAGACTTGGACAGAGCCTGCCACTGGCGCTAAACCTGAGCTCAGAGACGGCTCAACTGGTCGTTGAAAATGGCGCATTTATACAGTCCACAGCTGGCGCCTGGGCGTTTGTAGTGAGTGAAGATGGGCGCAGTGCACACAAGCGCCAAATCACCCTGGGGCGTCGTAACCCCACTCAGGTGGAGATCGTATCAGGCATCAGTATCAATGAGCGACTGATAACGTCTTCATATAGCCGCTTTGCCGACGCAGAGCACCTTTCTATTATCCCTTAAGGTAGAACACATATGATCAAACTAAATAATGTCAGCCGCTCATTTATTGCGGAACATATCGAAACCGTCGCGCTGGACAAGCTCTCGCTGTCGGTCAGCCATGGCGAGTTCATCTCGATTTTAGGGCCATCTGGTTGCGGCAAGTCATCTTTGCTCAATATTCTGGGCATGCTGGATGACATTGATGAAGGTAGCTTTGTGTTCAATGGCACTGAACTTTCCGCCGCATCTTCAATAACAAAGGCGCAGCTGAGGAAAAAACACATTGGGTTTATTTTTCAGAATTTCAACCTAATAGACGAGCTTACTGTAGAGCAGAATATTGCACTGCCATTACATTATCAGCAGCTCAACAAAGCACAACGAACCGCTCGGGTCGAAGAGGTGCTCCACCGCCTGGACATCGCACACCGTCGCACTCACTTGCCGGCAAAGCTCTCTGGGGGCCAGCAACAGCGAGTTGCGATAGCACGTGCGATAGTCACTCAACCTGATTTGATCCTGGCCGATGAACCGACGGGTAACCTGGATTCCCAAAACTCAACACAAGTCATGGAAATACTTCGCCAGCTCAACATGAAGGGAACAACCATCGTTATGGTGACGCACGCTCAGGAGCAAGTTCAATATGGCACTCGGGTTATTCGACTTATGGATGGCAAAATACAACAAGACAGCCTGGTTTCTGCTCAGCGTACAGTGAACAAGCAGGAGGTATTAAGTGATTAGCCTTTTGCTCACTATGACATGGCGCAATATGTGGCGCAGCAAACGCACCGCGGTCATTCAGTTACTCAGTTTAGTCATCGGCCTAACCTGTTTTATGTTGATCCAATTGTATGTCTCCCATCAACACAACTTTAATGCGCATTTCAAAAATGCAGAGAATATCTACCGAATTAACCTGATTAGAGATGACAATCGTCCCCAAACGCTCACCCCTCTTCGGCTCGCCGAGGAGCTTACCAGTAACTTCCCGGAAGTCACTGAGGTAACGCGCATTTCAGTCAGCACTATATCTATCAGTAATGCTTCTGGTGTATTTGCTGAACGTGCGCTATTCGTTGACGAGAATTTTTTCTCATTCTTTGACTACACCCTGATTGAGGGAGATGTTCACACGGCACTGCAGGCTCCTGATAAAGTGGTCATGCACGAAGCACAAGCGCTGAAATACTTTTCACGCAGTACTCAGGTGATTGGTGAACGGCTTAACATTAACGGTAAACCCTACCAGGTATCCGCTGTAATAAGATACTCAGGTGCCCCATCCACCATCCCGAATGAGATAATTCTGCCGATCCAGAACTATTTTCAGCAATTGCCAAATGAACGCTGGCAAACATTATGGAATTTCAACGCGACCATCACATTTGCAAAAATCACGCAAGCAACCGCAATACCGTCACTGACTGCAAATATCAGTGACTATTATCAGCAACGCGTTGAAGGGCTATCGTCTTATAAGCGCTACCGAGTCATGTTCGAACCTTTATTGGATGTCTATCTAAATGCTACAGCAACCCGTAGCCTGATCCCACCCGGCAGCCAAGAAATGGTAAACACCTTTGTACTGGTATCTTTTATGTTATTAACTCTGGCCTGTATCAATTTCACCAATTTGGCCACTGCCGCTTCTTTGCGACGAGCAAGAGAAGTAGGAGTTAAAAAAGCACTAGGGGCAAGTCCAAGCCAGCTAGCTTTACATTATCTGATTGAGTCTTTATTTATAACGCTGTTGGCTCTGGGAGCTGCACTCGCTTTAACGGCTCTGCTATTGGGCGCATTTAATCAATTGATGGGGGCACAAATCACGCTTTCCCTTACCTTCGAGCATGCTTTTACGCTGATACTCACCTTGCTTTGCGTTACCCTTCTCGCGGGAGGCTACCCAGCTTTGTTTCTTAGTCGCATGAACGCTGCACTGGTATTGAAGGGAGTAGTAGATACAGGTCACGGAGCAACACTCTTTCGCCGTATACTCATGGTCATTCAGTTTATCATCGCAACATTGCTACTGATCGCCAGCACAGTGGTGAGTCAACAGATGGATCATCTTAGTACAATGGTGCAAGGCTATGACAGAGAAAATGTCCTCATCATCAACCGCGGTGCTACCGTTTATCAGGATTTCAAGCGTCAGGTATCAAGGTACGACGATGTCATTTCCCTGAGTATGTCACACACGATCCCTACCAAAGCGACGCGTACATCAGCGATTGTACGAACTCATGAAGCGCCTGGTAATGAGATATGGGTTGGCAATAACCCGGTTAGCTATGACTATTTCAGGACTATGGGTATTGCGCTTCTGAGCGGTCGGGTTTTTACGCGCCAGTCTCCCGGAGATCCATACTTTGAAGATGAACAGAATACAGCTAATACTCGCGGGAATCTGATAATTAATGCAACATTGGCGGCCAGATTGAATGCTGACCCCAATAACGTAATAGGTCGCTATTTGACACTCGGCAGTGTTAGCGAAGGATTGCATCGTCATCAGATTATCGGTGTGGTCGAAGATACGCATCACGTTGATGCGAGTCAGCATGTTCCGCCTATGGTTTATATTTTGTCTGAGAAACCCGAAGATCTGGCACTTAGGTGGATCGCAATCAGACTGAAAGCAGGGTTTAATCCAGATGTGCTGCAACAGCTAGAGCAGACCTGGCTCGAATTAGACAGCAGCAAAGCATTTAAGTATGAGTGGCTGGCAAGTTTATTCGACGCACAATACCACAACCAGGCACAGCACCTGCAATTGCTAAAGCTATTTACACTCATCGCAATGGTGATGTCTGTTACCGGATTGTACGCAGTGGCTTCGTTTACCCTGTTACAAAGCCTGAAGGAAATAGCAATACGCCAGATTATGGGCGCAAAAAACTGGCAAATTTATGGGTTGTTCCAATTACGCTTTGGCGTTCTGGTGCTGCTTGCAACCCTTATCGCATTGCCCATAGCGTTTATTTTGCTCACCGACTGGCTCAATCAGTATGTCTATCGAATTGAGCTACCTGTTAGTGTATTTGCAGTCAGTTCGTTTGCCTGTTTGGCGCTGGCGGGTATAACAGTTCAGATGGTTGCTTTCAATGCAGTGCGAAGCCGTCCTGTTGAAACACTAAAGCGTGACTAGCTCAATTAGAGAAATGAGAAGCCCCTTGTAAGGGGCTTCTTTCAATCAGGTTACGCTAACTTGTCTGACGCAACTTTATACTTTGGATCTTCTATCACATTCACTTCCACCAGATCTGCCGCTTTTGCCAGCAACTGCTGACAATCCTGACTTAAGTGACGTAAGTGTAACTTTTTACCCGCCTTAGTGTATTTTTCTGCAAGTGCATCTATCGCTTCAATTGCACTGTGGTCAGCAACACGGCTATGCTTAAACTCGATGATCACATCCGCAGGGTCATTCGCGACATCAAACAATTCAGCAAAGTTTTTAACGGAGCCAAAGAACAGTGGGCCATGTAACTCGTAGACTTTTGAGCCCTGTTCATCAATGTAGTTGCTGGTATAGATATGCTTTGCATGTTCCCAGGCGAACACGAGTGCCGATACAATCACACCAACACATACTGCAATAGCAAGGTCGGTCACCACTGTGACACCAGAAACAAGGACAATTACAAACGCATCACTCTTTGGAATGCGCTTCATCAGGCGGAAGCTTGACCATTCAAACGTCCCCAGTACAACCATAAACATCACACCGACTAACGCAGCCAGTGGGATCATTTCGATTAAACTTGCCGCAAACAGAATAAAGGCAAGCAATAAGACAGCAGCAGTAATACCAGAAAGACGACTGCGACCACCTGAGTTAATGTTGATCATGGACTGACCAATCATCGCACATCCGCCCATAGCCCCGAACACACCACAGGTCATATTTGCAGCGCCCTGACCTATACACTCCTTATTAGAGTGGCCGCGCGTTTCCGTGATCTCATCAATCAGGGTCAGTGTTAAGAGTGATTCAATCAGACCAATTGCCGCAAGGATAAGCGCATACGGGAAAATAATCGTAAACGTTTCCCAGGTCCAGGGAACCTGAGGAATATGAAACTCAGGGAAGCCACCGGCAATGGTTGCATTCACGTTACCGCTCATATCTTTAAGATAATCCAGTACGTTTCGTGTATCCAGATCAAGGCCAATCACCAAGCCTGTCACCACCAAAATTGCCGCAAGGCTTGAAGGCACTGCGGTTGTTAGCTTTGGCAGAAAATGGATGATTGCCATAGTCAGTGCAACCAGGCCAGCCATAATGTAAAGCTGATGCCCTTGCATCCATTGCAATGTGCCAGACTCATCCATAATCTTAAATTGGCCGAGCTGAGCCAAAAAGATAACGATAGCCAGACCGTTCACAAAGCCCAGCATTACGGGGTGCGGTACCATGCGAATAAATTTACCCAGCTTAAACACACCCGCAAGGATCTGTAAAACCCCCATAAGCAGTACGGTTGCAAACAGATATTCGACACCATGTTCAATCACCAGGCTAACCATAACCACAGCAAGCGCACCGGTTGCACCAGATATCATGCCCGGACGACCACCAAAAATAGAGGTGATTAAACCCACGATGAATGCAGCGTATAAGCCAACTAATGGGTCGACATGCGCGACAAACGCAAATGCGACAGCTTCAGGTACCAACGCCAGAGCGACGGTCAATCCTGACAGTATGTCGTTCTTAGCAGAGCTGGGCGCTTTGCCTATTAGATTAAACATTTAAATCCCCAAGATTATTACTACGACAGAAAAGCGCTGGATCCTAGCAAAATCCAGCGCTTTTAACAAATGTGATACATTATAGTTGAGTTTCAGGTCTGATGTATGACAATCAGATTGGCAGGGCTGTGGTCCGCTTGACACACGTCATCGTGACGTTTGAATGTACTTCCTGAACATATTCAAGATTAAGCAGGTTATCTCTGACAAATTGCTCATAGCCTTCTATACCACGAGAAATAATACGTAGCATAAAGTCCATAGTACCAGCCATGGTATAGCACTCTGTGACTTCATCGTAACTCATGATCAGCTTTTCAAACTCAGAAAGGTTATTTCGGCCATGATTGGACAATTTTACGTGGGCATAAACAAGCATATCAAAACCGAGCTGTTTCTCATCGAGTAAAGCAACTTTACCTTTGATGTATCCATCTTGCTCCAGTTTGGCAATTCGGCGCCAGCAAGGTGATTGCGATAACCCGACTTTATCGGCAATCTCTGCCGTAGATAAACTTGCATCTTGCTGTAGCAACGCTAGTATTTGACGATCAACCTGATTTAATGACATATTTTTCTTAATTTTTAATTAGTTAAATGAATACAGTGCTGATAGCCTCAGTTATCAGCCAAACCGCCCGCTCATAAAAGGATTATGGCGCTGTTCATAGCCTACCGAGGTGTCTTCCCCGTGACCGCTCATTACCCGCGTCGCCTCTGGCAAAGTGAATAACTGAGTTTCTATTGACTGTTTTAATAGCGCGGCATCTCCTTTCGGAAAATCCGTTCTACCTACAGATCCTTTAAATAATACATCCCCAACCAGCACAGAAGCGCTTTGGGGCTCATAAAACACCACATGCCCAGGTGTATGTCCCGGGCAATGGCGAACTTCCAGTTTTAGCTTGCCAAGCTCAACACTTTCACCATGTTCAAGCCAACGCGCAGGAAAAAACGTCGCGTGTGGTGCAAAGCCAAACATCTGAGCTTGCATAGGTAATGCGTCAAACCAAAACTTATCATCGCGCTGTGGTCCAACAATTTCAACCCCCAATGCATTTGATAATGTTTCGCTCGCACCAACATGATCCAAATGGCCATGAGTAAGCAAAATCATTTCAACATTGAGTTTGCGTTCCTCTATAGCAGACAATATTTTATCAACATCGCCTCCCGGGTCAACCACTGCACACACACCTGTGTCAGGGCAACAAATGATACGGCAATTTTGCATAAATGGTGTGACGGGTATCGTAATTACCTGCATCTACTTTTCCTTAAAGGACATGAGGATCGGGTACTTTAGGTATGCCTGATCATAATAAGGTGTGCGCTTGTAGAGCCACTCCATTCTAGCCTTAGGATCACCTGCAAAGGCCTTATCCTCGCTGATTTTTTTATCAAACGCCAGCGCCATAGCTGGGTTGTCTTTTAACATTTTCCGAGCAAATGGTTCAAGTGCATAATTTTCAACGTACTCTGTACGCTGAAATACCCCCGGAAAGTCACCCCAGACGAACAATGAATCTGGCGCTTCTGGGTGCAATAAATGCGTTGCCAACTCGCCACCGGCCTGCTGTGTAGACACTTTGTACCACCCAGACAGACTCAGAGACGATGATACGGCTTGCTGTTCAAACTGGGCGCTGACACGAAAACGGCCTTCAAATGGCGACTTAGCAAATTCATATGACGTAATGGAGAATTGGACCAGCTCGTCTGCCAGCACATCTGTATTCAACTGCTCAACAGCAATACCATGCAGTTTGAGTTTGTCGACTGTACCTGTATACGCTGGTGGGATATAAAATGCACTTGGCACTTTTACTTTGCGCTTTTCTACTTTCTGCCAGTATACGGGTAACTGCTCATAAAACTCAGGCTTCCCGAGATACTTTGCCTCCATTTGACCGGACAGCGCACTTTCAAAGCGTTTATAGCTGATACCTTTAAAGGTGATCAAATCCGGCTTTTCGCTATAACCTCGCTCTACTACCAACTCATCAGGCACAAAATGTTTCTCTGTCTCGACAGCCTTAGCCAATGCTTGTTGATGTTCTGTCAAAGCATCAATCACGCCATCAACAAATACATAGGTGCCCAGCACACGCTGTTTGTAAGGCTTGAGGGAGTGATTCTCTAGTAAAATGCTGGGTAAAGCCTTAATGTCTGCCCATCCATTAGAAAAACGGGGGCTGGCAACCCAGCCAGCCAGTCCTTGTTTGAAGTCCCGCTTATCCATCACAAACACCAGCTGTCCGGGCTCGTGGCCTTGCTGACGCAACTTTTCATCAATCATCGGTGTAAAGTGCTGCTCCAACACTTTTGCAACTGCTGGAGATTCACTGGCGAAACTCGGATTAAAGCCATAGGTAATGTCATACTGATAGTCAGCACCGTCCGTTACATGCAAATCTAAATACATTGCGGGTTGATACTGATTAATGACATTCATGACAGCCCGTACGCCTGGCGTGTCGAGCTTAGTATAGTCACGATTTAAGTTTAAGTTCAGCCCATTCGTACGGTATCCCATCTCCTTTGGCCCGCGCTGATTAATGCGGTTGTAGACACTGCGCCGTTCATGTCCGTCCACGTTAAGGATAGGAATAAACAGAATATTGACTTTGTTCAAAATATCGCGACGTTTACCTGTGGCAATATCCCGAAGCAACATAAACATGGCATCTTTGCCATCTATTTCACCCGCATGAATCCCAGCCTGGATCAACAAAGTCGGCTTGTTATTATTTTTTAACATCGCAGGACTGAACTGATTAACCTGCGAGGCAACCAGCATTTTTATATCTCGGCCAGCATCACTTTTGCCTATCGTTACCGCTTTAAACTGGGTTGGATTAGCGGCAACCAAACGGTCTACAAATGCCATCGTTTTTGCATAATCAGGACTTTCCAAGCCCTTGCTCAGTTCAAAATCTGTGGTAAGCGGCCCCTGCTCTTGCATAAGACTAACGCTTTTTCCTTGCCAGTCTTGAAGCGGCGGTAAATGACTATTCAGATTTACTGTTGCACTTAGCAAAACAATGCCTAAATTCATAAACAATCTTTATTTCTATCTATCGATATGATGATTATATCAATATTTAAATTAACAACTTACAATGTGCGGTGATTCTACAAAAATTCACAGTTAATCGCGAGCTGACTTTTGGCCAAGCGACAAAACATGGATAAACACATGACAAAATCGATTTTAATCACCGGATGCTCAACCGGGATCGGCTTTTACTGCGCCCAAGCACTCCATACAGCTGGGTTTCGTGTCGTCGCATCGGTGCGTAATCCTCAACACTTAGAGCGCTTTCGGGAAAGCGGGATCCCCTGTGTCATTTTAGACCTGGCTGATGAGTCCTCTATCAAAACAGGATTTGATGAAGCCGTGGCATTATGCGACGGTCAGCTAGACGCGCTATTCAACAATGGGGCATATGGTCAGCCCGGTGCCGTTGAAGATTTACCTACCGATGTATTGCGCGCTCAGTTTGAAACTAATTTATTTGGCTGGCACACACTGACACGCTTGGCTGTTGCCCATATGAGACAGCACGGAGGTGACAGTCGAGTAATTCAGAACTCTTCAGTTCTGGGGCTGGTAGCCTTACCTTACCGCGGTGCTTACAATGCAAGTAAATTCGCACTGGAGGGGTTAACCGATACACTCCGTATGGAACTAAGCGGGTCAAATATTCAGGTCAGTCTGATAGAGCCTGGTCCAATTCTGTCCGAGTTTCGTCGTAATGCGCGCATTGCATTTGAGCAACACGTTGAAATAGGTAGCAGCGTGCACAAGGCCGAATATGAGGCTCAGTTAACTCGTCTGAATGCACAATCTGCACCTCAAAAATTCACGCTGGGGCCAGAGGCTGTCTATGACAAATTACTGCATGCCCTTAGCGCTAAACGCGCCAAGCCAAGATACTATGTGACCTTCCCGACTTATCTGATGGGGTATCTAAAACGTCTGCTCAGCTCAGCCTGGTTGGATAAAATTTTGCTGAAAAATAGATAATATCACTGCATACAGTAGTGACTGGATCAAAAAAAGGAGCCATTGGCTCCTTTTCTTTTCAATCGCTTAGCTTAAGAGAATTAAGCTGCAAGACCTTCTTTTGCTTTAGCAACTAGTGCTGCGAAAGCTACTTGGTCGTATACTGCGATATCAGCTAGGATCTTACGATCGATTTCAACAGATGACTTTTTAAGGCCATTGATGAAACGGCTGTAAGAAAGGCCGTTTTGACGTGCAGCAGCGTTGATACGTGCAATCCATAGTTGACGGAAAGTACGTTTCTTAGCGCGACGGTCACGGTAAGCGTATTGACCTGCTTTAGTTACTGCCTGGAAAGCTACGCGATAAACACGTGAACGTGCTCCGTAGTAACCTTTAGCTTGCTTTAATACTTTTTTGTGACGTGCACGTGCGATAACACCGCGTTTAACTCTTGCCATTTCTGATATCCTCTATTAAGCGAATGGTAACATACGATTGATAAGACCAAGGTCATTCTTATGAACCATAGTCTTGTTACGTAGGTGAAGTTTACGCTTAGAAGATTTCTTAGTCAGAATGTGACGAAGATGCGACTGTTTACGCTTGAAACCGCCAGAAGCAGTCTTTTTGAAGCGCTTAGCAGCACCTCTGTGTGTCTTTAGTTTGTAAGACATTGCAATAACTCCAAATGATATTGCGTTAACATTATGCAATCAGGCGGATGATAAACATCACTTTTTTGGCCTGGTATGCACCCTAATTCCGGTGAAAAGCCATAAGTGACCTTTACTTAGGTACCGGTTAACTCAGGTGGCGTACGCACTTGAAACCTGAGTTAAATTCTGTCGATCGTCAAATCGGCGCGTATTATGCCTTAATTAAGACTTTTTCGCAACAGGCGCCATCATCATAATCATTTGACGGCCTTCCACCCGGTTCGGGAATGACTCAACCTGAGCCACCTCTTCCAGGTCCGCTTTCAAACGATTAAGCATTTCAATGGCAATTTCCTGGTGGGCCATTTCACGGCCACGGAAACGAATGGTGATTTTCGCTTTGTCGCCCGCTTCAAGGAATTTGCGAAGGTTACGCAGTTTGACCTGATAATCGCCTTCGTCCGTGCCAGGACGGAATTTGATTTCTTTAACCTGGATCTGTTTTTGCTTTTTCTTTTGTTCTTTTTGTAGTTTTGCTTTTTCAAAAAGGAACTTACCGTAGTCCATTACTTTACAGACTGGTGGCTCTGCATTCGGACTGATCTCAACCAGGTCCAGGCCGGCTTCTTCCGCAAGCGTTCTTGCTTCTCTAATTGAAACTACGCCTGCCTGTTCGCCTTCAGCGTCAATTAAGCGAACTTCTTTCGCTGTGATTTCTTCATTGATACGATTTTTCTGAGCAGTAGTTTGCCCTTTTTTGCCGCCTCTAATGGTACGTTCCTCCAAAAAGTCAAAAATATATTGTGCGAAAAGCGTTTTATGTTAGTTGATAAGCCCTTCGCACAGGTTTGTTAAATTAACGTCTGTCTTTAATTTCTTCGCTGATCTTAGCAATGAAGTCATCAACAGAGAACTTGCCCAGGTCTTCACCTTTGCGTGTTCTTACCGCAACTTCTTGTTGTTCTACTTCTTTGTCACCAACAACAAGGAGATAAGGGATACGTTTTAAAGTATGCTCGCGGATTTTAAAGCCAATCTTTTCATTTCTCAAGTCAGCACAGGCTCTTATTCCAAGTTTATTCAGTTTTTGTACAACTTCGTGCACATAGTCCGCCTGTTTGTCGGTGATATTCATAATCACCACTTGCTTAGGGGCAAGCCAGGTCGGGAATAAACCCGCATACTCTTCTGTCAGGATGCCAATGAAACGCTCCAGTGAGCCCAAAACAGCACGGTGGATCATCACTGGTGTTTTACGTTCATTGTTTTCCGCCACATACGTCGCGCCCAAGCGGCCCGGTAAAGCAAAGTCTAGCTGTACTGTGCCACATTGCCAAGCACGCTCAAGACAGTCGTACAAGGTAAACTCGATCTTAGGGCCGTAAAACGCGCCCTCGCCCGGCAAGTAGTCGAACTCAATGTCATTCGCTTTAAGTGCATCAGCCAGCGCTTCTTCTGCTTTGTCCCACATTTCGTCGTCACCGATGCGCTTTTCAGGGCGCGTAGACAGTTTTACGACAATTTTTTCAAAGCCGAACGTTGAATATGTATCATAGATCATATTAATACAAGCTGATACTTCATCCATGATCTGTTCTTCAGTACAGAAGATATGCGCATCATCCTGTGTAAAACCACGAACACGCATCAGACCGTGCAGTGCGCCCGAAGGCTCATTACGGTGACAACAGCCAAATTCGGCCATACGCAATGGTAAGTCACGGTACGACTTCAAGCCTTGGTTGAAGATTTGCACGTGTCCCGGACAGTTCATTGGCTTAATGGCATATTCACGCTTTTCAGACTCTGTGGTGAACATCGCATCAGCGTACTTGTCCCAGTGGCCTGATTTTTCCCACAGACCACGGTCCATCATCAGCGGGCCTTTAACTTCTTCGTAAGCATACTCACGCAGTTTCTCACGCACGAAGTCTTCAAGCTCACGGTAGATGCTCCAACCGTCGTTATGCCAGAAAACCATGCCCGGCGCTTCTTCCTGCCAGTGCCACAGATCCAGTGCTTTACCAATTTTACGGTGATCGCGTTTCTCAGCTTCTTCCAGACGCTTCAGGTAAGCCTTAAGCTGCTTCTTATCTGCCCACGCAGTACCATAGATACGCTGAAGCATTTTATTTTCTGCATTACCACGCCAGTATGCACCAGCCACTTTCATAATTTTGAAGTGTTGGCAGAATTTCATGTTTGGCACATGTGGACCACGACACATGTCCACATATTCTTCATGGTGGTATAAGCCTGGACGGTCATCTTTGTCGATGTTTTCATCCAGGATTTCCATTTTGTAGGTTTCGCCACGCGCTTCAAATGCGTCGCGTGCCTCTTGCCAGCTTACTTTCTTCTTAATAACGTCATAGTTAGTTTTAGCAAGTTCAAGCATGCGCTTTTCGATGGCATCGAGGTCTTCCTGAGTCAGCGAGTGCTCCATGTCGATGTCGTAGTAGAAACCGTTATCAATGGTCGGACCGATTGCCATTTTGGCTTCAGGGAAAAGCTGCTTAACCGCGTGGCCAATCAGGTGCGCACACGAGTGACGGATTATCTCTAAACCATCTTCATCTTTTGCGGTGATGATCTCAAGCTGCGCGTCCTGTTCAATCAGGTCGCATGCATCAACACGCACACCGTTAACACGACCTGCGATGGTGGCTTTCGCCAGGCCTGGGCCGATGTCTTGAGCGACTTCTAAAGTAGTGACCGGGTTTTCGAAAATACGCTGACTGCCGTCAGGGAGAGTAATTACTGGCATGATAATTCCTATTTACAGTGGTGACACCTACAACGCATCACATGTATTAGTTAAGTTAATTCTTTTAAATTTGATGCCCATCAACGCTTTTACGAATAAGCATTGATTGAACAGTGATATACTGTCAGTGTCCGGGGACTTTCAAACGCGGAGACCATTGTGACCGCTCACGTGACGAGTTGCAAGGAAAAGACTAAGATTAAGCAGGGATTTGGGTAAAATGACGAGGAAAACCATGGCACAGAAACACACATACAAGTTTGCATCCTTTAATTTGCTGAACTTTGCTGCGCCCCCTTATTCTTTTTATCAGCTTGATGAATCCTACAACGACACTCAGTGGCTCACCAAAACCCAGTTTATCACGGGTCTAATCCAGCATATGGACCCAAGCGTCATTGTGTTTCAGGAAGTGTTTAGCCCCGAAACGCTGGCTACCTTATGTGAAGATTTGGGTCTACCGTATTTTGCCACCGTAGACACGCCTAAACCTGATCTGGTCTATCCCAATGTGCTGTTTAATCCCATTGTCGCCATTGCCAGCAAATTCCCCTTTAAGAGCTTTACCCCGCTGGAGCCCTGCCCCGAGTTACTGGAATACCTCAATAACCAACACCAGTTTAAGTTCAACCGAACTCCGATCAAATGCAGTTTTGAGCTACCCGATTTTGGCCTGACAACCGTCTATGCAGTGCATTTTAAATCCCAACGCGTCCATTCGATGGCCCACATGCTGGGTAATGCTTCCGTCGAAGATCCCTTGCTCACTTTATTGCACCAGACCGTCGGCACCATGCAGTCGCAGATCTCCCGCTCGCTGGAGGCCTCTATTGTTTACTACGATGCCCTCAAAACACAGCGCGAGAAAGGCGCCGCAACACTCGTCATGGGTGATTTTAACGACCATATTGCCAGCCCTGCACTGTCTTTTATGACTCAGCAGTTTCCGACCAGTGCTATCCATCAGGACTTTAACAGCGTCGGACTATTCGATAGTTTTTGCCTGGCGGACAATCAACTCAGCTTTGGTCAGAAGCCACCTACTCACTACTATCAGGGTACAGGCAACACGCTCGACTATATTTTAGCCTCTAAAGAGTTCAACCCAAACCATGAGCACAGCAAGGTCAGACGCCTCACCTATCACAATTATGCGTCGCACCTGGACCCCAAACGGGATGAAGAAGACATTCGCTATTCCGATCATGCCGCCATTGCCATAGAAATGATGCTGCAATAAGTTCTCGGCGTTGGCGAGCTGTGGTATGATCTTTACCTGTAACGATTTATTTGACCAGTTAATGGGAAACCAACAATGAGAACACTCGGTGTAGAGATTACCGGCAGCGAGGCCCTGCTGTGCCTGTTGAGCAAAGAAGAAGACGTTTTTGATATCCGTGATATTCGCCAGACGCGCTTCACGCTTGGTAATATTGGCCAGGACACAGATGCGATGCGCAAATTCCACTTCGATTTTGCTAAGCTGGTAGAAGATTACAAAATTGACTCTATTGCCATTCGTCAGCGTGCCCATAAAGGCAAGTTCGCGGGCAGCGCGGCAGGCTTTAAAATGGAAACAGCGATGCAGCTTATCGAAGGCACAGACGTTAAGTTATTGTCTTCAACTGAAGTCAAAGAGCAGCTGAAACGCAACCCGGTGCCGGTCGATTTCGCCGATACCGGCTTGAAAAAATATCAGGAACAAGCATTTCACAACGCCTACGTATACATCATGCGTAAAACGTATGGTCATGAAGAAGCCGAGCAGGCAGAATAGCCATCTCGCCCGGCTTACATGCCGGGCTTTTTGATCCCACTACACACAGCTAACACTTTCTCTTATTTCACTTTTTTCAATTTGTCACTTGGTTTTCATCCGTGTTCTGCGTTATAAGTACGCTAGGCGTGTGTGCTTTTTCTGAGCAAACTGACGAACACACCCCACATCAACGCGCAGGGTCGATCCGGCACTGTTACCATGCAGGAGGCAATATGCTTAAGTTTTTCGAACGATTCACTGACCCATTCCCAGCGCGACCAGCGACACAACCCCCACAAGGCTTACTGGCGTTTTGCCGGTTTTATACCAAAGGCATGGAGTGGCCACTGTTGTTGATGTCGCTGTCGGCTGCCATCCTGGCCACGCTCGAAGTGATGTTGTTCGGCTTTATGGGCACGCTGGTTGACTGGATGCAGGCGTACACGCCTGCTGAGTTGTTCGAAGTTAAGCGCCAGGAGCTCACCATGATGGCCTTGATCACTTTGGTCGGCCTCCCCTGTTTGGTATTTTTCCATAGTGCCGTTTTACATCAGAGCTTGTTGGGTAATTACCCCATGGCTATCCGATGGCTGGCACATCGTTATTTGCTTAAACAAAGTATCTCTTTTTATCAGGATGAATTTGCCGGGCGAATTGCCACCAAAGTGATGCAAACAGCATTGGCCATCCGAGAAGCGGTAATGAAACTGCTGGATGTGCTGGTTTATGTCATTGTGTACTTTGGCGCTATGCTAGCTCTGGTGAGTGACAGTGACAAGAGACTGATGATCCCTTTGCTGATTTGGCTGGCCTTGTATATAGGGATGCAGTTCTATTTTGTTCCCCGACTCAAAGAGGTCGCCAGCAAACAAGCCGATGCCCGCTCTCAGATGACAGGTCGCGTAGTTGACAGCTACACCAATATCACCACGGTCAAGCTGTTCTCGTATAATAAGCGAGAGGAAATCTACGCTCGGGAAAGTATGGACCTGTTTATCCAACCCGTCTATGCGCAGATGCGGCTGGCAACCCAGTTGAATGTCAGTATTCAGACACTGAATTTCCTGCTGGTGTTCAGTGTCGCGGCGGGCTCCCTCTACCTGTGGTCACTCAGTGCAATCAGCAGCGGCGCCATTGCAATCACGATTGCCCTGGCTTTGCGCCTTAATGGCATGTCGCAATGGATTATGTGGGAAGTTTCGAGCTTGTTTGAAAATATAGGCACCGCCATTGATGGTAAAAATACCTTGGCCAGACCGTTAGACGTACAGGATCTGCCCAACGCTCCGCCGTTAAACGTCACCCGGGGCGAAATAAAGTTTACCGATCTGCACTTTGCATACAGGCGGCAAAAGCAATCCGATCAACATGCCGTCATTCAGGGGCTTAACCTGACAATCGCCCCAGGCGAAAAAATCGGTATTGTCGGTCGCTCCGGCGCGGGAAAATCGACCCTGGTCAATCTACTGCTGCGTTTTTATGATGTTCAGCAAGGCAGCATTGTAATTGATGGGCAAAACATTGCTCAGGTTGACCAGGAAAGCTTACGCGCAAACATCGCCATGGTGACACAAGATACTGCACTGCTTCACCGCAGTGTTCGTGATAATGTGCTGTACGGCAGGCCCGACGCAAGTGAAACAGAGTTGCTGGATGCCATTAATAAAGCCGAAGCGAGTCAGTTTATCGAAGGACTTGAAGACAGTCAGGGGAATACCGGGCTGGATGCTCAGGTGGGTGAGCGCGGTGTTAAGCTTTCAGGCGGACAACGCCAGCGTATTGCCATAGCACGGGTATTGCTAAAGAATGCCCCTATTCTGATTTTGGATGAAGCAACCGCGGCTCTGGACTCTGAAGTAGAAGCGGCGATTCAGGATAGTTTAGACAGTCTGATGACGGGTAAAACCGTGATTGCGATTGCGCACCGCTTATCGACCATTGCACAAATGGACCGGCTGATAGTGATGGATCAAGGCCAGATTGTTGAACAAGGCACACACGATGCCCTACTGGCACAAAACGGTATCTATGCGAAATTGTGGGCACATCAAACGGGCGGTTTTATTGGTGTTGAATAGTCGCGCTCATGTAGATCAGGTCGGTTGTTGTATTGCATATTTTATGCCCCCACAAAATAACTGACAGGCCTGATCCACAAAAGCATCCAGGTCTGCTTCAGTAAGGGGGGCCTGCCAGCGGATAGCCTGATCCCAAAACGTCAGCCGCTTCAACGCCCCCCAAAAAAAAGCAGCGGCAAATGGCGCAGAGAAAGTGCCCAGACACCCTGCACGGGAAGCCTCTTCAAACCACAGGCTCATTGCAGACTCGCACTGGCTGAATTTCCGGTTAAGCCTGTCAGCCTGAGCCTGACAGCGCATGGACTCAATCATAACGATGCGTGACAGCTTGATGTAGTCTTCATCCGCCAGCAGGGAAACAGCGCTGTCGGCAAGGTGACGCAGCTGAATTTCAAAATCGTAGTTTGGGATAAACTGAATGGTCGTAATTGGTTGTATTCTTTCAATTAACGAAACGACTACTGCATCAAACAAAGCTTCTTTTGTTGCGTAATGCTTGTACAATGTACGTTTGGATACCCCTGCTGCACTACAAATTGCCTCCATAGTGGTGGCCTGCAGCCCCCGCTGAGCAAACTCTTCTACCGCTGCGCTTAATATTGCTTGTTGTTTTTCAGTAAGCTGGGTCATCGACTCGAACATCTGTGTGAAATTAACAGTAGTTTAACTTAAAAAGGCCCAATGTGAAAGTAAACGCTTTCGTATACTAATTTATCAAAAAAGTATACTATACCGTTTACCCAATAAAAAATTAGGTATACACTTGCGTATACTTGCAACATTGTCGACTCATCCAAGCACAGTACAACTGACTAAAAACCCCTTTGGGTAAACAGCAGTCGGTTGCTTTAATGCTGACGCGGTTTGCGCTGTTTTGGTGTAGGCAGCGCGCCGCAAGACAATCTGTTCACTGGTTTCAGGACCAGATCTACAGTAATTAAATCGGCACACGCAATTACAAAAGCAGTGCTACACTTACTTGATTGGTTTGTGAACACGTCAGCGAATATTTGCAAAAGTAAACCCAAGAATTAAGAGTCCAATTCGTCTCTTTCAGGAATAAAAAATTTTAATCAGGATTTGGAGTATACATGTATCCAGCCAACAAAAGCAGTCGTGTAGTACACCTGGCAACAGCGGTATTGTCTGCACTCGTAATTTCCGCCTGCTCCGAGGCGCCACAAGGCCAGGGTGGTCCGTCTATGCCACCCGCACAGGTTAGTATCAACAAAGTCACGACCCAAAGTGTACCATTCAATATCGAGCTGCCAGCGACATTGGCTGGCGATAAAGAGGTGGAGATCCGGGCCCGCGTGTCGGGGCTTATTGAGTCCCGAAACTTTGAAGAAGGCCAATATGTTAAAGCCGGACGTTCTTTGTTTACCATTGAGCTTCGTCCATTGCAGCTGGAGCTTGAAAAAGCCGAAGCGGAACTCAATGCAGCCAAAGCCAATTTGGCGCAGGCAAAGCGCGAAAGAGACCGGCTTGAGCGCCTGAAAGACGAACGTTCAGTATCGAAGCGGGATTTCGATAATGCCGTATCAGCCTACGAAGTGGCCATTGCAAATCTGGATTCAGCCAAAGTAGCGCTCAGTGAAGCACAGCTTGATCTTGAGTATGCTCAGGTAAAAGCGCCTGTTTCAGGCATCATGGGCCGGGAATTTGTCTCGCAGGGGAGCTATGTCTCTGGCCCGACCGTACTACTGAGTGAATTAACCGACACAGGCATGATGCGCGCCCGCTTTGGCTTTTCTGAGCGAGAGCAACTGGCCATGCGTAAGGACGTCGAAAACGGCACGCTCAGCCTGCCCAAAAATAACGAGTTCAATGCCACCCTGGTACTACAGGACGGCTCTGTCTATGCGCACTCCGGCAAAGTTGACTTCTCGGATGTGCGAGTCAACCGTTTTACGGGTACCAGTGAGCTCCAAGCCCGCATCAATAACCCCGACGGTGAACTACGCCCGGGTCAGTTTGTCCGCGTTCGCCTGTCAGGCGCGGTACGCAATAACGCTATCGTATTGCCACAGCGTGCGGTATTGGATAACGGCACAGGTAAGTTTGTCTATATTGCAACAGAGAACGAACAAGGTATGACGGTAGCTTTGCCCGCCCCTGTCGAGGTGGGTGAATGGGTAAATTTAGATGGTAAAAATATGTGGGTGATACGACAAGGCCTGACACCCGGCCAGCCCGTGATCGTTGAAGGCATGGCAAGGATCTTCTTCCCGGGAATGCCTGTCTCCGTGAGCGGTGAAGGAGAATAATTGTATGTTCTCTAAGTACTTTATCGATCGCCCGATATTTGCATTTGTGATCTCCATCGTCATTGTGCTGGCAGGTCTGGCAGCAATGCGCACCCTGCCCATTGCACAGTATCCTGAAATAGCCCCTCCTCAGGTTCAGGTAACCGCCTTTTACCCGGGCGCGTCTGCCGATGTATTGGAGCAAACGGTTGCAGCCCCGATAGAAAATGCCATCACAGGGGTTGAAGGCATGATGTATATGGAGTCAACCAGTACCAGCTCCGGTACAACCACTATCACTGTCACTTTCGAGATAGGCACCGATATTGATCAGGCCGCGGTCGACGTCAACAATCGGGTCAAACAGGTTGAAGCGCGTTTGCCTGAAGAGACACGCCGCCAGGGCGTTGTGGTTGCTAAGGGTTCATCCAGCTTCTTACAGGTTCATGCGTTTTATTCACCTGACGGTACGCGTTCCAGTCTATGGACGTCCAACTACGTGACTATGAATATTCTTGACCGCATTAAGCGTATTCCCGGTACTACCAGTGTACAAATTTTCGGTGCCAAAGATTACGCCATGCGTGTGTGGATCCGCCCTGATTTAATGAGTCAGCTGGGTGTAACTGTCGAGGAGATCACAGCAGCTATCCGTGAGCAAAACTCACAGTATGCAGCGGGAACTATAGGTGCCACGCCAACCAGCAGCCAGCCGCAGGAACTGGTGTACAGTGTGACAGCCAAAGGTCGTTTGTCTACACCTGAAGAATTTGAGGCGATTATCATCCGCGCGAACCCGGATGGCTCGACCCTGCGCCTTAAAGATGTTGCGCGTGTCGAGCTGGGCTCAAAAGATTACAACTTTGCCGGTACTTTTAACGGTAAAGAAGCGGTATTACTGGGTGTTTTCCTGCAACCAGGTGCCAATGCACTGGATGTAGCGAACGAAGTAGAATCAGTGATTGCTGAGCTACGTCAGCAATTTCCGGTTGGACTGGACCACGGTATCCCATACGATACAACTCGCTTTGTTGAGGTTTCTATTCGTGAGGTACTGATCACCCTGGTTGAAGCCATGGTACTGGTATTTTTAGTGGTATACCTGTTCTTACAAAACTGGCGTGCGACTTTAATTCCGACTTTGGCAGTCCCGGTTTCTTTGCTGGGTACTTTTGCCGGCCTGTACATGCTTGGTTACTCCATCAATACCCTGACACTCTTTGGTATGGTGCTGTCTATTGGTATCGTGGTCGATGATGCCATCGTCGTTTTAGAGAACGTTGAACGGATCATGCACGAGCAACACCTGAATGCCCGTGAAGCAGCGATTAAAGCAATGCAGGAAGTAAGCGGCCCGGTGGTCGCAATTGTATTGGTATTGTGCTCGGTGTTCGTACCCATCGCATTCCTGGGTGGATTAACCGGTGAGTTATTCCGACAATTCGCCATCACCATCTCGATTTCGGTGAGCCTGTCGGGTGTAGTCGCACTGACCATGACACCAGCGCTGTGCGTAATGATCCTCAAGCATGAGCACAAGCAGACTGCAGGGTTTTTCTTGCGGTTCAATAACTGGTTCCAGCGCGTCACCGGCCGTTATGTTGGCTCCGTGAGCTTTATGATCCGCCGCGGCCTGCTTGGCCTGGTGCTTATGGCTTCCATGGTTGGCGCAACCGTGTTTATCTGGCAAAAAACACCGGGATCTTTGGTTCCGGATGAAGATCAGGGCTTTTACATTGCCGCAGTGTTCCTGCCAGATGGCTCTTCACTGGAGCGTACCGCTGCTGTAGTGGAAGAAGTAGTTGCAGCGGCGCAGTCTAACCCGGCTAATGAAAACGTGGTGGCCTTTACCGGCTTTGACTTTATCGGTGGCGGTTACAAAAACAGTGCAGCGACCCTGTTCATTACTCAGAAACACTGGGATGAGCGCGAAATTGACACTAAATCTCTGGTTGGTGAGCTGTTTATGAAGACCGCCGGGATCAACGAAGCGCTGGTACTGGCCTTCAACCCCCCTGCCATCTTTGGCCTGGGTACCACCGGTGGTTTCGAGGTATACCTGCAAAATAAGGCAGGCACCGATCCTGAGCGACTCAAACAAGGCATGCAGATGCTGATGGGCGAAGCGCAAAAGAGCCCGATCCTGGCCGGTATTCAGACGCTTTGGCGACCAGATGCGCCGCAGCTCAAAGTCCATATGGACAGAGAGCAGGCGCGTGCCATGGGCGTGAACATCAACTCGGCGTTCAACGCACTTGCCGCTAACCTGGGTAATTACTACGTCAATGACTTCAATAAGTTTGGTCGTGCCTGGCAGGTGCTGTTGTCAGCCGAAGCTGAGTTCCGTATGTCACCTGAAGACGTTGGCCGCATTTATGTGAAAAACAACCGGGGTGAGATGGTCCCTATTTCGGCGTTCACTGACATTGAGTACAGCCGGGGTCCGGAAACCCTGCAAAGGTACAATAACTTGTCAGCCGTTAAGCTGATGGGTAATGCCGCGCCCGGTTACAGCTCCGGCCAGGCCATTGCTGAGTTTGAGCGTATCGCTAAGCAAGTTTTGCCACCGGATATGACTTTTGAGTGGACAGCATCCGCGTATCAGGAAAAGCGCAGCTCAGGCACAACCGGTCTCGCACTGGGGCTGGCCGTTGTAATGGTCTTTTTGATCCTGGCAGCGCTGTATGAACGTTGGTCACTGCCTATTTCGGTATTGCTGGCACTGCCCTTTGGTACTTTTGGTGCGCTTATCTCAATCTGGGTTGCAGGTCTAACCAACGACGTTTACTTCCAGATTGGTCTGGTCACTTTGCTTGGCCTGGCCAGTAAAAATGCCATTCTGATCGTTGAGTACGCGCTGATGAAGACACAACAAGGCTGGAGCCCGGCTGCGGCCGCACTGGAAGCCGCAAGGTTGAGATTCCGCCCCATTATTATGACTTCACTGGCCTTTATCCTGGGCGTAGTGCCGCTGGTACTGAGCTCAGGTGCTGGTGCGGGTGCACGTCATAGTGTCGGCACCGGGGTGATGGGTGGTATGCTCGCAGCCACTTTCCTGGCCGTATTCTTCCTGCCCTTATTCTTCTACTGGTTAACCGCAAGACGTGTGGCTGAAAAACGCTCCAAACACGAGCTTTGCGAAGAAATTGCGCAGCAACATAAAACTGAGCACGTAGATACTAAAGAAGATTTGGCATAAGCTGCCACAAAGCATAAAAGCGCCGGTGACTCAAAGAGCACCGGCGCTTTTTGTTACGCAACGCGATATTCTCTTCTGCACGTTAGATCATTTTTGGTGATTGTTTCTTTTGTTAGATGTTAATTCCAAACCCTTAGTCTTTAGCCTTTAGTCTAATTTCATGTCATTTCGTCGGCTCTGGCTTGCAATGGGGTAAACTTTACTATTTCTTTGGGTTATAGCTTATTACGGTTTAAGCACCTTTAGTGATTTCATGGGTGTGCCCGCAGGCAATGACAACAACAAGGAAAAGATCATGACAACATCAGCAATCAAGCCAACCCTCAGCTATCATCGTGGCGCCTCTGACACACCTTTACTTGAGCAAACCATTGGCGGCTATCTGGAGCGCATTGTCGAGCAGTTTGGGGACCGTGAAGCGATTGTTGTGTGCCACCAGCAACAGCGTCTTAACTATCGTGAGTACCAGGCTCGTATTGACGAGCTGGCTGCTGCGCTATTGCATTGTGGGATCCAGCCAGGCGACAGAGTTGGGCTCTGGTCACCCAATAATCTTGAATGGTCGCTGGTGCAATTTGCCACCGCGCGGATTGGTGCCATTATGGTGTGCCTGAACCCCGCTTACCGCCCTGCCGAGCTAGAATTTGCGCTCAATAATGCCGGCTGCAAAATGCTCATCATGGCCTCCCAATTCAAACATAGTAACTATGTCGATATGCTCAAAGAACTTGCCCCGGGCCTGGAAGACTGCTCTTTTGGTGATCTTTACGCTCCCAGACTACCAGATCTGACCCATGTTGTGGTTATTCCACAACCTGGAGAATCGGCCCCGCCAGGGCTGTTTGATTTCAAGCGGTTGCTTACACTCGCCTCAGAACAAGATTATGACACCCTGCGCACTATCGGGCCCAGATTAAACCCCGACGACGCCATCAATATCCAGTTTACGTCGGGGACAACCGGCAACCCCAAAGGCGCAACATTAACTCACCGAAACATTCTCAACAATGCCAACCTGGTCGCGCAGACTATGCAACTGACAGAGCATGATAAACTCTGTATCCCGGTGCCCCTATATCATTGCTTTGGCATGGTGCTGGGTAACCTGGTATGTCTCAGCCAGGGGGCCTGTGCAGTTTTCCCCAATGATGCTTTTGATCCGCTTCTGACACTACAAACCGTTGAGGCAGAGCAATGTACTGCGCTGCATGGCGTACCTACCATGTTTATCGCACAGCTGGAACATGAGCAGTTTAATCAGTTTGACCTGAGCTCACTCAGAACCGGAGTTATGGCCGGTGCCACCTGTCCGGAAAAGGTCATGCTAGATGTTCAGGCCAAAATGCACATGACCGACATCTTAATTGGCTACGGCCAGACTGAATGCAGCCCTATTAACCATATTACTGACGTGTCGGCTCCTTTGATAAAACGGGTCACAACAGTCGGTCGGGCTATTGCCCATACAGAGGTGAAAATCGTTGATGAAAGTGGCGAACTTACCCCCAAAGGAGTACCAGGCGAGGTCTGTGCTCGCGGATACAGTGTCATGCTGGGCTATTGGCAGGATAACGCAAAAACTCAGGCAACCATAGACGCTGACGGCTGGTTACACTCGGGCGATTTGGGCGTGATGGATGACGAAGGTTATGTTGCCATCGTCGGGCGCATCAAAGACATGATCATCCGTGGTGGCGAAAACATCTACCCAAGAGAGATAGAGGAAGTATTGTATCATCATCCCGACATTCAGGATGCCGCAGTATTTGGGATCCACGATGAAAAATACGGTGAGGAAGTGTGTGCCTGGCTACAACTCAAACCCGGGCATTACATAGATGAAGAAACAGTACGGGATTATCTAAAAGACAAACTCTCCTACTTTAAAGTCCCCAAACACATACGTATTGTCGATACTTACCCTATGACAGTCACCGGGAAACTACAAAAATTTAAAATGCGCGAAGCGATGGAACACTCTCTCAACGAGCCGGTATAAGCAAGGGCGACAAGTCGCCCTTTACCAACGAGCAATACACGCCTGATAACTGCAGCTCAGCCATTTGCAGGCATCTTATTGGTTAAAGTAAAAGGATTTTTGAATAAAAAAGACTTACTCACACAATAAAATTTTAACTGCATAAACAGCTAAATACATAGAAATCGTTCACAAATTCAACTAGCCTATTAACAAGAGCTCCACTTTTAAAGTATTTTTCATGGTTGCCAATCATGCATTTGGGTAGACAGTCAATTGTAATACACACACTCCTGGTCTTGATGGCTGTCATACCTGTGCTTTGCTTTGGCAATATTCCCTTACTTGCCAATCAATACTCATTGAAAAAACTGACCGCTGAAGACGGGTTTGTCTCGTCAGAAATTTATTCCATAATTCAAGACCAACAAGGGCTACTCTGGTTTGGTACGGCCGAAAACGGGGTTATGCGCTACGATGGTCGCAAAGTCACCCTGTTTGAGTTTGATGGCAAGAATGCTGGTGGCCTGTCTCATAATGACGCCGGAAACCTGATGCTGGACCGGAATGGAAACATCTGGATTGGGACCTGGGGTGGTGGCGCGAATCGATATGATCCCAAAACAGGAAAGTTTGAAAATTTCCTTCACGACCCCAAGCAAGCCGATTCAATTTCCGCAAACAGGATCCAGTCTTTATATCACGATCTGGACGGTACTATCTGGCTGGGGTCTTATGATAGCGGTCTTAACCGATACTTAGGGCAAGGTCAGTTTGAACACATCAGGAAAACTTCTGAGTCGGCAACAGGTCTTTCCCATAACCGGATCTGGGACATAGAAAATGACGGCAAGGACCGCATCTGGATTGCTACCAGCTATGGGCTAAATTTATACGATAAAACCACCAAAAGTTTCCATTACTTTTTTCCCGACTCAGCCAATCTCACCCCAACCGGCACAAATGAAATCCGCCATATTTTAAAAGCGTCTGACAACCAGCTTTATGTAGGCACACAGCAAGGTCCATTCACATTTGACCCAGAAAGTGCTGATTTTACGGAAATCGGACCACAAGATGGCAGTCATCTTGGCCAGGTAAATTCTATGATTGAAGATCAGGAGGGTTACATCTGGTTTGTTACCAGTAAAGGGGTATTCAGAAAAACCCCTTCAACTGATGAGTTAGTGCAACTAGACCTTGAGCATAGTCATGGCATGAGAATTATCTTTGAAGACAGTGCCAGAACGCTCTGGATAACTAACGAGGTGCATGGCATTTTCAAACTGGTACCTCATCGCAAATTTAAGTCAATTAACAGCTCAAAACTACAGGCACCCAATGGCATTACCTCAGACAGTAATGGTGATCTGCTCATAGTAAACTCAAGGTCACACCTGTTAAAATGGGACGTGTCTTCGCAAACCTTGCGCACCCTGTCTGGCCCAATTTTTAACGAGTCCAATGGGTTTGATGAAAACAGGCTGTTAGAGCGTCCGGTTTTGCATCTCGACACACAGGGTAATTTGTGGATTGCACAAGATGAAGGGCTGGCGAAATTTGATTTAGACTCGCATGAAGCTGAGCTCATTCGGTACCCCAAGGATGACCCTAACCACCGAGAATTTAGAGAAATCAGAGCACTCGCTGTCGATAAGCAAGGCGATCTGTGGATAGGCACATACAAAAATGGCGCCTATATTTACAGCCCCGATACAAGCACCTTCAGACACCTTGGTCCCTCCTACGGCTTATCTCATCCGGAAGTACTGACAATCTATAAAGATAATTCACATAATATGTGGGTCGGCACCGGCAATGGCGTTAATCTGTGGCTGGAAAAAGAACAAATTTTTCAGCCCTTTACAAACAATATTTACCGGGAAGACAGCCTGCTGGGGAGTATCGTTCAGGATATTCATCAAACTCAGGACGGGCAGATCTGGATTGCCACCCAGCAGGGACTTAACCTCTATCAGGCTCAGACCAATAACTTTGCGCATTTTAGTATGCAAAATGGCCTGCCCAGCAACCTGATCCGTGCGATTTCGGATGACATGCGGGGGAATTTATGGCTCACCACCAACAGAGGCATCACCAAGTTTTCTCCAGCAGATGGTAAAGTCACTAATTTTGACAGCCACAATGGACTGCTCGGGCTAAACTATTATCCGGATAGCCTGGTAAAAGGTAGGCACGATCTCTTATTTACCAGCAGTCAGCGTGGCATTGAATATTTCAGTACACGCCCTTTGCAGGCTAACCAAAAAGATCCTGCGCTGATCCTGACCGGTTTTAACAAAATGGGGCAGCCCGTTAAGCTGGATAAACCCTATTCCTATGTGACTGATATTTATCTTACATACCTCGATGACATTTTTTCTCTGGAATTTTCAGTCCTGGACTTTGTTTCACCTAATAAGAATTTGTATGCCTATAAGCTTGAAGGTTACGATGACAACTGGATAGAAATAGGCAACCGTAATAGCGCAACTTTCACTAACTTAGATGGCGGGCATTATACCTTTCAGATAAAAGCAACCAACAGCCGTGGTGAATGGGGCTCAAGCATTCTGTCTGTTAACCTGCACGTGTCCCCGCCTCCGTGGAAAACTTGGTGGGCTTACACTTTGTATGCATTGGCGTGCGCACTGGTTATCTTTAGCGTGATCTACTTACGTACCAGATTTCAAAAAGCTGAGATAGACCGCCAGAAGCTGTTTGTGATCCAGCTTGAGGAGCAGGTCTCTGAGAAAACCGCCTCATTAAAGTCGCAAGCCACGGAGCTTGAGGCAGCACTGAAAAAAGCGGAAGAAGCCACCCGGCTTAAATCTGAGTTTTTGGCCAACATGAGTCACGAGATCAGAACCCCCATGAATGGCGTACTGGGTATGTTGGAGCTACTTAAACACAGCGAGTTAACACCCGAGCAGGAACATTCTGTGGGAATTGCCAGCAACAGTGCGCACTCCTTACTCAGCCTCATTAACGACATTCTGGATTTTTCAAAAATTGAGGCCGATAAACTGGAGCTGGAATTCATTGACTTTGATGTCAGGCAGCTGTTTGAACAGCTTGCAGAATCCATGGCTCTTGCAGCACAAACAAAGGGGATCGGCCTTGTTTTGGATCTGACGGGCATTGACGTAAACACTATTAATTCCGACCCTGGCAGGATCAGGCAAATTGCAGCTAATATCCTCAGTAACGCCATTAAATTTACAGAGGAAGGCGAAATTATCATCTCTGCCTCACTTAACCCGTCAGCCAGTGATGGCCAGTACACTCTCAGTTGTCAGATCCAGGACACCGGGATAGGCATTCCAGAAGCCATGCTCTCGAGCCTGTTCGATTCCTTCACTCAGGTTGATGCGTCAACCACCAGAAAATATGGCGGTACCGGGCTTGGGCTGAGCATAACGAAAAGACTTTGCCAGCTGTTAGGGGGAGATGTTTACGTTTCTAGTAAAGTGGGTATTGGTAGCAGCTTTGAATTTACTTGTCTGGTATCCAAAAGCGACCAGCCTCAGCAGAGTGCGCCGGCATTTGATTCTATGAATATTCGTGCGCTGTTAGTTGACCCGGACACATCCAGTAATCAAGCCATCAAAAAGCAACTTGAACTTTGGCAGGTTAAGGTGAGTGTGGCAAAGAACGCAGAAATTGCACTGCAAATACTGGCGGAAAACACCATAGATATTGTCTTTTTTAACCGCTCACTTCCAACCATGAGTAGCGAGCTGATGGCCTGTGAGATACGGAGAAACGCTGAACATAGCCGATTAAAATTGATCATGATGACGCTGCTTGATGAACAGTTCGAAGCCATCGAATCCAGCTCAGAACAGCTGGACGGATACTTCACCAAACCAGCAACTCAAAGCGACCTCATCAAGGCGTTGTCTACCGTAAAGGCCAATACTGAGGCTGTTCCTGACACTTCAGCCATTCAAAATAACCTTACTGATAGCGATATCTCAGCCCCTTGCTGGGCAAAAAACACCCGCGTTTTGCTTGTTGAAGACAATAAAGTAAATCAGATTGTAGCTGTGAGGATCTTAGAGCATTTAGGGGTATCAACTGACATTGCCGAAAACGGGTATGAAGCATTAGATAAATTGCGCGATGCTGATGACTCAACTCCATACACTATTGTACTGATGGACTGCCAGATGCCGAAAATGGATGGCTATGAGGCAACCCGCTGTATACGTTCGGCACAGGCTGGAAGTCTTCAGGCAGATATTCCCATCATCGCCATGACTGCCAATGCCATGCAAGGCGACAAACAAAAATGCCTGGATGCAGGTATGGATGATTACATAACCAAGCCCATAGAATCTGCCAAAGTTGCCGAAAAGCTTGAATACTGGATCACTAAAACAACGATAACCTGACTAAAACGCTGGCTTTGCTAATCTACGAATGAGCTGTATTGGGTTGAGTGGAGTTGCTCATTAATGTCAGAGCAACACATTCAAAACGGACGGTTCAAGCATTCGAAATGCTAAAATGAGGAAAAGAGCACACGAGATAGCGAAAAGCCGCTATCTCGCAGCCCTACCATTTGGATGGACGCACAGTAGGTAATCCCTTCAGAACTTTTTTCATGTACTCAGCTTGCTTACCAGATGGCGAACCGTCAATATCAGCAACTCTCTGTAAAAGATCTTTTATGGAATCTACCTGATTTGGTTTGAATTGGTCATAAGCCCTCTCCAAACTTCTTGCTGGGTTTGAGAAAAACTCCTGACCATTGCCTATAAGATACACACTGGAGGTGAGCATATCTTTTGCTTCCCCAGGGCTAAGGTGAAACTCTTGCTCAAACACCTCAAGGATTGCCAACTTTTGAGTCGCTGTAATATCTCCATCCACTTTTGCAACCCCTGTTACCAGCAAACCAGCAACATCCAACGGAGAGTCCAGTTTGAAAACAGGGTTAAGATCGTGGTTTTTGCGAAAAGTCCTGCGGCGGTGCCATGAAAAAGGATTAAGCCAGCCCAAATCAATTCCAGAATCGTTGAGTCGATTAGCCAGAATTAAAATTGTAATGATTGCTCCGAGCAAACCTAAGATAATGTGCATTGTTAAAAATTTTCCTTTTTTGGCTAACAGATAATTCGACTCCCTCCTTCCTGCTATGCATTACTGGTCAGCTTTTAAGATTGGAGTCAGATAGTTATAGACAATAATACAGTGAACGGTATTGATTTGGCAAAAGTTGTTTTGCAGGTTGGCGTGTACGTAAACATTTAGATGAGTTCGAATGAAGAGTTAATACCGCAAGCATTTACATCAGGGTTGTAACTCAGTTGCAAAATAAAAACTGGAGACCCCTACTCCTGAGGTACTAACATTATGTGTCCATGTCTTTCTTTTGGGGTTTTGAGGTGTTACCGGAATTGAGTGTAAGGTTAATTACAGTAGGTAAAGTGAGAAGTTCCTCTTGCTCCCAATTGACTGTAAGTTTTACACACCCCAGATGCCGCATTAGCCTGA
Organism: Pseudoalteromonas sp. XMcav2-N; assembly: GCF_024124545.1. Taxonomy (GTDB): domain Bacteria; phylum Pseudomonadota; class Gammaproteobacteria; order Enterobacterales; family Alteromonadaceae; genus Pseudoalteromonas. The sequence continues at coordinate 38,311 of NZ_JAMXSF010000026.1, forward strand.
GGCATAGCCATTAACACCAAAAGAAACGAGGCATCTTCATTGTTCACAACTTCTGATGGGATATTCGCCCGTATAAAAAAATTGTGAAAACTATTATGATGAAGCAGGTATACCTTATCACGATTTATTCCATCTATAACGTCGGCAATTTCCATTCCACAGTCTCCCACTTTCAGCCCCTTGCTCTTAGCTCGATTAACCAGCTCCATGCGCAAAGTTTCTAAGAAGTAAACGCGCGCAGACTCAATCAAGTCAATAGACACATCTCGCCTAAGGTATTTATCATAAGACCTGTCGGCGACCTCACTAACAAGTGAAAACGCCCACACTGGTAATTTGAGCTTCAAAAAAGCTTCGACTCCCTCTATCGATTCGAGAACGGTATGATGGCTCTGAAGGCTGCCACGAAAGTCACTGTCACCACATTCATATATCAAGTCAAAGGCATCGGGAAGAACATTAGCTTCCTCTGCGCAAGACTGTGAGGCCATGAGACCCAATAGCACAAATGATAGAAACGTTTTCGCTACCATCTACCCTAACTCCTTTAATCAGTTTACCCCTGAATTTTTGCAACCATAACCGTGATTTCTTTTTTGACATGCTTGAATGTCATCTCAGGTAAAAATCCTTCACGGGTTGATACTGATGCAACATATTTCTTTAACTTCAGAGACTTTACCACGGATTTAGGACATTCGAGAGACACTCGTTTGGGAAGGAGCGTTCGAGAGACACCCTGGAGCGTTCGAGAGACACCCAATCCTGACGTTAGGGAAACACTCATTCCGGAAGGAGCGTTCGAGAGACACCCAATCCTGACGTTAGGGAAACACTCATTCCTAAAGTCAGCTTCCGAATGCAGGCAGGTGCACTTTCAATTGAACCTGCCGCGCCATGAAAGGAACAGATTACAATGGATGTTTGTGTTTTTTGGGGTGGCCAATATCACTAAGCCACGACACTACCTCCAAGTATGCAGCGGAGCGGAACTATGCCTACTGTTACGCATCCGACTTTGAGGCTTTGTTATATGCCATCAAATAGTCAAAAACCTTATCTGAAATAACTTCTAACTTTGGTTGAGTATTGTCCCCTGCTACATTTGTTACGATGAAAATACCAACATTTTTACTTGGATAAATGGCCAGCCAACTAGATGTGCCCATTGAGCCGCCACTTTGATAGAGCATTAGTTCATTTGAATCATCTTTAGTTGTGTACCAATAAAATGCCGAGCCATGACCTGTCCAACTCTCATCCAAAATTTGATGAGAAATGGCCACCTCTGGCTCTGAGGATAATTGGTGTTGCATATAACGCGTGACAGAATCAACGTCTGAAGTTAATCCTCCACTAGCAAACCAATATGCACTAGCCAAAGGCATTTGATTGCCATTTCCATCTGTACCTACAGTAACTTCACTTACCTCGAAATTTGTACGTCTGAATTTCGTGCCTCGCTCTCCAGACTTACTCGTGATCTTTTCAGAAACCAGCAATTCAAAAGGTTTTTGGTAAACTGATTCCAGAATATATCCAACTAAATTAGTACCAACGCTTGAATATAGATAGTCCTCACCAGGTGTAGAGCTAAGCTTCACTTTTTTAAGATCATCAAAGTAGTCGTCTGTGGAGTATTTTGATATTTTTTCAAAATATCTGCCTTGCTCAATATCTTCGCGACTGACAGCAAAATCTCTTGGGAGCCCACTAGTATGAGTCAAGAGGTGTTGTAATGTTATATATTGGTTAGACAGCTCCAAATTTTTGTATTCGTTACCTTTGAGGTAATGGCGGATATCTTTGTCTAGCTCAACTTTCCCTTCAAGAATAGCCTCAGCAACCACTAGCCCCGTATAAGTTTTGGTTAAAGAGCCTAGTTCATATATTGTTTGGTTGTTAGGCGTATCACCATTACTTAACGTCCCAAAATGATACTGGTAAGTATTTTCTGCGTTTACAACAGAAATTGATACGACCTGCCCTACATTTCCATCAATAAATTCTATGAGTTCATGTTTCGTGTTTGATTCAAAATTAGTTGCGTCATGACTTTTACAAGAGGCCAGAGCTGCCATTAATGAAATGGCCAATATTATTGATATAGTTTGGGTTATTGATCGGTTCATCGTTTTCCTTTTTAGATCATTGAAATCCTTTTTTAGACGATAAAATTCAATAAAAGGTTTAAATGGAAAATTAACTTAGGCACCAAACGCCTTGCTATTAGGAATTTTTAGTATGAGTCCGGTAGTCGAGTCTGGCAGCGAGTCTGGCAGACACCCACTCCAAAATTTGTCAACCATACTTCCACCATCTATGCTTGAAATCTGCTCCAAGGATAAGGACGAAACAAATGCCAGCGGCACGGAAATATGAGTCTGGTAGACACCCACTCCAAAATTTGTCAGCCATACTTCCATCATCTATGCTTGAAATCTGCTCCAAGGATAAGGACGAAACAAATGCCAGCGGCACGGAAAAGCCTGGTCAGTTTAGTTGACACAAAATACTATCATTGCACCTCTCGCTGCGTCAGGAGAGCCTTTCTATGTGGTAAAGACCCATTAACAGGCCGGTCTTATGAACACCGCCGTGAATGGGTTGAAGAAAAGCTACTCCTGCTTGCATCCATTTTCTGCATTGATATCTGCGCTTACGCTGTGATGAGTAACCATACTCACATCGTTTTGTATGTAGATGATAAAAAAGCCAATCGATTGACCGACAAAGCCATTGTTATTCGTTGGCATAAGCTATTCAAGGGAAATTGGCTGACGCACAAGTTCGTTGAAAATAACAAACTTAATCCGTCCGAGCGTATGATGCTCGACGATATTCTCAACAAATATCGCGAACGGCTGGCGAGCATTAGCTGGTTTATGCGCGTACTCAACGAAGACATTGCCCGGCGTGCCAATAAAGAAGATGGCTGCAAAGGCCGATTCTGGGAAGGCAGGTTTAAGTCTCAAGCATTGCTCGATGAAGCCGCACTAGCCGCCTGTATGGCCTACGTTGACCTCAATCCTATACGAGCCAAAATGGCCAGCACACCTGAGACTTCTGAGTTCACCAGCATTAAAAAGCGTATTGAACATGTTCATAACGGAAAGCAGCCCAAGAGCCTACAGCGCTTTGCCGGGAACCCAAGACAACACATGCCCAAAGGTCTGCCCTTTGAGCTTGAATACTATATTGAGCTGGTTGAACTCACAGGACGATGCATCCGAGCTGACAAACGAGGTCATATCTGCGATGCCCAGCCTATTCTCGCTCGACTGCAAATCGAGCCTGAAAACTGGCTAAAGCTCACCACGCAATTTACCAAAGTGTTCCACAGTGCAGTCGGCAGACAGCGAGTCTTGACTGAATACTGTGAACACCTGCAAAAAAAGCGACGCCCCAATCTGGCTAATTGTAAGCGCTTATTAGGGTAGTATTCTTTACCTTGAGCTCAAATTATGACTGTCGCACTCTGGCAGCGCTTATCTGTGCCCCAAAATACCCAATAACTACTGTTCGAGCTGAAACTGCTCATCAATGAGTTCCGACTCTGCAGTTTATCGCTTCTTTACTCAACTTCGCGCTCGCATTCATTCACCAAACACCCAATAAAGGAACAGGCAAAGCTGGATGTCTACGTATTTCTTCTACGTATTTCTCTACGTATTTTTCCTTGTTTTTAATTAATATTCAGCCGACAGTGCAATTAAAATACTCACTTCAGTAAAAGCTTTATTTAAGAATTTTCATTGCTTCAATGAGTGCACTATCTTTTTCAGCCTTTAAATCAGCGTCGTTTAAATATTCAAAGTTCTTATCTACTGGGTAACCACGATATTCATAACTCTCGCCTTTATGGTCAAAATAACGTTCATTAGATAAAGTAAAAGACCAGCCATTTGGGAGCTGCTTAGGAAGTGAATCACTAAAACCGCCATTAGATGGCTCTCCAATGATGGTAACTTGTTCTCTGGCAGCAAGACCAAGTAAAAATGATTCAGCAGCACTCATGGTTATACCACTGGTAAGCACTACAATGGGCCCTAGGTAACGGTCAAACGTTGCGGGATAAACAATAATATTTTCAGGGTTGCTAAAACCACTTTCAGTTCGGTACGATTTACTGCCGATATGTAGTGGTTTATCAATAAAATAGGACAATATTCTTTGTGAAACAATGTCGTATCCACCACTATTCCAGCGTAAATCGATCACTAAACCTTTGGCATTCGTGAGCATAGGCATAATATGCTGCATCGCTCTGTCTACTTCTTTTATATCCGCTTGAACAGTTTTTTCAGCAGTATATTCACTCATATCATCAATACTTAAGTAGCGTATTTCATGAGGGAATGAAGCCCAAAGTAAGCTGCGGTTTAATTGCTGTGGAAGATGCTGATTGTCAAAATAGCTTGAAATTATGTTGTTGCGTTTTTCATTCAGTGCTTGATAAAAATCACGCAAGGATGAAAATTCAGTTTGTTGTGAAAACCTTTCATCAATAACCCTACTTCTGAACTGCTCCCATTTAATATTGTTCATAGTAAAGAAGCTGTCATCATCTGATTCTACATACGCATGAGCGTCCCCTAGTTCATCTATAAGTTCCTCAATTACTTCAGCCAATGCTGATTCGCTCGTACTATTTGAAATTTTATTTCGCCAAGTTTTATAGTTGGTATGCCAGTTCCAGTTAAGCTCATCGTTAAATGCAAAGTGTTCTGCAAAGGTAAACCAAAAAATATCAAATACTTCTGGGGCTGAGAACTTTGTATTTTTAGTTCCTGCATTAGACTGCAAGCTTTTTTTACATAATGTCGGTAAACGGCTCAACCTTTTTAGTTTTACAGGATGTGCCGTATACCAATTTAATTCAGCAGAGTCACCCTCTACAATCAAGTTACGACTTGGATATTCACCTGTTTCGACATTATTGAGTATGCAATGGTTTTTTGTAATATCGTAAAAACGTATATCTTCTCCGATGACTTCTAATATGTAACCATAACCTTGTGTTTGCCAGACCGAATGATTAGGTGCTGCATTCTTGGCTTTACTCGTAAAAGGCTCAATATCTGATTTGAAAGCAGAAACACTTACAGATAGTAAAAGTAGACCTATCAGCAAGAAAATTAAAGGTATTGTTTTGCTCATAAAGCTAGATATTTCCCTAAATAGTATTTTTATTTGCAATATCATATGTTAAATTAAAAACAACATAAACACAAAGCCCCACTTATAAGTTTTTACATATGAGGCTTTTATTTGAATGTTTGGAAAAAGTAATCAATCGTAATACCAAGGTCTGCTTTTCGCTCTTAGCTGATTGTAAGATAAAGTCCAAATGTTGTGATTCAATAAAACCGGACACTAATTTAAGTGGCATTATTACCATTCAATGAGAGGTGTCTATGACCAGAAAACGTCGTACTTTTACACAGGAATTAAATTGGGAAGCCGCTACCTTGGTGGTGAAACACCTTAGTCCAAGGCTTTAATGTCTGAGCAGCAGAAAATTCAAGAACTTGAAGCGCGAATTAATCGCCTGAGCTCTCTTGGTGTCTGACGAGATCGGTGATTTTCAAGTTAATTGTCACCATTCACTGTTTTAATCAGCTTGTTTTTCTACCTCAACTGATCGCTGGTTTTGAATGGATGTCTCTTTTAATTGGGTTAATCTGTAAAAAGAGAAAGTGTGACAATTCTTGGTAAAGACCTATTTATTAATGGATATTGGCTAAAAAGTCCACCTTAGCCTGATTGAATGCAGAAGGACCATTTTGGGTATGATCACCGCCCTGAATTGATACTACCCCTTCATGATAATCTTGTTTTGCCTGATTGAACGCGGCACTGCCGTCCTGTGTCTGATTGCCACCACGAATCGATACCAACCCTTCATGGTAATCTTGTTTTGCCTGATTGAACGCAGCACTACCGTCCTGCGTCTGATTGCCACCACGAATCGATACCACACCATCATGATAATCTTGTTTTGCCTGATTGAACGCGGCACTACCGTCCTGCGTCTGATTGCCACCACGAATTGATACCACGCCTTCATGGTAATCTTGTTTTGCCTGATTGAACGCGGCACTGCCGTCCCGCGTCTGATTGCCACCACGAATTGATACTACCCCTTCATGATAATCTTGTTTTGCCTGATTGAATGCGGCACTACCGTCCTGTGTCTGATTGCCACCACGAATCGATACCACACCATCATGATAATCTTGTTTTGCCTGATTGAACGCGGCACTACCGTCCTGCGTCTGATTGCCACCACGAATTGATACCACGCCTTCATGGTAATCTTGTTTTGCCTGATTGAACGCGGCACAGCCGTCCCGCGTCTGATTGCCACCACGAATTGATACTACCCCTTCATGATAATCTTGTTTTGCCTGATTGAATGCGGCACTACCGTCCTGTGCCTGATTGCCACCACGAATCGATACCACACCATCATGATAATCTTGTTTTGCGGCGTTGTAAGAATTTGAACCGTTTTGATCGGTGTCACCATTTTGCGCATCCCTCAACCCATCATTCGCATGATGAGGTTCCATCCAGGCAGACATATCTACCTTGGTGCCATTTCTGGCTTTAATTGACTCAGAAAGTGCGTATTTGTTCACCGTTTCCATTACAATCCCTCGATATTGCCTCCAAATGTTCGGATATGCTTCTTTAAAAGACGTTTCCCATTCGCGTAATACAGCCGTCATATCTGTCTCGGCTCTTACTACCGCACCGGATCCTGGTTTCATAAAAGCGTTCCATTTTATATCCAGATATTTCTGCGCTAGTTGTCTTACAAGTATCATATTTTTGCGCGCTTCTTCAGCGCCGCTCAGTGGTGTATTGTTGGCTAATTTCGCGTAAATGGTTTGCATATCATCAGTATCGCCGCCGAAGGTGGGGTTGTTCCAATACTGGCCGGAGACAAACTCACTTTTGAATTTATTGTTCCATTTGTCTGTACTTATGTGTCCGCCAATGTTTCCTTCCAAATCCCCGAGGTGTTCATTTGCATCAGGCTCTCCATGCCCGGTAGCCTGCCCATCTTTATATGTTGTCAATGGTGCACTGGCATACACTTCAACATATTGAGAAAGTGTATTTTGAAGCAATTGGGTCCATTCTAATTCAGACTTTTGAACGTTACCCACAACGGTATTCAGTTCCTGTATGGCGGGAGCAATTAAATTGTGCAGCAAAGCAATTCTTTGCCTATTCACTTTTTTCGATGAACCTGATGTTCCGTATTTATCTTTTGTTGTTATGTCCGCCCAATCTTGTGCTGCCAACGCCTGCCAACGATGCTCCATATACAAAAGAAACGACTTCAAGTTAGCGTGATAACCCGCTTTAGTGATGGCTTTTAAAGTCAAGGTCCATGCAACAGTGTGTGATTTCTGCCCCTCATCTCCGTACTGAGTTAAGGGTCGATCATCAGGCAAATAAATTGACGCAATCGCGAGTTCATTAACAGACAATTTAGCAGGCTGGGCATTTGCAGCACGAATATCACTAATGTGTACCTGCGCATGAAAAGCAACTGGTTTAGTTGCCAAAGCCTGATCTGTTACTTTAATTGCAGCGGGATCGTTGGCCAGTGCCGGGGAATTTCCCACAACAGTTTGTGCTGCGGCCTCTTCAGGTGCCAGTACGTTAGCTTTGATATCGGCGCTATATAAGCTCCAAATCTTTGGATAAGCGCGTGCAAATGCCGTTTCATACTTTTGAGCGATTATATTTATGGCGCCTGGGTCATTGATACCGCCACTTTTGCCTACGCCGGTATCCCAGTATGCTTTCGCTTTATTAACTACCTCATTTTTTTGATCAACTGTGTACATTGAAAACTGATCCAACGCGTCTTCAATCTTGCTGAGTTTTTTATTGGCTGCAGGTTCACCGTGCGACACTGGTCGGTGGTCAATTAATTGGCCGCCGGCTAAATCGACCATGTAGCCTGTATGAGTAGACAAAGGCGCCAGCTGCAATGCAACAAAATAATCAGATATGGCTCGTCTAATCTTATTGTGAATTTCCAGCGATGACTCGTTGTCCTGCTTCAGGTTATTGAAATAATTATTGTTATAGATTGCCAAATATCGATTTAGTTCTTTATAAGCGTTACTGCCAAGTCCTGGATTCATGTGGCTCTGTTGCGTTCGCAACGCTTGCCAGTCATGTATTAAATAGTGATCGATAAAATCATTCAGACCTAAGTTCTTTACATTGGTGTAACCACGTTTAAGCAACGTCCAGCTAACAGAGTGAGCCTGCTGAGTATCGCCGTACTGTGTTGGAGGACGAAAAGATTCTGGTAACACTATGCGGTCAACCTGCAGATCATGCGTTCGGGTATCCTGCGCTTTATTCGCTCTATCTAACGATACCGCAGCAGCATAAGTGAATGCTCCTTGCAGGACCGAGCCGCTGAAAGTGTTTTTTTGAACTGCACCTTCGCCAGTAGGCCATATTTGATGATGTGCCAATTGCACTGCCTTTGCGCCCATAACATCGGCTTCGGCTTCCAGTGCGCTGTCGGTATTTATGCTAACACCGCTGCCCTGTTCAGATTTCAGCTGTGTGGTTGGTTTTACACGCCCCTGCTTTTGCTGTACTACGTGCCATGCTTCATGGGCCAGATGGCTATGCTGTCCCGACGCGATGTGTATATCATTGCCCTGAGCATAGGCGTGCGCTTGCAGTTGAGCGGGCTTGTCGGAATTGTAATGGACTCGAACGTCATCCATTGAATAACCCGACATGCGTTCAATCCCAAGCTTCAAGTCATCAGGTAAACCAGTCCTGTTGTTTGAGACCTGTTTTTGTTGTAACGGCGGATTGCCTGAGTTTTGTGACGTTGGTCCTAGCGCTGCTATTTTTGCACGATTATCCACAAGCGCAAAACCGCGCTTAACATCACTTTTCTTTTGAGCTAATGAATTTGCACCCGCTTTGTGTTTGTTATCCTTGCGGTGCCCTTTGTCAGCATACATATTTCATCCCATTTCTACTATTTGATAGCTAACCACACGAAAGCTTGCTTTTGCTCAGATTTGGCATCATGACCAACGAGGATTAACAGCAAAGGGTAACAATTAATTATTCCATCGGATCTAAAATAATCCGGTTTTTCATAAATATCCATCTCAATTTTGGTTTCGATACGTATTCATACATTAGCCATACATTTTATCCGTGTACCAACGCTCATTTTATAAAAATTTATAAAGATCTATACCTTGGCGCACTAATTGCTGTGTTTTACAGCTTGCATAGCAAAAGGAGTATTTATATACCATGCAAGCAATTCAATCTGGTAACCATCCAGGGCAAGAGCATGAAAAATCACTTGCTATTCAATACCCTTTCTGGATAGCACTCGTTTCTAGCGGCTTTTAGCTGTTTAGCGCGAACACCTTTGTTAAAGGATGTCTCTTTCTTTAATAAATTCAATGCAATATGTCTTACACCAGCAAACACTTCTGCTGCACCGTCGCGGCGTATACGGCAACCATCTTCATTCATTGCCACATCCAGACACCAATGAAGACTGTGGTGATTAGGCCGCGGGAACCTCCCCCGCAGCCTCTCGCAGAACGGTACGTGAACCTCTCAATTCATACCGCTCCCATCAAGCAAACGCTCCTGCCATTCCTGCCCCCCAATGGGCAAACAACCTCGGGTTTTTCTTTGCTATCCCTTCGAGAAACTTCGAGGCTCGGGTTTTGTGTCTGCGCAGGGCCTTAAACTTACGCCTTGCCCAACGCACCAGGGATAAAATAGCACGGACACCCAATCAAAAACTGTTCTACATCTGAGAAAATACGCAGACACCCAGTGGCAGATAAGTTTTGGAGTGGGTGTCTGTGTTATTTCTGTATTATTTCTTACGCTTTTTTATTCATGTGAACCTTAAATTTCAACCACTTAGGAGGCACTCATTTTCAAAGTCAAACCGGCAGGTTCAACTTGGAAGTGCACCAACTTTTTCATTATAGATTTCAAATGGAGTTTTGTAATCAAGGCACCTCCTGGGCCTTGAGTTTAAATTATGCTCTATTTCTTGAATCTGTTTGTTGGTTAC
>NZ_JAMXSF010000027.1 GCF_024124545.1 Pseudoalteromonas sp. XMcav2-N
CTGGTCGAGCTCACAGGCCGATGCATCCGAGCTGACAAACGAGGTCACATCAGCGAAGTCCAGCCTATCCTCGCCAGATTGCAAATTGAGCCCGAAAACTGGCTAAAACTCACCACGCAATTTACCAGAGTTTTCCATGGTGCAGTCGGCAGGCGTCATGCTATGAATGAATACTGTGCACATCTGCAGAAAAGGCGACGTCCTAATCTATCTAATTGTGAACAATTATTGGGTTAGACTTACCATTATCCTAACTTCAAGTGATGACTGTCGCACACAGGCAGCACTTGGCCGTGCCTAAAGGTTGAACTAACTTATTTTTTAGCAAAAACTCCCCATCCATGAAGGCGCCTCTCGGGTTTCGCACCTTTTTATTCGACATAGTTCTCGCCCCATCAATACAGAACCGCTGCTACTAGCTGCTGCTATGTTCTTTGTCCTGGTAATGCTGGGTGTCTATGTTCTCTCCTGTCTGTGATCCCTCGCAAGTTGAACCTGCCCCGGTGTCTGTGATCCCCGTAACGCAGGGTGTCTGTGATCCCCGTAACGCTGGGTGTCTGTGATCCCCCTCTGTTCCCAGTACTCCCTTCATTTTCGCATTTCGCTCTTTCTTTTCTTTAACACACCCAACACCGTTGCCTGGGGAGCCCCAAGATATTCAAAATCAATGTGATGGACACGAACGGCATTATTTGATCTAATTTATTTCGCCAAAAGCTAACTAAATAACAACACCATCGTGGACGATATGATCAGAAAAAACTGCCCTCAATTACATACCAGATGGGAGAAATCAAAATAAATTCATCAGATACGGAAAATTCATCAGACATCCATACCAGGCAGTTTGTATTTATAATTGTGTAAATAATTCCAATGAGTTATTTATCAGCTGCGTAGTTTTTTGTATTGGCCTATCAAGATAATCCCGGCCCAAACCAGAGAAGCTAACGATAAGGCGTACAGAAAACTAAAAAAGCCAAAGAAACCGCCGACAATTAAAGCGGCTAGGCCAACAAAAAACGACACGAGTGTCACTTTCGTGACATTCGGAAATTTCACAATGGATACAGCACCACACACGAGAGTGACCAATCCAGTTAAAGCCAGAGCACTCATCACCAGGGCTGTGAAACTTTCCAGAGCTGAATGACCAAATACCATAAGCCCTAAGAGGCACAAAAACCCCCAACCAATAGTCGATGGAACAATTAAAGCACTGAGAAGTAACTTTGGAGCTACATTCGCCACACAGTTTATAATAAGCAAACCAGCCTACAACTATCAGAGTTAAAATAACGAGCAACCAAGCTACAGCTAATGCTTCTATTTGAAACTGAAAAGGTGAAGCAAAGCCATTGAATTCTTTTTGTGCAAATGAGCAAGAGCCCGACCCGAGTCGATTCTGAGTGAATGTCCCTCCGCACAAGTTCACGGTTAATGAGCTTACAACAGTTAAGATGAATATTGTTAAGGTACACATAATGGCTTTTGCTGTGTTTTCAGCATCACCCCTACATAATACAAATTTCACTTATGCTCTATCACTTGTGGCTACCATTATGAATTCTCTCCGATGCTTTATCAGAAATTTCACTCCATGTGTCGTTAAGGAGCAAGGTGAGCACCTTCAGTGTCGCTTTTTTATGTCGCGCGATAGACATGCGGACAGCCTCGTCTGAATCGACTGCTAGCTTGAGCATAAGCGACTCTTTGAGTTTATTTTTTCTCGCAACCATGATGCGTACCCGATTTTCAGGATGATCGGCAAGCATTTCAAGTATCTCGCAGGGTACTGTTTTATTTTGTGCCACCCAAACGGTCATATCAGGATAGTTTTCAATAACTTTAATCCACACTTCGAGCGAGGCCTCGTCATGTGCCGCACGAGTATATTCTTCTTGTTTCTCACTCATTCTAAGCCTGACAAACTCCTTCGCACTTTCAATCATGATTGCCCTCTAAACCCAAGTTCTAACTAATTCCTAAGTATATATTTAGCATCAAAATGACGGATACATGAGATTCCAACTTGGAAGCGCACCAACTTTTAGGTGACTGCCGATTTACCTTCGTTATTAACCTGGCCGAATTTAGCCCCCGTTAAGCTGTACGTGTAAATTCTACTCAAGAACTGTTGCAGTTTATCAGAGAGGTACAAAACCAATGAATGTCACCCAGACTTCTTCTCCCATTTCCAAAAATCGCAATTTCAAATCCACAAATTGCTACGCCTCCCCTACACTCAAAAAACACACAAAACCATAAAATACAATAAGTTAAAAATTGGCATATGACTTGTAATGCCTATCCCCAAATGCCCACAGAGGAAATGGTATGGACATACAGGTCGAACAGAAAAATAACATAAAAGTCAACTGGTTGTGGCTGGGTGGCATCGCTTTGGTCATCATTGTGACTGGCTGGATGGTTGCTCAGCCAGCTGCGCAGGCGTCTTTGCCCGCAGAGAATGCCTGGATTGGTACAGTCACGCAAGGCGATTTGACTATTTCAGTGGCGGGGTTTGGTCAACTTAAGTCGCGCACGCCGCGTCTGGTCAGTGCGGCCAGTGAGGCCACGGTTGAGGAGATTTTGCTGCGTCCGGGTACTGAGGTCACGCCCAGCAGCGTGATTATGAAGCTAAAGGATGCCAGCCTTTCCCAGTCGCTTAAAGATGCAAAACGAGCACTTCAACAGGCCAAAGATCAGTATTTACAATCCGATATTAATCAACAGCGGGAAATGCTGTCGCATCAAGCCAGCCTGGAGATCTTAAAGTCTGAACTGGAAAGTGCTGAACTCGAGGTCTCTGCGCAGGCTGGGCTGGTTGAAGATGGTGCCGTGTCTAAGCTGGATTATCAGCGCACCGTACTGGAGCACCGCCAACTTAAGCGGCGCATTGATATCGAACAGCGCCGTATCGCTCAGCTTAAAACCTTACATCAAGCCAATTTACAACTGGCCAACTCCGATATAGAAGCCGCCGAAGAGGCATATCAGTTAATTCAGCACCGGGTAGACCAACTGACTGTGCGTGCGGGAATCACTGGCGTTGTGCAACAACTCCATGTGGAACTGGGGCAAAGTGTGCCGCTGGGCGCGCAACTTGTGCTGGTTGGCAGCACCAAAGATTTATATGCTCAGCTGCAAATCCCGCAGGCCTATGCTGAACAAATTAAACTTGAGCAGTCGGTACAAGTGAATACCCGTGCCGACTTTATTGCTGGCACTGTCTCGCGGATCAACCCTATGGTGCAAAACGGCAATATTGAAGTCGAAGTGGCCCTGCCTGCCGAGCTGCCCGACAGCGCCCGGCCCGAGCTAAACATTGAAGGAACTATACATATCAGCACCCTTAAGGATGCGCTGTATATCGACAAACCCGTTGGTGCCAAGGCTTTCAGCACTGCCACTTTGTATCGTATCGAACCCAATACCCAACAAGCACACGCCATTGAGGTACACTATGGCGCCCAGACCGCACAGTATATTCAGTTGCTATCCGGCGCACAGCCAGAGCAGCGCTTTATTCTGTCGGATATGGCATCCTATCGGGACGAGCCGGTCGTGTACCTGAGTAAATAAGGAAACAACAATGAACAACCAATGCGTTATTGAACTCACAGATATCACCAAACACTTCCTGCTCAGTGGCTTAGAAACACAAGCCTTACGGGGCGTAAACCTGCGTATTAACGAAGGTGAGTATGTCTCTATCTCAGGCCCATCTGGATGTGGTAAGTCGACACTGCTCAATATTTTGGGTCTGCTGGACACGCCGACTGGCGGTCGCTATCAGATTGCCGGTAATGATGTCAGCCAGCTCAGTGTCAACCAGCGTGCTACTTTAAGAAACAAGCACATTGGCTTTGTCTTTCAGTCATTTAACCTGATTGATGAGCTGAATGTGTTCGACAATCTGGCACTGCCTGTTAAGTACAGTGAACAGCCTTTAAGCGGCTCACAACTTAAAGAACGCGTTATGCAGTGCCTGGAACTGGTGCAAATGACCCACAGGGTAGATCATCAACCCAATCAACTCTCCGGTGGTCAGCAGCAGCGCATTGCCATTGCCCGAGCACTGGTTAACAAGCCTGATATTCTGCTCATTGATGAGCCCACCGGAAACCTGGACTCAAAAAATGGCGATGCCGTTATGCAGATGCTGCACGACTTAAATGCACAAGGCACCACCATGTGTATGGTAACGCACGACCCCAGATATGCTGATATGGCTGGTCGTAAGCTGTTTTTGCTTGACGGGGTGATGGTCGACGAGGTCAATCTGGAGATGGTGGGATGATCAAAGAAGAACTTAAACTGGCCGCCTCCAACCTGAAAAAGTTGCCCGGCTTTAGTCTTACAGTGATCCTCACACTTGCGCTCACGCTTGCTGCGCTGTGTGTGGTGATCAATATCAATCACAGGTTACTAACCAAACCCCTGCCCTACCCTAACGCCGACACCTTATGGGTCACCGACCAAAGTGAAACCATTAATGGCGAAACCCAGTATGGCTTTCAGATGTTACCCACTCAGTTTCTGATCCATCAGGATCAGCAGTTTATTGATGAAATGGCGATGCTACATCTGACATCACCGCGTCTGATGGATGTGGACCAACGCCCCACGGTTGATATTCTCCGTGTCTCTCCGGAGTTCTTCTCTTTGCTGGGCGTCCCTATGCATCTGGGTCGCGCGCTGAACAGCAATGAAAGCGTAAGCGATGAACAAAAGGTACTCGTGCTGAGCTATCAGGCCTGGCAGGACAAGTTTAACGCCGATCCTGAGGTTATCGGGTCCTTCACCCAGCTCAACCGGGTTGCCTACGAAATCGTCGGGGTGACTGCCGCTGACTTTGAAGTGCCTGAAATTTTCAGAAGCTTTGCCATCAGCGGATTTAGCAGTTTTCCTGAGGCGCTTAGCACCACTAGTCACTGGAACAGTATCAGCAGTCAGTTTAATGGGATTGCTCGTTTTAAGCCGGGCGTAAACCCTGAACAGGCGAACCATTCGCTTGGCGAACAAATCGATGCCTTATATCAGTCTCGTGACAATGTGGCACCCGACACTGCCATTGGTGCCCGCTTTACACCGCTACGCAGCAGGATCATCGCAGAGAGCGACACTCTGGCTCTAAGCTTGTTATTTTCAGCCGCGGTGCTGGTGTTGATCGCCCTGACCAATGTAACTAACCTGTTTTTGTCTCGTGGTGCCCAGAAACAAAGAACGATGGCCATTCAGGCAGCGCTGGGTGCCAAACCACAACATATTTTTATCAGTATGTTTTGTGAAAGTATCTTGTTGATTGGCGCAGCAACGGTTTTAGGATTGCTGGCCGCGGAGTGGCTCAACGTGCTACTGGCCGACGACCTGAGTTACCTGTTTACTCGCATGCAATCCTTATCGCTTGATGCGCCAACCGTGATTGTTGCAGTCTTGCTGGCACTGATCATAGCCTTGGTAATAGCGGCCATCACCAGTAGCCAGGTCAACTACCAGGCCCTGACCAACGCCCTGCATGCCAGCGGTAAAGGCACCGGTGCACAGATCTCAGCCCGCACTCGCCATATTCTGGTTGCACTACAGGTGATGTTCGCCAGTCTGTTGTTATTTTTGGCTGCCAATAAACTAGTGCCTGCTTATCAGGAAATGACACACCCAACCGGGTTTAACACCGAGCACCTTTATTACGCCCGCGTCGATGGCAGCGCTACCGAAATTGATCCGTTTGAGTTGTCCAGACAGGTTAAAAACACCCTGGGCACACAGGCCAATATTGAAACGGTTGCGGCCAGCGCCACCTCACCACTGGCCATGGGCTGGAAAAACTATCTATACGACGAAAAGGTTGAGCTGATCGGGATCATGAGCCTGGCATTTTTTGATCAGGATGCCTTCACCGCCCTGTCATTGCCAATCATGCAAGGCCGCAGCTTCACGCCTATCGCAACATCCGGTGAAGACAATAATGAGATTGTGCTCTCCGACTCTCTGGCCAGGCGCCTGTATGGCGAAACCAGCCCACTGGGTCAGACGCTGTATATCGATCAGGAAACGCCCAGACAGGTGGTTGGCATTGTTGGTGACGTGTATGTGCCTACAGGCCCTTTAGGGTACGAGCTGGAACGCTATTATGTGCCTCTTACCGAAGGCAGCAATGCGTTTATTATTAAAGCCAGTGGACCGCTGTCGCACTCGCAACTGGGCAACGTCTTAAAGGACATCCATCCGACCTTAAACTTCTCGGATTTCAGGAAAGTGGATGATATGCTCAGTCAGCGACTCAGACAAACCTGGCTGCAGGCCATGCTGACAGTAGCACTGCTTGTACTGACACTTAGCCTGGCTGGCGCAGGCATTTACGGTGTACTCACATACAGTGTCCAGATGCGCCGCTACGAACTGGGCATTCACCTGTCTTTGGGTGCGCATACACATAAGCTGATTGCTATGATTGTAAAACAGAGTTTTGTGCCCATATTCACCGGCCTGGCTATGAGCCTGTTGTTTGCCAGTCTTGGATACCTGCTGTGGTCGCGTATTGGCAATGGACCTGTCGATGTAAACTGGCTGGCTGTTGTTAGCAGCATTCCGGTTATGCTACTGGTTGCGCTAATTGCAAGCTACCTGCCGGTGCAAAAAGTGATCCGCCAGGACCCTATCCGGGCACTGAGAAATGAATAACCATTCTAATAAAAAGTAAATGAGGAAATGCAGGCGTCGAAAGGCGTCTGCCAGTTTAACCATGCAAGGCACCGTACTTATCGTTGATGACAAGGCTGATATTCGCCTGAGTCTTCATATACTGCTGAAAAATAGCGGCTTTACCACCATTCAATGTGACACCCTGAGTGCTGCGGCACAGGCTCTGGCACAGCACTCAATCGATCTGGTGCTGCTCGATATGAATTATGAGCTGGATACTACCTCAGGTCAGGAAGGGCTTAACTTCCTCTCAGAGCATGCGGCGCAGACGCCATCCAGCCCAGCATTTATTGCCATGACAGCCTGGTCCAGTGTTAATCTGGCCGTCGAAGCCATGCAACGTGGTGCAGTGGATTTTTTTGCCAAGCCGTGGGACAACCACGCTGTGCTGATGATAATCAAAAAGCATCTGGGGCTGCGACATATGGCCCATGCCAGACAGGCCGTCGTTCCGGTCTTGCAAAAGGCGCCCGCCGAAAGACCCCTGCTGTGGATCAGCCCGCAAATGCAGGCACTTAAAAAGCAGCTGGACCGGGTCGCCCCGACCAGCGCCAATATCCTGTTGCGAGGCGAAAACGGCACAGGAAAATCCCAGGTTGCACAGTACCTCCACCAGCAAAGCCTGCGAACAGGTAAGCTCGTCAGCGTTAACATGGCGGCAATCCCGGATACCTTGTTTGAAAGCGAGCTGTTTGGTCATGTCAAAGGCGCATTCACCGATGCCAGGCAGGACCGCGAAGGCCGCTTCAGTCAGGCAAGCAGCGGCACTTTATTTTTAGATGAAATCGCGACGCTAAACGAATCTCAGCAGGCTAAGTTGTTACGGGTGCTGGAAAATGGTGAATACGAACCAGTCGGCTCCGACACAACCTGTCACGCAGATTGCCGACTTATTAGCGCTACGAATGCAGATCTCGATACTCTGCAAATGCAAGGAGCATTTCGTCAGGATCTGTATTTCAGGCTCAATACCATCGAGCTGACACTACCACCTCTGAGACAACGCAGTGACGAAGTTATTCCGCTCGCCGAGCACTTTATATCGATTCACGCACAGCGCTATGAACTGCCCGAAGCGCCCTTATCAGAGTGTGCCCGTAAAGTACTGCATGCCTATCACTGGCCGGGCAATGTGCGAGAATTAAGCCACATTATGGAGCGGGCGGTACTGATGTGTGACGAGGCCGAGATCACTGCCAGTCAGCTGAACATCAAACCAGCCAGCAGCGAGCTGAACAGCCCGGTAAACGAATTGGTCACGCTGGAGCAAGCCGAGCAGAAACTAATCAAAATGGCACTCACTCAGTGTCAGGACAACGTCGAGGAGGCGTCAGCATTGCTGGGGATCAGCAAAAGTGCGCTGTACCGCCGCATGGACAAATTTAGCATCAAAACCCGGCAGTCTTAACCGTGATTAAATTAAATTACGAACACTTTGTTTCTGGATTTTTCCTGATAGTCTGGTTGCTGTTTGCCTTGCTCAGCACCGCACTGCTGCTCAGCCTTGGTAGTGGCTGGCTGGGCGTGCTTACCAACTGTGTTGTGGTACTTTGCCCCGCTGCGCTACTGCTACACAGCATTAAAACCCGCGTTGTTCAGCCCTTTTATCATCTGACTAACACAGTCGAGGCCATGCGCTTAGAGGATTATGGGCAACGGTTTTATACGCGCGATCAAAGCGGCATTCTGGCTCAGCTACAAACAGAAACCAGTCAACTGTGTGAGCATTTGCAGGCATATAAATCGGCGCGGGATCATCAGGCCATCTTGCTGTTTCGGCTGATTGAACAACTGCCTAGTCCCATTGTCGTGTTTGATGAAAGTAATGCTCTGGTTCATGCCAACGAGGCCTTCTCAAACTGGACTGGCAAACCCTGGCAAACGCAACGACTAACCAGGGCACACCAGTTTAGCTTGGTACAGTCTAATGATCAGTGGCAATTCAGTCATCCATCACTGGCTCAGCAATGGCAGATCCGTCAAAGCCAGATCCCTATTAATGACAGTCATGCCCACTTATTAATCCTCACCGATGTACAGTCGGTGGTGAGTCAGGCGCAGCGTGACGCCTGGCAAAAGATGATCCGTATTCTGAGCCATGAGATCCACAACTCACTCTCCCCCATCAAGTCATTGGCACAGACATTACAAACCCTGGAGCCAGGTAAAGGCACTCAGGCTGATTTCGAGCAGGCCTTGATGGTGATTGTACAGCGCAGCGATGGGCTGATGTCGTTCGTTAATCGCTATGCCAGTGTTGCAAGACAGCACCAGCTAGACCCCAAAGTGATCACCATAAGCGCCCTGCTGACTCCAATGCAGGCTTTATATGAGCCGCGGGTTTGCTGTACAGTTGAACAAGAATTCACACTACCAGTAGATGTCAGCCTGATGGAGCAAGTGCTGATTAATTTGATTACCAATGCGCTTGAGGCCGGTGTACAGACGGCTGCTGTCACCATTACTGCCAGTAAAACAGCACAATACGCCTTTATTGATATTCTGGATGAGGGTCAGGGCATTAGTAATCCCGATAACCTGTTTGTGCCTTTTTATACCACCAAAGCAAATGGCAAAGGCATTGGGCTGGTACTGTGTAAAAACATTATTGAGCAGCACAACGGTCGCCTGACACTGGTTAATCGCACTGACAGTTCCGGTGCCAGAGCCCGTATTCAGCTGCCATTGGCTCAGAGTTGAGAAAGATATTACTGCTCAACAAAAATCAGTGACTTGGTATCAAAGCCACGTTCTGAGGCCATACTGACAAACTTGTCGATAATGGCCTGATCTACTTCCGGAGTTCTTGAGAGCAGCCACAGAAAGTCGGTATCGGGGCCAGATACAAATGCATACTGGTAATTTTGATGGTCCAGCTCAAACACCACATAGGCACCGTAAAACGGACCAAAAAACGAGACCTTCAGATAGGCTTCATCGTCCTGGTTGACAAAAAACGCTTTGCCCTCGGCTTCGCGCCACTGATTTTCTTCGGCGTTAAAGCCACGATTAATGACCTTTACGCCGCCATCTTCACGCATACTGTATTGCGCCGTTACACGAGAAAGTCCGCGTTCGAAGGAATGATCCAGTCTGGCAATTTCATACCACTTACCAAGGTAACGGTTCAGCTCAAAATTATTAACGGGCTGCACGCCCTGTGGCATACCCAGACAACTGCTGAGAATAAACGCCATCATGATAATTAGCAGTGTTTTCAATGTGTGTTCCTTGTATAACCTAATGCAGGTAGTACGATCAGGAAATAGCGCAGGTTCACTGCTTTGTGCGCTTTTTTCGACGTTCCGCAATCCAGTAATACACATTGTAGCTGGCACCGGCAATGCAAATCAGAGCGATCAGTAAAGCCGGCACAAATATCAGCAACATATTGGCTTTAAACCCGGCAATTGCTATAACGCAACAAATTGCACCTATGATAAGTTCAATGGCAACCGTTTCCCAGTCCAATCGTATTTGAGCGGCTGACTGTTTTCGCTGCGTAGTGATTTACTTTGAATCCCATAACCGTCCTCCTTACTAACTGGTAACCACTATAACATAACTAACAGTCAGGAAAGTCCAGGGGGCTGGGATCCGTCAATCCCGTGTCGTTGCACGGGATCACAGAGGGAATGTCGAAATGACCGAGGGGATGTTGAGATCCGTCAATCCCTGCCCCCGAGCAGGGAAAGAACAATCAGGCTTTTTTAACGAACTTAGCAGTCACCATCATTTCGCCTACGCCGTCGACCTTACAATCCAGTTCGTGGTCTTTTTTGTCCAGTACACGGCGGACCAACGCTTTAGTACCAATTTTAATGACCTGAGAACTCCCTTTGATTTTCAGATCTTTAATTACGGTCACTTTATCGCCGTCGGCCAGCAAAGCACCGTTCGCATCTTTCACTTTTACCACGTCGTCGTCATTGACTTCGTTAGGATTCCACTCATAGGCGCATTCTGGGCACACCAGGTTGCTTTGATCCTGATAAACGTATTCAGAATTACATTTTGGGCAAGGAGGTAAAGACATGCTTACTTACTACTTTTTGATTCATTTGGCTGCATAGTAATGGCTCAGTCCCAGATGTGCCAGTACTAAGCCAATATTTATTGATTTAGTGCAGCCATAAATAATATAACTGGCCTTACAGAGTGGTTTTAGCATGCTCAATCACTGTGTCGACTCTGGCAGGCAAGATGCCACGTTTGGTCGTACACAAATATATAGTTTCACTCACCGGATGAGCGAGCGTATGCACCTTTATCTGCTCATGCCTGGCAAATGCCTCAACTGCGTAGGCAGGCAAAACAGTAAACCCCAAACCCCGGCTCACAGGCTCCAAAATCAGGCTTATCTGGTTAGAAAACCCTTTGCGCTCAAATTCACTACAGTGCCGGAACTGCATGTAATTAGCGCTGAGCAATAGCTCGGCATGATGTGCACCATCGGGGTGATCAATAAAGCCCAACGATAACAACATTTCCCAGTCTGGCTGATTTACCTCAGCGGGTGTCACCAATAATAAAGGTTCTGTGGCGATCACCTCGCTGATGATATCGGCCGATTTTGCCTGCACTGTTGTGAAACCTATATCTGCATCGCCACCAGCCACGGCTTTTTCAATGGCCTGATTAGGTGCAAACCTGTGGTCGATTATAAGTTTAGGGTGACACGCCTGTAGTGCCAACAAATGTGGATACAACCGAAGCCCCACACTGCCCGGTGACATCACTTTGACTTCCCCCTCAAAAGCCGGATCTTCTCCTATACCAACCTCAAGATCCGATAAGCTTTGCAGTATGTGTTGTGCCTGTATACGCAGTCGTTTGCCAGCTTCTGTCAGCACCACTTGTTTGCTGTCACGCAGCAGCAAAGGAACACCCAAATGCGCTTCGAGCTTCTGCACATGCTGGCTCACACCCGATTGCGTCATATGCAGCTGCTCAGCCGTTCTCGTGAAGTGTTCGACTTCGGCAAGGGTACAAAATGTTCGTAGCCAGCTGTTATTTATCATTACAAAATATGTTTATCGAGATAATTTTTAATAATTTTACTTGATGATTGAGTGTTTGTAACCTGTTCATCATTCAAACAGAGGAGAGTATTCTATGAGCCAGGTTTACCCACGTAATTTTTCGCATATCGGCATTTCGGTCCCCGACCTGGAGAAAGCCGTTGAGTTTTATACTCAGGTAATGGGCTGGTATGTCATTATGGCACCGACTGAAATTATTGAAGATGACAGCGCCATAGGTGAAATGTGCACCGACGTATTTGGTCCGGGCTGGAAACGCTTTCGCATAGCGCACCTGTCTACCGGCGATCGCATTGGCGTCGAATTATTTCAGTTCGACAATCAAACCAACCCCGACAACAATTTCGAATACTGGAAAACCGGCGTTTTTCATTTCTGTGTGCAAGACCCCGATGTAGAAGGGCTGGCGGATAAAATAGTGGCCGCAGGTGGTAAAAGGCGTATGGAAAAACCCCGCTATTACTACCCGGGCGAAAAACCTTATCGCATGATTTATATGGAAGACCCGTTTGGTAACATAGTCGAGATATACAGCCACAGCTATGAGTTGATTTACAGCGCAGGCGCCTATCAGGAATAACAATTTGCAGGGCTGAACCTGCCGGCCCTGCTTACTTACCGGCTTGCTTGTTGGCGCCCCAAAGCGCAACGCTCAGCGCCATGCCAGCTCCAGCGCACGGAGCAATGGTAAAAGCCAGAATGTCAAATGCGACCCCAAAAGTCACCCCCATTGCCGTACCGACCCCTGCACCAACCGCAATGTACAGGCCCGGGTGAGGTCCTGATTCGACTTGCTTGTCTGCCATATTTATTTCCTTATTCTACGTCTGAGTTGGTTTAATTTTATACACACACGCAGGCACAGTACAATACAAAATTGTATGCCAACCCAAGGCAAAAATGCGATATGCTTTAACTGAGTGACGACAACCTCAGGTTTGTATGCATATTTTATTAGTTGAAGACGACCCGGATACCGCCGATTTTATCTGTGCAGGACTGACACAGCACAATGCCCGTGTACAGCATTGCGACAACGCAGAACAAGCCATGTTGAGCGCGTCTGCTACTTCTTTTGATGTCATCATTTTCGACCGCCTGTTACCTAATATGGATGGTCTGGACGCGGTCAGGGTTTTACGCGCCAGCAAAGTTACAACCCCCATTATTATGCTCACAGCACTGAGCGATACAGCCGATCGGGTCGCCGGGCTCGAAGCCGGAGCCGATGATTATCTGGTTAAACCCTTTGCATTTGCTGAACTGTATGCTCGTTTAAAAGCCCTGGCCAGACGCCAGCCCTTACGCGCTGATACGCAAGAGTTATTTTTGGGCGAGCTCACGCTCAACCGCACTTCCCGTCAGGTGATAAGAGCAGGGCAAGAAATAGAACTGATGCCCAAAGAGTACCAGATACTTGAATATATGATGCAAAACCCGGAACAGCTGATCACCAAAACTATGCTGCTGGAACAAGTCTGGGGGTTTAGCTTCGACCCCAAAACCAGCTTAGTGCAAACCCATGTCAGCCGGCTGCGCAACAAACTGGATAAACCTTTTGCCTTTGACATGATCAAAACCATTCGCGGCAGCGGATACCTGCTGACAGGCCAGTCTGATGATTAACCGTTATCACCTGACACAAACGACCCTGGTGGGTGGCACACTTTGGGCAGGCATGCTGTTGCTGCTATGGATCATCAGTCAGTTACTTGTTTGGCAGGACAAACAGGAGCAGCAGAGCGAATTTAGCGAGTTTCTGGCTGAAGTTAAGATAATGCTCGATGAGCACGGCCTTGAGCACGTGTTGCAAGAGTTCGAACTGGATGAGGACGTGATCTGGTCCGACACCGAGGCACGGGCACATCTGCTTGATGACGGCTGGCTGGTTGCCATATATGAGCAGGACAAGCTACTTTTTGGCGCCAGCACAGAGCTAAGCGTTGCAACCTCTGCACAATGGCAAAATGTTTCTTTTGATGAAGAAGGCGACATAGAACTGCTGTCTGCCAGGCTCGATTTACCCGATGGCTTACATATTGATTACTGGCAAAAACGCGACGACATGCATGCTCAAAAAGCCGAGTTTTATGAGCAGCTCTTAGGGTGGTTTGCTCTGTTGAGCCTGCCGTTCACTTTGGCTGTGATTGTATGGCTGCAGCTCAAACGAACCCGCCCGCTAGAGGATTTATCGGCTCAGTTGGCAAAAGTGGCACACTCACCCGATTCAAAACGCACTGAAGTCTCTACCTCTCACCCCGATATTTTGGCGCTCAGCCTTGCTATTAACCAGATGTTGGACGAAATAACCCGCCTGCACGGCAATATGAAAACCATGTCAGTGGGCATTGCTCACGACCTGAAAACCCCTTTATCGCGAATTTCCAACCGTCTGCAAAGCATGTATCAGGAACTCGACGACACGGCTGCACTGCAAGGCCATATTGATAAAGCAAGCAGTGAGCTGGCTCAGGTCAT
Organism: Pseudoalteromonas sp. XMcav2-N; assembly: GCF_024124545.1. Lineage (GTDB taxonomy): Bacteria > Pseudomonadota > Gammaproteobacteria > Enterobacterales > Alteromonadaceae > Pseudoalteromonas. The sequence continues at coordinate 14,229 of NZ_JAMXSF010000027.1, forward strand.
CAATACATTTAACAATCTGGTGCGACTCAATGCCATTGAGTCGGGCAAACATATACAGGGCTTTAAAACGTTTGATTTGTCGGCATTACTCGATGAACTGGCACAAAGCTACCTGCCCGTCTTTGAAGACAGTGGCCGCCGTTTTGATGTATCCATTGTGCCATTAGTACACTGCCATGGCGACAAAGACCTGTTGGGCCAACTGATCTGTAATTTGTTGGAAAACGCGCTGGAGCATAGTCATGAACAGTCGCATGTCTGGCTGAGGCTACAAAGTCATACCGACAGCGCCCTGCTACAAATTGGTGACGATGGCCCCGGGATCCCGCAAGGCGACCAGCACAAAGTCTTTGATAAGTTCTATCGTGCTGATATCAGCCGTGCCCGCCCTGGTAACGGCCTTGGGCTAAGCATAGTGCAGGCCATTTGCGACGTACATAAAGCACAGCTTTGCCTGCTTGAACAACAGCCCGGTGCCGTATTTAATATTGAGATCCCCACACGCTCTGCACGGAGTGATTAGTTATAGCTGATGTAAGTCACTTATTTACCGCCAAAGCACACTTCGCTATTTGGTCACCCCCGCCCCCGAGCCACCAAGCGTAGCGAAAGAGCCAAATTGAACTGAGGCGTTGCCAGTAGCATACAATTTTGTAAAAAAGCCGTATGGCAACTGTATGACCGTTTTGGTGCGTTTCGCTCTAGACTTAATCTATTCCTAAGTAAGAGAGTGAAATCATGTTTAGATTAACCCCGCTTAACATACTGCTGCTCAGCCTGTGTATGAGCCTGACCGGGTGTGGTGGCAGTGACGACAGCCAGAACACCTCCAATAACCCCGCCCCTTCCTCACCGGACTCAGGTAATTCAAACAATGGTGGTACGGATAACGATGATAAAAACAACAACGATGGCAGCATCGGCGACACACCGGACGACGATACCCCATTGGCAGACCAAACCTTTGCAACGCCCATCAGTACATCCAGATTTTTACAGCAGGCCACTTTTGGCACTCGACCAGAAGACCTGGCGTCGCTCACAGGCAAAAGTGCATCAGACTGGTTCACAGCACAGCTTAAGTTACCACCCAGCCAGATCATGCCCGTTGTGTCCGAGTTTACTCCGCCGCCTACCGCTGAAGATGATTTTAACGCTCTGTATATCGAGTCGACCAGTGTGGCTTTCTGGCGCAATGCCATCGCCGGCGAAGATCAGTTGCGTCAGAGAATGGCATTTGCCCTGTCGGAAATACTGGTAGTATCGAATGCTGGCGGCGAAGAGCTCACGGATATTCCCGAAGCGGTTGCCTCATATCAGGATATTCTGATCCAACATGCCTTTGGCAACTATCGGGAACTACTGGAAGCCGTAACCTATTCTCCTGCCATGGGGTTTTACCTGACCTACATGGGTAATCTCAAAGGAGATGAAGTCACAGGCCGGATGCCAGATGAAAACTATGCCCGGGAGCTACTGCAATTGTTTACCGTTGGCATTGTTGCATTGAATCAAGATGGTACGCCCCAACAAGATCAGAGCGGCGCCATCAAAGAACTCTACACCAACCAGGACATCACCGGGCTGGCTCGGGTCTTTACCGGCTTAGACATGGACTACGAGACATCGGAAGAAACTGAGGTAAATGAGTTTGCCCTGCCAATGACCGTGTACCCACAAAACCACAGCGAAAAAAGCAAACGCTTTTTAGGCACCACCATTGCAGCGGGCACCGGGCCTAAAGCCTCTGTAACCCAGGCGCTGGACCATATTTTTGCCCACCCGAATGTCCCCCCATTTGTCTCTAAACAGCTCATCCAGAGACTGGTCATGTCAAACCCTTCACCTGACTATGTCGCCCGTGTTGCCAGCGCCTTTAGCAGTGGTCACGCCACTTTGCCCGATGGTACACGGGTCGGTGATGGCCGTCGTGGCGATTTAACGGCAACACTGGCAGCCATCTTGTTCGATTCAGAGGCCAGAGTAGATGCCAGTGATCGTGGCGGTAAAATCCGCGAGCCTATTTTGCGCTTTACTCAATGGGCACGGGCTTTTGCAGTAAAAAACATCACCCCCGAATATCAGGAAATGCTCTGGGATACCCGAGATGCCGACATGCTGGGCCAGCACCCCTACCGCTCACCCAGTGTTTTTAACTTCTTCCGCCCGGGCTATACCGCGCCTGGCAGCGTGAGTGCGTCAAATGGCATGGTGGCTCCTGAGTTACAAATCACCAATGCCAGCACCATCACTGGCTATGCAAACTTTATGACTTACTACATCACCGGCCTGCAGCAGGAAGTAGATGTGGAAGATCTACAAGCCGTTTACGACGAAGAAAATATTCCGCTGAATGCTGAAAACGCCGTGGAAAGCTTTCTGGCAAGCTATGACGCAGAACAGGCGCTGGCGGGCGACTCAGATGCCTTAGTCAACCGCCTGGATCTATTGCTGTGTGCCGGGCAACTCAGTGCCACCAGCAAACAGCAGATTAAGCAGATATTGCAAACAGTGGCCCAAAACGACGAAGCAGAGCCCCTGAGACTCGTACACCTCGCCATTTTACTGGTGATGACTTCACCCGATTATTTAGTCCAAAAATAGGAGCACAGCTATGAACAGACGAGACTTTATCAAACTCAGCGGTGCCTCTTTAATGGCGTCATCGATGTTTCAGTTAGGCCAGGCACTGGCGAATAGCCCTGCTCAGAATAGTGATTATAAAGCACTGGTCTGCGTATTTTTGTACGGTGGTATGGACAATCACGACACCATTATTCCCTTTGATGAATCAAGCTATACGCAGTGGGCTACTCATCGTCAAAGCCTGCTGGGTAAGTATACAACGCCACGCACTTTGGCTAATTTGTTGCCTATTGCCACACCCGGGCGTTTTGGCTCGCGCCGCTTTGCCCTGCCTGCGGAATTAGCTGGGCTGGCCAATTTATATCAGCAAAATAAGCTGGCTGTCATTGGCAATGTGGGGCCCTTACTCAGCCCCGTCACGGCATCTATGATGGCTCAAGACACCGCAAGACTGCCGCCACGGCTGTTTTCGCATAACGACCAGCAATCTACCTGGATGTCTGGCGCTGCAGAAGGCGCGCAATTTGGTTGGGGTGGCTTAATGAATGATGCACTCATGGCTCAGGGTCTGACCAGCAATACCCCGTTTAATGCCATTACCACGGCAGATGGCGCATTATGGCTGACCGGAAAACAAACGGCACCATACCATGTCAGTGACGGCCAGGCAGCCACCATAGAAGCCCTGGAAGAGTTTGACAACCACCCTGATCTGGTTGCTCATTTCAGTAATCAGCCTCAGAATGCACAAAACTTTCTGCAGCAAGACGTCACTAATGCCATTAACAATGCCTATCAGGCAAACAGTCAGTTTAATGCTGCACAGGCCAATACCACAGTGACACTTCCCGACTTTCCGACTACGTCGCTGGGCAGACAATTGCAAACAGTCAGTAAAAGCATCGCCGCCCGCCAGCAACTTGGGGCATCAAGACAGGTTTATGTCGTAGCTATGGGCGGATTTGACACTCACTCAGGGCAAGCGCAAAACCTGCCCAAATTGCACAGCGCCCTGGATGGCGCTTTGGTGGCATTCAATACTGCAATGGAAAGCCTCAATCTGAGTGAGCAGGTCACTGTGTTCACGGCCTCTGACTTTGGTCGCACACTGGCCATCAATGGAGACGGCACCGATCACGGCTGGGCGGGCCACCACTTTGTCATGGGCGGAGCTGTCAACGGTGGGACAATTTATGGTGATATTCCACAAGCAACACTCAATCATGAGCTGGACGCAGGGGGTGGCCGCCTGATCCCAACTACGTCTGTCGATCAATATGCCGCCAGCCTCGGGCAGTGGATGGGTTTGGATACCAGTACACTGAACACCATGTTCCCTAACCTAAATAACTTCAGTGGCCCACTTTCTTTGTTTAAATGACATCAAGACTAAACGATCCTTGTCTATAGTTCGTACCAGAGTATGCCTGAGTTAACACTCAGGCAGTCTGTCTTTTGTCTTACATGGCAACAGAATATGAACTTGGATAAGGATACACTATGTTAAAACACGCGCTTTGTATTTGTACCTTGCTTGCAGCTTCAGTTCAGCTCCAGGCGCAAGCAGATGAACGGGGAGCCTTAAGAGCCCAAATGGAGCCTAAAGGGTTCTTGTACGGCATTGGGCTGGGTGTCAGTGAGGAAATCTACCAGGGCTACGACAGGCGGGTGATCCCATTACCCATCCTCGGCTATCGGGGTGATAAACTGTCCATACTCGGCCCCTTCATCAGTTATGAAATTCTGGAAATAAATGACATCGAGCTTGTGTTACAGGCCTCGCCTCGCTTTCAGGGGTACGATGAGTCCGACAGCGATGTTTTTAAGGGTATGGCAGAACGCGACTTTTCCATGGATGGGGGCGTGGGCATAAAATACGAGCGTGAAAACTGGAAATTCGGCATTTCTGCCGTTCACGATGTACTGGATAAGTCCGATGGCTACGAGGTCTCGACTAGCCTTGCCAAGGTCTACAAGTCAGGGCCATTTTTCTATGAACCTAGCCTGAGCGTCAGTTACCTGGATAGTCACCACGTTGATTATTACTACGGCGTGCGACTGTCCGAAGCCACCAGCGCCCGACCTCAATATGTAGGCGACAATGCCACGAATGTGGCGCTGGGCTTTTCTATCTCAACACCTATTTTCTTTGGCGGATTTACCCAGCTGGCGTTTGATTACACTTGGTTTGACGACAGCATCACCGACAGCCCTTTGGTCGACAGCGACGCCAGCTTTGCAGCGCGCTTGCTGTTCAGTAAGTTCTTTTAAACACAAAAAAGCCGCAGCTCAGACTCAAAGCTGCGGCCTTTATTATAAATCAAGTGGGTCGGATCAGATGCTCGCAGGCATGCCCATACAGCTTGCGTAGTAGGTCGTTGTTGCAGGCCAGTCAGAGAATACGCCCATTACGCCCACGTCTTTAGCCAGTACGTCGAGTAGCTTAAAGGTATCGCCGTCATTGTTGATCATGCTTTCACCACGGTGTGCACCGTTGACACTTTGGTAGTACCAACCGCCGCCGGTGGCAAGGTGACCGGAACGCTCCAGCGTCCAGGTAATGATCCCAAGCCCAGCTTCACGAGCAGCCTTTGCATAGGCAGAAGGCACCATCTCACCATTTTCTTCGGTAACCAGCACCCACATAGGAGGTGCGATGATCTTCACGCCATCAGCCGCCAGTTCAGCCATGGTTGGAACAAGCAGCTCAGGGTTATTAACCAGCTGCTGTGGTGTGACTCCCTGCTCATTGGCTGCGGTTTGTGCGTCATAACGGTCATCCAGGTACACTGCTTGTGCCCCAAACTCAGGGTTTTGCGCAATCCAGTAATTAATGTCATCACGATTAAATGACTGTGCCCAGACATGCTTAGGCTCAACACCCGCGGCCTTATATTCGTCGATCATCTTCTGTGCGTAGTCCTGCTGAGAAAAGCCATCAAAAGGCATGGTCACTGATGGTGACTTAAGTTCAGGTGTCATTTTTACACCCAACTCTTTGAATAAGGCAATACTTTCAGCATGGGTCATAAGTGTACCGCGGCTAGAATACAGGTCCGTGCGCCACTTTGACGTGCCATCCATGTATTCAGCAACGGTGGTCCCATTTGGGTTAGACGCGTCCATTTTACCTTCTAACGTCTTAAACTCCGCCAGGGTAATGTCACTCGTACAGCACTTAGCCTTTGCCACAACTCCATTTTCAGGATCAGCAGGCTCAAACGGCGTAGAGCAATTCTGCGCTAAGTCAGTTTCCAGAATATTCGTGGTGGTATGCAAGTCGCACTGAGAGTGACGACATACCAACTCTTTGTCTTTGGTAAAGGTAACGTCACACTCAAGAATACCTGCGCCCATTTTAGCCGCCGCAAGGTAAGACTCTTTAGTGTGCTCAGGGAATTGCATTGGTGCACCGCGGTGACCAATAGAAAAGTCAGTTTTATAGAATGGACCGTTCGAGCATTGCGCCAGTTTGTCTTTTAACTCGCCTTCATCCATGTCCTGGATCAGAAAGTTCGGACGTGTGCCAACCTGCATATTATTAGCACCACCAGCTGGCACTTCAACCACAACCGGTACTTCAATTGTTTTGATTTCAGTGACCGTGTCGGTCACTACCACTGTTTTTTCGACTTCTACCACCTGAGTTTTTGTGTCTGTGGTAACAACGGCTTTTTCTACCTCAACCACTTCGGTTTTGTCGTCATCACAGCCAGCCAAAACCAAAGCCGCGATCACAGCAGAGAGTGAAGTTATTTTTTTCATTGTTATTCCTAAGTTTACGTCAAAAGAAAGCGTTATTATTCTTAAGGGAGATAACAATAGAGGTGCTCTATTACCGAAGTAGGAACACTCAATGACTATTTTGTGACTGAGCGCTACTGATACTGAGCCGCCGTAATAAACTCGCCAAAGGCTTCGCACCAGACAATCACAGTATTGTAATCCGCCGGGTTGATTTGCTTAGGTACATCGACCACAAAGTTACTAAACGTTTTGATATCACCGACTTCAACCATGCTAGTTTTGAGGCGATTAAAGTCAGCTTCAGTTTCCACAAACTGAGGAGACAGGTATAAACGATAATCCGGACCAGGGGCTAGCTCGCCAAGCAGAGTAATGTGATCTTTGCTGATAGAAACCATTCCTTCGCCCCAATGCAGGGCATCGCTGTCTTGCAACGACTTTCGAAACTGTGCTGAATAATCAGCCCCAAGGGATGCAGCGGTGACCGCCCCCTCATTCGGCGCAGGAGGCGCGGTTAAAATGGGCAACATATAAATACCAGCTGCGAAGCCAGCAAATCCAACGAACGCATGTGTAATCATAAGAACGAGTGCACGTAATGTCATTATTTCTTTCCTTACTGTTGATGACACTTAGTGTAGTACAACTCAACGCTCTCTCAGATACTTCTCGACAAGAACTTTCGTTAAAACGCATAACCCACTTTTAATGAAAGCGTTGTCCCACATTCGTATTTCTTCTCCTGAGAACAAAGTGTTCTCCGTGCGCTGTTAGTGACCCGCTGCGAAGACAAAAGGTGTGTCGCTGCGACCTGACATCACGCCTGATAATACGCCAGAAAGAAGGCCACTGTATCCTCTGTTAATTCCTCAATTTGCGCATTCGTTAATGCCGGCTGCTGGTGTAAGATCTGTGGCCAGAATGCTTGCCCTTTCAGCAGGCTGATCAACTGAGCATGTGCTTTATGCGGTTCAACCTGACGCAATCGACCTGCCGAAACGGCCTGCTTTATCCAGCGGATTAACGCGGTTTCCTGCTCGAAAAACTCGCTCATTTCAGTGGTAAATATCTCAGGATTAAACAGACAATACCCAATCGCTACCCGGATCAGCTCCTGCAAATTTTGGTTACTCAGAAAGTCCAGCTCATTTTTTAATAAGGCGGCTAGCTGCACATCCAACTCGGTGTCTGGCTGATACTCAAGCTCACAGGTGAGGATATTCTGACGCCAAATTTCTTTGATGATATGGGTAACTAACTGCTCTTTGCTCTCAAAATGATTGTAAACGGTGCGCTTCGAAACCTGAGCTGTCTGTGCAATCTTGTCCATGCTGGTGTCGCTGACACCATATTGCTGAAACGCGCTCAGAGCACCATCTATAATGGCCTGACGCTTGAGCATACTGCGGGTAACTTTAACGGTCATGGTATTGAGTGAATTTTTTATGGCTTATACTGAGGGTATTTTTACACTAACTAGTTTACTTTTCAATTTATCTTGTTGTCCTGTAAACGTCGCATCCTTGCTTCAGCTACCAACGGACTCAGTCAGATTGAACAACCCGATATTGGTTCAACAAAGCTTCCACAATTTGCGTGTATTGATATCGCTCGGCAAGATCCAACGGCGTATCATTTTCATAAGTTTTGAGCTGTAACTGTGCGCCACCTTTTATGAACTCAACGGCCGCCTCACTGTGCCCATGCCAGATTGCATCGTGTAACGGCGTATAACCATTGTTTGGTCCCTGTGTATTTAGAACCAAGGGTGCACGTCTGTCCCCAACTAGCAGCCTGACTATGTCCGCATGCCCCATATACCCAGCCTTATGCATGGCGATTGCGTTCATAGGGTAACCCGGAATTGTCTGATCGGCATTGTGTGCCAGTAGCAGCTTTACCAAACGGGTATACCCTTCTCTTGCTGCAACCAACAATGGCGTATGCCAGTCATTGCGGTTTGAATAGACAGGCCGGCGCTGGTTAACGTCCTGACCATCAGCAATTAAAGCTGCAACCTGATCCACTTTCTGCGCTTCACTGACTATGTCACTTTCAATCACATTAAGGATTTTCTGACTGTCCAGCATAGCCTGTTGCTGAGCACGCTTATGGGCAAACAGCACTCTCAATTTATCGTAACGGCGCGCTTCACTGGGTGTAATTTGCTTGTCCCAACCTCCGATTAGTTGCTCAGCTTTAGCACCTGAAGGCGTTTTCAGTTCGATATTCAGTTCAGGATGTTTGAATAGCTCAATGATGTTTTCTGGCTTTGAATACCAGGTCGCAATCATTAATGCCGTAAAGCCAGAACGTGGTGCCTGTAAATTGATAAACGCCCCCTCCTTGATCAGCAACGCCAGTATCTGAGTGTGGTCAGTCTGCGCAGCAATATGCAATGGACTGTTCCCCATCCTGGTGTCAAGTTGGTTAACATCAGCACCGGCATTAAGCAAACGCTCTACCAACGCAAGATCACCACTGATCACAGCCTGGTGTAGGCGGGGAAGCTCAGATTTTGGGGTGGCATGCACAAACGCTGAAGTAAGCATTAATGCAATTGTGGACCATAAGAATATTTTCATAACTTGGAACCTGCTCATTTCGCCTACTCGTCTGTGTGTCCAGCCTCAACAACCTGGTAATCCTCGATGAGGATTGTGGTACCAACCAGGCTGAGCTGCCAGACTTCATTCACCAAGAGGTTAACAGACCGACCACCCAGCGACGAGTCGCTAAAAGTGTCAGCTATCAGACGCACTCGTAATTCAACCAAATACTGACCCGCATACTTCATATTGACCTTGATTTGCTCAATCTGATGCTGACAGCCTGGTCTAAAGGTGCGCCTGGCTGTTGCATACCAATCCCTGAACCCTTCATGCCCCTGATATTGCTCACCCATCATATTCATCGCTACGTCATCGGATAAATACTGAGTAAACTCAACATCCTCTGCAGGTAACACATCAAAGCGGGAGAACCAGTGCCGGGCGAATTGTTCAATTTGCGCAACCGGGTCGCACAATACAGTATCAATGCGGTCACACAAACGAGACGCATGTACTTTCGCTTTGCTCTGCACCTCCGACAGTTCATTATAAACTCCGGGTATATACACCATGCCATGGGTATAAACAGGCTCAATGAATTGCATGCCAGTTAAATACACCGTTTGCTGTAAAGGCCGGATCATTTGTCCTATTTCAAAGTGATTGTAGCCAAGCGGATCATAAGACGATTCGGGTCCGCCGACGGTGAACGACAAAATACACGCCTTGCCTTTGAGTTTGTCACCACTGGCACCATACGCAAAGTTATAGCTTAAAACGTCATCAAGCCACTTTTTGAGCAGTGCCGGCACTGAATACCAGTAAAATGGAAATTGCAGTACGATGACATCTGCCGATAGCAAAGCATTTTGCTCGGCATTTATATCAATTTTAAAGTCCGGATAGAGCTCATCCAAACGACGAATATCTACTTCTGATACGGTCTGGGCGATCTCATTTAGGATCACGCGATTGGTGTTAGAAGCTGCCAAATTTGGGTGTCCGGAAATAACAACCACTTTGCTCATAGTTACCCTCTTCACAGTATAAAACGGAAAAATGCCTTGAGACACGCTTTGTTTTTTGTCAGGTGTGCAGTATATTTCGAAAAATTGATAAAAATTAGATGCCCATTCGCTAATTAATTGATAGCCTAAAACTAACAATCATTCTCTGAATAGCATGGTATGAATGGCGCTTCTTTTAACCAATTGATCATGTTTCACACTATTGTGCTGGAAGGCAGTATTACTAAGGCTGCAAAGAAGCTTGAATTGGCAGCCCCCTCAGTCAGTAACGCGCTAAAGTCGTTGGAAGTGCAGCTTGGGTTGCCTCTGTTTACCAGAACAACACGTCGTATTGAGTTAACCGAAGCTGGGCGACTGCTATTCAATCGCACCTATAACTCAGTCAATGAGCTCAGCTATGCGCTAGAAGAAGTACGCGATCAAAGCCAGATCCCATCAGGTAAGGTCAGACTGACGACTCCCAGGTTTGTTTATCAGTATTTGCTTAAGCCGATATATGCGCAGTTCTGCAAGCAATACCCAGAGATTAACCTGGAAATTTCGGTGTCAGATGCAGCAATAGATATTCTCAAAGAAGGGTTTGATTTGGGGATCCGATTTGGTGATCGAGTCGAAGAAGGCATGGTCGCCCGTCCCTTAACGCCCTCGATGAAAGAGGCGTTGTTTGCCTCACACAGCTATATTGAGCAGTTCGGATTACCCTTGATGCCTGACGCGCTAAAAAATCATAAGATGATCCATTACCGATTTATTGCCTCCAATCAGATAGCCCCCCTGTATCTTGACCGAGATGGGGAAAGGTTTAGTGTTGATGTACCTGGTGTACTGACGGTCAATGACACAGATCTGATGCTGGATGCCGCACATAAAGGCATCGGCATAGGGCGTATTGTAGAACCTATGGTCACCAAACAGTTTGCTGACGGTACCCTGATCCCAATATTATCCGACTACTGGTGCCCCTACTCGCCACTCTATGTATATTTTCACCGCAACAGTCAAAAAGCCAAGCGCGTGCGGGTGCTGATCGACTTTTTATTGGCCCACTGTGGAAGAACGACATGTTCGGAAACCCAGTAACAGAACGTCTGATTTTTTGATGAATTTAACGCAAATATTCTAACTTGTATCATCAAACAGCAATAATCTTGATACACTATAACACTATTGCAATTTTATGAATTTAAAAGCACGATGATCCCTTCAGCTCACACCCCGATTATGGCACTTTGTGCACTGTTATTTGCCACACCCGCTCTGTCTCATTCTCATCAGGGTCATGCAACGCCGAATCAAGCACTGCGTATCGCCACCTGGAATATTGAGCACTTATCGGCATCTGATGAAACCGGATGCAAACCAAGAAAGACTGCCGAAATCGCCGATTTAAAACAGTACGCACATGCCTTAAACGCAGATGTGATTGCGCTACAGGAAGTAGCCTCTGCGGCAGCCGTCAGTCAGGTGTTTTCGGATAAGCACTGGCATATCGTCATGTCGGACAGGGCCGACAGTAAAACCTATACTTGTCGAAAAAGTGGTAACGACTCAACGCAACAAAAAGTGGCCTTCGTGGTGAAAAAGTCCCTGACCATTGATAAAGTCGTCCAGCATAGTACTTTCTCAACTATTAAACCGGGCCTCAGAAATGGCCTTGAGATCCAGCTTAATTATCAGGGAGAAGCACTTCACCTATTGAACGTGCACCTGAAAAGTGGTTGCTTTGTAGATGACTACAAGCGCTCTGACAAAGAAGCTTGTAAGATACTTTCGCAGCAGGCGCCCATTTTAGATAACTGGGTCGAGAAAAAAGCCAAAGCGCAAGCCAACTTCATCGTGCTGGGTGACTTTAACCACAGACTGACTGCGCCTTACAACCGTTTGAGCAGAGATCTGTATTACCCTCAGGGTGCCGCAAATGCCCACCCGAATAATATGGATAAAGCCCCGGTGTTCAACGCAAATCAAATGCTAACCGGTTGCCACCCCTACTACCCGGCACCGATTGATCATATTCTTGTCGCTAAGTCCATGAAAGAGGATTATCAGACAGGGAGTGCTCAGTTCCACTACTTTGCTGACATGACCCCAGACAATATGCTTGCAGATCACTGTGCATTAAGTATCGACCTGAAGTAACACCGCTCGGTCACAGGGCCTGACTTATCAGGCCCTGCATATCTTATCAGCCTGTGGCTACCCTTGGCTGCATACTGCGTGAATGTATGGCCCCATACAACAACCACGCTCCAACCAAAAAGTTTGCCAATGCCAGTGCCCAGACAATACCCTGAAAGCCGTTGAGCTGAGCGCCAATAAACGCCCCCGGCAGCGATAACACAAACAAGCGCACCAGCGTGACATTCAGCGCTAACCCGCTGCGACCTATGGCATTACAGCAACTCACATACAGCATCACACCTGCCAGTGCCGCATAAGATATCGGCAGAATACACATCGCCAGCTCAATTGATTGGCTAACAAAAGACTGTTTACAGAAGCCAACCCCCAGCATATCGGCCCCCCAGAATAAGGCAATTGCTATGGCGCCCTGCCAGAGAATACAAACGGCCAGCGCCTGTTTTATTCCTCTGCGCACCCGCAATGATTTGTTCGCCGCCCAGTTTTGGCCGACGAAGATAGGCAATGAAGTAGTCAGCACCATAGGCAGCAGCAGCGCAAGCGGCTCTATGCGCATCACCACGCCAAAGGCTGCAACGGCGTCACTGCCCTGAGAAGCCACGATCATCATTAATAACGACTGGGCCAGCGGAGTGAGTAGTTGCATAGCGACAACCGGCACAAACAGCCGGAACAAACGACGAAACGCCTGGCGACTTTGCTGTGACAACAGATGAACTTTCAGTGCTATATTTTCTTTAACACGCAACAAGTAAAGAGCGTACAAACTTGCACTCATTGCCGCTACAAAATGGGCAACCCCAAGACGCTCCAGCCCACTTAAGGGTAAAGCTGATTGCGCCCAGGGCGTATATAGTGCAGCGCTCATCACTATCTGTAACCCGGCAAATAACACCAATAACTGCGCGGCGCCACGCATATTACCAAAGGCTCGAAGTACCCCAAATACAACCATTACGATGAAGAAAAACACTACCGCGCCAAGACGATACTGCATATAGCGCTCAAGTGCAGGCCAGACTTGTTCCCGTGCGGTAAATTCTAAAAACCCCAGCATCGTCAACAGCGGCTGTAAACCCAGCCAGATGACAGCCGCAAGCGTGGCGCCGACCAGTACCGTAAAAATCAGGCTCACGGCAGCCAGCTGCTCCACTTCTCTAGCCTGTGTCAGCCGGGTGGCCACCACAATGCCAAGACCAATGGCAAATGCAAACAAGGTCGCCTGGATAGGTAAGGTAAAACTCATTGCCGTCAGTTCATCCACCCCCAGACGCGAAGCAAAATAGAGTTCTATCAGGTCGGCGCTGAATAAGGCCAGAATCGCCCACAGCATAGGTAAGGTCAGCTGCTTTAATACCGCGCTGGTGGAGCCGGTTAAGATCCAGCGCTTACGCACAGCCCGTTTTCTTTGCTTATCACACACCTGGAGCGGCTCGCCCAGGCTCAATGCCGGTGAATTGTCTGATCCCATAATGTAGTAACTTGCTCCCTGAATAACGAGTGTCTTGGGTGTACAAGCCGCGCAAAAACCAGCAATAAGCGGCTACCTGTAAACCAGACCCGAATTTGGGGCAAGAGTTCACAAAAAGTGGCAAGGAATTCGATTAATCACCTGTAAAGTGAGTTAAACGTTCAGCCTTCATCGAGCAGAGACAGCCATAGTCGCACTATGCTGTGCAAAAGCGCTGTTACGAATAAGTCTGGCAAGCGGTTTTTCAAAGCAAATAAATGAGAGGTAAGCACACGCGACACTCAAAATTAAAGACAGTACAAGCTTAATTTCTACAGCCAGTTCAAAACGGTTTACTTGCATGATCACTGGCATATGTAACAAGTACAGGGAATAAGAGATTTTGCCAAAGAAGTCCCCAACCTTGTTGGTAAGCAGGATATTGTTGTCGGGTACCAGAAAAACCACACAGAAAAACACACAGCTCATGACCAACAGTACCTCATAACTGAGCCACATGCGGTTTTTGGCGTCCGAAGTAATGGGCGATAACTCTGGGTACATCAGGGGAATTAGACACAATACAAACACAAACCGATGTTTCTTCAGATACGCAGGAATAGTCAGGGTTTTGTAATGTAATCCGAATACCACGCCAATAAAGAAATAAGGCAAACTGCGCAGCACGGTGAACTGATTATATGGCACACCGTAAATGTCGCCATAGATACGAGGAAAGTTTGTAAAAAATAACAGTAACAGGCATCCGACAATCAGCAGGTAAATATAACCAGGCCGGTTCGCAGCGAGCGCCCACAGCAGCACAAACACAAAATAAAACTGAACTTCGGGTGGAATAGACCAGAGCACGCTGTCGCCGTAAAGGAATAAAAGATGCCCCAGCAAAGCCTGATGATCGGGAATATGATAGAGCAGATCGCTGCCAACCTTTGTCAGCGCAAACGACGCCAAGACCACCAGCGCATAAAGCGGCACAACACGGGCAAAGCGCGCAACCAGGTAGCGCTTTACACTGTTTGTACCAAAGTCCTTAGCCAGATAAAGGTAAGACATTAAAAAGCCACTCAGCAGGAAAAACAGCATCACTCCATATGCACCTGCCCCGCCTCCCAGCGCGCCGTCCAGCCAATGTGTGATATCACTGAAGTGGGTTACAAAAACGATTAATGCTGCCATCCCTCTCAGGGAATTGAGCTTTCTGATCTCCATGATGAGGTCCTGTTATTATTGTTATTGTCCTTAGGGGGCACTTCATGCCCAACTGACGCATTGTATTGGATCTACAGGATTAAACAACTCAGACGCTTTATACACAAAAACGCATCAGTCTGTTGCAAAATCTGGCCAGGCATTTTTATCAGTATCAAAGTGGCACAGCGAAGTTTGCTTCAGGCTCCTGGCATAGCTCACTTTTCATTCTCCCCTGGCTCACGCTGAACCCGAAAAAATCACAAATAAGGTACAAACGCAAAGAAAAATAAAGACAAATTAGTATAAAAGAACTAGAATAGGCGAATTTTTGACAAGGGCAGCTGCGTTTAAGCATAGCCGCAGGCCTAACTCGTGGAGAACTTAATGAAGAAAAAGCTGTTCGCAGGCGCGCTGGTTGCCTGTGCATTTTCGGTAAGCGCATCATCTGAGCATGATCTAAATAAAGGTTATGCCGCGCTGGTATTTGATGATTTTTACTCAACATCGGGAAATGCACTGGGTGCCGTATTTGCAGGCGATGACGTCAGCCTCAATGGCTATTCTATCGGATATGGCCATAGCAGTGCCCTTAACACACACTACCTGGTTGCAGGTGGCGACATTCAGTACATCAATGGCAGACAATATGTCGGTCATATTATTGCTGGTGGCCAAACAGATAAAATCAGCGAAGCAGTGCGTTTAGGTTTGGAAGCCGGTGCTCAGGTGACTGCCAATGCCACGACCTTGCCTGTTGACTTTGCTGATGCTCAGTCTGATATGTTGGCACTCTCAGCCAGCCTGGCAGCCCTGCCACAAACTGGTGACATCCTGAAACAATGGGGTGGTTTATACCTGACAGGTGATAACAGCAGCGGCGTACAGGTGTTTAATTTATCTGGTAAGGACATCCAGGCCAGCCATACCTTTGATGTATCGGGTATTCCAGACAATGCCACGATTGTTTTCAATATCTCAGGTGACGGGCATAATTTCGCACCGTTAAATAACAAGAGCTACGCGACGCTGACCCAGCATAGGCACCGCACTATTTTTAACTTTACGAATGCAACCACACTTAACCTGGCGGGTTTGCAAACGGAAGGCGTAATTTTGGCACCTCAAGCAGATATTACGGCTCCCCATGGCACGGCGACTATGCCCATTGTTGCGAACAGCTTCAGCGGCTCTATGGAATTACGCGGTGGAGCCTTCATTGGTCAGCTACCAAGTGACAACGCTGTCTGTAAGGGCGGGTTATATGCCATTAACTATTACGGTGATGCTGAACAAGGTTATGTCCACCAGATAGATCTAAGCTCAGGTCAGTCTGACAAAGTGATCAACCTGAACAATACAGCGTCGAATATCGCTTCACACAACGGCAAACTGTATTTTATTGATCAGCAGAGCAGTAAAACGCGCGCTTCTCATATTTACAGCTATGACCTCAGCACGCAGACACAAGCACTGGAGTCTGTCACCGACGGCTATAAAGTGATCCGACTGGCTTACGACGTATCCGGTGACGTGCTAAAAGCCACCAGCCGCACTTACGCTTACGATTATGACGTAACAACAGGTGAAAAGCGCGTACTGGGTAAAATGAAAGCCTCAGATGAAGATTTTAAAAATGGTGATATTGCCTACTCAGCAGACGGCAATACTCTGTATGTCCTGACCGGCACCGCACTGTATAGCGCAGATGCAAACCTTGAACTGACATTGATAGGCAAGCATGGCGTAAACTGGGCTTCCGGACTGGCTATTTCACCTGAGGGGGCACTGTACGTTTCAGGTCGTGAGCGCAATGCCGATGCAGCGATTTACGAGCTCGACCCTCAAACAGCTGCCGCAACCAAACTGTTCCATGTTCCGCATCGAGTGAATGATCTAACCTGGGTTAAGAATTTCTGTAACTAACCCTTCATTCTCTTGCTATCTGGAAGCTGCTATATGCAGCTTCTTTTTTATCAGCTACTCGTCTTACGCCCAAAGTTGCCCTTTTGCCCCGCTTTGCCGTAAACTCAGGCCATTCGTTGTTTAGAACTACAGGGGACAAAGTGTCGTCGTCCAATAAGAAACAAAGTGGCTTTTTCAGCCAGATGATTTTTAACATCATTATTCCAGTGGTTATCCTGACTAAACTTTCGGGCGAGCAATATCTGGGTCCGGCACTCGGTGTGGTCATCGCACTGCTTTTTCCTCTCGGATTTGGCCTTTGGGAGCGCAAGAATACCGGCAAGTTTAGTTTTATTTCCGGGCTGGGGATCGTCTCTGTACTGCTCACCGGTGGGATCAGCCTGCTAGAGCTGGATGCTAAGTACATCGCCATCAAAGAAGCGCTGATCCCGGGTCTTATCGGTATTGGTATTATTGTCAGCCAATATACTAAGTACCCTTTGCTGAAAACTCTGATGTTTAACGACACGGTTATGGACATTGAAGGCATAGAAAAGGCACTGGCAGAAAAAGGCAACAGTGATAAGTTGAGCAAGGTTCAGATGGGCGCGTCAAAAATTCTCGCCAGCGCGTTTTTCCTGTCTTCTGCACTGAACTATATCCTGGCCAAAATGATAGTGGTCAGCCCGGCGGGTACAGAAGCTTACAATAATGAGCTGGGTCGAATGACCGCTCTAAGCTATCCGGTGATCATGGTGCCGACGATGATTGTCTTTTTTATCGCACTCTATTACCTGCTCAATTCATTGAAAAAATTGACCGGGCTTAAGCTCGAAGATATGTTTCACGATCAGGAGTGATTGCACGCTTAGTGCTATACCGAGCATAAATGCTTTGTATAGCACTTCATATTGCCAGCTGTAGAAAACACTCCTGACACACTGAGTATTAACTTATTCCTTTGACAAGTCAGGCGTGATCCTTATCCACTCTCCCCCCTGATAAACGTAGCCATGAGGTGAGATTGTATAGCTATACTCTGAGTAGACACCCAAGGCTATCATATGTGCTTTTTGTACAGCAGCGAGCTCCGTTATATCGGCAATAATGACTATATTTCTTGCGGGTACGAAGATGATTGGCTCGCCTTTCAGATTCAATGTACTTTGTAAATGATCGAAGACAGTTAGCACTGAGGCTTCATAGTTATCATCAGCCACAAAGACATAGACGTCTCCCTCACCTTCGGTATCCAGCTTCTGTACCCCAGTATCAAAACTCTCAAAGTAACGACGCATATTTTGACCGGCAATATCCGAGATAGTGGCTTCAATATCGTGCCGCTTAACATCATCCGGCGATACAAATCGCATGCTATCCTCAGAGTCAAAGGCAAACAGCCTGATTAGGTCCTCGTTGAGTTGCTGGTAGAAAAATGGCAGCGCCTCTCCCTCATAGCCAGCTTCCTTGAGCTGTCTTTTAACGCCTTCAAGATAATCAATTGGCTTAATGACAGGCATGATGGTCTGAACTTCTGTATTTTTCAGTGCAGTTAGTTGATTGTTTAACGCCGCAGAATAGCTCGTATAGACCTGCTCTAAGGTTTTGTGCCCAGAGCGGTAAGTATCGTAAGCATTTCCCATATAAATAATATGCTCACCACTCTTATCATCTTTCGCTCTGATTTTTAGTTCACTTTCAAATTCATAGTCCCTTTTACTCCCGTTCTTCTTAATATGTTTTATGAAATTTTCAGTAAACGCTCGCTCACTTAAGAGCGACTCTGTTGAAAATACACTCGCCGATAAGAAAAATGCCACCACCATTATCAATATTTTATTCATTACCTTTCCTGTTATAAATTAGTCTTATGCCGCACATCACCTAACTCTGTGTCCATTCTTCCCATGAGAGTGTTCTGCCCGGAAACGCGGCTTTTTCAAACGGCCAGCACTCCTTTAACCAGTTTTGAACTGTGTTGAAAAGCAACTCATCCTGCGTTTGGTTGTCTGTGCGGATCCACATGTACACCTCACAGTCGTAATGTGGCGATCGACTTGGGTCTATGTATACAGAGCCCAGACATTTACC
This sequence comes from Pseudoalteromonas sp. XMcav2-N, assembly GCF_024124545.1. Classification (GTDB taxonomy): domain Bacteria; phylum Pseudomonadota; class Gammaproteobacteria; order Enterobacterales; family Alteromonadaceae; genus Pseudoalteromonas. The sequence continues at coordinate 32,939 of NZ_JAMXSF010000027.1, forward strand.
CTGAGTAGGGTCAAATACTGAATATGCAAACGCCTGGCGCAATTCAAACTCACGCTCATGCACTTTCAGGCTTTGTTGATTCTCATTGAACGTCATGTCTGCCTTAGGCCAGTCAAAGTCTGGGCCAAAGACCCCCTGCAACCTGTGCAGGCTCGACATCACGGCTTCGTAATCAGGTGCTGCGACGCTGCTATCTAAAGTACGAAAATAGAAATGCCGTGTCTCAAAGCGAACTGGAGGGTCAAATGAATCAGGAATAAAAGGGCACTTAGCCATTGTGTCTTTCCATAGTTACAGCGCCTTTTGCGCCGAATTAGTTAGTGGCGATATCTTCACTCACCTAATTAAGTCGCCGGATTTTACATCAGATAGCTGGAAAAAACTTTCTCAACTATCTGATAAATTGAGAAAAGAAGTACATTAACCCAGCTTTTGTACATCCACTTCATCACACAGTGGCTAACCTCGCAGAGCTGGCCTACCCGCTTGTAAGTTGAGATAAAGAGGTCTGAGTTGCAGCGCTTAGTAAGATCGGAAGAACTGAACAACAACAGTTGATGGTTAATACCCGCTGATAAAAGCCACGCGTAATAAAGCGGTTTCAATCAATGCATTTTTTAGATGGAGGGTAACAGGCTGAAGTAGCTGGTATCTGCGATGGTAGCTGATACCAACCACTCCTAGGTGAAATACTTCTATTGTGCGTTTGCGATGATCATTTCTTTAGCAACCAACGCCGCAGAAGGGAGAAACATCGTTGATACTATTCGCTTATCGACAATCACAGCATGCTTATCCTTGAGCGTCTGTTTATTTTGCGCGATGGCACCGTTTTTGTTCAGCCGACTTTCGATCAGAAAGGGCAACAGCGTACCCTGCTTAGCCCAGGATTTCGACTTTTCAGTCGAATTAGGGAAGCCGGCTACTTTTTTGCCTTTAACCAGGAACTCACCGTTCGATAGCGTGACGTTCGCAATGCCCGCCGCACCATGACCACCAACTCCAACAATACCGCCCGACTCGTAAACTCGTCTGATAATAGACTGTATGCCTGTATTATCTGCTACGTCGAACATCACCCCATAACCACCACCGATAAAGACGCCCCAGTATTCACTTGGATTGATCTGGGCAGGTGTCAATGAGCGGTTTGCTCGCTCCAGAAAACCTTCATATTTGATGGTATAACTGCTGATCCCCAACGGATCCATCATAAATTCTACTTTGCCCCCTTTGGGTGAGACGAAATCAACATCAAAACCATGGCTCACAAAAATATGATATGGCGGTGCAAATTCCCATAAATTGTTTCTGGCGTCATGCTTTTCAGGGTCTCCCATGTCAACTTCATTCGACACCACAACCAGTACTTTCTTATTTGGTTGTGCAACAACATGAGAAGAAATTAGGAACAGGGCCACCAATACAAAGGTTATAATTTTCATTTCTTTCCTTAATTTAAATGGGTATTTTTTTGATAAGACGCAGAGCATATTGAAAAGGTTTAAACAGATATAAAATTAGCGCTTAAAACAGAAAAGCTATCTATGTCAAAAACTGTCACAGTATGAACTATACTAAAAACAGTAATAGTCTGAAATTGCAGATCCACTGGTAACGGATAGCTCCTGGGTCAGGATGACCTGAAGTATCTAGCATTTGTAGGAGACACCTTGCCAGAGCGCAAGGCGCAGATAGCTAAGGATTTGTTGGCCTGGTTATGGATAAAAAAGATATAACACAACCTTTTTTGCAGGATGACCCATTAACGATTAATCCGGGCCTGCCTCTGCCCGTGTTCCCTGTCCCAAACCTTAAACACGGGGGGAAAGCACATGAGTGACCTCCGCCAGCTAGCAAAAGAAGAAATCATTAAGCAACTTATCGATAAACTTATCTTTGGGCTGATCGCTGCATTGATCGTTTTTGGCGTACAAAAATGCTCTGACATCAGCCGCAAAGAACAGATAGAAAAAGAAGCCATACTCAGGCTCGACAGTGAGTTTGTGCTGGGCGAAGCTAAGGTATTACAAACTACTTTTTCGGCCTACATTTCATTGCTTGCCGAGTCAATATCATTAGCGCTTCCGCCAACAGAAGAGACGCAACAGCAGCTATTTCTGTTAAGGGTAAAAATAGAATCCAGCATAGAAGTTCTGTCAGTGCACAGGCATCAGATCACCGATGAATCCGCGGCTTTTGTTTCAGCAGTAGGATCATTAAACCAAAAGTTTAGAGCGTTTGATGGCAGCAAGACCAATGAGTACCAGGCTGACCTGAATAGTTTGAAAAGACAGTACGCGACCCTTCTTGGGGTCATTAAAACCTCAGCCATCAATAAATTACCGAGTAACACATAGTTAATCAGAGGGAACTCACATGCATTTAACCATATTTGCTCCAGTTTCAGTGGCGATTGCGTCGCTAATTCCTATACACAGCTTTGCAAATGGCTCAGAAGAAGCCCATGTGACTCTGTTCGAAACTTTTGGCTTAGCAACCCAAAAAGAAGGCGCCAAGTATAGGGTCGTTACTTTTATACCCAGAACTTTTTTACTGTTTGACATAGATAAAGAAGAGCCCGATTTAAAAGTTGGAAAGCAATATTTGGCCGCAACAACTCAGGATGGTGTAAGAGTATTTCTCCTTGAACAAGCAGTGTCAAAAGGGCCTTTCAAAACCGTATATGGCGAACAGGACATTATTTTCAACAAAGCCCATTCTGTGTGCTTTACCATTTTGTGTGATCCACAAGATGATGATCAGTCGCTAAAAATTAATGCTGGTGAAGTATTTAGAGCTGAGCCGCTCACTATTGCGGGCACTGAGATATTTAAGCTAGTAGGAAACCGGGGAAACAGAAACTCAATAGATGAAATTACGGGCTACATAACCAAAGACCAGCTGGAAAAGCTCAATCATAAGTCTGTTGTTACCTATGCAACACTTCGCCACCCCAGGTATGGGCATACCAGCACCGAGGCGAAGTCAATAAACACGTCTTGCGGGCAAACAATAAAGCGAGATGACAGGAAAAAAGTGGATAACATCTCTCAAGTGGATAAAACCCTTATTGCTGCGTTTGGTGTCGCAACGATAGGGGGTGGTGGCAATCTGCAATTCAAACGTGGCTATGGCGGACCGGGCAAAGAAGTAATTTACAAGTTATACGATGTCGTAGACAGGCGGATGGAGCCTAATACTCAAACGACTTATGCCGCACAAATAGTCTATCGCTGTGATGAGTCGGATATATTTGAAAAAAGGACCTTTATTGAGTCTGTGGCACTCATTAACACCTCAACAAATTCAGCTTATACATTCAAGTCAGAAGGAACCCCGGAAAACCTGCTCGACTATACAGGTGCCCCCTATTTGTATAGCGTGAATAATTCCAGGCATTACTTTCAGATAATGGATAAACTGTCGGAACAATTCGAAAGCAGAGCATTAGCTGGATACTTTTTAGCGGGCTTTAATCGAAGCTGCAAAGGAAAATATCGCAAACGAGAAAAGATTTGTCAGCACTCGGCATATGAAGGACAGACTGAGAATTAGCTTAATGACTCAGGTTAAGAGATCTGAATAACAAGGAGAGCCTCGCAAATAATACCAATTCGCATAATCAATTAGCCAATCTTGAGGCGAGTAACTCTCCCCAATTGGTTAAGTACTAGTGTGGATTGGTATAAACAGGCCTCCTGCAAGTTTGCTACGCTGACTTTTGCGTTATCGTTGCACCAAGCTAAACCAGTTCCCGGAGTTGTCCAGCGCCATCGCCTCGATACCGTAAAGCTGCTCTGTTGGTGGCTGGATAAACGCCACGCCTTTGGCCACCAGTTCTTCGTAGGTTTTTTGGCAGTTTTCGGTTTCGAACACACCCGCCCCAAATGCGCCCTCTGCAATTAAACCGCGTATTTTTTCGGCAGCATCTTGGCTGAACATTGGGCCTTCCTTGGGCTCAGCCAATACCAGCTGAAGCTGTGGCTTAGATTTCGGGTAAACAGTGAGCCATCGAAAGTCCCCTTCCACTTTCATATCGTCACCCACCTCAAACCCGAGTTTATTTTTATAAAAATCAAGCGCTTCGTCCTGATTTAGTACATATACTGTGGCATGCGCTATAGATGTGATCATTTTCCTATTTCCTGTAGTTGATTTATCTTTATTGTATAGAAACAATCAAAAAGATATTTCTCCAATATTGCTCACTTTGTCAGCTTACCCAAAAAGTGATAGGCATAACATGCCGGTATAGCTTGCGCGGGGAAGCGATAAGCCTCTGAAGACAAAGCCCAAAGCTTACGGCGATAGGAAGTCGGTGCCATACCCACTTGCTTTGCAAACAACGAAGAGAAGCTACCAAGACTTGCGTATCCAACCTGTTCGCAAACCTCGGAAACACTCAGGTTTTCGGTAATGAGCATTTTCTTAGCTTGTTCGATTCTAAGCCGGACCAGAAACTCATTGGGGGTTTCTCCATACATTTCCTTGAACACACGCAAAAAGTGATAAGGAGACATGTATGAACTCTTGGCGATATCGGATAGACAGAGCTGCCCCTGAAAATGATCTGCAATATAGTCCCTGCCAGCATTCAATTTTTTAATTTTGTTGTGTGTTGCCATAAAATATACCTGTCAGTCCATGTAGATAAGAAGCCAGACTGCCCTATCGTTTCATCTCTGATTTTTGTGTAAAAACACCTATAAAACCTAATTTATATAATGCCCCTGTCAATGCAAAGCACGCCCCACATCGCCAATACCGCAACAAAGTTAATAGTAAACACAATGCCCCGCATCCTGACATTAGATGTAAAGACTTGAACGCAGCTATGGACAAAGCGACCAAGGACGAAGCCCCATGCCAGGTATACCTGAATTGGATTAATGGCTTCACCTGTAAAAATTAAGGCTAAACAAACAACATAGAAAAATATTGGCCATTCAAATTGGTTGCTGAGATTGGCACTGATCCTGGGCTGAATATCTTCGAAAGGGTTTGTGCCATCTTGCCTGGAACCCAGACCCCAAACAGCAGGTGCTCTGGCAACCGTTAAGAGTACATAAAGTACTGCACACAACAAAATGTGCATAAGCATTGGTGTTAAAAGCGCATCCATTTTTAGTTCCCTCGGTCAGCTCACATTCAATATGAGCATTCTTTGTATATCTGACAGCGAAAAGGCCAGGCACATAAAAGCGCCGGCAAACACTGCAACCCCTGCTATGTTCCACACACATAATACAACATACACAATGTCCAAAGCGGTAATAGAAACGCTAACAAGCTTTGAGCTTTTGAACCTGAAAGTCGATTTAAACACAAAATACGAGTGCGGGAGATAAAATTATAGAGATGCTCTGCGCTAAAAACCTTAAAAACGGCACCTGTCACCTATGCCCAAACAAGTTGTTTTGAGTTAATAACAAACACATAAACCACCAGCATCGAAACACTAATATCCGAAACCACCTAGCTCGAAACTATTCTATACGACAGGATTCCCAGACCCTGGCATAAACCTAACACTCTTTTCCTATGATGGATTACGACTGATCCTTTATTGGTGGCAATCCAAGCTTATTCTTCAGATGGGAGAATTGCTGTTTGGTAAAAGGACCGAATACAAACTCATTGTGCTCTGCAAACTTATGATCATTGACCTTATCTATATAAAAGTACGAGCAAGTGCCTTTTGGGCAAGCATACACCGAAATATATTTAGAGTTTGATGAAATAAGCTTTGGCTCATCCAACCGACCGATAAAGCCGCCACCACCCAGCGAGTAACCTAGCGTGTTAGTACCATCGATATAGTAAACTTCATATGGCGCCTCTTCCCAACTTGGAGAACAACCGATAATAAATAATAACGCCAAAATTAAAATTACTTTCAAATATCTCCCTCCATGTTAACCCCCTGAGGGCTTACCTGATATGCCCGGAAACTACTGTCCTTACCGGCCATTCTTAATACTTTTAACTATGTCAGGCTCTCGCGAGCACTAAACCAACCTGAATCACGTTGTGGGTTACAACCCACATTCTGGCATTCCCCGAAAGGTCCATTACAACGTCGCAGTTGATACCTCGCAATGGCATGTCACTAGCAAAAACCACATAACTCAAACTTGTAGCATTTTGAAAAAACCAACGCTCGAGCATAGCAACAACTTAGTAAAGCACTAACATGGCCACTATCCCCTTGTATACAAGCTTATTGGTGCACTAACAGGTTTAAAATTGCCAATACCAGGACAATTAAAGAAATACTGTATAACAGCGGCCAGGGCCTAGGCTCCAAAAAGTTTGGATTTGGTTTATATTTTGAATTCCGATAAGCACTGAAAACCTTTGAAATTGATGAAGAAACAATGAACAGCAATGATTTAATGTTTTCTAAAAACCAATCAAAACCACTTTTTGAAAAGCCACTATAGATAGTACCTGATAACAAAATAGCAGAAATACCTAAAAAAGCTACAATGATATACTTTTCTTTGTGCTCTTTAACAGGTGTACCGCAAACAGGACATACATTCAAACCTCAACCGGGTTAACAACACCCTGCTCCGAGGGGCCGACAGATATTTGTCTTTTAGTTCAGATAGAAAGACAAGTAAATTTGAAAAGCACCGGGAACGCGTCACCCAAGGAGATTTAGCGATTGACGCCATAGCCTCTTGTCATTTTTACGGGCCTAGCTTAATTCATCACCTCACTCAGTGTAAAACTTTCGCAAAGATTACCGCTTAACTGGATAGTCAAATATAGCCCCGGCCTTTTCCACTTAAGAAGAGGTACAAATACCCTTATCTCACTTTTATCAATGCCAGAGTACTTAGCCCTGATAACACCTTTATTGTTTGCGTTCAAAAACTCATTGAATAGTATTTCATCGCCTGATGTGTATTTGCATTCACTTTTGCCGGGAGAGTAGTTTCGAACACTCTCCATAATGTACTGAAGATAAAAGAAATCGACGTCTAACGCTGACCCTTTGGAGTGGGCATTTAGAGAAACAAAAAGTAATACTGAAATAATTAACTTAGTCACCAGCCCACCCAAATAACCCCCTCACCAGAGCAATTCCCAGAGTTTATAATTAAAGTCAATATGATAGCCACACATGGTGTTGCCTGCTCCAATTTATTTTGCCAACAGATAACAACTCCGAATGTGATACACCCAGCCTGCACGATGTGCTCTTGCAAATACTGCTCTTCAATTCATCAGTGCTGGCAACCTAAACTTGCTCGATGGCTGCCAAACATGAATATTTTACTACCCGGGACAACCTCAAATTGTCTCAACAGGTTGTGTACAAAGAGTAGCCGTTACCTTAAACCCAACTTTAAGAAGCGGTGCAATGTACAAAGCGGCAGGCTTAGAAGTTTAGCTATTGGCGTCATGCCTTCTTGATATAGTTACTCACCACTTGACTCTATTTTGTAGTACCCTTCATTGGTAACAATGCCTGAGAATTCAATAAATTGAAACAAAACAATAAGAATAAAAAAGACAGCAAAGGCAATGCTTGTTTTTTTAAGGGCATTGTAATAGTGACTTCTAAAATTTTGCGCCGATTTGAAATATAGACAGGCAGACAATAAGAAAGGCGCTAACATTATAAATATCAAGCCAGACACAAAGAAGCTAGTTAAATGATCTTCGTAATAATATGGTATAATTTTATCCCACAGCATTGAAAAAGAAATGAAATATATTGTTACTGACAACAACGTTGTGCCAATTGACATTAAAATCATTTTCATCTGCTAAATCCAGGGCTGACATAAATATTTGCTAGCCCGTGTCGATTACGGGCTTAGATTTTTTAATAAAGGGTTGTGATACTGAAAAGCTAGCATGGCCAGTATGTGTCGGTGCCCAGTAACTTACTCATTTTTAGTATTATTGACATCTACATCCTTCCATATGGTTGGCGATAGGTAGGCATAGATAACACCAATCACATACAACGGTACTACTGGTCCAACAAAAAAGACGACATAAATAAGACCACTATAGAAATCTACCTTTTCTATGTAATCAATAGCCAAACGCAGCTCATCTAAGACAGCAATGACTATCCATATTTTCCAAAATATATTGGGCAATACTCGTATTTTAAAAACATAAAATACGGCGGAGAAGTAAACTGGAATATTTATGCTAAGTACTATCAGTTCATAAGTGGTTGAATTGAAGAAAGACCAGTAATACAAGTCTATGTAATCTACTATTTTCCACCAAAGATAAAAGTTGACAGGTATTAACAACCACAAACTACGGTCATAAGATTCCGTTCGGCCATTCCCAGTCTCTGAATTACTTACCTGAGGTTGGTATTTTCTATCCATAAACTCCACCCTTTTCCGTTAATAAGCAGGTTACATTCAGCGAAGAAAGAACACTGCCAGCTTTTTTAATTATCAACTAGCCTTTTATAAACGCTACTGCATCAGATGATCCGATAAAAACCTAATATGGTTAATCTTCACACCAAGCTCATCTGTATGGACCAATACGATTTTCGCATGTGCCAATCCTGTCGTAAAGCTCAATGGAACCATATAAACTACCGTAGACTTAGTATTACCACTGAATGAGGTAACAGAGCTCATATTCTCTAGGCTTAGCTCACCTATACTTTCTAAGCTACCTAGTGAAGACATTTTGCTTAAGTAAAGTTCCCACTGCTCAGGTGTTATTGAGTTATAAGCTTCGTCCGTCATTAAGCGTTTAAAAATAGCTTTATCCCACTTGGCTATTTCCGACATATTTTGTTCTATAAACGGTATAAAAGTCTCACTAGGCTCAGCTTTATTGATAGTTGTAATCACGGCAACAGCTATAAAGAACAAGAATATACTTAAAAAACCAAAGCCAATGTATTTTAAAATTTTCACTCATACCTCACAGTAACGTAACGCTTAAAGCTGAGAAGTGCTAGACGTTTGCCAATCACTATCACAGAATCACACAGCATTGTTTGACCATGACAAACCAGCCACATAACAACACCGAGCGCGATGTGCCTATGTTACACCAACCACCCAGAAAAAACTTCCCTCAACTCATTGCAAGCGCCTTAGTGCATCAATGCGGGTAACCGAAAAACTTTGTTCGATAGCAACTAAATAAGAGCAGAGTAAACATTTATAGTGATCGGTTGACGACTTAGTCCATTGCAGCGCACGCTACTTGATGATTTCTGCACGCCCAAATGTTAAACAAACCTCAGTTTCCCACATCACGGATACTTCTACGGAAAAGTTTTCTCGCTCTATAACTTCAAGCACTCCTTCATATAGAGGTTTGCTTGATATCCAGTCTATTGCTTTTCCCCAAGCGCTATTCAGAACTATTTCCTCGCGAATAACGTTTTGTGGGAAGCACGACAGCAGCGTCCCGTCACTAAGAGTTTCTTCTCTACAGTTTTTGTCTGAAACATCAGAAGAGTAGATTAATGTAACAGTTGGCCAGCCACTGGAACTTTCAACGATCCGCGGAACTGAGAGTTTATACGTATTTTCACCCTGCTGCTTTTCAATTTTAATTAACGCATCATATTCCTCACCTTGCTGTGGAAACATGCAAGCGTAGACAAGCTGAGGAAGAAGCATGAATATCAAAAGTGCACTAGAAAATTTAATCATACAGAGATAACACATTGATAGAGTTTATAAAATAGTAGATATGCCAGACGAGGACTAGGTACGGCCTGTTTTTTCTCATTTCTCAATAGAATTACTTGGTGTTTTTTAACCAAAGTTCATCAGACTTAAATGCGTACATAAAAACGGGGTAAAGCATGAACAGTAGCAAGGCGAATGAGCCTGTTGAAAATACAAGCTGCACAACACTAAAATGCTGAATAGTAAAAGCAACACCGAAAATAAGAGTGAAGCCACCAGGCACTACTGCAGTGAATACAAATATGGCAATCGCTATGGCAGGCCAATTAGCTCACTCGCAGTAACAAATGCTGCGAAGCCGAAAAGAAGTTGCCATTTTTTCATAACCATACTCTCAATTTTAAATACTGAAGCCTTGGGAATTCCAAGAAACTAGCTATTGACGCCATAGTCTATTGTTATAGTTGTATATTCGAAAAGGATTCGGGTCCCGACGACCATCTTAAACATACTAATTCATTTTCCTTAAATATAAGTTGATAGAAGCCCCCCTCTCTTTTGTAAGCCCAAACTTCGATCTCTTGCAAAGAGTTTACAGAACATGTCGCCGGGACAATCCCTCTAATTTGAAAGTTTGGCGCGGTAAACTCTTCACGTTCAGTGGGGTTACCTAATTGTTTTAAAATCAGACTCTTTGAGCCGCCAGTCTCTCCTACCAGTTTGAATGTGCTTGCATGCAAGCTAACCGAGACTAAAAGATTCATTAAAACCAGAAAATTCATGCCTGACCTCTCAATACATTAATACTGGCAACCGAAACTTTGCTCGATACCTATCAGTTTGGCTTACCAAGCCGGGGCTAAATATGAAGAGCCCTGTGTCATTCCAGCAACACTGACCTGGCAAGTACTAAATTGGTATGTGAGGTGCGCTATTATTGATCTGTATATTTGCCACTATTATCAACGAAAACCACGCCTCTGACTGTATACCTTTCACTCTTTAACCAAGCCAGTGTTGTGAACTCAATCAGGTCGCCTTGATTAGTAGAGCTTATCCATTTTGATGGAAACGTAACGACTTTCTCGTAATGCGCTTTAGGTGTAATGCCCAACTTACTAATAATCTTACTTTCAATTTCAGGCACTTGGGTGGTAGTTCCATTAATCATGACAAAGCAAACAGTGTCTTTTTCTTTGATACAATGAGCTTGAGCACCGTTATCGGCACGCCACAGCACGTTTTCAGCCACCCCTGGGAATGTCACAGTCCCAAATATCAGTGTAATTAACGGATTATTCATAGCTCCAAACGCATTACTACTGGGTGTATAGGTGCCTGGCTAAAATTAACTACCCTGGAATGAAAGCCAAGCGTTTTGCATCCTTTTGAGCCCTTGTCAGCCGTCCTGTCCAAGTTCGACCTCGGCTTCATCAATGAGTGTAAAATACCCTTCCTTATCATCGAGTTGAAGCGAAATTGAAATATGAACAGTTTGCCTTTCTTGTGGTTTTTCGTTGAAACCAGCACCGATAGAGAAAGAAATTTTTTGTTGTACTTCTTGTGACAATAAATTTTGCGTTTTCAGGAAGTTGTTGACTGCGAGCTCTGACAGCCTGAATGTGTATTCAGTTTTTGCAGGTTCAGATAAAATGAAGCCTTCTTGCGCATCTATCCTACCCTGTTTTTCGAGAATGAGTGGAAACGTAAAATGACTAATCCCTTTTTCATTCTCTAAACTGAGACTTAGATTCATTTTTTCCATGTTTAGGGTAAAAGGTTTGGATACCTTTACTTTCGAGCGTATTTGCGAAGGGTTTAACGCAGTAAAACTCTGTTCGTCAAAGTTGCGATATTTAAGCATGGTCGAGAGCGGAATGCTCGAGCAGCCAAATAGACATAGTGCTACAAAAACTAAAAAAAGCTTTTTCATAACCTCTCCTTGATTTGCGACTAACGCTCTGCTTTGAGGAATCCCTCAGATATTTGTATTTAAAGTCTATATGTTAGATACATACAGCCTAGTTTAATCTAGTTTATGTAGCCAAAACTAGCCAGATAACAACCCAAGCGTGTGTCATCCTCCTACACGATATGCTCGTGATTCCCCCCAGCCGCAGTGCCGGCAGGAATATGTTTCACATCTAATTCAAGCGCTGCTGCCTGTTGTGAAGAAGAGCACTGCGCCCAAGCGGTTGAGTGGGCAAGTAGTAAAAGAGCAAGAGCAAAAGCAAATAACTTATTCATAGTGCATAATGCGTGCATCAGTTTTGACCGCACATGTTAAATGCCTTTACTCGCATATTGTTGCACTATACCTGCCCAAGTTTTCTCAATTTCTGGCAGCAGTTTTTGAAAAGCTGCTTTTTCTGTTGTGACTCGCATATCATCTACAGCATCAGATGTGCCCCATATGCTTGCGTTTTTACTTTCTCGTGCTGTCGCTTCAGACAAACCGAATAAATACTCTGTACGTACATCAAAAAATGCAGCGGATACCGTGGTTGTAACCGAAACTTCTTTGTTCTTAAGAAAGCCAAGTGAAATGACGTTTAACGGAGCAAATTTTTGCTCGCCTGCATGAAAGGAAGTATCAAAGGTATATATAAGCAGAATGTCCGTTTTTAAACGCGCTGAAGCTTCGCGGAGAGATTTGATTGAATCCAGGTTTGTTGGCAGTAAAATTCTGTTTAACGGGGCAATGCCTTGAATTTGAGGAAGCTCGGAAAGCTTTCTGAAATCATCTTCGGACTCCACTTCACGTGTTGTAACCACGCTATATCGACCATGACCAAAGCTATTTAATTTGTATGATTGATATCCGGGCGCCTGGACTCGTGCCACTGATAGTCTCGCAGGAAAAGAAGCCGCAGGTTCTTTTGACATTAACTCATTGATGTCTGCGTCTGCCAAATTGCTAAGCTGCACACCACCACCTGGGGTGGTATAGGACGCACAACCACCTAAGACCAATAACAGGAATAATATTGTAATTCTATTTTTTTTCATATGGACTCCAAAATATCCATTTTTGTGGTATTGAACGTCGGCGTAAATATTCAGTAACAGCTGGCTTTAATGCCAAACGAAGTGGAACTAACCAACTGTTAAGAACCCGACTAAATTTTATTAATTGCCGCTTACACTGTAGCGCCAGTCTTCATTGATATTTTGTTCACCAATATCCAAATAGTGCTTTAAGTCAACCCCAAGAAAAAGGTACTCCATCGAGTGCGGCTTAAAAAACAGCTTGTCTTTATGAGAAATGCCACTTTCCTTTAGCTGACTGTAACCCTTATATTTTTTCACTCTCATATTAGTGATATTAAATATTGATTCGTTCCAGGATACTTTAAAACCTTCCCACTCCTCAATTTTAGAACCACCAAGTACAACTTTCTTATTTGCACTACCCTCTCCAAAATATTGGACAGTAATTTCAGGCGTTTTTGATTTTTTATTTACAGCTAAGCCGAGCAATATTCCGGCCGTTTTTTCCTTATTCCAAAGTCGGTACATAGCCCCGGACTCAGCGCTACTATCCATATCAAATTTACTCACAACAAGGTGAAAAGAGAAAAAGCACTCATTTATACAATTAATGCTGAATGGAAGAATTTCTGCCTGCCCTGGCTTCAGGCTATGTACAGATGAAATTAACATGGACTTAGAGTAGGCGTATAGGGATAAAACAGACGCCAAAAACAGTATATATCGCATATCTCTCCCTAGGCATTTACCACCGCAACCTCAAGCCGTCGGATACTTGTTTTTCAAGTTAACATGATGAACAAACGGACTTGTTTAGTCAAACTGATACAGAAAAAATAAACCAGATAACAACACCATATGTGGTACCCCACTCTACATGAAATATGCCCAGAAAAACAGCCCACAAACGGACAGTGCCTGAGACATAGTAAAAGTCAATGCCCAAACCTGCTCGACATTCAGTTATTACTCGCGCGGTGTTTTACAGTTGAGTTGCAACGATTATTTACTGGTGGCTCGCCATGTATGCTCAGCACTTAAATTGGCGAAGAAAGTTCCAAGTATATACAATCAGGGCTCGTGCGTTGCTGTCTACTGTCAGATTTGGTAAAGAGGCAGGGTGAGAGCATACTTCGTTAACGACATTAACCAAAGATAAGCTCTGCCCTGAATTCATCGTCAAAGCTGGCCCGAACGCACTTACCACGTATCGAATCTTTACGGCCTGTGTGCTGTTTTACCA
>NZ_JAMXSF010000028.1 GCF_024124545.1 Pseudoalteromonas sp. XMcav2-N
GAGACTGTGAGACTGTGAGACTGTGAGACTGTGAGACTGTGAGACTGTGAGACTGTGAGACTGTGAGACTGTGAGACTGTGAGACTGTGAGACTGTGAGACTGTGAGACTGTGAGACTGTGAGACTGGCCGTTTGGTGGTAATCGCAGACATAAAAAAACGGCCCGTAATGGACCGTTTCTGGTTTAATCTATATTCGGTATTAACCGCGGACCTTCATGCCCTTTTTCTCCATGCCACGATAGATATAAAGCATCTGGGCAATTGAGATCAGGTTAGAGATCAGCCAGTACAGAACCAGACCTGACGGGAACCAGATAAAGAACACTGAGAAGATAACTGGCATCCAGGTCATCATCTTTTGTTGCATTGGATCAGTCACTGTCATAGGTTGCAGCTTCTGAGTCAGGAACATACTGGCGCCAAACAGGATAGGCAGTACATAGTAAGGGTCTTTTGAAGACAGGTCTGTCAGCCACAGCATAAATTCAGCATGACGCAGCTCAGTTGACTCCAGGAATACATAAAACAGCGCCAGGAAGATAGGCATTTGCAGTAACAGCGGGAAGCAGCCACCCATAGGGTTTACTTTTTCCTTGCGGTACATCTCCATCATTGCCTGACCAAATTTCTGACGGTCATCGCCATAACGCTCTTTCAGTGCCTGCATTTTTGGCTGCAGCATACGCATTTTAGCCATTGAGGTATACTGCGCTTTAGTGAGCGGGTAAAGGAGTGACTTAACAATAATGGTGATAGCAATGATGGCCAAGCCCCAGTTGCCCAGTCCACCAATATTGATGTCAAACAGACCAAAGAATGATCCTTCACCAGAGTACAAAAACTTCAGCAGCTCTAGCAAAGGCTGCGAGATAAACCATAACCAACCGTAGTCAACGGTCAGGTCGAGATCTTTTTGCAAGGCTTCCAGCGCATCGGTGTCTTTAGGACCCATAAAATAAGTGGCGGTAAGCTGCGCGGTGCTATTGGCTTGAATATTGGTCGCTTCGCCTTTTACACCTATGATGCTGTTGTTATTACGCAGCGAGCTGTAAATGGTGTTGTTTATCTCCTGACCAGGTACCCAGGCACTGACAAAGTAGTGCTGGATAAAGGCAACATAACCGCCCTGAGTATTTTTGTTCAGGTTAGCATCGGCCATATCAGAGAAAGAGTATTTTTCATAAGGCTCTTCGCTGGTGCCATAGGCTGCGCCCAGATAAGTCTGGTCAACCATGCTGCCTTTTTCCTGAACCGTGCGCTTGATTTGGGTATACAGTTGCACCTGAACTGGATCAGCAGTTGAGTTAGTCACATCGTATTCCAGCGCAACATCATACTGCCCCGGCTTGAATACAAAGGTTTTGCTAAACTGAACGCCTTTACTGTCGACAAACGTCAGCGGTACACGCAGTTCATCGCCATTTAGTGTGTAGCTTGATTGTGCGCTTTCGTAAACTGGGCGACCCTGGCTTGATGCATCCGGACCATTCAGGCCAATCAAACCACTTTGTGCGAAGTATTCTTTGCCTTCAAACTCACCCAATAACAGATAAGGTTGATCGCTGCCATGGGTTTCGGCGTGTTGTAGCAATTTCGCCTCAACAATGTCACCCCCACGGGTGTCGATTTTTACTGCCAGTACATCGGTGGTTACCGAAATGACTGAGCGAGTAGCCACAGTGGCCTGCATTGGCACATCAGCCTGACTGGAAGCCGGTACATCGGCCTGGTCATTGTTTGCGGGGCCGGCCACTTGTTGTGTGACGGCACTGGTATCAGCATTGGCTGCGGTTTGTTCCTTTGACCACTCCGTAAAGAGTAAAAAGGTGACCAGCAGCAAGCCGATAAATAAAAACGTGCGTTGCGATTCCATAACAGCTCTTATTTCTCGTGTTGTTTATCTTGCGTTGATTTAGCAGGCACGGGATCAGACCCGCCTGCACTTAAAGGGTGACATTTTAATATGCGTTTAAGCGCTAACCAACTCCCTTTTGCAATTCCATGTAAATTAATTGCCTGAATTGCATAATGAGAGCAGGTTGGGGTAAAACGACAGTGTGGTCCCAGCAGCGGACTAATAAAGCGCTGATAAAAACGGATCACACCTAGCAGCAGTGTTTTGATCAGTGTCTGGCATAGCGACAATAGCCACCGGATCCACGTTTTACAACGCTGCACTAGGCGCGATGATACTGTGGAAGGGGAGTGATTCATGATAATGCCGTCAGACTGATAACCAATCCCTGAATACATAGGGGAAGTTGGCGATTAAAAGGTGAGCTAACTTTACCTTATCGGGGTCTAAATAGCCATTGAGCCCTATGCGATTTTAGCGAATTCACAGTAAGTTGAACTCGATTAATCGCCGATTTTATCGGGTTTGAAGTAAACGCGTAACGTGTTGCGGTGCAAACTGAGCATGCAAATGTCGCTACACTGGCTTAATCGCACAATACACGACAGTTCATTGTGCTGTGGTGCTAAGGCTGTTTGGGCTTACGCTGATTAGACGCTGGGCGCTTTTTATTGTGGCGTTTATGAGGTGGGGGCTTAGGCGCACCAGGTTTACAACGCTCGTTTACTTTACGCCATAATTTTGTCAGTTGTTTGCTGAGCTCTTCATTTGTTTGCTCATCAACACCTGTTTTGACCATCAGCACGATATCTATGTTATCCAGCTTATGACGGTTTAAGCGAAAGCTTTCACGGGCAAGGCGTTTAATACGATTACGTTGACAGGCTTTTTTACAGCGTTTTTTAGCAACAGTGAGTCCAAGACGCGGGTGTCCAACATCATTGGGTTTAGCTAACAAAGTAAAGTAGGGAGTTGCTGCGCGAGCGGGTTCGTTAAATACTCGGGAGTAATGCGAGGGAGTTAACAGACGTAACTCCCTGCTGAAGCTAAAGTCTTCCACTTATATATTAAGCAGAAAGTACTTTACGGCCTCTAGCACGACGACGCGCTAGTACTTTACGGCCATTCTTCGTTGCCATACGTGCACGGAAACCGTGAGTACGCTTGCGTTTAAGAACGCTAGGTTGAAAAGTTCTTTTCATAACTAATCCATCCGATCGGTTAAAGTTTAAAACATCCTATGCAGGTCGCGATCCTGGCACAGGTGCCATTGCGAGCGCGAGATATTAATGCCGCAGCGTAGGAAAGTCAATCATAATCGCGCCATCAAGCATAGATTTTAGCCAGAAATAACAAAAAACGGTCATTCGCTCTGCTATCCCCAGAAATAAACAGGCCACATTATACCTATATATAGAATAGAGTGGGATCTAATTCCTGGAATAAGCGATCAGACTCTGCATTTAGATCGGATCTGATCGGTGCTGAAGTGTGATCAACTCAGATCAGATCAAAGTTAGGTTTTCCACATTGTCTGGGTGAAAAGTGGCAACATCCTCTGGAAAACTTAAAATGATCGAGTTTTTTTGATGAGATCCTGGTGGATTTTTGCTAAGATCAATAAACAGGGTGAAAAATAAAATATCAATAAAAACAATCGGATGAGTTTGTTTCTGGGAAAGATCCTGAATTTTAAAAAAGTCAATATTGATGTTGTGGATAAGATCCCCTCATAATACCCGGCTTCCACCTATGTATTTATGATAATAAACAAGCATTTCCGTCGATCCTTTGGATTAGCTGTGTATAACCTTGTTGGTAAATCTGGCTATATCCTGAGTTTTTATGTACGGGAATATTAACTATTTCGGAGTGCGACGTGTATCTGTCGGTTTGGCAAAGTTGTTTATATGTTTTGCAAGATGAGCTGCCTTCTCAGCAGTTCAATATGTGGGTGCGACCACTACAAGCAGAAAGTACCGAAGATACCTTGACCATCTATGCGCCAAATCGATTTGTTTTGGACTGGGTGAGAGAAAAGTATTTAAACCGCATCAGCGAGTTACTGACAGAGATCTGTGGTGACGAAGCGCCTGAACTGCGATTTGATGTAGGTAGTAAACCTATTGGCGCGATCAATAGTGCGCCGGCTTCAGGCGAGAGTAGTCAGAATACACAAGCCGGGACGGTGACTAAACCAGCTGCATCACCGGCGGGTGCCTCTAGCTCGACTAAAGTGGAACCAGCCCCAAAATCTGCCGGGGTGAAGTCTAACATCAAAGAAAACTATACGTTTGATAACTTTGTTGAGGGTAAGTCGAACCAGCTGGCAAAGGCTGCCGCTACTCAGGTTGCGGATAACCCGGGGTCAGCGTTTAATCCAGTCTTTATATATGGCGGTACAGGTTTGGGTAAGACCCACCTGTTACATGCGGTAGGCAACGGCATCATAGATAAAAAGCCAGATGCAAAAATTGTCTACATGCATTCTGAACGTTTTGTTCAGGACATGGTTAAAGCATTACAGAACAATGCCATTGAAGAATTTAAGCGTTACTACCGCAGTGTTGATGCGCTGATGATCGATGACATTCAGTTTTTTGCCAATAAAGAGCGATCGCAGGAAGAGTTTTTTCACACCTTTAATGCCTTGTTAGAGGGCAATCAACAGATCATTCTTACGTCGGACAGATATCCAAAAGAAATCGAAGGGGTTGAAGATCGACTTAAGTCTCGTTTTGGCTGGGGCCTGACGATTGCCATTGAACCGCCCGAATTGGAAACACGAGTTGCGATTCTGATGAAAAAGGCGCAGCAGAGTAATATCAATCTGCCTCATGAAGTGGCCTTTTTTATTGCCAAGAAATTACGCTCCAATGTGCGTGAATTGGAGGGGGCACTAAACCGGGTGATAGCCAATGCAAACTTTACTGGCAGGCCTATTTCCATCGAGTTTGTAAAAGAAGCGCTACGCGATTTGCTCGCACTTCAGGATAAGCTCGTCACGATTGATAATATTCAGCGCACTGTGGCTGAGTACTATCGGATCCGAGTGTCTGATTTATTGTCTAAGCGTCGGAGTCGATCAGTTGCCCGACCAAGACAAGTGGCGATGGCGCTGTCTAAAGAACTAACCAATCACAGTTTGCCTGAAATTGGTGATGCTTTTGGCGGGCGTGATCACACAACCGTGCTACACGCGTGCCGTAAAGTAAAAGCACTGCGAGATGAAAGTCACGAAGTGAAAGAAGATTATCAAAACCTGATCAGAACATTGTCGTCTTAAGGGCCTAGTATGCAAATTACGATTTCAAGAGAACAGTTTTTAAAACCCTTGATGCAGGTCTCGGGAGCCATTGAGCGAAAACACACACTGCCTATTTTATCCAACGTGTTGGTTGAGGTAAAAGAAGGTGTGTTATCTATGACTGGCACTGACTTAGAGATTGAACTGGTTGCGAATGTTACGTTGGAAGAGCAAGTTGCAGACGCGAGTATTACTTTGCCTGCAAAAAAATTGCTCGATATCTGTAAGAGTTTGCCCGATGGGTCTTTGCTGCAATTAAGCAGCCAGGAACATCAATTGCTTTTGACTAGTGGCCAAAGCCGTTTCTCTTTGACAACTTTGGCTGCGGAAGATTTTCCTAATCTTGAGCAGTGGGATGGTGAGGTTGAATTTCAGATCACGCGGTTGGAACTACGCCAATTGTTAGAAGCAACACATTTCTCAATGGCTAACCAGGACGTACGTTACTACCTGAACGGGATGTCCTTTGAGGTCGACAATAGTGAAATTAAAACGGTTGCGACCGATGGTCACCGCCTGGCGATTGCGCAACATCAGTTGTCGGAATCGCTTAATACACAACGCCAGTTGATCATCCCGCGTAAAGGGGTTCAAGAGATCATGCGTTTGTTGCCAGCTGACGATGAACCTTTGACCATTCAATTTGGTAGCAATCATATTCGTATTTTAGATCCTGAATTTACTTTGACCAGCAAACTGGTGGATGGACGCTTCCCTGACTATCGCCGAGTGTTACCCCGTGGTGGTGACAAGCTGGTGAATGCGAACCGTGAATGGCTGCGCAGTGCGTTTCAGCGTGTATCAATTCTGTCGAACGAAAAGTTTCGCGGTGTACGTCTTAACCTGTCGAATAGCATGTTAAAGATCAGTGCGAACAACCCTGAGCAGGAACAGGCAGAAGAAACCGTAGAAGTTGATTATCAGGGTGACGACCTGGAAATTGGTTTTAACGTGTCATATTTGCTGGATGTATTAAACACGCTTAAAACGGAAGATGTACAATTTACATTAGCTGATACTAACAGCAGTGCCTTGATTGAAGGGGCGAGCGACGATTCAGCAATGTATGTCGTTATGCCGATGCGCCTTTAGAAGTTAGGTGTGTACTCTTAAATGAGTTTAAATCAAATTAGCCTCAATAATTTCCGTAATATTGAGGCCCTTTCTTTTTCGCCAAGCGATCAGATAAATATCATTTTAGGTGAGAACGGCAGCGGAAAGACCAGCCTGCTTGAAGCCATCTATTTCCTTTCCAATGGACGTTCATTCAGAACTAACAAACACAAGCTTATGATCCGTCATGAACAGAATAAGTGCATCGTTCATGGAAAAAAACAGCTTCATAGTTTGTCTATTCCCATTGGAATTAGCAAAAACCTGCAAGGTGAAACTCAGTTGCGGATCCAAGGGCAATCGAGTAGAAAAATTGCAGAATTGGCGCAGATATTACCAACACAGGTGATTACACCGGAAAGTTATGAGTTGTTTTTTGGTGGTCCAAAAGAGCGGAGAAAATTTCTAGATCTCGGGGTGTTCCACGTGGAACATCAATTTTATAGCGTCTGGAAAAACTTCAATCAGGTACTTAAGCAGCGCAATGCGTTACTCAAAACTAAGCCGCCTCAGTACCAGCTTCAGATACGTACTTGGGACCGAGAGTTTGTACGTCTGGCAGAGCAAATAAATATGTTCAGAAAGGCGTATATAAGTAGGTTTGAGCGTCATTTTTTTGATAAGATAGGGGATATAAGCCCCATCTTTAAAGGCCTTGAAATGCGCTATGACGCAGGCTGGAAAGGGGAACTGGCTGATGTGCTAAACGCCCAGCTGGAGCGGGATAGCAAGCTTGGCTATACAACTAAGGGGCCGCATAAAGCCGATTTTAATTTTTATGCTAATGGTCACGGGGTTGAAAATATATTGTCTCGGGGTCAGTTAAAGTTAACTCTTTATGCGTTAAAGATTGCACAGAATAACTTAATTGAGGCTGAGACCGAGAAGCAATCCATATTGCTGATCGACGATTTACCTTCGGAGCTAAGCCAGGATACGATGCTCAGCATCGCGCACTTACTTGCAGAATGTCAGTCACAGCTGTTTATTACTGCAATAAACTCCGAAAGTATCCAGGCCATTGTGGAACCCATGAAACGAAATGTTGAGATGTTCCACGTGGAACATGGCCGCCTAATAACAAAATAATTGGAATACACCATGTCTGATAATTACGATTCATCGAGTATTAAAGTACTGAAGGGATTGGATGCGGTAAGGAAGCGTCCGGGAATGTATATCGGGGACACTGATGATGGTACTGGACTACATCACATGGTCTTCGAAGTCGTCGATAACTCCATCGACGAAGCGTTAGCAGGACACTGTGACGATATTTTCGTTACCATCCATACTGATGGTTCCGTGTCAGTTCGAGACAATGGCCGTGGTATCCCAACGGAACTACACCCTGAAGAAGGGGTGTCTGCGGCTGAAGTCATCATGACCGTACTGCACGCAGGCGGTAAATTTGATGATAATTCATATAAGGTATCAGGTGGCCTACACGGCGTAGGTGTTTCTGTTGTTAACGCACTTTCAGAAAAACTACAACTAACAATTCGTCGCGATGGCAAAGTGCATCAGCAGAAATACACTATGGGTGTACCAGATGCACCATTGGGTGTGATTGGTGAAGCTGAAAGTAGCGGAACTGAACTGAGGTTCTGGCCAAGTGCGGAGACTTTCTCTGATACAAACTTCCATTACGATATCTTGGCAAAACGCCTGCGCGAACTTTCTTTCCTGAACTCTGGTGTGAGCATTATTCTCAATGATGAGCGTGAAGAAAATAAGCAAGACCATTTCAAATATGAAGGTGGTATTCAGGCATTTGTTGAATATCTGAACCGCAAAAAAACGCCAGTTCATCAAAATGTATTCAATTTCACTTCAGAACGTGAAGACGGCATTAGTGTAGAAGTATCCATGCAGTGGAATGATGGATTCCAGGAAAATATTTACTGTTTTACTAACAACATTCCTCAGCGCGATGGCGGTACACACTTAGCGGGCTTCCGTAGTGCCCTGACTCGTACGCTCAACAACTACATGGAAAAAGAAGGCTTTAACAAGAAAGCGAAAACAGCAAGCAATGCGACAGGTGATGATGCGCGTGAAGGCTTAACTGCGGTAGTGAGTGTTAAAGTACCTGATCCAAAATTTTCATCTCAGACAAAAGACAAGCTTGTCTCAAGTGAGGTGAAAGGCGCAGTTGAACAAGCAATGGCTGAAAAACTAACAGAGTATCTACTAGAAAACCCGGGTGATGCTAAAACAGTTGTAAGCAAAATTATTGATGCGGCACGTGCTCGTGAAGCTGCACGTAAAGCGCGTGAAATGACACGCCGTAAAGGCGCCATGGACTTAGCTGGTCTGCCTGGCAAACTTGCTGACTGTCAGGAACGCGATCCGGCTGAATCTGAACTCTACATCGTGGAGGGTGACTCAGCGGGCGGATCGGCCAAACAGGGCCGTAACCGTAAGAATCAGGCTATTTTGCCATTGAAAGGTAAAATCCTGAACGTTGAAAAGGCACGTTTTGATAAGATGCTGTCTTCGCAGGAAGTTGCCACGCTAATCACGGCGCTGGGCTGCGGTATTGGCCGTGACGAATACGATCCGGAAAAACTGCGTTATCACCGCATTATTATTATGACCGATGCGGACGTCGACGGCTCGCACATTCGTACGCTGCTGTTGACCTTCTTCTATCGTCAAATGCCTGAGATCATCGAACGCGGTTATGTCTACATTGCACAGCCACCACTGTATAAAGTGAAAAAAGGCAAGCAAGAACGTTACATTAAAGATGACCCTGCACTAACTGATTACCTGACCACCCTGGCACTAGACGGCGCGAGCATCTATACAAGTGAAGGCGCAGAGGCCATCTCAGGTAACCGCCTGGAAAACATGGTGCATGATTATCAGAAAACTCTGAAAGTCATCGACCGTCTGACACGTAAATATCCGCGCGCGATGATGTCTCGTCTCTTATATCAGAATGAGCTGAGTGAAGCAGATCTGAGTGATGAAACTAAGGTGACAGAGTGGATACAAACGTTTGTCGCTGACTTGGACAAGTATGATGAAGATGCCACTATCTACAGCGCTGAAGTGAGCTACGATGATGAGCGTCATATGTACTATCCAGTGGTCAATATCCGCCAGCACGGCGTAGATAAAGCCTATACGCTGAACTATGACTTCATTACCTCGAAAGACTATGCGCGTATTGTGAATACAGGTAAGGCCGTAGCTAATCTAATCAGCGAAGGTGGTTATGTACAACGGGGTGAAAAGACCCATCCTGTAGAAACATTCGCTGAGTCACTGGACTGGTTGATTGCAGAGTCGAAGCGTGGCTTGTATACACAACGCTACAAAGGATTGGGTGAGATGAACCCTGATCAGTTGTGGGAAACCACCATGGATCCTGCGGCACGTCGTATGTTACGAGTGACTATTGAAGATGCCATTGCGGCCGACCAATTGTTTGCAACCCTGATGGGTGATCAGGTTGAGCCTCGCCGCGATTTCATCGAGCAAAATGCGCTACGTGTTGTGAACTTGGATGTATAAACAAGTGTGTGTGAGTTCTCATCATTGATGATATAGATTCTCACAATTCATGACACTCGACAAAAAGCCACCTCTCACAGGGTGGCTTTTTTACGTTTTGGGGTGAACATTGTGAGTTAAGGAGAGAAGTTCAGCTTCTCCAGCCCGGCCTTATTCTAATATAGGTGAGCGGTATTTTTACACGCTTTTTTAGTGATAACGCTTAAAACAGCGCGGCGCTCGCGGTATACTGAGCATAATTTTCAGACATAATTAGCCCGATACTTTGCGGTCTTTATTGAGCAAATCGGGTTCCATGTACCATACAAAAATAAGCCAACTATGCAAAAATACGATATCAAAACCTTCCAAGGGTTGATCCTGGCTTTACAGGACTATTGGGCACAGCAAGGCTGTGTGATCGCGCAGCCACTGGATATGGAAGTGGGTGCGGGGACGTTCCATCCGCTGACTTTCCTCAAGTCGATTGGCCCGGAGCCAATGTCGAGCGCGTATGTACAACCTTGTCGTCGCCCGACTGATGGTCGTTACGGTGAAAACCCAAACCGCCTGCAGCACTACTATCAATTCCAGGTGGTATTGAAGCCGTCACCTGAAAACATTCAGGAGCTGTATCTGGGATCACTGGAAGCACTTGGCATCGATACCCTGACTCATGAAGTGCGTTTCGTTGAAGATAACTGGGAATCACCAACTCTGGGTGCCTGGGGTCTGGGTTGGGAAGTCTGGCTCAATGGTATGGAAGTGACTCAGTTTACATATTTCCAGCAAGTCGGTGGCCTGGAGTGTTCGCCGGTTACGGGTGAAATCACTTATGGTTTAGAGCGACTTGCAATGTATATACAAGGTGTGGACAGCATCTATGACTTGGTCTGGACTGATGGTCCTATGGGTCGTGTGACTTATGGTGACGTGTTCCATCAGAACGAAGTCGAGCAGTCGACTTATAACTTTGAACATGCGGATGTCGACGCTTTGTTTAAGCAGTTCGACCAGTGCGAACTGGAAAGTCAGAAGCTGATCGAAGCGGGACTGCCATTGCCAGCCTATGAGCAGGTGATGAAGGCATCACATGCATTCAACCTGTTGGATGCCCGTCATGCGATTTCTGTGACAGAACGTCAGCGTTATATTTTACGTGTGCGTGCACTGTCTAAGGCCTGTGCTCAGGCTTACTATGAGGCCCGTGAGGCACTCGGATTCCCGCTTTGTAAGGATTAATCATGACCACAGAAAATCTACTCGTTGAAATTGGTACTGAAGAGTTACCACCAAAAGCCTTACGCAAGCTGGCAGAATCATTTGCCGAAAATATGCAGGCTGAACTGACAGGGCTTGAGCTGACATTTGAAGATATAAGCTGGTACGCGTCACCACGCCGTCTGGGTTTAAAAGTAATTAGCCTGCAAACTCAGCAACAGGACAAAGTGGTTGAGAAGCGCGGTCCGGCAACGAAAGCAGCGTTCGATGCTGACGGCAATCCGACTAAAGCTGCGATGGGCTGGGCACGTGGTTGTGGTATTGAAGTATCAGAAGCCGAGACACTGGAAACCGACAAAGGTGCCTGGTTGTTACATCGCGCAACCGTAGCGGGTCAGCAGGCCAGTGCTTTGTTGTCTGATACCATTGCCAAATCATTAGCAAAACTACCTATCCCAAAACCCATGCGCTGGGGTGCTAACAAAACACAATTTATTCGCCCGGTACACACCGTCGCTGCGTTACTTGGCAGTGAAGTTGTAACAGGCGAAGTATTAGGTAAAGCCATTTCAAACCAACTTCAGGGTCACCGCTTTCACCATCCTGAGCGGGTGAGTATTAATCACGCTGATGAAGCATTTGAGACCCTGAAAGGGGCGTATGTCATTGCCGACTACGAAGCACGTAAAGCGCTTATTCGTGAACAGATCAATGCAGAGGCTGACAAACTGGGCGCGGTTGTGGCGATGGATGAAGACCTGCTGGAAGAAGTGACTGCCCTGGTTGAGTGGCCAGTCACTTTGGTGGCGTCGTTTGAGGAAGAATTCCTGTCGGTTCCTGCGGAAGCGTTGATCTACACGATGAAAGACGATCAGAAATACTTCCCGCTACTGGATAAAGCGGGCAAGCTGATCAACAAGTTCCTGTTTGTCTCAAACATTGAAAGTAAAGACCCGAGTGTTGTTATTTCAGGTAACGAGAAAGTGGTTCGTCCGCGTCTGGCGGATGCGCAGTTCTTCTTTGAGACAGATAAGAAGAAAACCCTGGAGAGCCGGCTGGAGTCTCTGGGCACAGTCTTGTTCCAAAAACAGCTGGGCACATTAAAAGACAAGTCCGAGCGTATTGCTGCTTTGGCTGGCTTTATTGCTGAGCAATTGGGTGCCGATAAAGCACTGGCTGAGCGCGCAGGCTTGTTGAGTAAAACGGATCTGATGACTGAAATGGTCATGGAGTTCACCGATGTGCAGGGCGTGATGGGCATGCACTATGCGCGCATCGACGGTGAAGCGGAAGAGGTTGCTGTTGCACAGAATGAGCAATATATGCCGCGCTTCGCGGGGGATGCCTTGCCGTCAAACCCAATCAGTTGTGCCGTGGCACTGGCAGACAAGTTCGATACCCTGGTTGGGATCTTTGGCATTGGCCAAATCCCCAAAGGTGATAAAGACCCGTTTGCACTGCGCCGTGCTGCCATTGGTGCACTACGTATCATGGTTGAAAAAGAACTCGAGCTGGACATTCATGCGCTGGTAGAAAAATCTCGTACACTGTTCGGCGACAAACTGAGCAACGATAATGTTGGTGAAGATGTGTTTGAGTTTATGCTGGGCCGTTTCCGTGCCTGGTATCAGGATGAGGGGATCGCTGTTGATGTGATCCAGGCTGTACTGGCGCGTCGTCCTTCTCAGCCGGTTGATTTTGACCGCCGTGTGAAAGCGGTAAGCCATTTCAGAACGTTAGATCAGGCAGAAGCGTTGGCCGCAGCAAATAAGCGCGTTAACAATATTCTCGCGAAAAACAATGTGACCAGCGACGCTGAAATCAATACGGCGTTGTTGTCAGAAGCAGCTGAGCAGCAACTGGCGAAAGAAGTGGCTGCGCTGACTGCCGAACTGGCTCCAGTCTATGCACAAGGTGACTATCAGCAAGCGCTGACGCGTTTGGCAAGTCTGCGTGAAGCGGTAGATAACTTCTTTGATAATGTCATGGTAATGGCTGATGATGAAGCGGTTAAACAAAACCGCCTCGCACTGCTTAGCCAGCTGAGCCGTTTGTTCCTCAATACGGCGGACATCTCTGTCTTACAAAACTAAGGCAGCCAATCTTAAAACAAGCCAGCATTCGTGCTGGCTTTTATTTTTGTGATCGGGATTAACAATGAAACAGCATATCATTGCGTTAGTAATGGCATTGGGTTTAAGCGCCTGTTCGACGGCCCCACATCAGCCAGTGGATAGTTCCTCCGGGCAGACGACAACGAGCACTAATGCGTCTCTTGTAATGGACAGGCCGATGTATTTACGTGGCGACTTTACTTTGTGGGATGCCGACGAAGTCTATCGGCTAACACAGACCCAGACGGGATTGTACAGTGTACGGGTGCGCTTTATGAGTCCGGGAAAAGTGTACGAATTTAAAGTTGCCGATGCGAAATGGACGCCGGGTTATAACTGCGGCTTTCGCTATGATGGCAAAGTGAGCCTGGGTAAACCGGTTATCGCGGATTGTGACACTGTGTACAACTACTTTGGATTTATGCCCGACAGAAAGGGGTGGTATCGAATTTCGCTGGATTTAAGAGGCGCTACGCCACAGATCATAGTGCAGCGTGATTAATACCAATTTCAGTTAATATCGGGAAAGATAAATTTGTTGCGTAATTTATTTTGCTCGAATATTGAGCTTTTTTAATTGTTCTGTTATTGTTAATTCCGAGTTAAACAATATAAAAACAAGGAAATACAATGAAAATCAAACTAAATAAAAAAGCGGTTAAACAACTTTCTGGCAAGCAAGTCCTGGCCGAGCAGGCAACACCGGCGATCAATGGTGGTAACCCGCAACAAGAATTAGCGACCTGGCATCGTGGTTGGATCTCTTGCGTCGAATGTCCAATTCTCGTGTAGTCCGGGAATTAAAATAGCTGGTGGGGTTGTTGCACCAGCTTTAGCGTTATTTCCCTTTCTTCACCAGATAGCGATAAGGGACGCTATCCACTTCTTTCGCCACCAGAGTATGATCCATAAACTCACAGAAACTGGGAATATCCCGTGTAGTAGACGGGTCGTCTGCCAGAATCAACAGGGTTTCACCCTCCTGCATTTTCCTCACCTTGCCACGGATCATCATCACGGGCTCAGGGCATCGTAAGCCAATCGCGTCGAGAGTGTGGTCAGTGTTGTCAAAGTTCATGGCGGTACCCTTTAAAAAATAAAGCGCCTATTCTAGCGCGCCTGAAGTGACAAATAAATATGCAAGTTCAGATACCCGATCACGAAAAAAGGCAAGCTACACGAAGCAGCTTGCCTTGGTCACCAAGTTAAATCTTAGGGAATGTCGTTTAGCTTAGTCTTCAACTCGCTCGAAAACGGTCGCAATGCCCTGACCGAGACCGATACACATGGTCGCCAGGCCATACTTTGCGCCTTTGTCTTCCATAATATGGATCAGAGAGGTACTGATCCGTGAGCCTGAACAGCCCAGCGGGTGACCCAGCGCAATGGCGCCGCCATTGAGGTTCACTTTCTCATCAGCCACATCCAGTAAGCCCAGATCTTTCAGTACCGGTAAAGACTGTGCAGCAAAGGCTTCGTTCAACTCTGCCACATCAATGTCTTCAATGCTCAGGCCAGCTTGCTTTAGTGCCTTCTGGCTGGCAGGAACCGGACCATAACCCATGATGGACGGATCGCAACCTGCAACCGCCATCGACTTAACGCGTGCACGAATTGGCAGGCCCAGTTCTTTGGCCTTCGACTCACTCATGACCAGCATGGCTGATGCGCCATCAGACAGAGCCGATGACGTACCTGCGGTCACTGTGCCCGAAGCCGGGTTGAATACAGGGCGTAACTGGCTCAGGCCTTCCATGGTGGTTTCCGGACGGATCACTTCGTCGTGTTCAACCAGCACAGGCGCACCATCGGCATCATGACCTTCCATTGGTAAAATTTCACGCGCAAAACGGCCTTCAACCGTGGCTGCGTGGGCGCGCTGATGTGAGCGTACCGCAAAGGCATCTTGTTGCTCACGGTTAATACCGTGCAGGGTGGCCAGGTATTCCGCAGTCAGACCCATCACACCCGCAGCTTGTGCAACCGACGTCGACAGACCCGGGTGGAAGTCGTTGCCGTGCGTCATAGGGACGTGACCCATGTGTTCAACACCCCCGATCAGATAGGTGTCGCCAGCGCCCGTCATAATTGCACGTGCCGCATCATGCAGTGCCTGCATAGATGAACCACATAAACGGTTGACCGTGACTGCTGGTACGGTGTGTGGAATGCCTGCCAGCAGGGCGGCATTACGGCCGACGTTAAAGCCTTGCTCCAGGGTTTGTTGTACACACCCCCAGTAAATGTCATCGATAGAATCCGGTGCCACTGCCGGATTGCGATCCAGCAGGCCTTTCATCAGGTGGGCACTGAGGTCTTCAGCACGTTTGTGTTTGAACACACCGCCCTTGGAGCGGCCCATCGGCGTACGAATACAATCTACGATTACTGCCTGTTCCATGTTACTGACCCTCCACTTTGTAGAATACTTTACCGGCAGCTGCCCACTCACGGGTTTGCTCCGACACCTGATAGATTTCGCCTAAGTGTGCGTACTTATCGGCGATTTTTACGAACTCTGCCAGACCCAGTTGATCCAGATAACGGAATGCACCACCGCGGAACGGCGGGAAGCCAATACCGTAGATCAGTGCCATATCGGCTTCTTGTGGTGAGGCAACAATGCCTTCTTGCAGACACAGCAGGACTTCGTTGATCATCGGTACCATACAGCGCTCGATGATGGTTTGTTTGTCAAACTGTGCCGGTGCATCACAAATCTCGCTCAGCAGGGCAACGGCGTCAGCGTCTTTGCTCTTCTTCAGGCGACCTTTGCGATCCGGTGCATGCTGGTAGAAGCCTTTCTGGTTTTTCTGTCCAAAGCGATTTGCGTTGGCCAGGTGGGCAACCGGATCTTTCTCCTGACGTGCCATGCGGGTTGGGAAACCATCTGCCATCACGCCGGTACAGTGATTGGCTGTGTCGATCCCAACAACGTCCAGCAGGTACGCCGGACCCATCGGCCAGCCGAAGACATTTTCCATCACTTTATCGACTTGTGTGAAGTCAGCACCTTCAACGACGAGCTGGCTGAAACCGGCAAAGTAAGGGAAGAGTACGCGGTTCACGAAGAAGCCTGGGCAGTCGTTCACAACAATCGGCGACTTGCCCAGTTTCAGTGCGTAGTCGACAACAGCCGCAACGGTTTCATCCGAGGTTTTCGCGCCACGAATGATTTCAACCAGTGGCATCTTAGGCACCGGGTTAAAGAAGTGCATACCACAGAAGTGCTCTGGGCGTTCCAGTCCTTCAGCCAGTTCATCAATGCGAATGGTTGAGGTATTTGAAGTCAGGATGGTGCCTTGTGGTAATTGTTTCTCAAGACCCGCCAGTACAGTTTTCTTGATCTGCGGATTCTCGACAACTGCTTCAACGATGATGTCGCTGCCTTCCAGGTCACGGTCATTCAGCGTCGGTTTGATCTGCGCCAGTGTGCCAACCATTTTGTCCAGCTTCATGTGGCCGCGCTCGACTTTTTTGCCCAGCAGCTTAGCCGCTTCACCCATACCTAGGTCCAGTGCGCCCTGGCTGATGTCTTTCATGACAATCGGCGTGCCTTTGTACGCTGACTGGTAAGCAATGCCACCGCCCATGATGCCCGCGCCCAGTACCGCTGCTTGTTTGATGTCAGTCTGGCTTTGCTTCGCTTGTTTCTTGGCAACACCTTTAATGTACTGATCGGCCAGGAAGATCCCGGTTTGTGCCGCCGCTTCAGCGGTTTTGGCCAGCTTGGCGAAGCTTGCGTTCTCAACGGCCATGGCTTCATCGCGACCCATATTGGCAGCAGTCTTGATGGTTTTAACCGCCATCACAGGTGCCGGGTAGTGACCTTTGGTTTTGGCCATCACCATGCCTTCTGCCATTGCAAAGCTCATGCCTTGCTCAACGCGGTTCATTTTCAGCGGGTCAAGCTTAATCTGACGTTTGGCACGCCAGTCCAGTTTGCCAGCTGCCGCTTGTTCCATGGTACGCAGTGCCGCGTCCATCAGCTTATCCTGAGCAACCACCGCATCCACGGCGCCTACTTTCAGGGCATCGGCTGCGCGGTTCTCTTTACCTGTGGTGATCCAGGTCATCGCGTTGTCCGCACCAATCAGGCGTGGCAGACGTACGGTACCACCAAAGCCCGGCATAATGCCCAGCTTCACTTCTGGCAGGCCGATCTTGGCGCTGTCAGAGGCAATACGATAATCGGTAGCAAGTACCCACTCACAGCCGCCACCCAGTGCCAGGCCATTGACCGCAGACAGGGTTGGGAAAGGTAAATCTTCTAACGCGTCAAATACGTCAGTGGCCGCTTTGATCCACTCAATCAGCTCTGCTTCAGGGCGGTCAAAGGTAGGCAGGAATTCGAAGATGTCTGCGCCAACAATAAAGTGGTCTTTGTCGGAGCTAAAGATCAGGCCGTCGATGTCATCGCGTTGCGCCAGCTCTTTGAGCGCCGCATGACAATCTTGCAGGGTTTGCTGAGATAATTTGTTGACCGAACCTGGCATACAAAACTTAAACTCAGCGATTTTGCCTTTGCAGAAATCCACAACAAAGGACTCGCGTTTCATTAACATACATGTTCTCCCGTGTTTTTACACTGGTACGATGAGTTGTCATTTCATCCAGTGTGGCGTCTTTAAAAGAAAATTGCAATGAAAAATTTACCGCAGGTTTACTGCAAAGGGTTAGGCACAGTGCTAAGGTGGATTCGCTGAATATTTTCCGGGTGGTGTGGTCCGTCCGGACGTTAAGCCACGGGCAAGTTGCGCCATAATAGTCTGATGCTATTGATATGGCTGTTCAGACTGCACATAGTGCGCCCGGGCAGGGAACTCAGAGAAAGGAAGGTGTTTTGGAGTGAGCCTTTACCTCAAGCAATTTAGACACCCCAGAACATTGACTGCCAACGAAGAGAATGAAAGTTAAAGCATGATGAAACTATGGTTTAATCGTTTAGCTGCCACTTGCCTTGCGGTGTGTGGTGGGGCCTGGAGTCACTTAGGGTATGCAGCTGACTCACACCAGGCGTTTAAAGATGCAGAGCGGGTGGCCTGGAGTGGTAACTATCAGGCGTTTAAGAGATCGCTTGAAGAACTCGATCATCCTCTAAAGCCTTATGTTGAGGCTACCTTTTATAAGCGTCATCCAAAACTTAAGTATCAGGAAGAGATTGGGCGCTTTTTGTCAATATATGATCATACGCCACTGGACTGGATGGTACGCAAGAGCTGGCTGAGCTACCTTAAGCGGCGCAACAAAAAAGCCTTGTTTATTGAGCATTATCAGGATACCAGCAATGCGGAACTGAAATGTACCTATTTACAGTTTCAACTTGATCTGGGGGCGCCGGAAAAAGCCATTTTGGATCAGGTGGAGCCTTTGTGGGTGGTTGGTAAATCACAGCCGAAAGCCTGTGACAAGCTGTTTAGTCAATGGCAAAAAGCCGGGTATCGGACACAAGAGTTGGTATGGCAAAGGATCACCCACGCAGCGCAGGGTGGCCAGGCCTCTTTGCTGAAATATCTGAAAACCCTGCTGCCGCGCAATGAAGCCTATCTGGCTGATCTATATCTTAAGGTGCGTCGCGATCCCAGCGCCTCAGCAGGCTTATACCGTTATAAGAAGCGCACCGCCAGAGAGGCTGAGATTGCCGTGTATGGTTTGCGCCGCTTGATCTGGCGCGATCCTAAGCTGGCACTGCGGGCCTGGGACAAATTGCAGGCGATGTTTACCTTTACCCAGGCGCAGCACGATAGTGTGGCCTATCGCTTTGCTTTGGCGCTGGCGTCCAAAGGGCATGAGCAGGCGAAGTTCTGGTTGAATAAAGTCCCTAAGGAGATGCAGGACAAGAAGCTGCGCCAGTGGCTGATGAGTAACATGCTCAAAGAACAGGACTGGGAAGGGATCGCGGTGTTGTTCACGGGTATGGATAACTTAAGTAACGGGCAAATATACTGGCTGGGCTACAGTTATGCCAAACGTAATCAGATGGAAAAGGCTCAGGCCTTGTGGCGGGAGATTGCGCCAAAACGTGATTACTATGGTTTCCTTGCTGCTGCGCGATTGGACTTACCCGCGCAACTCAATGCCGAGCCACTCAATGTGCCGCCCAGTATTGTTGCGAAAGTGTCGCAGGCGCCCGGATTTAAGCGGGCGAAGGCGTTGTACGAATTGGAGCGCTTCACCGCTGCACGGCGTGAGTGGAATTATCTGACCAATACCTCAAGTACAGCGGAAAAGCTGGCGGCCTCGGTACTGGCGGCCGAGCTCGACTGGTATGACAGCACCATTTATACCCTGGCGCAGATCAAGGCCTGGAACTATGTGGATCTGCGTTTCCCAATGGCGTTCGATGATTTGTTTGAACGTTACAGCAAGCGTCATGACGTGGACCTGGCTTGGAGTTTTGCGATCGCCCGCAGAGAAAGTTCATTTGCCCCGGATGCCCGCTCGCATGCGGATGCATATGGGCTGATGCAGCTACTGCCCAGCACAGCTAAATATGTCGCTAAATCAAGGGTATCTACGCGCCAGTTGATGAAGCCAGCAACCAATATTCGCCTTGGCACAGATTACCTCGATTATCTTAAAGGTAAGAACAAGGGCAATGAGATCCTCGCTACGGCATCTTATAATGCCGGCTTTCATCGGGTGAAGCGTTGGATCCCACAAGAAGCTATGCCAGCGGAGTTATGGATAGAGTTGATCCCATACCGGGAAACGCGTGATTACGTGAAGAACGTGATGGCGTATCGTCAGGTCTATCACACTAAATTGGGGCGGGATGGCAATATCCTGGCTGGGATCCTGGACATGCAGATCGGTGGTAAGTAAACACAGATTTGTTGGTCTGTCTCGCAACAGCGAGGCCGACCGCAGCCCACTTTACTTCTTTAAATCGGTAGCGCTATGTTAGACTCAGTCACAAGCGAATTAAATAAAAATGGGTACACCAATGGAACAATTAGCAAACTTGTATGCTGAGCATATTGCAACGCTGCAACAGCGTACAAAGACCATTATTGAACGTGAGAACCTGGATGGACTCGTGATCCACTCAGGACAAGCCAAACGCCAGTTTCTGGATGATATGTATTATCCGTTCAAGGTGAACCCTCAATTCAAAGCATGGTTACCGGTCATCGATAATCCGCACTGCTGGCTGGTGGTCAATGGCACTGATAAACCTAAGCTGATCTTCTACCGTCCGGTGGATTTTTGGCACAAAGTACCGGATGAGCCGAGTGACTTCTGGGCCGACTACTTTGATATTCAATTGCTTCTGCAGCCTGATCAGGTTGAGCAATTCTTACCGTATGACAAAGCCAGCCTGGCGTATATTGGTGAGTATCTTGAGGTGGCACAGGCACTGGGCTTCACTCAGATGAACCCTGAGCCGGTGATGAATTACCTGCACTTCCATCGTGCTTACAAGACCAGTTATGAGCTTACCTGTCTGCGCGAAGCAAACCGCCTTGCCGTGCTAGGTCATAAGGCTGCACGGGATGCTTTTTATGCCAAAGAGTCCGAGTATGGCATTCAGCAGGCTTACCTGCAAGCCACTGAGCATATGGAAAATGACACGCCTTATGGCAATATAGTGGCATTAAACGAAAACTGCGCCATTCTGCATTATACCCATTTTGAGCGCCGTGCTCCGCAGCAGCATGTGTCATTCCTGATCGATGCCGGTGCCAATTTTAATGGCTATGCTTCTGATATTACCCGTACCTATGACTTTGCGCGCAAGGGAGAGTTTGCCGACCTGATCAAGGTGATGAACACCCATCAGATTGAACTGGGTCAGGCATTAC
This sequence comes from Pseudoalteromonas sp. XMcav2-N, assembly GCF_024124545.1. Lineage (GTDB taxonomy): Bacteria > Pseudomonadota > Gammaproteobacteria > Enterobacterales > Alteromonadaceae > Pseudoalteromonas. The sequence goes on from NZ_JAMXSF010000028.1 coordinate 20,922, forward strand.
AGCCGGGTAAATTGTATGGTGAGTTGCACCTTGACTGCCATAAGCGTGTTGCTCAGGTGCTGATAGATTTCGATCTGGTGCGCGGCCTGAGTGTAGAAGGGATCCTGGAGCAGGGGGTTACGTCTACCTTCTTCCCGCATGGTCTGGGCCACCATCTAGGCTTACAAGTGCACGATATGGGTGGCTTTATGGCGGATGAGTTGGGGACACATCAGGCACCGCCGGAAGGTCATCCATTCCTGCGCTGTACGCGTAAGATTGAAGCTAACCAGGTATTCACGATAGAGCCTGGCCTGTATTTTATTGATTCATTGCTGGGCGAGCTGGCGCAAACCGATAACAAACAGTATGTAAACTGGGACAAGGTTGACGCGTTTAAGCCGTATGGCGGCATTCGTATCGAAGATAATATTATTGTTCATGATGATCATCTTGAAAATATGACTCGGGATCTGGCGCTGGACTAAGCTTTGTCCTGTGCCAAACTGAACTGTGTTAAACTGGGAGCCAAGTGCTCCCAGTGTTTTTTGTTGAATGCCCATGTCTGAATACGCCATTCCCAGCAGTCCCATATCTCATCACGAAGAAATTAAGAAAAGTACTTTTATTGTGCATATTGCCCATACGCCGACGATTGCTGATGCCAAAGCATTTATTCGCGCCATTAATGAGCAATACCCGGATGCACGACATAACTGCTGGGCCCATATCGCCGGTGCGCCGGGCGGCAGCCATGTACTGGGGTTTTCAGACGATGGGGAACCTAATGGTACAGCAGGTAAGCCGATGCTGAACGTGTTACTCGGCTCCGGGTTAGGTGAGATCACCGCGGTAACAACCCGTTATTTTGGCGGTATTAAGCTGGGAACAGGCGGCTTGGTGAGGGCCTATGGCGGGACGCTCAACAATGCCCTGGATACGCTGCCTACTCAAATAAAGATCCCCGCAAGCAAGTTGGTAGGTGAATCTGACTATGCGCTGCAGGGGAATATAGAGCAGCACTTCAGTAGCCAGTACACCGTACTAAGTATAGATAAACAGTATGGCGCGACGATTCAGTGGGAAATTGAACTCGACAGCAGAGAGGCCAAAGCCGCCATCGCGTCAGTATATGATCTTACTCATGGAGCAGTCTCACTGACCCTCAAAGAGCCCTGAGCGGGGTTTCGCGGTTTACTAACCGAGTGATGTATTAGACAATCAGGTGTAATTACAATAACTCGCGAATCGCGCTATGCAATTTCGTACCATTATAAAGATACTCGGACAGCTTGTTGCGCTCTTTAGTCTGACCATGGTGCCACCGGCGCTGGTGTCTTTGATCTATAAGGACGGCGGCGGTGTGCCGTTTGTTCTGGCATTTATCTTTAGTGTTCTGATTGGCCTGATGGCCTACTACCCGAACCGCAAAGAGCAGGGCGATCTGAAAGCCAGAGAGGGCTTTTTGATTGTGGTCTTGTTCTGGCTGGTACTAGGGGCCTTCGCGGCCGTGCCGCTGATTTTCTTAAGTGAACCGAATCTGTCGTTTGCGGATGCCGTTTTTGAGGCGTTTTCCGGTCTGACAACCACAGGTGCAACAGTGCTGACGGGTATTGAGTATTTACCTAAGTCGGTGCTTTTCTATCGTCAGCAACTACAGTGGCTCGGCGGTATGGGGATCATCGTATTGGCCGTTGCTGTACTGCCTATGCTTGGCGTAGGTGGCATGCAGCTCTATCGGGCTGAAACGCCAGGCCCAGTTAAAGATTCCAAAATGACACCGCGTATTGCCGATACGGCTAAGCACTTATGGTATATCTATGTGACGTTAACACTGGCCTGTACGTTGGCGTATGCCTGGGCAGGTATGAGCTGGTTTGATGCTATTTGCCATGCGTTTGCGACCATCGCCATCGGTGGGTTCTCAACCTATGATGCCTCGATTGGTTACTTCGACAGTCCGATGATCAATGCCATTTGCGTGTTCTTCCTGCTTATCGCAGCGGCCAACTTTTCCTTGCATTATGCCGCCGTGGCGGGTCGTAATATCAAGGTCTATTTCAGAGACCCCGAACTTAAAGTCTTTTTGTTTATTCAGCTGGCACTGGTGGTGTTATGTTTTGCTGTACTGTCCTCCAAGCAGGTATACAGCAATGGAGATGAAACCCTGGACCATGCTTTGTTTCAGGCGGTGTCTATCAGTACCACTGCGGGCTTTGCCACAGACAGCTTTGCAGCCTGGCCTTTGTTCCTGCCAATTTTGCTGATTTTTTCTAGCTTTATTGGGGGCTGTGCCGGCTCGACGGGCGGCGGTATGAAAGTGGTGCGGGTGTTTTTACTCTATCTGCAGGGGATCCGGGAGCTTAACCGCCTGGTGCATCCGCGTGCCATCTATTCTATTAAGTTAGGCCGCAAAGCGTTACCCGACAAAGTTGTGGAAGCGGTATGGGGGTTCTTTTCAGCGTATGCACTGGTATTTGTGATCATCATGATTGCACTATTGGGCACCGGCCTGGATAACATTACAGCTTTCTCTGCCACTGCGGCCTGTCTGAATAACCTGGGCCCGGGCCTGGGCGATGTAGCCGCACATTATGGTGATATTCCTGATTCTGCGAAATGGATCCTGACCATCGCCATGGTCTTCGGCCGCCTCGAGATCTTCACCTTGCTGGTTTTGTTCACCCCCACATTCTGGCGTGGGTGAAGCACGGTCGCTACGCGACGACGAGTGACTTAACGTCACTCGGAGAGTGCCGGGGGCGCCGAGCCGTGGATGGCCGAGCCGGAATACACCGCCATGGACGGCTTTGGATACCTATCGCTTGCTCACCCGCACATTGGTGATTCCCTAAACTGATAGACCCTGATAAAGGTATATTTGTAAATTAAACGCATTTTTTTCATCTGAGAACATCACTTTTAAAATAATAATAGTGAATTAAAATCAGGTGGTTACGAGATGCTGTGTAAATTTTTGCCTTCCTTTGGTTAACTCCAGTTAAAAAAATATATCAAAAAACGCAAAAAATGCATTTTTTCATTAGCGCTGATGTCATATTTGTATCGTCAGGGTTAAATCCCTACTTTTATAGTCTACCCACACAGGAAGGTGGGTGTTGCCAGATAACAAAACTATGAGGAATGGCCGAGATGTTTGCCATATCACATCAAAATAAATATAAAGCAATACAAGCAGGGATAGTCAGCCAGGTAAATCTGACCGACGGCGCCAGTGACTTAACCAACTGTGTGGCTCAGCTAAATCAGTATATGAGCGGGGCTGGGTGCTTGCAGTATGATCATTGTCTACCGTCGGCCCACGGCAGTGTGCCACTTTTGCGCTATGATGGTGTCGAAGTCAGCGAGTGTGTGATTGGTATTATCTCCGAGAATGCCTTGTGGCAAACGCGCACTTTGCCACCTCTGGTTATGAAAGACCAAACTGGTCGTCTGACACTCAGTGCACATGAACAGACGCTTGGGATTACCTTTATCACGAAGCGCAATGGCGAACCTATGCTGTTTTTCACTGAGCACTATGAGCAGCACCTGGCGTTAAGCACGCTGGAAGCACAAAGCCGTATGATGTCGCTCAGAGATGCTGCTGTATTATTGAAAGGATACCTGCAATAAGACTTAAGCAGCCCCTTTATTGGGTACTTGCCGTTATCTAAAAGGGATTTTACTGCTACACTATGGGCAGAGTCGTTAGTAGGGTTACAAGATGTTAAAGCGTAAAACGCAACGGAGCAGGAAGCACTTATCGCAGATCCCGGCAGGCAGTTTGATTGATATTGAAATTGTGATGCCAGCGAGTCGCAAACGCGTCCGTACAGAGTTTATCGGGGTGCTTGAAGACCAGTATATTATTTTAAACTATCCCAACCCTAAGCGACTCGGCGCGGCGGCAGATTATGTGAAGACAGGAACGGAAATCATTGTCCGGGCCCTGCCAGAAGACAGCGATGGTCAGATCATTGCTTTCAAAGAGAACATTAAAGCCATTAGTAATCACCCCGCGCGGCTTATTTTTCTTTACTACCCTCATGAAGTACAAACTTATCAGCTGCGTGCCCAAACCCGTGTACCAGCCCTAATACCAGCTATATTACAGTTGTCAGATTACAATGAAGTGGGTGTGATAAAAGACATTTCTCTGTCAGGCATGATGTTTGATATTCAAAAAGAGCATTTGCCCGACGATCTGGAGTCAGAAAACTGTGAAGTGCTGATTGAGGGCAAAGACGACAATGCCTCCGCGATAAAAGGCAAAGTGTGTCGTATTATAGAAAGTGCAGAGGGTAATGTGTCTTTAGGGATCCAGGTTGTGGGTCCGGATACGACCATTAAAGCAGTGCTAAAAGACTATTTGATCGATTTGTCGATTTTGTCTGATGAAGGAGAGAGCTAGCTGATCGACATAAAGCCAGACCAGCTAGATAGATAACCGCTTACACAAACAGTGCGCTGACCTGGAAGAGCTTTTCAACCACGCCAATCTGCTTTTTGTCGATCAGGAACATGATGACATGATCGCCCGACAGGATAATGGTGTCATCGTGGGCGATCAGTACTTCGTCGTCACGGACGATAGCGCCAATAGTAGTGCCCGCTGGTAGCTTGATGTCTCGAATCGCACGGCCCACCACTTTTGAGGTGTTTTCGTCACCATGGGCTACCGCTTCAATGGCTTCAGCAGCGCCCTTACGTAGTGAGTAGACGTTTACTATATCACCACGTCTGACATGCGTGAGCAAAGCCGAAATAGTCGCTTGCTGAGGTGAGATAGCTATGTCGATTTCTCCACCCTGCACCAGGTCAACATAAGCACCTCGCTGAATGAGAACCATCGTTTTCTGGGCACCCATACGTTTAGCGAGCATGGCAGCCATGATGTTCGCTTCATCGTCATTGGTGACGGCGATAAAGACATCGACCTGTTCGATGTGCTCTTCGGATAACAACTCCTGATCTGAAGCATCTCCACAGAATACCACCGTATTGTCGAGCATTTCAGACAGAGAAGAGGCCCTGTCAAGATTACGCTCAATCAGCTTAACGCTGTGATTTTTCTCCAACGATCTGGCCAATCCCGCGCCGATATTACCGCCACCGGCAATCATAATTTTTCGATACGAACGTTCGAGCTTCTGCAGCTCATTCATAACTGCACGAATGTGCTTGGTTGCCGCGATAAAGAATACTTCATCATCGGCCTCTATCACTGTGGTACCCAAAGGTTTGATGGCTTTACCCTGACGATAAATCGCTGCCACCCGAGTATCAACATTGGGAATATGCTCTTTCAGCGCAGACAGGGCATAGCCAACCAACAGGCCACCATAATAGGCTTTAACGGCAACCAGCGATAACATACCATCAGCAAACTGCAGCACCTGTAGTGCACCCGGGTAATCGATCAGACGACGAATATAACGGGTAACCAATTGCTCCGGTGCGATATAGTGATCGACTGGCAGGTCATCATTATGGAATAGCTTCTCCCGATACTTCAGGTATTGCTCAGAGCGGATCCGAGCAATTTTAGTTGGCGTATTAAAAATACTATAGGCCACCTGACAGGCAATCATATTGACTTCATCCGAGCTGGTCACCGCAATAACCATATCGGCATCTTCGGCACCGGCCTGCCTGAGGACATCTGGATGTGCGCTGTGTCCCGTTACGCCTTGCAGGTCATATTTGTCCTGCAATTCCCTCAGTCTCTCTCCGTCAATGTCTACGACGGTTATTTCGTTCTGTTCGCCGACCAGGTTTTCGGCCAGTGTACCGCCGACTTGTCCGGCGCCTAAGATGATGATTTTCATAAGCTAGTCTAGCGCTATTATTGTTTTTTCAGCCGTGCGTAATAAAAGCCATCGGTATGGCCTGGTAACAGTTGCAGCCCTGGTTTTTCCTGCGTGTCTTGGTCATGCAGAGGCATAAGCTGAGCACCTTGGGTACGTGTTAAAAATGCCGTAACTTGCTCAGCATTTTCCTGGGGCAGTACGGAGCAGGTTGCATACACTAACGTACCACCGGGCTTCAACAGAGGCCATATGGCATCTAAAATGCTGGCCTGTAGCGCTGCGAGTTCATCGATATCGGTTGCACGACGCAACCATTTGATGTCCGGGTGGCGGCGGATCACACCGGTTGCCGAGCAGGGTACGTCCAGCAAAATACGGTCAAATTGCTCGCCCTGCCACCAGTTATCCGGATTTGCAGCATCGGCTTCCAGACATTGGGCGCTGAGATGCAGACGTTTAAGGTTCTCGTCGACACGTTTCAGGCGCTCACCATCGGCATCCAAAGCAATCACATTGGCATCGGCCTGTTCCAGAATATGGCAGGTTTTGCCACCAGGTGCGGCACACGCATCCAGAATGTGCTCACCATCTTGTGGGTCGAGTAAACGGGCTGCCATTTGCGCTGCGGCATCCTGCACTGAGCTGGCACCCTGAGCAAAGTCTGGTAGCTGCTGTACATCCACAGGTTTGGTCAGCAAAATGCCATCCACAAAGTCCGGGTCCAGAGTATGGGCAATGCCTTCGGCATCGAGGCGCGCGGCATAGTCTGAGGTGCTCGACAGGCGTTGGTTAATGCGTAACCACATCGGTGCTTGCTGCTGGTTGGCTGTTAAAATCTCTTCCCACTGTTCAGGGTAAGCTGCCTGTAGCTTTTTGATAAACCAGCCCGGATGGTTGTATTTGCATACCGGGATGGCATCGGCACTGGCTTCTAACGTGTCCTGAGCGCGCTGAAAGTTACGCAATACCGCGTTGATCAGTCCCTTCAGGCCCGGCGCCTGCAGCTTATTGGCCGCATTGACCGTTTCGGCGACGGCTGCGTGAGCGGGCACTCGCATATGTTGTAGCTGATAAATACCGACATACAATAAAAACTGAAAAACCCGATTTTTGCCCTTAAGTGGTTGTTCAAGTAGTTGCTGGCAATAGTGCTCCAGGCTTGGCAAATAACGCAAGACACCATAACAGATCTGTTGTAACAGGGCGCGGTCCTTTACTGGCAACTGACGGCTGGCATAGGGCAGTTGGGCCGTCAGAGACTGGCCTTTATCAACAACCTGAAACAGGGTTTGCGCGGCGAGCGCGCGTACGTTGGCCATCAGGCACCCACCTGGCTACCAGGAGTTACCCAGTCGCTTCGGCCATTTAAAAAGTCTTGTGCTGACATGGGCTTTTTACCTTGAGGCTGAAGTTGTGTGATAGTCAGTGCTTGCTCACCACAGGCAATGGTAATGCCGGTTTTATCGGCACTAAGCACCTGTCCGGGTGTGCCTTGCTGTGCAACTACGCTTGCCTGCCAGACTTTCACGGTTTGGCCTTGCATCTGGGTGTAGCAAACTGGCCAGGGATTGAAGGCGCGGATGTTACGTTCAATTTGTACCGCGTCCATTGCCCAGTCTATATTGGCTTCTTCTTTAGACAGCTTTTTGGCGTAATTGGCCTGTGCGTCATCCTGTGGCTCGGCACTAAGCTTGTCTTCGGCCAGTTTGTTCAGTGTCTCTACTAATGCATCAGGCCCGAGTTCAGCCAGTTTGTGATACAAGCTGGCGCTGGTTTCGTTTGCATCAATCGGACAGGTGGCAATGTGCAGCATATCGCCGGTATCCAGACCTTCATCCATTTGCATAATGGTTACACCGGTCTCTTTATCGCCAGCCCAGATAGCCCGCTGAATGGGCGCCGCGCCGCGCCAGCGTGGCAGAATTGAACCATGTACATTCAGACATCCAAGCCGTGGTGTATCCAAAATGGCTTTGGGTAACAGCAGACCATACGCCACGACCACCATGACATCGGCATTCAGCGCGGCGAGCTCTGACTGTGCGTCGTCAGACTTGAGTGATTGTGGCTGGTAGACGGGCAGGTTGTGCTCCAGTGCCAGGGTTTTTACTTCGCTGGCTTTGAGTTTTTTGCCGCGACCGGCTGGGCGGTCTGGTTGGCTGTATACAGCAACAACGTCGTGGTGTGATGCGATTAGCGCTGCCAAATGCTTGGCAGCAAAATCCGGGGTGCCCGCAAAGACAATACGCAGAGATTTGCTCACTTGAGGTTCCAGTTAGGTAGTAATTGTAGTTGGAAACGGCACGCTTACGCGCGCGCCGCCAGTTTGGCTTCTTTTTCGATTTTTTTACGGATCCGCTGGCGTTTCAGCGGCGACAAGTAATCGATGAACAACTTGCCTTGCAGGTGATCCAGTTCGTGCTGAACACAAACGGCCAACAAGCCATCAGCATCAAACTCATAGCTTTCGCCATGTTCATTGAGGGCTTTTACTTTCACGGTTTCAGCGCGATCGACTTTGGCATAGGAGTAAGGCACAGATAAGCAGCCTTCTTCACTGATAGTCGAGCCATCTTTGGCAATGATTTCCGGGTTGATCAGCACACGCGGTTCATCGCGTTCCTCTGAAACGTCGATCACCACGATACGCTGGTGGATGTCTACCTGCGTAGCAGCAAGGCCAATACCATTTTCTTCATACATAGTTTCCAGCATATCCGCGACAATCTGGCGGATCTCGTCATTTACTTCGGCAACCGGTTTCGCAACCGTGCGCAAACGCTCATCAGGAAAACTCAGTACTGCTAACTTAGCCATAGATACCTTTTACACTTGAATTAAATGGGGTAATGTATGCTCTTATTTTAGCCATTCACGTTCCCCTTTAACAGGTTTTGGTGGATAATATCGAAAAATAACTCAAGGAAGCCTGCATGAAATCTCATATTGCCGCCCTTTTGCTGGCAACGAGTGCTGTTTTTCCTGCCTTAGCACAAACGCTGGCGGTTAAAACCAGTGCGCCCGAGCGTTATGTTGTTAAAAAAGGGGATACCCTTTGGGATATTTCCAGTCTGTATCTGAACAGTCCCTGGAAGTGGCCTGCATTGTGGCAGTGGAATCCACAAATCAAAAATCCGCATCTGATTTATCCCGGGGACGTGTTATCGCTGCACTACGACAGTGAAGGCAATCCGCGCTTGAGTCTGGCTAAGGGCGTACGTCGATTATCCCCTCAGGTTCGTGTCGTAAGCGATAAAAATCAAGCTATACCTACGTTACCATTGGCGGTAATGGAACCTTTTATGCGTTTTGAGCAAGCGCTGGGTGCTGGTGACTTTGCTGAGCTGCCAATGGTTCTGGGATCAAACTTTAACTACAAAATGAATATTGAAGGTCATCTTTTGTATGTTAAAGGGGATCTGCCGCGTGGTGGCAATTATGGTATATACCGTAAGGGAGATGCCTATCGGGATCCTGATAACGGTGCGATATTGGCGTATGAGTCGATCCTGGTAGGAACGGCTCGGGTGATCAGAACTGGCAACATTGAAGCCGGTGAGCCGAGTACCGTTAAGATTGAGTCGGTTCGTCGTGAAGTGAAGCCCAGTGATGTACTGATGCCCATATCCAGCGGACAAACTTATTCTGCGAATTTCAAAATGACTCAACCGATGCAGGCTATCTCTGGCAATATCATCGCCAGCAGTAATAAGTTGCGCGAGTTCAGTACCATGGCTGTTGTGGTTATCGACTTAGGTCGTAAAGACGACCTGCAAGAGGGGAACGTACTTGCAATCCATCGTCAGTCACCTACAGTGATTGAAAAGGAGACTGGCCCCAGTTATATCGAAGATGCCAGCAGCCTGGATAAAGTCATCACCGAAGTCAGTGAATGGTTTGGGGAAGACAATGATGAAGACAGTGTCGTCTGGCACATGCCAAAGGAAAAGGTTGGCGAGCTGATGCTGTTCAAAGTGTATGACAATATCAGTTATGCCATGGTCACTAAGACACGCCAGCCCGTGCGAGTAGGAGACTCTGTTAGCAGCCGCTAAGGTCCTTCTCTTGTTTGGGCAAGCTGAATGAATTAACTTCAGCACGACAACAAGCTCAGGGAGGGAGCATGACAACATTGGATTTACGTCACAGCCTGGTATTGAGGATATGTCCCGGGCTGGGCAGCACGACGCTGGAGCGGGCCATTCAACATCTCGCGCCCGCCGAACTCTTTACTGTTTCGCCACTCAGATTGCGCGAAGTTGGGTTACCTCAGGAAGCAATCCAATACCTGCAGGCGCCAGACTGGCATTTTGTCGAGACCCTTATTCAGCAGTGTATTGCGCAGCATATTCAATTGGTTGGTTACTTTGATGCCGCCTATCCCCCATTATTAAAACAGATCAGCAGTGCGCCTTTGATGCTCTTTTGTAAAGGGCGATTGTCTTTATTATCTCAACCACAAATTGCCATTGTAGGGAGTCGGAATGCCACAGCTACCGGATTGGATATAGCCAGAGAGTTTGGTCGCGCGCTCAGTGATGTGGGTATGACTGTGACTTCCGGGCTTGCCAGGGGCGTCGATGGCGCGGCGCATCAGGGCGCGTTGAGTCAGGGAGGGGCGACCCTGGCTGTGCTTGGTACCGGAGTCGATGTGGTGTATCCACGCAGACACAGCCGGCTATATCAGCAGGTAGCGGAACAGGGACTATTGATCAGCGAATTTCTCCCCGGCAGTCAGCCCAAGGCGGAGCACTTTCCTCGTCGTAACAGGATTATTTCCGGGTTGTCACTTGGGGTATTGGTTGTTGAAGCCGAAATAAAGAGTGGTTCTTTAATCACCGCGCGTTATGCGCTGGAGCAAAACAAAGAAGTGTTTGCGGTGCCCGGGTCGATCCGCAACCCCTTATCTCAGGGGTGCCACCATTTATTGAAAGACGGTGCAAAATTAACCGAGCGGGTCGAGGATATTCTCGAAGAGGTAAGATTTTTCTCCGAAAACGGTCTATATATAGTAGAAAGTGACAAAAAACAGGAGCACTGCCCCGTATTGCAAAATCTCGGCTTTGAGGTAACCAGTGTAGATACCTTATCGCAGAGGACCCAGTGGCCAGTAGAGAAGGTGCTTGCCAGACTGCTGGACCTTGAGCTTGAAGACAAAGTAGAACGCGTTTTAGACGGCTACATCAAATTAGCGAGGGGTTAATTATGTTTGATATCCTAATGTATTTATTCGAGAACTATATTCACAGCGAAGCGGATATCTTCGTCGAGCAAAATGAACTGACAGATGAACTGGTCGGGGCCGGTTTCAATCAAGACGAGATTTATAAAGCACTGGACTGGCTGGAGCAACTAGCCGATTTACAGCAGTCTGATGAAATTCCTTATTTAAACGCCCGCCCGGATAGCGCGATCCGGATCTACACTGAGCAAGAATGTACCATGCTGGACATCGAATGTCGGGGCTTTTTAATGTTTGTTGAGCAAATTGGGGTGATAGACAGTACCACCCGTGAAATGGTCATCGACCGTTTATGTGCGCTGGATAAACCGGCCATCTGCCTGGACGATTTAAAATGGGTGATCCTGATGGTACTGTTTAATGTGCCTGGCAAGGAACATGCCTATGCGCAGATGGAAGATCTGATCTTCGAAGAACCCACAGGTCCGCTGCATTAATCTCCTTACTTTCACCAGAGGGCACAAATTCGTTGGGTCAGGCGTACAGCCTGACTGACGCTTCTTTGTTCCTTATATCACTTTCCCTTGATACTATTACGAATGCACAGCCATTGGGGTGAAGTAGACGGGGACTTGTTATGAGTAAAATAGATCATTCGTTGTTTAATGCAGACCAGCATGCCCTGGAGCGGGAGTATGAAGTATGCCCCAAGTGTGGCTCTGAACTGGTGATCAAACACAGTAAGTCGGGCCCTTTCCTGGGTTGTGCCAGTTACCCCGCTTGTGACTACATTCGTGCCATCGCCCATCATGATAACCATGATATCAAGGTACTCGAAGACAGTGCCTGTCCCTTATGTAGTGAACCCTTAGTCGTGCGTAATGGCCGTTATGGGATGTTTATTGGCTGTACTGGCTATCCTCAGTGTCATTACATAGCTCACGATGAAGAGCCGGAAGAAGCACCAGGCCCGTCTTGCCCTAAATGCCATAAAGGCACCTTACATAAACGTAAGAATAAGTACGGCAAGTTTTTCTATGCCTGCGATACCTATCCACAATGCAAGTACAGCGTTAACCACCCACCAATAGCACACGCTTGTGAGGCCTGCGGCTGGCCCGTCATGGTGCAAAAACACCGGGGTGGAAAAGCTGTGCTACAATGCCCGCAGAAAGTTTGTCAGCATACAATTGAGGAGCCTCAGTGAGCGAACAAGATACGCAACGTCAGTTACCCCAAAATGCCGTCGAAGCATTACAACAAGGGGGGCTGATCTGTTACCCGACCGAAGCCATTTTTGGTCTGGGCTGTGATCCCGATAATGAACAAGCCGTCCATGCGCTGTTGGCACTGAAAGACCGCCCGGTAGAAAAAGGGCTGATCCTCATTGCCGATAATTTTGCTCAGTGCCTGCCGTACGTCGATGACAGTAAAATCCCGCAGGACAAACGCGCAGAAATATTTTCATCCTGGCCCGGCCCGGTGACCTGGCTGTTACCAGTAAAAGCGAGCGCACCAGAGTGGGTGACGGGTGGCAACCCGAGTGTTGCAATTCGCGTGACCGATCATCCTGTTGTTAAAGAGCTGTGTCAGGCATTTGGCAAACCGATTGTTTCTACCAGTGCAAACTTCAGTGGCGAAGAGCCGGCTAAGACCTTGGCAGAAGCTCAGGCGGCATTTGGTGATCGGGTGGCATTTTATCAGGCGGGTGAGCTGGGTAAACAAACCAGTCCAAGTCAGATCCGTGATGCCTTAAGTGGCAAAATCATAAGGAGTTAATGGCGTTGAATCAGGTAAACCTAGAATCCGTTAAAGCCTTCTTACTCGCCCTGCAGGACGAAATTTGTCAGGGTCTGGAGCAGGCGGATGGCAGCGGCAAGTTTATTGAAGATGCTTGGCAGCGTGAAGAAGGCGGTGGTGGTCGCACGCGTGTAATGCGCGACGGTGCCGTAATTGAGCAAGGGGGCGTGAACTTCTCCCATGTGTATGGTGCCTCTATGCCAGCTTCCGCCACAGCCCACCGGCCTGAACTGGCAGGGCGCAGCTTCCATGCCTGTGGTGTATCTTTGGTGATCCACCCTAAAAACCCGCATATTCCCACCAGTCACGCCAATGTGCGCTTCTTCATCGCAGAAAAAGAAGGCGAAGAACCTATCTGGTGGTTCGGTGGCGGATTCGATTTGACCCCATTCTATCCGGTGCTTGAGGATGTCAAGCACTGGCACGGTGTAGCCAAAGCGGTGTGTGAGCCGTTTGGGGAGCAGGTCTATGATGATTATAAAAAATGGTGTGACGATTACTTTTATCTCAAGCATCGTAAAGAAACCCGGGGTGTGGGTGGTTTGTTCTTTGACGATCTGAACCAGTGGGGTTTTGACACCAGCTTTGCCTTTATGCAGGCGGTAGGTAAAGGCTTCCTGGATGCCTATGTGCCAATCATGGAAAAGCGTAAAAATACGCCGTTCAGCGAAGCACAGCGTCAGTTCCAGTTATATCGTCGTGGCCGTTATGTCGAGTTTAACCTGGTTTGGGATCGTGGCACTTTGTTTGGTTTGCAAACGGGTGGGCGGACAGAATCCATTCTGATGTCGATGCCACCGCTGGCACGTTGGGAATATGATTTTACGCCAGCCGATGACGCGCCAGAGACTTTGTTGTACAAGCACTTTTTGCGTCCGCGAGACTGGCTGGCTATGACATCGTTAGATGACTAATTCGACTACATAATAATACCAATTTCACTTAATACCTGTTCAATTTGACGGAGCAAATAGGGCGCTAACGGCGTTAAAAATTTCTTATTTAGAACAACTAAATAGCAAAATTTTTGCCTTGTTATCGACCCTATTTTCTCGCCTCAAAATAGAACACTTAATTAAGCAAATTGGTATAATAAAGGCGCCGGTGGCGCCTTTTTCAGTATCAGGGTAGTGTTACTCCAATCGGAAACTGCGTACCTGCTCATCCAAAGAGCGGGCAAGCTCTAGCAGGTTTTCACTGATCTGTTTGCTGCCATGGGCGTCAATTAATGACTGCTCAGCGTTGTCACGGATGGCCACGACACTTTGATTGATCTCCTCTGCGGCCAGGTTCTGCTGCTCCGTCGCATCGGCAATTTGCACATTCAGTGCGTTGATCTCATGCATCTGATTTGAAATGTCCTTAAGAGCCTGTGCCACCTGTTTCACCTGCATGGCGCGGTCATCCGCCTCCTCACAAGACGCGCTCATTGCACTGACCGTTTGTGCGGCTTCGTTTTGCAGCTTGTCGATGGTGCGTTTTATTTCGTCAGTTGAGTCATGCGTTCGGGTGGCCAGGGTACGCACTTCGTCTGCAACCACTGCAAACCCACGACCTGCTTCACCGGCTCGCGCCGCCTCGATGGCAGCATTCAGTGCCAACAAGTTCGTTTGTTCGGCGATACTACTGATCACTTCTAAGACTTTTCCTACTTCCAGTGTCTGGGTCTGTAGCTGACTGACCTGATCGGCTGCCTGACGTACATCGCGTGCCAGCTGATTGATACTCTGCTCTGTGCGCTCAGCGACCGCCATGCTCTGTTCTGCCAGATGATTACTGCTGTCAGACTTTTCAGAGGCAAAATGAGTGGTGTTCTTTACCTCACTGGACGAGCTTTCCAACTCATTGATCGCAGCGGCAACCGAATCTGTGCCTTGTTTTTGCTCCTGAATTGCCTGTTCTGTGGTGTCGGCGGCGTTGTAGATTTGTTCCGCAGACTGGATCAAGACATGCGACGAGGCGGACACCTGGGCAATGTTTTCCTTGAACGAGGCCATCATTTTATTAAAGTTAATGGCCAGCCGGCCCAGTTCATCATCTATGGTATCGTCAATACGCAATGACAGGTCCTTGTTTTGGGTTGCCAGGCGCATTGTGCGACCCAGCGTTTTCAGACGCACAATAAAGAGCTTGCGGAAGATAACACCCAGAATGACAAACGTCGTAGCAAAGATGCCCGTCAGTAAACCTGTGCTGATCCAGGTGTTGTCGTGCACGGTGTCGTCAATATCTTCAAGAGAGTAACTGATCCGCACTGCACCTAGCACGTCGCCTTCTTGGGCCTGATGGCAACCGAGGCAGTTAGTACCTTTATAGTCTTCTTTTGCGACCATCGGCTTGAGATAAGTCATGATACGTTTGCCATCGCGCTGTTCAATAACCAGGGTTTCCTGACCCCGTAATGCTGCCCGCTCGACCTCGCTGGTGGGTTGCTGATTGGGGTTACCCATACCATACAGCTTATTGATTTTATCTCCCCGAATAATATGCGCGTCTTCAATATTGTCGTGATTGCGCATCTTATCGCTGAGGATCTCGCGGTTTGCCATGGTGCCGGTAAGCATCATGGTATTGATCGAATCGAAATAATTGTCTGCCAATAAGCGAATATTGGTCTCGACGGTTTCTTCGGCCAGTTGTTTTTGTTGGCTTGAGTTACTTAAAATACTGGCGATCAGCACCAGTACGCCTGTAATGGCAAGCAACGCATAAATTTTATGTTGAATGGATTTCACACGCATCGCACCTTAAAAAAGCAGAGCCGTTATTATGCGTGTTTAGTAACCAGAGCAGTTTGACTTAGCGCAAAAAATTATTGCGCTAATTTAATATAAAATTAATACTTTAGTCGTGATTTATCATGTGTGTGGCTAATTGAGCCAGCGATTTTCGCAATCCTTCTCGTAACAAAGGGTTGTCGACTTCCTGATCTAGGGCTTTGTCCATGCAGTACATCCACTGATCGCGGAGGTCTTTATTTATTGTAAATGGCATATGACGCATTCTGAGTCTGGGGTGACCATATTGCTCTGCAAATAAGTCTGGTCCACCGAGCCAGCCGGATAGAAACTCGAAAAATACCTGACGGATGCGATCCAGTGGTAACGGGTGCATATCGTATAAAGGTTTAGCGTGGGGGTCACTTTCCATAATATCATAGAAACGGTTGGCGAGCGCTCGGGTGCCAGCTTCGCCACCGATGATCTCATATGGCGTTTTCTCTGGCGTCGGAGCCTGGTGTGTTGCATCTGAGGATGGATTGTCACTTGCATCTTGATTAAAGATGCGTTTAATTAACTGCTTCATATAACATCACTATATCGTTAGGCCGTTCAATGGATAAATACGCGGTTTTTGGAAACCCGATTAAGCATTCTAAATCTCCTGTCATTCATACGCAATTTGCTGGCCAGTTTAATTCGGTCATTGAGTACCGTGCCATACTGGCTGAATTATCTGAATTCGAATCGACTGTAATGGAATTTTTTGCCCAAGGTGGCCTGGGTGCCAATGTCACTTTGCCCTTTAAAGAGCGCGCTTATCAATTGGCTGGTCAGTTGACGGAACGGGCCAGGTTAGCCGGTGCGGTCAATACGTTGATGCCACAGCCAGATGGAACATTACTGGGTGACAATACCGATGGTGCAGGGCTGGTTGCTGACTTACTGCGCCATATTGATACCTTATCAGGTGCCACAGTCCTGCTGATTGGCGCGGGAGGCGCTGCGCGAGGCTGTGTTTATCCGCTTTTGCAGGCCGGGGTGGCGAGTGTGGTGATTGCCAATCGTACCGCAGAAAAAGCACAGCAACTTGCCCAGTTGTTTGCTGAATATGGCGAGGTGCAGGGCGTTGCACTAAATGACATTCCCGATAAGCACTATAATCTGGTGATTAACTCAACGTCATCGAGTGTCACAGGGCAGGTGCCTGATATCGCCCCTCAACATGTTAGTAACTGTTCGCTCGCGTACGATATGTTTTATAGCGATCAACAAACTGCCTTTTTAGCTTGGGTCGCTGAGTATAATGCGAAAGCGCTCTGTGTGGATGGTATGGGTATGCTGGTGGGACAAGCCGCTGAAGCGTTTGCCTTGTGGCGAGGTAAAATGCCTGAGGTTGCCCCGGTGCTCAATGCAATGAAAGAGGGCAGGCTATGAATCAACAGATACTGATCAATGATGATATTCACTTCGATGACACACGCAATTGCTTGGTATTCACTGCGATGGTATCGGGGATGCTGGTTTCTTGTGTGATTGCGACAGCGCTACCAAGAGAGCTGGCGCTCACGCATTTTAAAGCACACCAGTTTGATTACGAAATGCAAGCCGAGCAGCTTATAGAAGATGAAGCATACTCGGCACAAGGAGAAATAGAGTTAGTCCAGCTCTGACAGGTAGTCATCCTTTAACTCGACATAGTTCTGCGCCGATGTCTTTAGAAACGCAATCTCCTGCTCGTTGAGCGGACGAGCCTGTTTAACCGGGCTGCCAACATACAGGTAGCCCGACTCCAGGCGTTTATTTGGTGGTACTAAAGCACCCCCTCCTATGATCACATCGTCTTCAACTACGACATTGTCCATAACGATCGCGCCCATACCCACCAGGATGCGATTACCCAGCTGGCAGCCATGTAACATCACTTTGTGACCAACGGTCACATCATCTCCAATGATCAAAGGGTAACCATCCGGGTTTGAAGCGCTGGAACGAGTAAGATGTAATACGCTGCCATCCTGAATGTTAGTGCGTTTTCCAATCTTTATATAGTTAACGTCTCCTCGCGCTGCGACCAAAGGCCAGACACTACTGTCTTCGCCTACTTCTATATCGCCAACCAAAACGGCGCTTTCATCTACATACACGCCGGCGGCTAACTTTGGGGTTTTGCCTTTATAACTTCTGCCTTTGTATTTATTTGTCATTTTAGTATCCCTTTTTTACCTGCTGTTACCGCTACTCTCGGTACTGAGTTCAGTGTAGAGCTTTGCTCTATAGATCTCCAGCCCCGTAAAAAGCGCAATATTGCATGTTTTACATGCATTTTTGCGCCTTCTGGTATGATTTTCATTCGAACGCACTGTTTTTCTCACTTTTCTTCAAAAAAGGGGTTGCGCTGGGTTTCGATTTCCCTATAATGCGCATCCACCGACACGGTGCACAACGCTGAAAAGCAACGAGCCAAGTGAAGGGGAAGCCAAACGGAAAGCTTAATTAAGAAAAATTAAATTTTCTAGTTGACTTTAAAAGTGAAGCGGTTAATATGGCGCTCCACTTCGCAGCAAGGCTGCGGTAACTAACCAAGGTTAGTTATACTGTTCTTTAAAAATATGAAGCAATCATCTGTGTGGGCACTCGTACAGATTGAGTTCTAACAGCGAAGCTACTTAGGTAGTGACGCACAAAAATTTAGAGTCTCAACTGAACTG
>NZ_JAMXSF010000029.1 GCF_024124545.1 Pseudoalteromonas sp. XMcav2-N
CTAGCCCCTTTACGCTCTGTTTATCATTGCTCCTAATCGGCATGACTACACGCCGTCATCCCGGCCCCCGAGCCGGGAACTATTTGAGTTCAGCGCAGGTGTATTTTTTGGCCAACATGTCGTCTGTAAGTAGATCCCGCATCAAGTGCGGGATGACTGGAGGTGGGTGCTGTATAACGGTGAATGAATACACGATAAAACGTATTGGACTTGCTCGCTTGATGCTTACCCCTACGGTTGTAAGCGGGCTGCTTGTTTGGCATCAAGCAGCCCTTCAGTAATGGCTATTCGCCGATGGCTTGTTGTACAAATAGGTCTTTAATGGGGCCGAGGTTATCTACTATATTCAGACCCACACCACGGACTAACTTTTTCAGCGGATGATTGCCGCTGAACAACTCTTTTAAGCCCTGCATCATGGCAATGTGTTTTTGTGCATCGAGTTTGCGGGTTCGTTCGTACTCACGCAAAGTACGATGAGAGGCGAACTCCTCGTTGTCTTCGCTCAGTGCTTTTATCAGGTGTGCAGCATCTTTAAGGCCCAGGTTCATCCCCAGTCCGGCAAGCGGATGAATAGTATGTGCGGCATCGCCCATTAACACCACTTTGCCGGTCAGCCACTGCTGTGCGTAGCGCATGGTCAGCGGGAATACCGCTCGCTCGCCCTGAACCTTACACAAACCGCATTGCAGGTCACTGGCCGCGCTTAAAGCTTTATTAAAGCTCTGCTCGTCCATAGCCATCAACTCGCGGGCGTGTTCAGGTGCCGTAGACCAGACGATTGATTGAGTATGGGGATCAGACAAAGGCAACAACGCCAGAGGACCATCCGGCAGGAACACCTGACGCGCAGTCGCATCGTGTGGTTGCTCTGTTTTGATGGTGGCCACAATAGCATGATGGTCGTAATCCCAGAAGCTGATCGGCAGATTAAACTGGCTACGTACCCCTGAGTTGGCACCGTCTGCTGCAACCAGCAGTTTGGCCATAACAGGTGTGCCCTGCTCCAGCGTGATCAGCACATCGCTGTCAGTCTGATGAATAGACTGATAACGGCTGCCAAACAGTAAACTCGCCTGACTGTGCTGCTGCAGAGCCTGGTATAAAGCAAAACGGATAGCATCGTTTTCGATAATATGGCCCAGCTCAGGCAGAGCCAGCTGCTGTGCATTAAACTGAATACTGCCAAAACTGTCGGCGTCGCACACCGACATCTTGCGATAAGCCGTGGCCCGCTGCGCCTTAATGGCATCCCACACGCCTAAAGACTCAAACAGACTCTGGCTGGCCAAACTGATGGCACTGACTCGCGCACCATAAGTCTCGCTCAGTGGCTGAGGCTCAGGACCGGCATCCAGTACCATCACCGAGATATTATTCTTTGCCAGACCCAGCGCCAGTGCCAGGCCTACACACCCACCACCGACTATGCACACTTGTACTTGCTGCATGATTATTCCTTACAGGGTTCGTCCCATGAGTTGTCGCGCCAGTGGCGCTTTCAGTTGTGAGAACAGGCTCATCGACAACAGACCACAACTGCGCCCCAGTGCCAGCATACGGGAATCATTAGAAAACAGTCTGACCAAAGAGTCGGTCAGCGTCATGACACGGTTTATGTCTGACTCACGTGCAGTTTTATAGTCTTGTGTGAACGCGTGATTGCCCCACAGCTCTCGGTCTGTCTGTAGTAGCTGTGTAACCAGCGCCTGAATATCACGCAATCCCAGGTTAAAGCCCTGACCTGCAATAGGGTGAATGGCATGCGCAGCATTACCAATGAGCACACAGCGATGATGCACCAGCTGCTCAACCCGACCCAAAACCAGTGGGTAACTTGTGCGTCTGCCAACCCGTTCAAACATCCCGGCGCGATAGCCAAATGCACTCTGCAGGCGCGTCAGGAATTCCGCCTCATCACACTCTCGCAACGTATCGAGCTCCTGCTGCGGCATACACCACACCAGAGAGTAGCGGTTGTTGCTCATCGGCAGCAGGGCCATCGGGCCATGCTCGGTAAAGCGTTCAAACGCCTGCCCCTGATGATTATCGCTTACCTGCACGTTTGCTATCAGGGCGCCCTGTTCATAGGCCACGCTGTCAAAGCCAATATTCAGCTTACTGCGAGTAGGCGATTGCGCGCCATCAGCCACCACCAAGAGTTTACCCGACAGAGTTTCACCACTGTCGAGCACCACATCGACCTGCGCCTGCTGCTGATGTAAGCTGGTAATTTTGGCCGGGCAATACAACGCAATGTCCAGTTTGCTCAGTTGCTGATGCAAATACGCGCCGTAAGGATTCACTTCGACCACATAACCCAGCGCCTCAACAGCAAATTCATCATGGGTAATCGTGGTTTTGCCAAAGTGACCTCGGTCAGATACATGCACCTGAGTGATCGGCTCTGCAAACGTCCAGTGCGGATCAAACAACCCCAGTTTACTCAGATAAGAAACCGACTGCTCAGCCAGTGCCAGACTACGGTCGTCAAAGCTGGGATGATGCGCCGCTTTAGGCTCAAAGGCTTCAATCACCGCGATGCGGCTGTCGGGAAGCTGTTTTTTGATCGTGACGGCAGCGGTGGCACCGGCCATACCACCACCCACGATTAACACATCAAAGTGTTGCAAGTGTTGCTCCTGCTTGTATTTATTCGCCTGAGCGCATTAAGGCTTCAATCTCAGCAATGGTTTTAGGCACCCCTGCGGTGAGGTTTTCAAAGCCATTCGCGGTGATCAGTAAGTCATCTTCAATGCGCACGCCAATGCCCTTAAATTGCTCAGGTACTTCGGCATCTTCGTCAAAGTACAGGCCCGGCTCTATGGTCAGCACCATACCAGGCTCAAACGGTCTGTCGGCTTCATCCAGCTTGTATTCGCCCACATCGTGCACATCCAGCCCCAGCCAGTGGCCCAGGCCATGCATATAAAAAGCTTTACAGGCTTGCTTGTCGAGTAACTCGTCGACTTCGCCAGCCAGAATACCCAGCTCTATCAGCCCTTCGGTCATCACCCGCATAGCGGCTTCATTGGCTTTAACCAAAGTACCGCCCGGCTTAACCTGTTCAAAGGCCGCCTGTTGAGAGGCCAGTACCAGCTCATACACCGCTTTTTGCGGTGCACTGAAGCGACCATTTACCGGGAAGGTACGCGTAATGTCGGCAGCATACCCTTCAAGTTCACAGCCAGAGTCGATCAGGATCAAATCTCCGTCCGTTAATTCATCGCAGTTGTCGGTATAGTGTAAAATATTGGCATTATTACCCGAACCAACTATGGTGCCATAGGCTGGGTGACGGGCCCCGTTCATGGCGTAATGATGGTGAATTTCGGCTTCCAGCTGGAACTCGGTGGCACCGGGCTTTGCAAACTGCATGGCACGTTTATGGGCGTCTGCACTGATCTCGCCTGCTTTGCGCATCACTGCAATTTCAGCTTCTGATTTAAACAGGCGCATTTCGTGTAGTAACGGGCGCACATCCTTAATGATTTCTGGTGCCCGGTAGCCTTTTTTCGGCGCGCCACGCAAAGTGCCAAGTAAGGCCCAGATTTTATCGTCAAACGCACCATATGTGCCCTGTCCGTAGTAAAGTACCTTGCGACCGTTAACCAGGGTCAACAGTTCCTCTTCCAGCTCACTCAGTGGAAAGGTCTGGTCCAGTTCTAAGGCGGTTTTGGCTTTTTCGTGGCCCATGCGGCGGCCGTGCCAAATCTCGGCTAATTTGTCTTTGTTACGACAAAACAGCGTTTGCTGTGTTGCGCCGTCTTTGTCTTTACTCAGCACAAGTACCGCATCAGGCTCTTTAAACCCGGTCAGGTAAAAAAAGTCACTGTCCTGACGGAACGGATACTCAGTATCACGGCTGCGGGTGAGCTCAACGGCAGCGGGGATCACTGCTACCGCATTGTTATCCATCTGCGCCAGCAGTTCAGTGCGGCGCGTTACAAATTCCTGATTGGCTATCATCATAATTAATGCACTGTTTTAGAGGTTGGTGAAGCAGCGTCTTTGCCTAGCTCAGCAAAACACAACAGTGCAGACACGCGGATGTATTCAATCACCTCATGTAGTGCCTGTTTGTCTTCTTCACTTTCGTCAAAATGGGTATCTAGTTTAGTGATTTCGCTAAAATCACCAATCACTTCCTTTACGTCGGCCGAAAACTTACCATAGTCTTTTTGCTTCAGGCCAAAGCCCAGTAAAAACCCGGACACCCAAGCCACCAAGGCATTTGCCTGGTCGCTCAGGCTTTCTTCCATTGGTAGATACAGCTCAAACAGGTGCTCTGGATCATTAAAATGTGCAACGACTAGTTTGTATAGCTCGGCAAAAAATTCTTTCAGTGGCGCTGCAAACTTCTGACCATCGTTAAAGACATCACTCAGCAGCCCCAGGTACTCCTGCTCTTCGATATTCAGGCCACATGCCAGTAAACCGCTGATGGTACCGTGCACCTCAGCCGGGGCAATGTAGATATCGTGTTGTTCCAGCAGTAGCTGTGCTTGCTGATAATCTCTTAATTCACTCATGGATAATGTTCTCGTTTGCTTTGATCTGCTTAGTTAATGCTACCACCCGAAGTATAGCAACAGCAATGACTTGTCTGTTCGTGTACAAATAATCTACGCACTTTTTTGCATTGTTCAGATGCCATACAAAAAGTGCATGAATCGCGGCCAGTCGGACGACTTTTTACGGATATTTGCCGATAAAGGTTTCTAGATGCGGCTGGGTCTTATATACTGAAATCGTTCCCTAGCACGTTGGACAGTGGATGATGTCCCTGAGCCGATAACTTTTTCTTAGGAACGCAGTTTGCTTACTATTGCGCAGGCTCGGCAGGTACCGAGAAGCCTACGGTAGGCTGTTGCTTTCCGCCTTGAACCTTAGGGTTCAAGGACTGACATCTGCATCCGCGTTGCCGGGGACACCTTTTCTTTTTGCTGCAAAAGCATCGCCATTCCTTGCACCATCATTCAGATATTAAAAACCAGCCAGGTATAAAAAAACGCCCCGAAAGGCGCTTTAGATTATACCAATTTGCTTAATTAAGTGTTCTATTTTGAGGCGAGAAAATATGTTCGATAACACCGCTCACGCGTCCTGCTATCGCTGAGGTACCTACGTCCATGTAGGCAAGGCAAAAATTTTCGAACTTATACCTTCGGTAAAGGTTCTAAATAAGAAATTTTTAACGCCGTTAGCGTCATATTTGCTCCGTCAAATTGAACAGGTATTAGGTGAAATTGGTATCATTACTGCGACAACTTGCGTTTGGCAGGCTGTGCGTATATGGACAACACCAGCTGGCGTAACTCTTCCGGTACTTGCTCCAGCGCTTCCATAAAACGGTTTTTCTCCAGCTCGCTGCTCTGGCTTTCATCGCCGGCGGCCAGGTAGTTGCTCGAATGCAGATAATACTTGCTGACAATCTGCTGATCGACGATTTCGGCCAGCTGTTCCGGCGTTTCAAACTCTTCGTCTATGGGCGTGCCAAACGCCACATGCACATGGCCCTTATCACTGCTGAACCCTTCGATGATGCTACTGATGTCTTCGCCTTCGGCTTTCACATATTCACCGAACTGCTGTTTATGGTACAACTCGCGGGCTTTTGACACGGCGCAGGGCTCGTACTGGTAAGAAATCGACACAGGGACAATCTTCAGCTGGCGTACATATTCGGCAAACGGCAGTTTTAGCTTACGCCCATTCAACTGCAACATTTTCAGCAATGCCGGGTCGGTAAAGTCGACACCATCTTTGGCACGGCCTTCTTTTTGTGCAATCCAGATTGAATTGCCTTCATCCAGCGAATCATAAATATAAGCTGACAGCTGAGATAAGGCACGCAGCATTTCTTTTGGCGCTTTGGCTGAGCGCTTCACAATAAAGCTCTTATTCAGGCGCATCAGCTCTGTGATATAAGGCACCTGAAGCAGGTTATCGCCAATGGCGATCCGCACGGTTTGCATTTTTTGCTGATGCAGCCCCCAGTTGACCAGTGCCGGGTCAAGGACTATGTCTCTGTGGTTAGAGATAAACAGATAGGCGCCCTGCTTTTCAAGCTTGTCCAGGCCAGAATAGGTGACTTTACTGGTTGTACGCTCAATCAGCATCGACAGATAACCGGCCACTTCATTCTGAACCGCTTCAACATTGGTGACAGACTGCCACTTTTTCTTCAACCGGCTGCGCACCAGTGGCCGGGATATCAGCTCCCATCCTGCCAGCCATTTGGGCAGGTTATGCTCCGCAATCACATCAATAAACTGATCATCGTCCAGCAAACGCTGCAAAGCTGCGGGGACTTCATCGTCATTGTAAGGTCTGATATCTGCGTATTTATCCACTAAACTACTCTTTATTATTGGGTGGTTGTCATCAAAACGTCTTATTCTATCGTGCAGCCTGATCGGAAGCTAAGAATATCAAGTCTGACCAGAAGCGCCTGCATCACTTGTTTCATCATGCAGGCACCTGCTGTTACGCTGAGGCCTGAGTGGGCGTAAAGCGTTGTTTAATACCCAACAACATCAACCTTGCCATCAGCAGGGCCAATACCACGCCTGACCCCAGCGTCAACCAGTATGGTAAGACTTCATGGTCATGCCCCATCATAGGGGCCACTGTAAAGCCAAACTGTGCCACCAGCCAGTTGGTCAAAAACCCGAATACAATTGCGACACCAATGACTGCCCCCAGATAAGCAAACACCGCGCGACGGCCCAGCTCTTTAGCGACCACGCCTATGGTGGCAACGTTGGTGGCGGGACCTGCCAGCATAAAGACCAGCACAGCACCAGGAGAGACGCCCGCCAATAATAATCCCGCAGCGATTGGCGTCGATGCTGTGGCACATATGTACATTGGAATACTGACCAGAATGACCACAATCATGGCCAGGATGCCATTGCCCCACTGTGCTAAAAAGGCTTCGGGAACATAGGTTTGCACTAAGGCAGCAAAGAATAGACCAATCAGTAGCCATTGCATAGTATCGGCTAACAATTTGTTACAGCTAAATTGCACGGCGGACGTTAACTTTTGCCACAGCCCGGGCTTAGCTTGCGCGGATGCACAACAGGATACAACCTGCTCGGCGGACTTTTGTTCAGGCTTACTGTCGCAACAGCTAGTGTGTGATGCCGGTTCTACCTTAGCTTGGCTATCACAACAGCTGGCAGACTGCGCAGGTTCAGCGACTTGTTCACTGGCACAGCAACTACTTTTTTCAGGTTCTACTTTTTTTACTGAGCTGCCACAGCAGCCACTGTCTGAGGCGCTTACGGCGGGCGGCGTTGCATTGCGCTCATCTTTGCCAACCAGCACACCGGCGGTGATAGCACTGGCTACCGCGGCAAGAGGCCGGATCACGGCCATAAAAGGCCCAAGCAGTGCGTAAGAAACCGAGATAGAATCCACCCCGGTTTCGGGTGTCGATACCAAAAAGGCAGTAGTGGCACTTTTGGACCCGCCGGCACGACGCAACCCGATGGCGGCCGGGATTACGCCACAAGAACACAACGGCATAGGCGCACCTATCAGAGCCGCTTTAATGGTCGTCCAGAGCCCTTCTTTACCCAGGTGCTTTCGTAAGAAATCTTTTGGAATAAATACGTTAAGCAACCCCGCAAGTAACAGGCCCAGCATCAGCCAGGGCGCTGAAACCAAAAAGAGTTGCCAAAAGTTATCAAGCAGAGCCATCTATATCCTCCAACGCGGTTAAAATAGAACAATCATCAGCACTTTCTTCGCCGCCACAGCAACGCTCGGCCAGCACGCTCAGTGAGCGCTCGAATTTCAGTAATTCTTCAATTCTCTGCCGGGTTTGTGCCAGCTTCTGTAACGTCAGTGATTTCACTTCTTCACAGCTGTGATTGTGTTTATCAATTTTAATGGTCAGCAGTTCCTGAATATCTTTGAGACTGAAGCCCACTGCCTTTGCCCGCACAATAAAACGCATCTGCTCAAGCGCGCTATCGTCATATAACCGGTAACCTGCCGGGCTGCGAACACTGGCCTGCAACAGACCCTGACGCTCATAATAACGCAGTGTGTCGGTAGACACATTCAATTGTTTTGCAATATGGCCAATCTTATACATAGTCAGTTTTGCCGTTCTTTATGAATCTGATCACAGTATAAACCTTAGAGTTGAGTTCAAGGTCAAGCACAAAGATAAACTTTGGCAATAAAAATGATACACTCGGCGCCATCTGTTAGTAAGGAATGTTTGCTCACCATGAATATTGTTGTTTTAGATGCCGCCACACTGGCGGGTGTTAGCTTGGATCCGCTCAGAGAGTTTGGCACAGTCACCCAGTACGATACCACCTCAGCTGAACAGCTGATGTCACGTATACAGAGCGCAGATGTGGTGGTGACCAACAAGGTGGTGCTCAATGCCGATACTCTGAGCCAGCTGCCGACCCTCAGATTGATCTGCGTGGCCGCAACCGGCACCAATAATATCGACCTTGAAGCAGCTCGTACCCACAATATTGCGGTGACTAACGTGGCTGGCTACTCCACACCTTCAGTGGTGTTACATACTTTTACACTGCTTGGCAATCTGATGAGTAATATTCACCGCTACGCGCAGGATTGTGCCAATGGTGCCTGGCAACGCAGCGAACTGTTTTGTCGTCTGAACTACCCAATTCACGATTTGTCGGGCAAACGCTTTGTGATAGTCGGCTATGGTAACCTTGGCCAGGCGGTTGCTAAGGTCGCCAGCGCCTTTGGAGCCGAAGTAGTGATTGCAGAGCGCCCGGGACAAGAGACAGTGCGTGCCGAACGCGTTGAATTTACCGAAGCACTGCGCAATGCCGATATTGTTTCCATTCATTGCCCTTTGACCGACACCACGCGCGATTTGTTCGATACCGATACCCTGGCACTGCTCCCGGCTCATGCCATCTTAATGAATACGGCACGCGGTGGCATTGTCAATGAACAGGCACTGGCGGATGCGCTTGCCAGCAAGCGGCTACTCGGTGCCGGCGTGGATGTACTCAGCGTGGAGCCCGCAGCAGCTGATAACCCACTAGTGCAGTATCAGGGGGATAACTTGTTACTGACTCCGCACACGGCCTGGGCCAGCCAGGAGTCAATCACCCGCCTGATCCAGGGCATAGCCGAGAATATTGGCAGCTTTTTACAGGGGCGCGAGCATAACCGGCTGGTGTAACACAGTGGCGTACGGCTATATAGGAATGGGTGTCATTGGTGTAAATCATCATTGATGTAAATCACTATTGGTGTCACTCCTGAGTCGCCTGCCCCTTTAAGCTCTGTCTATCATTGCTCCTAATCGGCATGCCTACACGCCGTCATCCCGGCCTGCGAGCCGGGAACTATTTGAATTCAGCGTAAGCGTATTTTTAGTCACCACGTCGCCTGTTGGAAGTTCCCGCATCGAGTGCGGGATGACAGGCTGTGTATGTGGGAATAGGTGTTATTGGTGTCATTCCTGAGTCGCTTTTAAGTAGTTCCCGCATCGAGTGCGGGATGACAGACGGTGTATGCGAGAATAGGTGCAATTGGCGTCATTCCTGAGTCGCTTCTAAGTAGTTCCCGCATTGAGTTAGAGGTGACTGGCGGTGGATGTATGAGGGTGTGTGGTGATAAGTTCGTGCTTTTAACCAACTATTGGTTAATTCATTCAAAATATCGCATTTCATAATAGTCACCTCCTTATCGAAAAACATAACCGCTTGATTTATAATAATTTAAAAGTTGGCAAACTCTTTGCTGTATACAACTCAAAGAAAATAAAGACGGCTTAGCCTGGGATATAACGATGAAAAAATTACTAATTGCAACTGCGCTATTAAGTTCAACCGCACTAACTGGCTGTGTTGTTGCAGTCACAGATGGCGAATATAACGGTCACCACGGCTGGAAGAAAGAACAAAAGCAGAATCGCGAAAAAATAAGCCAGCTCAAAATGGGCACTGAGTATCAGCACGTGCTGAACAAACTGGGTACCCCTGAGTTCACAGATATGGTATCTAAAGACGATACGGTTTATCAGGTACTGTACTTTGCAACCAACAGCAAACACTCCGACGGTGTCGTTACAAAAGATGAGTGCACACCCTTACTTTTCAAAAACAATAAACTGGTCGGTTTTGGTGACACTGCTCTGGCACACCTGCTGTAAACAGCGCCCTGACGGGATCAGAGTCTTGTACTCTGAACCCGTTACACCACATTCAATACTGCCTTTTGCTGGCGTTCGCGCGCATCATTAAGCGCCATGGCAGCCTGATCTAACGGCTCGTTGTGGTCTCTGGAAAAATCGGCTTTGGTATAACAAATACCCACACTCACTGTCACATGTGCGCAAGTTGGCGACGCGGGATGTCGTATGGCTAACGCAGCCACCGCTTTGTGAATCGCTTCGGACACTTCAAGCACTTCCACCTCACTGATATCACGGAGCAACGCAACAAAACGCCCGCCATCGTGTCGCGCTGTAAATCCATCCATATTGGTTATCAAACCGGAGACCACTTGGGCAATTTTACAGAGGCATTCATCGCCACTCGCATGACCAAATAACTGGTTGTAACGTTCAAAATGATCGACCCCCAACACAAATACCGCTAAAGGTCGCACACCCGACGCACACTGTCGCCAGTAGGTTGACAAAGTTTCATTCAGTGCACGGCGATTAGGTAACGATGTCATGCTATCAATTAAAACTTGCTGGGACAGTTGATCGTTTCGCTGTTTGTTGCTGAGGTGGATTTTTACTCTGGCTTTCACAATGTTAGGGTTAAACGGCTTGGTTATGTAATCGACCGCGCCTTGCTGAAGGCTGTCTGCTTCATCCAAAAAACTGGCACTGGCGGAGATCACAATAACAGGTAACTGTGCGGTATCGGCATTTGCTTTCAACGCTTGCAGAAAAGGTTCTGCCGCCCCCCCGAGCTGTTGATTGTCCATGATGATCAGGTCGATACTATTCGTTTTCAGTAACCCCTGCGCCTGCTCCTGAGATGAGCTCAGCGTGACGAAATAAGTTTCTTCCAGAGTATTTTGTAGTACCACCCGGTTGAGGGGATCCGGGTCTAACACCAGAATATGGGCCGATTTGTGCATTTTCTTATCCTTTTAGCCACAACGAAATAAAACACAAAGTTTGTTCTACAGCCGTATAGAGTTGCTCACATAACTGTTCAGATGCTACCTCATCCGTTTGTTTTGCCAGCGCTTCACATTGACGCGCCTGATCTGCCAGGCGACGTAATCCAAGACCCGCAGCAGACCCTTTAATGGTATGTGCCAGACTCGCCAGTTCCGTAACAGTTTCAACACCCTGCAAACTCGTCATATACTCTTCACAAAGCTTAGCAAACTTTTCGAGCATAGTGCGTAGCAGCGCGTCTTTATTCATCATTTGTGTCAGCGCAAACGGATAATCAAACACAACTTCCCCTGCTGGCACATATTCCAGCAGTGCAAGGCATAGATCTGCAGGTGTGATCGGCTTCACTAAAAATCCGTTGAGTCCCGTCGCCAGCGCTTGCTGCTTTTCCTGTTCATGAGCATTCGCGGTCAGCGCTACGATAGGTAGTGCCTGGCTGTTGAATTGGCGTCGCAGTTGCCTGCTGGCCTCATAACCGTCAATATTGGGCATATAAAGGTCCATCAATACCACATCCGGGCGCAGCTTCTGACAAATGGTCACTATATTCTCAGCATTGCTAAGCGCAATCACAGTTGCCCCACGCTGCTCCAGTACAGTTCTGCTAATATCCAGGTTCACCGGATTATCATCCACCACAATACACAATAAAGGCGTTAAGGTATGGGTGTCTGGTAAAACGGTGGCCGACCTTTCCAGTGAACATACACTCAGGCTCTGATAAAACAGGGGGGCTGACAACCTGATGGCATCAGACTCTGCAGGCAGAGCGTCGGTAAAGGAGTCTGTGTCAGGCACCAACCACTGTACTTGCCGTCCAAACTCAGTCTGACTCAATATACGAACACGCTCTGCGTTGTCACAGGCCAGATAGGCAACAGAGCTGGTTGTATTGAGAGTGTTCAATTCCGTCTCACTTCCCTGGTGTATACCCTGATGAGCAAGATAAGGGAGAGGAGCCTGTCGCTCCAAAATTAGAAACAGAGATTGAAGACTGTCGTTGTCTGCCAGTGCCGCACGCTCTAGCCGTAAAGTAAACTCAAACCGGCTGCCTACTTGTGGTGTACTCGAGAGTGTCACCTCTCCCCCGAGTAATTGAAGAACCTGTTTCACTATCGCCAGCCCGAGTCCAATGCCCTCATGTGGACGTGAGCTACTTTCATTCCCCTGAGTAAACGCATCAAATAAACGAGCCTGGTCTTCTTCACTAATGCCCGGACCTGTGTCCCAAACACAGAACCTGACAGCCTGCTCCGGACCATGGCTGTCCTGCTGCAGGGACATAGTCAAGCCTACCCGGCCATGCTCAGTAAACTTCACCGCGTTCCCCAGCAGGTTCATCAACACAAGTTTAATACGTGCCTCATCGCCAATTAAGCGAGGCCAAATAAAGGGGTCAACCTCCACCTCAAATTCCAGCTGTTTAGCACTGCTCAAAGGTGTAATTAAACTACTCAGGTTGGCAATCAGGTCAACAATACAAAACGGCTGGTTGTTGGATTTACCTTGTCCACTTTCGAGCCGGGCAAAGTTGAGGATATCGTTTAGCATCGCCAATAGCTGCTGGGCCGCACTTTCAATCTGCTCCAGCTTGTGCTGCTCCTCCCTTGCGTCCAATGCGGGTTTAAGAATGCTAACCAGACCCAGGATGGCATTAATCGGTGTACGGATTTCATGACTGATATTGGCAATAAAACGACTTTTGGCGTGATTGGCCCGTTCGGCATCAAGCCGGGCACGAATGAGCGCCGTGACATTTTGTACGTGAATTACGAAGTATTTTGGGTTTTTCTGTTTGTCCCAGACCAAAGAGACACTCAGGTGCAGCCAGCGTTTTGGATCCTGCTGAGCCAGGCTCAGTTCACTGGCTCCCTGTCGCTCGTGTAAACAATGATCCAGTACATCATTTAATGCTTCAACATCTGCATCTTCAAACACACTGTACAGACTGCTGCCAATATCTACCCGGTCGAATAACTTACGCGCAGTCCGATTGAGCTCTAGTACCAGCCGGTCGATAGACAACAGGATCACGCCGTTTGGTGCATACTCGATAGCCGCTTTAAAATTTTGCTCCGATGCCCTGAGTGCAGTCAGCGCCTGTTGTTGTTCACTGATGTCCCGAGCTACCCCTAAGGTGCCAATACGCTTGCGCAGATCATTGTATAAAGGAGAAACCGTGATCAGGTAACTGCTCCCCTCTAGTACCAGTGTATCAGTCAGACTTTGTCCCTGCCGATTCATTGCCAGTTCCAGGTCCAGTAAGGCCAGATGTCGTTCGGTCACTTCCTGATGTTCACGTGCAACCAAGTCAACCTGAGCGACTCCAATAAACCGCTCAAACGCCTCATTGCAGCCAATAAAAGAACCATCGATGTTCTTATAGTAAACCAAATCAGGTACTGAATTTAGTACGGTTTTAAGTAAGGCGGCCTGGCGCTCTTTGGCTTCAAGGCTTCGTGAAAGTGCTTTCTTCTGTTGCTGAACCTGTTCATCAAGCCTTAAATTGTTTTCCTGAAGCTGCTGTAACGCATTGCGCTTTTGTGTAACAACCCGTTTGATTTCAATAAACCATGGCTGCCAGTCTTTTGGAACCGCATAATTCATTGTCGCTTGTGGAGTATTTTCCTGATAGGTCAGATACTTTACAAAGTGCTTAAGGGGGCGAATAAAGACCTGGGCGTTGAGCCATACATAAGCGGCAAAGGTGGACACTATAAATAAGATCAGGAAACCCAGTTCGAGTAATACTTCATATCGCGCCGGCGCAGAAAAGCTTGCTTCACTCTGAACAAAACGCAGTGTAAAAGGCTGTTCCGGGGGTTGATAACTAAAACGTACACCACCTTCCCAGGGAAGCTTATCATTGTGTGATGGGTCTGCTTCTGGCTCACGGTAAGCTTTGCTGGTGGCCAGCGTTACGCCCGGCTGGGTGCCCTTCAACGCCAGCTCCCCTCCACCAAAGGTCATCTGCTGTAATCGACCAGCCAATTTATCTACATCGTAGATAAGCAGTATCTGTGCAAGCGAGCCACTGGCCAGGCGCTGTCCGAGCGCAAAATAATGCTTGCCAAATACCCGGGTTGGCATACTCGTGGCGGTGATCCCCTGACTGAATTGCGGTGTAAAACGCGATTCGACGATGGCCGTTAATAAGTTGCTCTGGCTGGTATCGCGTCGCTTAACAAAGGCAAAACCATTATCCTGAATAAATACGACCGCTTCGAGCTCATCAATCAGGGCCAATGCAGTATCAAAACTGGGACCCAAAGCCATGATTTGCTGCCATTGCGCAACGAGTGCGCCCGTGGGCACAAACCTGCCCAATCCGACAACTTCCCCTCCATTGTCGGGAAGCTGCCGATAAAAATACCCCGCCTGCTGACGAATATTTTGTTGCCAGTTTTCATCCAGCTGATAGCGAATAGGCTCAGCCAGACTATCTCGAATACTGGTTATGACGGTCTGCGCAGCCAGCGTTTCCTGCTCTACTTGACCTGCAAGGACATAAAATTGAGCCTGATACACCTGATATTGGCGTTCAAGTTTGATCTGATACAAATGAAAACAGAGCACCACCGCAAGTAGCATAGGCACCAGCAAAGCAATGCTGATAGCCTTTCGATAGTTCTTAAGAGGGAGAAATTCCGGCACGCAGCGGCTCGATGTTAGTTCCTTGTTTTAGCAAGAGTAACCAGCACTAAGCTATCTTTCAAGTGGATATGATCCCTGTTGAACGACGCTAAAAGCTTGATGAGGGTCTTATAGCCTTTACGCTGAACAAATAAACACATGGCTGCGGCTGAACAGTCAAAATAAATTGAGGAAACACAGCCGTTGTGAACACAATCGCTTTAGGGGTAGTCATAGCAACAAGCAGATGATAATCATTGCGGGTTGGTACTAAACCGGCACCATCAACGGGCCAGAGAACAGCACTCTGGCAACATAACAGGCCAGCCATGTCCATAGCTGACCTGTTGATTTAGCTATAGGTTTTGCTCAGCAAAAGAGGCAAGACGACTTCTTACCACACCGTTGAGATTAATGGTGGCGGAGCCTTCAAAGTCCTTAAATCGCTCCACAATATAGGTTAGCCCTGAAGTGACCGGAGTAAGGTAGTTACTGTCAATCTGGGCCAGGTTGCCGGTACAGATAAGTTTGGTGCCTTCACCACAGCGCGTGATGATGGTTTTCAGCTGCGAAGCTGTGAGATTCTGGCTTTCATCCAATATCACCACCGCGTTCTGGATACTGCGCCCACGCATAAAGTTAACCGACTTAAACTGAATGTTGGCCTTTTCCATAATGTAATTACGGCTAGAGATCGGGCTTTCGTCGTGTTTGTGCAGTACTTCCAACGTATCCGTTATTGCCGCCAGCCAGGGCGCCATTTTTTCTTCTTCCGTGCCTGGTAAAAAGCCGATGCTTTCTGCGATTTCCGGTGTATTTCGCGTCACGATCACTTTATCATATACGCCCTTCTCAATGATCATCTCCAGTGCACTGGCCAGCGCCAGTAAAGTTTTACCACACCCGGCCGGACCGGTCAGGATCACCAGTTCAATGTTCGGATCCAGCAACGCGTCGAGCGCCATGCCCTGATACACATTCTTGGGAGAAACACCCCAGGCCTGCTGGTGCATCAGACGCTCTACACTAATGTCTTTTAACGTGACGTGCTCCGTGTCATACCCTACCACGCGCGCAGCAAAATGCTCGCCATCATCAATCAGGTATTCATTAACAAACACTTCGGGCATCAACTTGGCGGGTACCTGGTGCAAAGTATAGCGCCCCTGCTGCTCTGTCTGGCATTCACCGACATTGGCCCAGAAGTCGCCTGTAAACTTGTTATACCCCGAGGTCAATAAGTTAATATCATCGATTAACTGATCGGTACGATAATCTTCGACAAACTTCAGTCCTGCCCCCTTGGCCTTCAGGCGCATGTTGATATCTTTGGTAACCAGCACCACTTTTTTATCTGAGTATTGCTTTTGTAGCTGTATGGCACAGTTAATTATACGATGGTCGTTTTCGTTACCCGGTAATCCGGAAATGCTATCCGGATAAAGGTGGTCGTTGATCACAACCAGCCTACCGCTGCTGGCAGGTTTGTGTGTGTCGCGCTGCACTTTAGGCAAAGCCACACCTTCGAGCATTTGCTCTGGTGATGCATCACGTAACACGTCGTCAAGGCTACGAATGGCCACCCTGGCATCGCTGCTGACATCGCGTTTTCTGTCTTTTATGTGGTCCAGCTCTTCCAGAACTGTCATGGGGATTACTACGTCGTGTTCCTGAAATGAAAAGAAAGCGAGGGGTTCGTGAAGGAGTACGTTGGTATCTAACACATACATTTTCCGGTCGAGGTCATCATTTCCCATAGTGCATTCCTATTTAGTGAAAACTACTACTGAACAAAGACTTGGTCGCCACGCAAGTCTGTGCCCTTACCCTAAGTTTAGTCTATTTGTCACAAAAGTCGTTTTTATGACAGTCAGGTCGAGTACCAGGATGAACGAGCTGGGTTAAATACCTCAATTTTGAGCAACTGAGCTATGCTTATTTTTTGTCGTGAGGACGTAAACGCCACTGCCCGAAATAACGCCAAACAGGACAACAAATAGTCCCAGCTCCTGCGACGGCTCAGGTCAATAGCATAAAGTGAAAAAAATCACAGTTTATGTACGTTTATCCATGCCTCACAACCTTGAACAAGGCGGTGCTTCTCGGTAACATGGCCGCCTTTTTTCCGCGAGACGAGACAAGCATGAATTTTTCCTTAGGTCAGCGCTGGATCAGTGATACTGAATCAGATTTAGGATTGGGCACCATAGTGGCACTGGAAGGGCGCCAGGTGACTATATTGTTTCCTGCCAGCGGTGAAAACCGCGTATATTCTGTGCAGGAAGCCCCGGTTACTCGCGTGATTTTTAATCCCGGTGATGTGATCCGCTGTGTTGACGAATGGGAAATGCGTGTTGAGAAGGTCGAAGAGCAAGGCGATCTCCTGTGTTACCACGGCGAACGCCTGGATAATGAAGAATCCGTCACGCTGAAAGAAACCTTTTTGGATCATTTTATTAAGTTTAATAAGCCGCAGGACCGCCTGTTTGCAGGTCAGGTTGACCGCTTCGACCGCTACACCCTGCGCTATCAAACCTGGCAACACCAGTTCAGCCGCCAGCAGTCTCATTTAAAAGGTCTGATAGGTCAGCGCGCCAGTCTGATCCCACACCAGCTGTATATTGCCGACGAAGTGGGTAAACGTTTCGCCCCGCGGGTATTGCTGTCGGACGAAGTGGGCTTAGGTAAAACCATCGAAGCGGGCATGATCTTACATCAGCAGATCCTCACCGGCCGTGCCAGCCGGGTATTGATTGTGGTGCCAGAAAGCCTGCAACACCAGTGGCTGGTTGAGATGCTACGCCGTTTTAACCTGCACTTTTCTATTTTTGATGAAGACCGTTGTGACGAAGCCTTTGCGGATTCGCCAAACGTGTTTGAAACCGAGCAACTGGTTTTGGTCAGCCTGGAATTTATCACTAAGAAACGCCGCTGGTTTGAGCAAGCCACATTGGCCGACTGGGATCTGTTGGTTGTGGATGAAGCTCATCACCTGACGGTAGAAAAAGACAAACCCAGCACAGAGTACCAACGCATTGCTGAGCTGAGCCAGGACATTGCCGGCCTTATTCTGCTTACCGCCACACCTGACCAGCTTGGTCATCGCAGCCACTTTGCCCGTTTGCAATTGCTGGACCCGGACAGATTCTACGATTACGACGCCTTCGTAGAAGAAGAAAGCCACTACAAAGAAGTAGCTGATGCCGCCAATAAACTACTTCAGGATGCCAAGCTTGACGACAAAGCCAAGGCCACCCTGAGTGAGCTGCTAAAAGAAACCGACATCAGCGACCTGCTGAGTCAGGTTGAACAGGGCGAAGAGACTGCCAAGCAAACGCTTCTGAACAACCTGTTAGACAGACATGGTACAGGCCGCATTCTGTTCCGTAACAGCCGCAGTGGTATCGACGGCTACCCAAGCCGTAAATTGCATGCCTGCCCGGTAGACATGCCAAAGCAGTACAAAACCGCTATCTCTGTAATGGGTAATATCGGCGGTATTCAGAGTGCTGAAAAGAGCGCGCTGCGTGCCCTGTTCCCGGAAAAAATCTTTCAGGAGTTTGAAGGCGAGAGTGCCAGCTGGACTCAGTTCGACCCGCGCGTTGCCTGGCTGATCGACAAACTTAAAGAGCTGAAACAGCAAAAAGTATTGCTGATCTGTGCCGAAGCGCAAACCGCCATCAGCCTGGAGCAGACCCTGCGCGAGCGCGAAGGCATTAAGTCGGCGGTGTTCCACGAGGGGATGTCGATTATAGAACGTGACCGTGCGGCGGCTTACTTTGCCGACGAATATGACTCTGCCCAGGTGCTGCTATGTTCAGAAATTGGCTCGGAAGGTCGTAACTTCCAGTTTGCCCATCACCTGGTGCTGTTTGATTTGCCACTCAATCCGGATCTGCTGGAGCAGCGTATTGGCCGCCTGGACCGTATTGGTCAGCAACAGGATGTGAATATTCATGTGCCTTACTTCGCCAACACTGCGCAGGAAGTGTTATTGCGCTGGTACGACGAAGCGCTGGATGCCTTCGAAACCACCAGCACCACCGGCCAGTTACTGTACAAAGAGTTCTCAGACGATTTGCTGGAACTGGTAGCAGCGCATAACTGCGACGAAGAAGAGCTGGACCCGCTACTTGAGCAAGTCGCCAAGCAAAACACTGTGCTACGCGCCAAAATGGAGCAAGGCCGTGACCGCCTGCTGGAGCTGCACTCAAGCGGTATGGGTAAAGCAGACACGATTGTCGAAGAAATCGAAACCCTGGACGACGACGTGGTACTGCCAACTTACATGATCAATGTATTCGACATCTTTGGTGTCAATCAGGAAGACAAAGGTGAAAACACCATTATCCTGAAACCCACAGAGCATATGCTCAACCCGTCTTTCCCATGTCTGAAAGACGATGGCATTACCGTGACCTTTGACCGTGGCACTTCGCTGTCACAGGAAGATGCACAGTTTATCAGCTGGGACCACCCTATGGTTGAAGGCGTGATGGACATGATCTGTGATGACGACTTTGGCTGTGCTTCTGTTGCGCTGTTGAAAAACAACAAGTTGCCAGTGGGGACTTTCTTTGTTGAGCTGATCTTTGTGGCCGAAACCTCAGCGCCTAAATCACTGCAAATTGGTCGCTTCCTGCCGCCAACACCAATCCGAGTACTGATGGACAAAAGCGGTAACGACCTGGCGCAAAATGTGGCCTTTGATGCCTTTAACAACCAGCTTTCTGCCGTTGGTCGCCAGACTGCCAGTAAGCTGGCCAATGCTCTGCAGTCGGGTATTCACCCGCTGATCAGCAAAGCCGAAGAGCAGGCCAAAGCACAGATGGCTGAATTGCAACAAGCGGCGCAGGCACAGATGGAAACCCGATTGGGTGACGAACAAGCTCGTTTACAGGCACTGAAAGCCGTTAACCCGAATATCCGCGATGAAGAAATTCAGGTATTCGATAAACAACGTACAGCACTGAGTGAGCACATTAGCAAAGCACAGGTCAAACTGGATGCGATCCGCCTTATAGTGGTAGCGCACTAACTCCTGAGAACAGGGTACAGCCGTACCCTGTTCAATATAAGGCAAGACTCTGACGCAAAGCTTTATTACTTCAGTTAAAACTAGTTCTTCGATAGTAGGTTAGCACGCTATTTGAGTACGCCAACAACTTATTCTTCCCTATCAAGATACTGAACAAACCGTATGGACATCGTATATTTCAACGACTATTTACTTTATGCGGCATTTTTTATTGCCGTATTTCTCAGCTGGTACAATGTTAGCGCTCGATGGTTTCTGGCCCTAATTGGCATACTCGAAACCTTAGATTTTCTGACTCTCTCTACCGTGCTAACCTGGCACACTCACTTCTATATCTGGTGTGCTTCTCTGAGCTTGCTATTTCTAATACCGATGATCTTTCGTACTCAGCTTGCTAACTGGCTTTATCAAAAAACAGGCGTTCGGTATTTTCTAATTACCGCGCGGATTAGAGGCTTTTCGCTACGAGAGAATATACTCATTTGCGTATTTATTGTGGCTATTTTTGTGAATCTGGTTACTTACATAGAAGTGCTGCTATACAAATACTCCGTGCTCGACAATGCTATTATCAAACTCTACATTCGGGATAATGTCGCCGCGCTACTTCACTACATTGAAATAGGAATAGTACTATCATTCATATTGTGCAATCGTAAGAAAAGCCAGCCAATAGAACACAATGCCCAACATTAAAAACCTCCGACCTGAGGCGCATCAGCAGAGCTTTTCGGAGCCGGTGTGGCACCAAGTTCCATATAGAATCTGACAAAGCAGTTGAAGGGGCACCTTAAATCCGTCACCTGCGCTTATGTTTGATAAAACTAACTTTTTGAGTAGCTTGCTAACAGCACCACAAGCTGTTAACTTTTCAGTCTAATTATTGCTCTACCACTTATCTAGATGTTCTCTGCGCTTTGAGCTAATTCAATTGTACTGAGCGCTATATTTTTTGAGTAAAATGAAAAAGACAGGGCTTAGTTTGGAGAAACGATGAAAACTGTATGGGTTATTCTGCTGTCACTTTTATTATTGGGTTGTAATAATGACAAACGAGATATCAATGCAACTTTCCAGAACCACTGCAAAGAAGAAAGTTCAGAGAGTTTAGACCGAGCGCTTTGCAATAGCGTAAAATATAGGGAAGCTGTTGTCGCAGAATATCACTGGTTTCAACAGGAAGCAGATACTGAGCGACTGTTTTATCGTGTTTTTGGGGCTGTGGTCATTGTCCTGAGTATTGCTATTCCAGTACTCTCTCGCGCTACATTCAAACATAAAGAAGTGTTAGTAACCATAGCGTCTTTATCTGTCGCGATTGGCACAAGCTTTTCTGCATTCTTTAACTGGGGGGAAGCATGGGGGCAATATAGATCGGCCGAATACGCATACGGCGCTGAAATTAGACGGTGGGATATCGCTGTTTTGCAACTAGTGCAAAATAACGATGATGATCATATTAAAATTGAGCAACTCAATAAGCACACCCAGCATCTACTGAACCAAGCTCATGCCATAAATATGCAAGCAAATACACGATTTTTTGAGATGAACGGCAAAAATATACAAGAGTATCTGAACTTCAACGACGTTAAACCCATTGAATAATGGTCAGAAAGAACAAATCGATATACTTAAGCGTTAGAACTAGCTTAGTTCAGAGCTTCGTTTCACCTAGCATTTCAGTTGCAGTACATTGCTATCTGGATTGGATACAACCATAGAACTGGTATCGTGTATAAACAAAAAACCACGTCTGGACAAATTCGATTTACATAGCAATTGACCTGTTTGCACTTATAACCAAAACACACCAACATCCGATTACTTCCTACAGTACCATACGAAGTGTCCGCTCATGTATTAACGTGACGCGTAGTATTAGATTCAAGAAAATAGTAATGAACGATTTTATTGCCAGAACGGAAAAATAGCTGACAGACCCAAGCTAAAGCTCCAATACTGAAATTAAACCAGAAGTTCATCACAAAGCAGGCCAGTAAACTGGCCTACGATCAACAACATTGTCTAGCAAGAAACTAAAAATATAACCTGTCAGGTCACCCTGAACCGGTCATACAATAGCAATTAAGCGCACTGCCAGGTTTGCGGGCATTGCATGGTTCTCAGACACATAAGTGTGTCAAGGTTAGTACCTCCAGCAACCTGTGGAGTTTGCTGTGGATTAAGTTTAGCAGAAGTGATGTTAAGGTTTTTAACGGTCTTTTTGCTTAGTTTAAGTAACATTTTAATTTCCTTTGGTTAGTTACGTAATTCGCGATAACAGTATCAGGTTTTTATAGTCGCAAAAAGCTCAAATAGATGAAATATTTATTTAAATCAAACCGAGATTAATAAATAATCATTCATTAAAAAACATTTATAAAAATAGCTCATACTTTGATCACTCCATTTTCTAAAGCGCATTATTCCCCAATCGGGAATATTTCTACCCAAATCAGCTTTAACCTTTATTTAACCCAGAACACGTTAGCTTAACCTCTGAGCCGGCCCGTCCGTACTAAAGCAACTGTAGTGAAAGGAAGATCAACATGAGAAAGGTTAAAACTGGTGCCATTGCACTTTTAGTGGGCTGCGCGTTTAACGCACACGCGCAGCCCATCCCTGATGACTTAGATCTGGCGCTCACTGAGCTCATTGCTCAGCATGGCCTGACAGGCAAGCCCGATAACGACTTTGACTTACCCAGCGTCGATGACCCCGAAGTCAAACTGGGTAAGCTGCTGTTTTTTAGCAAAGCGCTCAGTGGCGATAAGCAAGTCGCCTGCGCC
The DNA here is from genome assembly GCF_024124545.1 of Pseudoalteromonas sp. XMcav2-N. Classification (GTDB taxonomy): domain Bacteria; phylum Pseudomonadota; class Gammaproteobacteria; order Enterobacterales; family Alteromonadaceae; genus Pseudoalteromonas. The sequence continues at coordinate 22,625 of NZ_JAMXSF010000029.1, forward strand.
AGCTGCCACCACCCCTACCTGGGTGGTGGTGACGGCCTCTCCCTGCCCGTGGGCACTCTGGCACAAGACCCGGATGTACTCGGGCCGGGCCGCAAAACCACCACAGGGCAGTTTTATGTGCCACGCAACTCGCCCAGTATTTTCAATGCATGGGTGCATAAACGCAGTTTGTTTCGTGATGCCCGGGTGGAGTTTCTGGACTGGCTGAACCCCGAGCAAGGAATAAGTACCCCGGATGTGCCTCATGGTGAAGCCGACCCCAATGCAGGTGACTCTTTGTTAGCGGCACAAGCACGCTTTCCGGTCGTTACCCCCTCAGAAATGCAGGGCTTTGAGTTTATGAAAGGCGCGCCCAATGAAGCCGTCAGGGCCCATCTGGCAGCACGAATCGGTAACTATGGCAGCGCTCAGGGCGAGCTGTTTCGCAACCAGTGGCGGGATTATTTTGCCGCGGTCTATGGCGATAAAAGCGCCGAAGAAATCGTTACTTTTGATAACATCACCCGTGCACTGGCAGCCTACCAGCAGTCGATGAACTTTACCGACAACCCCTGGAACCGCTACGTTCAGGGCGATAAAAACGCGCTGAGTGAATCCGAAAAACGCGGGGCCTACCTGTATCTTTATATGCCTCCCCCGCCATCAGATGGCGGTAGTGAGCCAGACTTTTTGCCAACCCAGTGCATTGGCTGTCACAACACCGACAGCTTTAGTCAGACCAAAGGTACTAACCACCATCGCCTGGCTTTTCCACAAATTGGACCTGGCACCGGTGAGCCTGGCGATGAAAGCAATGATCGCGGCCGTATGCTGCGTAACCAGAACCTGGATGACATCTACAGCTTTCGCTCCACAACCTTGCTGAACGTCGAGGTCACCGGCCCCTATGGGCATGCGGGCAGCTACGATACGCTGGAGGAAGTGGTTGAGCATTACGATGATTACCATGCGGTATTAGATGACTACATAAACAATCAGGGCTGGTGCAGACAGCCACAGTTCAAAGACATAGAAAGTTGTGTCGACTTGTTCCCCGACACCCGACAGCACACCGATGCCGCCGCGAAAATCATTGATGATGAAATTGCCGATGGTGCCCCGGTACTGCGTAAACTGGAGCTGAGCACTCAGGAAAAAGCGGATCTGGTCAACTTTATGAAGGCCCTGACCGATCCATGTGTAAAGCAAGCTGAGTGCCTCATGGCCTGGCTGCCGCAACCACAGGAAGGCGATCCGGATGGTCTGCAACTGTTTGCCAAAAACTATCAGGGTGTGCCCTTGTATCTGCCCGCAGACTGCCGTCAGGGCGATACAGCGGTAACTGGCAGCCGCTTGTTGCTGGCGCAGGGTGAGTGTATTTCGGGCAAAGCCCATTATTTTTATGTGGATGTCGTACAGAATAACACCACCTTGTATTTCAGCAGTCGTGGTGGCGCAGGACGCCCTCGCCTGTTTTACAATCCCGACCAATGGGCCGATCCGGCCAATGCTCAGGCAATATCGCGTGGCACAGGCACCGAGCAGGTGCTGAAAGTGACCGTCAATCGTGGCCGCCACTTTGTTTCTGTGTTGGATCCGCAGGGCTATGAAGGACTGACAATTGCAGCGGGTATCGACAGTGCCCTGCGTGAGCCGGGTGAGCAACCCCGCAATATCGTTAATGCCTGTGAGCAGGGCCTGCCCAGTGGCTATGCTGAACTTATGCCTGGTCGCGCCCAGTGTGCATCCTCTGGTGATAGTTACTTTTTTGTCAAAGTGACTGAGCCGGGTAGCACGCTGGAAATTCGCACCCGACACGGCGCCGGCAACAGCGACCTGTTTGTAAGCAACTTCTGGCCCAGCACCAGCATGTATACCTTTGCCTCACGCTCAGCAGATAACACTGAGTTTCTGCGCATCGACGGCGCAGCTCCCGGCTGGTACTACTTTTTGCTCTCAGGTGGTGGCCAGAATGAGGGCGTGAGTATTCAGGCCGACCTCATTCGTCCTGACCCGCCCAAAGGATCATAAACAGAACCGCAAGCTAAACTAGAGTCCCCCCTCTACTTTGCCCAGTAGATATCAGCCGTGATATCAACCCCAAAGCCGTAGTCCTACCTGCGGCTTTTTATTCTTCACAGTGTGATCAAAGAGTTGCAGCACATACAAATCTCTTTAACCCGCCTTTAACCGCACGCTCTTTAGACTAGCGGTTACTTTTTACCCGCATAAAAATTCAGCGGGCAAACCTAAGTGCTTATTCAGAGAATTCATCATGACGTTACTCAACAACCGTTTACTCATTACCCAGCTGGCTTTTTGTGGCCTGTGTGCCGCCATTGTCTTTGCAATCCCCTCTCTGGGTGGTGCAGAAGCGCAGGCCCAGACTCAGCCAGGCTCTGAGCAACGCCAACAAACGAGCGCAGCCCTGAGCCTGCCTCAGGTCACGGTCACGACCGTGCAGGCGGCCAGTTACACTCGGGTCATTACCGCGCATGGCACAGTCAAGGCCACTCACGCACTGACGCTCAGCAGCGAGGTGGGCGGCCGGGTGGCTCAGCTACATCCAGACTTTAAGCAAGGGGCACGACTGTCGTCCGGGACGGTACTGGCACGCATAGACGACACCCAGTTGCAACAGGCGCTGGCCAGTGCCGAAGTATCGCTGGCACAAGCCAGGCTGAATGTGGAAGAAGAAAAGCTACAGAGCTCGCCAAACAAGGCGCAGTGGCGCCAGCTGGCCAGCACCGACAGTAAAGGGCTCTTGTCGTCATTACGTGCGCCGCAGCAAGACGTTGTGGCCACGCAGCTAAGTTTAGCTGAAGCGCAGCTGCAAAGTGCCCGGTACAACCTGGCCGCCAGCCAGTTTACCCTGCCCTTTGATGCCACCATAGTCACGCGCTCGGTACAACCTGGCAGTTATGTGCAACCGGGCAGCCCCATTGCCACACTTTACAGCACAGCGCAGGCCGAAGTATCCGTTGAACTCAGCGCCGAGCAATGGCAGCACCTGCCCACTCAGGCGATGCCCGAGAGCGGCTGGTCGGTTACGCTCAACGATGCCACAAGCGATACCGCAGACACACAATGGCACGGCCAAGTGACGCGCCTGAGTCAGCACATTGACCCTCAGTCGCGCCAGCGCCTGGCTATTGTCAGCGTAGACAACCCCTTAGATCAGGCTCAGCCGTTGTACTTTGGCAGCTATGTTGAGGTGCACATTAAGGGCGCGGAGCAAAACGACCTGTGGCGTGTTCCCGCGTCAGCCTTGTCGCAGCAAAATCATATCTGGTATGTCGATGAGGAAAATCGCCTGGCGCACTTTACCCCGCAGATCCAGTTTCGCCAGCACAGCGCCGTTTATATCAAGGCCCGTGAAGACATGCACCAGGCCAATATCGTGCTACGCCCACTCAGTGCCTACCTCGACGGCATGAAGGTCACTCCAGTGACAGAGGAGCGCGCCCATGACTGAACGTTTTTCAATTATTGCCTGGTTTGCCAAAAACCCGGTTGCGGCCAACCTGCTTATGCTGGCGGTGATCCTGCTGGGCCTAAGCAGCGCCGATAGTCTGCGCAAAGAAGGCTTTCCGCAACAAGACCCGGACACGGTACAGATCAGCGTGGCCTACCCTAGCGGCAGTGCCGCCCAGGCCGAGCAGGGCATTGCAATCGCCATAGAAAATGCCCTGGAATCCGTCAAAGGGATCAAACGCGTTACCACCACAGCCAGCGCCAGCACTGTGCAGGTACTCGTAGAAAAAACCTCGCAACATGAATTGGATACCTTACAAAGAGACATAAAAAACCAGGTTGATGCCATTTACAACCTGCCAGAGGACGCCGAAAAACCCGTAATTACTACGGCCCAGCGGGAGCAGGAAGTGATCCGGGTGCAGCTGTTTGGCGAGTTGTCGACTCAGACACTGCAAACCCTCGGTAGCCAGCTTGCCGACGACTTACTGGCGCAGCCCAATATCGCCACGCTCAAGCAAAACGATCACCGCGATCCGCTGGTAGCTATTGAAATCAACGAGGCGCGCCTGCAAGCCTATCAGCTCAGTTTCAGCGACGTGGCCGGGGCCATTAATCAGTATTCCGGCACGGCACTGACCACCAGCCTGCGTAACCCGGATAAGGTTCTGCGCCTCAAAGCCGCCGAGCAGGCGCTTTACGCCAGTGACTTTGCCTCGATTGTGGTCGCGACCACAGCTGCGGGCAAAAGCATTCGACTCAGTGACGTTGCCACATTACAAGACACCTTTGCCGATGACAGCTTTCATCTGGCGCGGTTTAACGGTCATCCCACCTACGGCATTACCATAGTGATGGATGAATACGGCGACATGAGTAAAAGCGTGGCACAGGCCAAAGCCGTGGTGGCCAAGTGGCAAAGCAAGCTGCCTGAAGGCGCTTCGCTTATCACCTGGTACGACAATTCTAAACTGATCACCGAGCGCCTGAGCCTGCTGAGCCTGAACGCGCTGAGCGGTATTGCCTTGGTGTTTATGGTACTGGCGCTATTTTTAAACCTGAAAGTGGCTTTCTGGGTTGCTGCGGGCCTGCCCTTTGTGTTCTTTGGCAGCCTGTACTTTATGACAGAGCCCTACACGGGCATGACCCTCAACGAAATGACCACCTTTGGCTTTATTATGGCGCTGGGCATAGTCGTGGACGATGCCGTGGTGGTGGGTGAAAGTATTTACACCACCCGAAAGCGCTTTGGCGATACCCTCAGTAACACCATCAAAGGCACCCATCTGGTCGCGGTCCCTACCCTGTTTGGCGTATTAACGACCGTCGCGGCCTTTGCGGCACTGGCCAATATCTCGGGCGGGCTGGGCGTTCTGTATGCGCAGTTTGGCACTGTGGTCACCTTATGTTTGTTGCTGTCTGTGGTGGAATCTAAACTGATCTTACCAGCGCATCTGGCGTACATTCGCACCCGACAAAAGCCCCAAAAGCAGCCAAACCGCATCGCGCTGCTGTGGCATCGCGTGCAACAAAAGGCAGATGGTTTACTGACCGGCTTTAATCAGCGCCTGTACAAGCCGGCACTGGAGCGCGTAATGCACTTTCGCTACGCCGCACTGATGGGGTTTGTTGCGCTGTTTTTTCTGGCCATCAGCCTGATCACCCAGGGCATGGTCAGGGTGGGCTTTTTCCCCGGACTGCCAGCGGATACCATCACCGCCATCATGACACTCTATAACGACGCCAGTTTTGGCCAGACAGCCCGCAACCTGGATCAGCTGGAGGCCCAGCTATATCAGGCCGAACAACAATTGCTGGACAAGCAAAACATCAGTCACATCGCCAGCGTGTCGGTCAGCGCCACGGGCGATCAGAGCGGCATACTCAATGTGGAGCTGGCCGGCACCCAGCCCTACACCCTGAGTGAACTGGCAAAACGCTGGCGCGCCATCGCAGGCACCCCGGAGGCCAGTAAAACCTTACACATTCAGGCACAACTGGCACGCGTCTCCAACTTTAAGGTGGAGCTAAAAAGTACCAGCGACGAAACGTTAGAGGCCGCCGAAGCGACCTTGCAGCAGGCGCTGCGCGATATCAGTGGCGTACACAGCATCGACAGCTCGCTGGCTCCGGGCGAAGCGACGATGCGTTTTGAAGTGACCGAAGAGGGCGAAATGCGCGGCTTTACCACTCAGCTACTGGCACGCCAGCTGTTGCAAGCCTTTGGCGGTGAAGTGGTACAACGCTATATGCGCAACAAAGATGAAGTGAAAGTAAGGGTTCGCTACCCGCTGGATGAGCGCAGCGAACAAGGGGACGTGCTTGCAGCCCGGGTGCGTGCCCCGGACGGGCGAACCGTGCCGCTGGGCAACGTTGCCAAAGCTACCTACACCAGCGAAGTACAGTCCATTACCCGTATCAACGGCGTCAGAGCAGTCACTGTGTCCGCAGCAGTGAATAAAACCCAGCTGACCCCCACTGAATTAGTGGCCCAACTGGAGCAAAGCGTGGTCCCAGAGCTACGTGCTCAGTACCCGGATCTGACGCTGCACTTTGCCGGAGAAGCCGAGCACCAAAAAGAAGCCACTGACTCCATGAGCTCGGCTTACCTGCTGGCGCTGCTGGCCATCTATGCGCTGCTGGCTATCCCACTGAAGTCCTACTGGCAGCCGCTGATCATCATGTCGGTGATCCCGTTTGGCTTTGTGGGCGCGATTTTAGGACACTGGGGCTTAGGTTTAACGCTCAGTATTCTATCCTTAAATGGCATACTGGCGCTCAGTGGCGTGGTGATCAACGACAGCCTGCTGCTGGTCAGCCAGTTTAATCGCTATCGCAATGAGGGGAAAACCATGCAAAATGCGCTACTTGAAGCCTGCACGGGTCGCCTGCGCGCAATACTGCTGACGTCACTGACCACTTTTGCCGGGCTGTATCCTATTTTGGGCGAAACCTCTCAGCAGGCACAGTTTCTGATCCCTGCCGCGGCTTCGCTGGGCTATGGCATTTTGTTTGCCACTGCCATTACCTTGTTTTTAATTCCTGTTTTACTGCTGATCAGCCACGATATTGCTAGCCTGATGAGCCGATTCAACCCCATTCGTACGGAGCATGTCCCCCATGATCAACGTCATTTTAGTTGAGGATGACCTGGCACTGGCCGGTAACATCATTGATTACTTTGAGCTGGAAAACATCATCTGCGACCACGCAGCCAACGGGGTCGCCGCGCTCAACCTGATCCATGATAACCACTATCAGGTGATCATTCTGGATTTAAACCTGCCGCGTATGGATGGTCTGCAGATCTGTCAGGCACTGCGCGACGAAGGCGACGATACCTCAGTGATCATGCTCACCGCCAGGGATCAGCTTGAAGACAAACTGGCCGGTTTTGCCACCGGCTGCGATGACTATCTTGTGAAGCCCTTTGCCATGGCGGAGCTGGTGGTCAGGGTAAAAACCCTGGCCAAGCGTAAAAGTGGCGAAATAAAACGGCTGGAACTGGCCGGATTATGCCTGGATATAGATGGCCGTGACGCCACGTATCATGGCAGCCGTCTTAAGCTTAGCCCGACCGGCATGGTAATACTCGAAACCCTGCTTCGCGCCCATCCTAATCTGGTTACCCGGCAGGTGCTGTTACAGGCTATCTGGGGCGATGAACAACCGGACAGTAATGCACTTAAAGTGCATATTCACCACCTGCGCAAAGCGTTGGCGATGTACACAACCCATATCACAGTTGATGCCATACCCAGACAAGGCTTTAAACTGCACTGTCTTCAGGAGGAGAATTAATGGCCCCCATACATATGAGCCTACGTCGCTATATTCTCGCCGCATTGCTGGTGCTGGCCACTTTGGTCATCAGTTTGTTGTCGGTGCTCTGGACCAACAGCTTTTTTACCGGGCTCGATGACATGATGAAAGGCACTATGCTGAATGTTGCCCAGGCCCATCATCCTCAGCCCGGCCAACCTGTCAAAGCACACAATTTTGTGGTGGCCAGTCAGTGGCAGGATTTACCCGATGCGATCCGCACAGCGTTTTCCCGTCAGGATATAGAATCCAATGCGCTGCATAAAAACGTGACCCGCGACAATATACTCACCCGCCCCAGTGATGCGCGATTTGTTATGTACTTTGAAAAGCCTGATGGTCAGTCGGGGTTTGTTGCCCACCATTTTATAGCCCCAAAAACACCGCCCAAAGCCTGGTTCCAGGGGCCTGAGATATTGGGCATATTATTCGCTCTGGGCACCCTCGCATTGTTTGCTTCGATCCTGGTGATGCTGATGCGCACCGTGACCCGGCCCGTGGCAGAACTACATGCATGGGCAGCCGAGCTGGATCATCACTCGCTCAACGAGCCGCCTCCGGTATTTCGATACCACGAACTCACAACCCTGGCGGAACTGATCCAGCAAAGCCTGCAGCAGGTTAAACAAAGCCTGGACCGGGAGCAGGCGTTTGTCAGCTACGCCAGTCACGAGCTGCGCACACCTATTGCCGTGATCCGCAGCAGCGTAGAACTACTACAACGCCTTGACAGCGCTCAATGTGAAAAAAGCAACAAGGCACTAAAGCGCATTGACCACGCGAGTCAGGCGATGGTCGCGCTGACTGAAACTCTGCTGTGGCTAAGCCGCAAGGGACAACCTCTGAGAGATTTAAAGACCGTAAAACTGGCCGGGTTGGTGGAATCACTGATGCAGGACCTGACTTATCTGAAGCAGGGAAAACACATAGACATACGGCTTGAGACCGACGATTATCGCTGCGAGTTACCTCATTCCGGCGCCACTATCGTCATTGGCAACCTGTTGCGAAATGCCATTCAGCATACCCATCAGGGTGCCATTTCTATCCACCAGACTCAGCATATACTGGAAATTGAAAATCACGAATACATAGGCTCAGAGCCACCCTCAGAGCACAGTGCGCTCCACAATACTGCGGGCTACGGCTTAGGTCTGGATCTGGCGCAAAAACTATGTGACGAACTTGGCTGGCAGTTGAGCATTCGCCACGACGCACACCGCTTTTGTGTTACGCTGGTTTTATCACCACAATATTAGACAACGAGGTGAGCTAACAACCTGCCGAATCTGCTTAGAGTCAGGCACGCGCTCAGTGAGCAGTTAAGTCTGCTCCACTGAGCCTGTATGATTTATTCGGTTCTACTTCAGCCTGTCCCTGCGCAACTTCATTAACCAGGATGATTTGTTTTTTTCTGCGTCATAAAATACCGCAATGGTAAAGAAAAACATCAGAAAAAGAACAATGTGTGCAGCCAGACTGATCCCAAATACGATCATACTGCCTATATAGGTAGCAAAAGCAAAGCTCCAAAGGCAGGCGAGAACGGTCATTATGTGGAAGCGACTGACAGGGTCCGGTATATGCCGAAGCGGGTTTCTGGTTGAGTCGAAAATATACTTGTAGAAATCGTATATTCTGAGTGCAAGCTGTTTCATATCTACCTCACAGCCAGTTGAAAGGTCGCAGAGTTATACGAAGGAATCTGCTCATTAGATCTCTGAGCAGGTCGGGGTTGGAAGCATATAACTATGGGTGCACTCTGTTTCTCCCCTTTGATCTAGTGTTGGTATGCGAACCCGAAACAGGCGGGACAAACTCAATTGAGCAATACACTTTTTAGTGGTAGGTTTTTACTTTGATGAATCCCTGTGCATATGGCCTGAATATGAAACATGACTACGGCGAATATCAGATTAAGTTAGAACGTATGATTGATTTACTACACTCCCATGATGAGCTGCACTGGGCTAATTATTTTAAAAAATCTGCGGAGTTTTTGAGTAAAGGCCAGCCCCAAAAAAGTATTTATCACGCGCTTGGGGCCTATGGCGGCATGGGCAGTATTAATGACTGTTTAACCCTCACTGGTGCCTCAGAGCAGGATGCGAAGCTAGGACTTCAATTGCGCCACGAGCTATGGCTTATCTGTAAATCTAAGCAAAGTATGCTCAAACGCATTTTGGAATTTTAGCCCCATCACCCAGCGCGAGTCTGTGCCAACCGTTAAAGAGTTTAAAAGTGTGATTGCAATGCATGTGCTTTCGTCAAACCGCACAGTGAGTGCTTTAGGGTTCTGTCAGGGGGACTTTCTGAGCTTAGTAACACAGCGGAGCATACTCCAGGACTATATGACAGTCAGACTGGTTCGCAACTTTAGTGTGGGATACATTACATAATTTTACAGCACCTGCGTCCATGAATGAGGTAGTGTTTGAAAATAGGTACTCTGAGCGTTACCCTGTTTAGAGCTCCTCAGAGTAAGTATCATCATTCCTGATGGACTTGTCTCGTTGTTTAAAAACACGGACCATTATTCAGCTTTAAACTGTACCAAATATGCCAGGGAGGTTTGGCCAGCATGTATAAATCCAGGTATTCTGAACTCGATTGGCTCAGAGTCATGTTAATTTTTGCAGTATTCCTGCACCATGTATTTATGCCGTTTAACGGAGATGGCTGGCACGTCATGAACCGAGAGTCGAGTAAGGTACTCGATGACATTATGGTTTACTTCGAGCAGGTCAGGCTTCACACATTATTTTTCATTGCGGGCGCCGGGTCGGTATTATTACTCCATAAAGTATCAGCAAGCACATTCCTGTCCACCAAGCTGCATCGTTTGTTTATCCCGCTCATCTTCGCGATGATGATTGTGGTGCCCCCACAGAATTATTTTGAAAACATCCAAGAATATCAAAATTTAGCGCAAGCATATCGCAGCCTGATATTTTCCTTTAATGCAAACCACCTCTGGTTTGTAGAGTTTCTTTTTATCTTTATGCTACTGGCTGTACCTATCAACCTGATGCTCGGCACGTCATCAGGGAGCGCATTACTCCGGGCTATGGAACACATTGCGGTGCGAAAACACGGCTTGCTGTTGCTGGGCATAGTGGTCATAGGGATACGGCTATGCCTCAAAAGCGTTATGCGCTCGCAAGATACCAGCTTATTTAACCTGTCTGTGTCGCTGTTTTTTTTATTGTTTTTTATGGCAGGTATGTGCTTTATGAAAAACCCTAAGATTTGGCAGGCGCTGGCAGCTAACCGCGCCACCAATTTTAAGTGGCTAATAGTGAGCTCAATCGCATTTTACGCCTGGTACTACAGACCTGATATTAGCGACTATGTATCGCTGGACATGCGCTGGCAGCTCTGGTGGCTTATCAGTGCACTCGTTTCATGGACGGGTATGTTGACCTTAGTTGGCTATGTCAGTGCATGGTGTAAACAAACACCCAAATGGCTGCACGTGACCAATGAACTGATTTATCCCTTTTATATTGTGCATCAAACCGTGATTGTTGCCCTTGCATTTTATATCGTTCAGTGGGATGACAGTATTGCTGTTAAATCACTGTGTTTACTTGTGACATCATTCATCGCCTGTTATGCAATTTGTTATTTGTTAATTAGGCCATTCAATATTATGCGTTATATGTTTGGCTTAAAAGTGAAGGCCGCAGAGACCCAGGGTGAGAGCATACTTCGTTAACGACATTAACCAAAGATAAGCTCTGCCCTGAATTCATCGTCAAAGCTGGCCCGAACGCACTTACCACGTATCGAATCTTTACGGCCTGTGTGCTGTTTTA
>NZ_JAMXSF010000002.1 GCF_024124545.1 Pseudoalteromonas sp. XMcav2-N
CCGCCGACTCGACCAGCTCATGGCTCATCAGCTGAGTTTCAATCTCACCCAGTTCGACCCGGAAACCGCGGATCTTGACCTGATCGTCGCTGCGTCCGACAAACTCAATTTCGCCGTCTGCGCCCATGCGCACTAAGTCGCCGGTTTTGTATAAACGGGCGCTCAGCGCAGGATTGGCCGGGTCAAAATACGGGTTGTCAATAAAGCGCTCGGCGGTGAGTTCACTCTGATGCAGATAACCACTGGCCAGACACTGACCACTGACATACAGCTCACCCACCACACCCGGCGGGCATAATGTCAGCTGCTCGCTGAGCACCAGCGTCGCAGTATTGACGTTGGCGCGGCCAATGGGCACCGCACGCGGGTCATCGTACCCGCCGCTGATGGCATAGCCCGATGCGGTGACTGTGGTCTCAGTCGGACCATAGGTATTGAGCAACACAAAACCCGGTTTAAGCGAGGCCACCGATTGTTTATCCAGCGCTTCACCGCCGACAATCACCAGCCGCAGTGCCAGCGCTTCAAGCTCTGTTTCGCTCAGCGCCAGCATATGCCAGAACGCCGTTGGCAAACTGGCTACGCTGATGGCATGGCTGTCACAGAAGGTAATAAAGGCCTCGCGGCTCAGCGACACATCGTCGTCGCGCAGCACCAAAGTGGCGCCCTGAGTTAACGTTGCCAGCCATTCTTCGACGAAAATATCGAAGTTCATGGTAGAGAACTGCAACACGTTGTCGGCTTCGGTGATTTCGTAGCGTTGCTCGCAGTTAGCGGCAAAATTGATGAGGTTGTGATGACTGATCATCACGCCCTTGGGATTACCGGTCGAGCCCGAGGTGTACATCACATAGGCCAGATTTTCCGGGCTCAGCGCCACATCCGGGTTGCTGATTGGGTAGCCTGCGAACTGGCTGGCATCATCCAGCAGCACTGGTGTGACGTTAAAATTGCTCAGCATGGCAGCCACTTTTTGCTGGGTCAGCACTACAGACAGACCGGTGTCTTCGACCATATACGCCAGACGCTCCTGCGGATAATCCGGGTCCAGCGGCACATAGGCGCCGCCGGCTTTTAGAATGCCCAGCACGGCCACCATCATTTCCAGCGAGCGACCCACACACAGGCCAACCAAAGTATCCGGGCCCACCTGATGTTCAGCGCGTAAATAGTGCGCCAGCTGGTTGGCGCGTTCGTTGAGTAAATGGTAGGTCAGGATGTCATCGTCATAGCTGACGGCCACTCTGTCCATGGTTTTCGCGGCCTGCTGCTCAAACAGCTGATTTACCGAAGCTTGTGGTAAGGTCACAATCGGCCCTTGCTGTGCGCTCAGTAATGCCTGGCGCTGCTCGGCAGAATAGGCTGTCCACTGAGCCGGTGATTCTTCGGATTCGCGCATGACATGGTGTAATAAGTTGTCGATGGCGGTATTCATCAGATCTGCCACCAGCGCCAGCGGCACACGCGTATCAGCCTGGAAATCGAGGGTGAACGCATCACCAAAATCATTGACCGACAGATCCAGCGGATAGTTACTGCGCTCACGCACTGCTGCAATGTCGTACAGGCTGCTTTGTTGCTCGTCAAGGTTTTCAGAGTGACGGAAATTCAGCGTGGTACTGAACAGCGGCGAACTGGCATCCACCTGAGAGTGACGCTGCGCCTCGGCAAGTGCCACCTGCTCATAGGGGATCAACCCCTGCAGCTGCTCGTGCACCTGAGTCAGCAGAGTTCTGGCATCCACACCCGCCAGCTGAACACGCACCGGCAAGGTATTGATCAGCATGCCCAGCATACGCTCCACGCCCGCTTCACCGCTCATACGTCCTGACAATACAGTACCAAACACCACATCCTGCATATTACAACAGTGGCTCAGCACCTGTGCCCAGGCGGCATGGAACAGTACTGCCGGGCCCATTTGTAATTGGCGCGACAACTGACGAATACGCTCACCCTGTTCAGGTGCCAGCGCATAGCTAAGCTCCTGCGAATTAGACCCGTCTCCCAGCGTATCGGCCAGACCAAAAGGTAAGGTTGGCATATCAACATCACCCAGACGGGCCGAGAAAAATGCCGCGCTGTCGAGGGTTTTAGCAATGTGTTGTGATTTGGCAACGAACTCGCGATACGGCACCTGAGGTGGCAAGCTTTCCTGCTCACCCGCCACACACATGGCGAGTTCTTCCAGAATCAATTCAACCGACACATGGTCGGTGATCAGGTGATGATGCTTAAACAAAGCATGGACTTTGCCACTGGCCTCGTCCCGAACAACCTGCATGCGTACCAAAGGTGCCTGCTCGACATCAATTTTATGATTGCCGTGTTCAACAAAGTCATTAAAAGCCACCAGCACATCTTGCTCGGCACCAAAGTCCAGCCACTCAACCAGACTGCCTACCTCGCGCTGTACCACCTGAACCGCTTTGTCGCGACCGCGCCAGAGGATTACACTGCGCAAGATATCATGGCGGGCAACCACCTGCTCCAGCGCCGTAACAAAGCGCTCAAACTTGGTGTCATCCGCAAAGGTCAGTGCTGCAGAAATCACATAGGGGTCAAACTCTTGCTGCAAAGAATGCGCAAACAAAATGCCTTCCTGCAGTGGTGCCAGCGGATAGATATCCTGAATGTTTTGCACACCGCCGGGGATCTGCGCACAGACTGAATCAATCTCGCTTTGGGTCAGCGCAATCAATGGTAGCATCTGTGGCGTAATAACCGTGGTATCAGCCGTTATCCCATTCGCGGGCACTTGCCAGCTCAGCTCTTCTTCCAGCTTAGTCACAGTGGAGGCCATTTCAGCCAGTGTCTGGGCCTTAAAGATAGCTGCGGCTTCTGCCGTAAACCCGGCCTGTTTAAGCCGGGCATGGATCTTCATCACCAGCAGTGAATGTCCGCCCAGTTCAAAGAAGTTTGCCGTGCGACTGATGTTGCTCGCTTCAATACCGAGCAGCTGCGACCAGATGTCACTGAGCAAAATTTCCGTGTCCGTTTCAGGCGCTTCGTACTGGCCCTGCCCTGAAGCCATATCTGGTTCTGGCAGCGCGCGTTTATCAATTTTACCATTGGCATTGAGTGGCCATTGCGCCATAGCTACAAACGCTCCCGGAACCATGTAGGCCGGTAAACTATCGCCCAGTGCCTCACTTAACCAGTGACCCAATGTCTGGCCCTCAGGCACCTGAGTTGCAGGCTCCACATAGGCCACTATCATGGCATTATTGCTGAGGTCTTTACGAGCAATCACTAAGGCCTGCTCAACCTGCTCCAATGCATTGAGTGTGTGTTCGATTTCGCCTAACTCGACGCGAAAGCCGCGGATCTTAATCTGGTCGTCTACCCGGCCAACGTACACAATCTGGCCCTGCTCGTCGTAGCGTACCAGGTCGCCGGAGCGATATAAGCGCTGCGGATGTCCTTCACGCCCGGCAAAGGGATTATCAATAAAACGTTCAGCACTGAGCTCAGCCAGGTTGAGATAACCCAGCGCCAGCCCGTCGCCACCGAGATAGAGTTCGCCCACGGCGCCCACCGGCAGCAGTTGCTGCTGTGCAGATAAGACATAACAACGGTCACCACAAATCCCGCGTCCAATCGGCAGCACACCACGAGCAATATCATCGTTGTTCACCGCATACCAGGTTGAGAAAGTGGTGTTTTCTGTGGGTCCATATACATGAATAAACCGACAATTCGGGTTACTGGCCAGGGCTTTTTCCCAGCTGTTCAAACGCGCGGCTTCACCACCGGACAAGACACAACGTAATGAAGTCTGAGTGACGCCAGTTCGGCTCCACTCATCAAAGAGGCCGGTCGTCAGGAACATATCCGTGATCTGTTGTTCACCAATCACCTCATCCAGACGAGACACAGTTAAAAACTCCTCCGGGAACAGCACACAACGACCACCGTTGAGTAAGGGTCCCCAAATCTCTATGGTTGCTGCATCAAAGGCGATATTGGCACATTGCAAAAACGCCGTGTCACTCCCCAACTTAATAAAGTCAGGATTATCTACCAGACGTACCACCGCACGATGTGGCGTCATAACGCCCTTGGGGTTGCCGGTTGAGCCCGAAGTATAAATCACATACGCCAGAGACTGCGGTGACTGCGCGTCATTGCAGAGCGGATTATCCGTACCGTACTTAGCAAACCGGCTGTTGTGGCTATCCACAGACACTAACTCAGCACCACTGAACGAGAGCCGTTCGCACAGCGCTTGTTCAGTCAATATCACCTGCGCACCGCTGTCAGCCAGCATATACTCAAGCCGGGACTGAGGGTAATTGGGCTCCAGCGGTAAATAGGCACCGCCGGCTTTCACAATCGCCAATGTGGCTACCACCAATTGAATGGAGCGGCCAATGCACAGGCCCACTAAAGTGCCATTAGTCACGTTATGTTGCTCACGTAAGTAATGTGCCAGCTGGTTAGCCTGCGCGTTGAGCTCGCCATAACTGAGTGTCTGCTCATTGAGTTGCAGTGCAATGGCATCCGGCGTTTTTGCGGCTTGCGCTTCAAACACCTGTTGGATCTGCATATCACTGCGATACCAGGGCACATCCGCCTGCCACTGCACCAGCTGATGTTGCTGTGCCTGCTCGGGCAGTACGCTGTAAGCAGCGGTTTGCTCCGGTGTGTCTTCTAATGCTGTCACCAGATTTGTCAGCGCATTGGTCAGATAAGCCGCTATCTGCTTTGCATCAACCTGTTGGTCAATCTGGTACTCCAGCGAGAAGCCTTGCCCTAAATCATTTACCGACACGCCAAACGGATAATTGGTGCGCTCTTTGGCGCTCAGTAAAGTCCAGGCAGCATTGCTGTCGTGCAGCGCAGTTATATCGTCCTGCGCAGCAGAATGTCGGTAGTTCAGCATGGCACTGAACAGGGTTGCGCCGCTGGCCAGGCCACTGTATTTTTGTGCTTCGGCCAGCGATACCTGCTCGTAAGGCAACAAGGCTTTGAGGCTCTGATCGACCCGCTTAAGCTGAGTCAGCACAGGAGCCTCATCCAGTGAAACACGCAATGGCAGGGTGTTGATCATCATTCCCATCATGGTCTCAATGCCCGCCATGCCATTCATCCGGCCAGACATCACACTGCCAAATACCACCTCCTGCGACCCACAACAGGCGGCTATCACCTGCGCCCAGGCCAGATGAAACAGGGCTGCCGGACTCAGTCTTTCACGCCGTGCCAGGGTGCGGATTGCGTCACTCAACTCAATCGGTAATGTGTCATGGTGATCAACGATAGTCTCACCACTGCCTGTCACCTCACTCAGACCAAAAGGCAGTGTGGGGGTTTCTATATCGCCCAATTGCGCCGAGAAGAATTCGGCTACCTCAAGCCCTCGATTGTGTTCAAGCGTATGCGCGATAAAGGCACGATAAGGCAAGGGCGTGGGCAATGCCGAGTCGGGTTCATCACATAGCTGTTGTAACTGGGATACCAGGATATCCAGTGAAACGTGATCCGTTGTGAGGTGATGGAAAGTCAATAATGCGTAGTGCTTGCCCTCGTCACAGGCTTCTGTAACAGCCAACTTGATAAGTGGTGCCAGTTCAAGGTCCAGAGTGTGCTGATGCTCTGTCACATAGGCTTCAAATGCGGCTTTGATCGGTTGCTCAGTATCAAACACCAGATGCGACACGCTCAGCTTTGCTTCGCGCATCACCACCTGCACAGCTGTTTCGCGCTCGCGCCACATCACCGCTGTGCGCAGCACATCGTGGGTTGTCAGCATACGTTGCAGCGCCTGCTGGAAGTTCGCAAGCTGTTCAGATCCGGCAAACTCAAACGCCGCTGTGGTAACATACGGGTCAGCCTGGGTGTTTAAGGTATGCACAAATAACACGCCTTCCTGAAGGGGTGCCAGCGGATATATGTCTGCAATATTGCGGTGTGCACCGGGTATTTTTGCGGCAATCTCATCGATTTCATGCTGGCTCAACTCAACCAGATCCAGCATCTCAGGCGTCACATAGCCACAATCAGCCGGGATGCCATTTTCCGGCACTTCAAACGTGCTGCCATCTTTACCCTGCCTGTCCAGCAGTTCTGCCATTTCCCGTAACGACGCGGTAGCAAACAGATCGTGAACCCGCGCTTGCCAGTCCAGGCTTTGCAGCTGACTGGCCAGTTGCATCAGCAACAGGGAATGGCCGCCCAGCTGGAAGAAGTTGGCGGTCGCGCTTACATCATCGACTTTGAGTAACTCAGACCATAAGGCCGCCAACGTAATTTCGGTATTCGTTTGTGGTGCAAGATATTCCCCCTGCAACGCAATGGTTGTACACGCCAACAGAGCTTTCTTATCAATTTTACCGTTCGGGGTCAGTGGCCACTGAGTCAGCAATGTAAAATGCCCCGGCACCATGTGTGCTGGCAGCCCCTGCTCTAGCTCTCGTTGCAGAGCAAAGACAAACTCAGCCTGCTCCGACTCTGCCACCGGCTGCTCCGGGATCACACAGGCCAGTAACTGATTGGTGCCACCCTGGCGCTTTGCCAGCACCACACATGAGTGCACGGCCGAGAGTTTATTCAGGCCGTGCTCAATTTCTCCCAGCTCGACGCGGAACCCGCGCACTTTAACCTGATCGTCAGCACGCCCGACAAACTCCAGCTCACCATCCGGCAAATAACGAACCAGATCGCCACTGCGATACAGACGCGCTCCGGTCTGCGGGTTTTGCTGATAAAAGGGATTAGCGACAAACTTCTCTTCGCTTAATTCAGGGCGATTCAGATAGCCTTGCGCCAATCCGGCACCACCGATATACAGCTCACCAATTGAGCCAACCGGCAGCATTTTTTGATATTCATCCAGGACAAACAAAGACACATTATCGAGCGCCTTACCGATGCGAACCGCATTACCCGGCATCAATTGACACACAGTGGCACACACCGATGCCTCAGACGGACCGTAGGCATTATAAAAACCATAACGTGCAGACCATAAGTCCATCAGCTCTTGCTCGCAGGCTTCACCCGCCACAATCAGACATTGCAGGGCATAGTCTTCCCGATATTCCATGGTCGCCAAAAACGCCGGTGGCAAGGTCACATGGGTGATCTGCTGCTGGACAAATAAATCGGCCACTTTGGCCGGTTCAAGACGTGCCTCATCACTGCTGATCACTAAGGTAGCGCCGTTGAGCAGCGCCATGACCCAGTCCCAGGTGCCCGCATCAAAGCTGATTGACGCGTAGTGTAATACCCGGCTTTGTGGCTTGATGGCAAAACGGGCTTGCTGATTCTGCGCCAGATTGACAATACCACGGTGGGTACACATCACCCCTTTGGGTTTGCCCGTCGACCCCGACGTATAAATCAGGTATGCCAGCTCATCGCTATGCTGCTGTATCTCTGTGCTGAGGTTGTCCAGGCCACACTGAGCCCATTGTCCAGTCTGGGTGTCCAGCGAAATCACTTTGTCAGCGGCAAATGCCAGCGACTCACGACACCGCTCATTGGTCAGGATCACACTGACTGCGGAGTCTTCCATCATGTAAGCAAGGCGCTCCACCGGGTAATTGGGATCCAGGGGCACGTAAACACCACCCGCTTTTAGAGTCGCCAGGATGGCTATCATCATTTCGATAGAGCGGTTGATACACACGCCAACATAGCTGCCCGGCATAACCCCTTGTTGCGCTAAATAGTGAGCCAGCTGATTGGCCCGTTCATTCAGTGCCTGGTAGCTCAGGGACGCCTCACCAAACACCAGGGCGCAGTGTTTAGGCGTGGCAGCAACTTGCTGCTCAAACACTTGCTGTATCGTTAACTGAGAGGCATAGTCAACCTGATTGCCATTCCAGTCGAACAGCTGCTGTTCAACTTCCTGTTCAGTGGCTAACGTGTAATCGCCAATCAGCATGGTTGGGTTGGTTACCACATCGGCAATCATGGTCGTCAGCCGACTGACATGGCCATCAATCTCATCCTCGTTGAAGAAGTTTCGGTCAAAGTTAAACTCAACATGGACGTTATTAATATTATCATGGCTGCGCACATAAATAGACAAAGGGTATGAGCTAAAGCCACTGTTCAGTACCGCCTTGTAACTGGACACTTCGCCAAACTGGGTATCGGAAGGGTGATCTTCCACTGACAGCTGAATATCGAACAACTGACCCTCACCCTCATTCATCGGCCGAAGGTCGCGGATCATTTCATGCAGCGGGTACTTTTGATATTTGTAGCTGCGTTTGAGCTCGGCGGCCACGGCTTTAAAGGTGTCAGCAAAGCTATCGGTACGAGAAAAGGCCACGCCAACGGGGATCACCGACGCCATCATACCTATCGTCTGACGTAATTTAGCCGAGCTGCGGTTGTGGACGGGCATCCCGATGTGGACCAGATCACGCTTATCATTCATCTGCGAAAAATACACCGCGACCAGGGTGGTGAAAAAGTGTGTTGCCGAGCAGCCATAACGCGCGGCAACCGCGCCGATATGATTGTACTGCTGCTGGGTAAATTCGTATTCGCGACGGGCAAATGGCTGGTCATCAAACTGATTGGTTTTCTTCAGCAGCAGCGGATCGGGTAAGGCCTTAAACTTTTCCTGCCAGAAAGCCCGGTCTTTTTCGAACCGGCTACTCTGCCGATAGGCCTGGTCTTTTTCAATAAACTCGCTGTACGACGGGCGTTCTGGCACTTCTTTAATGAAATGCCCCTGAGCATCCATCGCCAGATACGTTTCACTGAGGTACTCAAGGAACAGACTGCCCGCGATACCATCCACTATCAGGTGGTGGAACACCATACACATGGCACTCTCCTGCTCGGAGATTTTTAACCAGTGGATACGCCATAAACAAGGGCCATAAATATCAAAGGGGGTAGACATCTGAGTCTGGCAATAGTCTGCTGCACGCTGATGCGCATCCGTATAGCCACTGAGGTCAATACACTTCCAGTCCAGTTCCAGATCATCATTGATGATTTGCCAGGGTTGGGTGTCTTCCAGTACCAGATTGATACGATAAGCATCTGTGTGCGCCACGACGTGATCCAGTGCATGCTTAAAGCGTATCGGGTCCAGTGCCCCTGTTAATACAAACCGACCCCCAACGTTGTACAGTGGGGATTCACTCTTGAATACTTGCTCCATCCAGACTGGTTGCTGAGATGATGTCAGGGGGTAACGTCTATTATTCATTCTTGGTCTATCCATACTCGCTGGCCCCGATACGCGGAGACCTTGATAATACTCTGGCCTTAAGGCATCACCGTAAGGCACAAAACGTAGCGGGCCAAAAGCCCGCGATCTGGCTTTCAGGCCAGCGCTACAGGCTGTTCAGCAACAGGTTCTGCAGATGAAAATGACGTGGTTACGTCTTCCATCTGACCAGCCTCAAATTTGAGAATACGGTCAGACAGTGAGAAGTAATGTTCGTCGTGACTGATCACGAATACGGTCTTACCCAAAGACTTAAGCTCAGGTAAGAGTTCGCGATAAAAGAAGTTTCTGAAATACGGGTCCTGATCGGCTGCCCATTCATCAAAAATATAAAGCGGTGTGTCTTCCATGTACGACAGCAATAAGCCCAGACGTTTCTTCTGACCCTGAGAAAGCTCAGTGGTCGATAAAATGCCTTTTTCTACCGTGACTTTCTGATCCAGCTTCAGCTTGCTCAGATACTGACGAATTTTGTTGTCATCGGCCAGCATGCCGTTGGCATCGATCACTTGCTCAAACAGGTAGAAGTCAGAAAAGATGGTGCTAAAGTGGCAACGGTACCAATCCATTGCATGCGCGGCATCCCGACCATCAAGGCGGATACTGCCGCGAGTTGGGGTATACAAACCACATAACACTTTGGCGAAGGTAGATTTACCACAGCCATTGCCGCCAATCAGGAAAACGATTTCGCCACGCTGGATTTGCGTACTGATAGGCCCGATGGAGAAGTGGTAGTCGTCGCTGTCATCACGACGGTATTCATATTCGATGGCCTCGATGTCCAGAGTGTGCCAGTTATGCTCAGGGTGCAGTGTGTTGTCCAGCTGATCAGTCAAAATCTCTTCCGATAGTTGCAGCTTTTCTATTTTCTGGCTCGACACTATGCCCTCAGCAACCACAGAGTAGGTGTTGATCAACACCGTCAGTGGACCAATCACATAAACCAGCGTCAGCACAAAGCTCACCACCACCTCAGTGGCTATGCCGCTCAAAAACAGCTGTGACATAAAAACCACAGACCCCAGCGCCAGGAACAAGATCAGATTGGTCCAGTTGCTCAGAATGATAAATATAATGTGCGCTGAAATTGTCGACTTTTTAATTTCCTGAATATTTGGCGTCACCACCTTTTTGTAAAAAAAACGCTTACGGTTGAAGTTAATATTCAGTTCTTTACCACCGTCAATCAGGGCACGAAAGTTCTTAAACAGGCTGTCATCCAGTTCCCGCACAGCCTGAAAGCGCTGAATGCCCAGGCTCATAAGCAGCTGAGCGACCAGCATAGCTAGCAACAACACGCCACCGACAAACAAAAACAGCTGCCAGGACTGATAGCTCATATAAGCAAAACACAGCAACACGGTAGCCAGGTTATAGGCCACATGCGGTACGGCACTCAGGGTTGCGGTGAGTGACTCAATGTCTTTGGTCAAAGTAGCAAAAATCCGATGCCCACCCACGCGCTCAATCTGCTCATAACTGGTCGACAAAACTCGCTGAACCAGATTCTCGCGAATACTTACCATGATCTGAACGGATAACTTAGTGAGAATGTACTGAGAAATCACACTAAAGGTTAGAAACCCCGCCAGTGCGACGAAAAAAATGCCCAGTGCTTTGAGCACATCAGAGTCCGGGTTAGACACATTTTCTATCTCAGCATTGACCAGTGAGATGATGCCGATGCCTGAAAGCGCACTGACAACGCTCAAAAGCGTGGCAAGTATGAGTAGTTTCTTATGAGATAAAACTAGCCGATATAACATAAAACAGCCTTGTAATGGTTACTAATTCTAAAATAGGTATTAGGCAGGCTGAAACTACTTTGCCCCAGCCTGCATGCTTGGGTCAGATAACCCGTTTTACTCTTTGTCTACTCAGGCCAGTAGCGCCATGAGTTTGTCTGCCAGGCCACTGACATAAGGACTTTTCACCATAGTGACATGCTTGCCTTCTGTGTGGATGGTCTCTACCTCTGTGCTGACATATGCCTGCAACTGGGTCTGTTTTTGCTGCCAGTATGCTTCTCCCAGCTCAGGAGTCACTATCATGCTTAGCGCACCATTGAGGCTGGCTTCGGGCTGATAGCGTCTTGACCAGTCCACCTGCTGGAAATACACATTGAACAGGCGCTGAGTCATACCCAGGCTGAGCCAGGACAACAACTGCTCTTCGCTGTCTTCAGGTTTAAGCGCTTTGGCATAGGACAGCATCAATTCCTGCTTTTCAGCATCGCTGATCTCGAACTGGGCTTCATCATCGGTTGCCACTAAACACTCGCACAGTAGCAGCTGTGTTTTACATCCTAATGACTCCAGTTTCAGTGCAGTTGCAAATGCTACGGCTCCCCCTGAACTATGGCCCATCAGTACAGCCGGTTCTGCCTCTGCGCCACGCGCATTGCGCTCACTGACAATGGCATCTGCATAGCAACTGATAAGTTCATCCCAGCTGTCGATAACCGGGTCCTGCTCGCTCATGCCCACAGGCTCCAGGCTCATGATCTGCACCTGAGGTAACGCCCGTGCCAGATCCATGTAGCCGCCGCTGGTCATGCCTGCACCGGGCGCCAGATAAATCGTTACTGTCGGGTCAAAATCCAGTGACAACACGGGGCGAATTGCCTGCCATTGCTGGTCATTATGGTGAGCAATGCACTCGGCCATGGCGCTGAGTGTGGGTCGCTCAACCACTTTGTTGATAGCAATCCCGTGGGTTTTGAAAACCTGATCAATATTCTGCACCAGCTTCATTACCAACAACGAGTGGCCACCCAGTGCAAAGAAGTTGGCGTCACGGCTGATCTGATCGGCGGGCAGTTTAAGCACATCGGCCCACACCTGCGCGAGCATCACTTCAGTATCCCCTTTCGGTGCCTCGTAACCGCCTGCCAGTGCGGACAACTCAGGCGCAGGCAGCGCCTTGCGGTCAATTTTACCGTTTGGCGTCTGTGGCCACTGACTGACATAGATAAAACTATCCGGCACCATGTATTCGGCCAGTGCCTCGCTAAGCTGTGCTCTGATGGCAGTCGTCAGTGCCTGTTCATCGTATTCACCCAGCGGTTTCACATAAGCCACCAGACGCTGACTACCATGCTCATCCGTTAAGGCCATCACCAGCGCCGAGTCTACGTCGCTGTGCTCACCGATATAAAACTCAATTTCGCCCAGCTCAATACGCAAACCGCGGATCTTCACCTGATGATCCAGCCGGCCCATATACTCAATGTTGCCGTCCTCGCGATAACGCACCAGGTCGCCGGTTTTGTACAACCGCTGGCTGCTGTTTGCTGCACAGGCATCGAAAAACGGGTTGGCGATAAAGCGCTCGTCAGTCAGCTCCGGGCGATTCAGATAGCCGCGGGCCAGGCCTTCACCGCCAATGTGTAACTCACCGCACGCCCCTTGCGGTAGCAGGTTCAGTGCTTCATCGAGGATCAGGAGCTGAATATTCTGAATGGGCTTACCTATCGGCACACTGTTGCCATACGGTTGTGCACAATCCCAGTAACTCACGTCGATGGCGGCTTCCGTCGGACCATACAGGTTATGTAACTGCGCAGTTGGTAAGCCGGCCTTAAACTGTTCGACATGACTTATCTGTAATGCCTCACCACTACAGAACACCTGTTTTATTGAGGTGCAGCGGCCCAGGTCGCCCTGTTCCAGCATCACACCCAGCATAGAGGGCACAAAGTGCAGCTTAGTGACGCCGGTGGCCACAACTAACTCACTCAGATAGCCAGGATCTTTGTGTCCACCGGGCTTGGCAATCACCAGCTCGGCACCTTTAAGCATAGGCCAGACGAACTCCCACACTGATACATCAAAACTGTAAGGGGTTTTTTGCAGAATTTTATCTGACGTATCACAACCATATTCTTTGTCCATCCAGTCGATACGGTTATGCAGCGCCTGATGCTCAAGCAGTACACCTTTGGGTTTGCCCGTTGAGCCTGAGGTATAAATCATATAAGCCAGATGCTGCGACGTCAGGCCGATTTCATCGACGGCAATATTTCGCTCGTCATGGGCGTCATAATCAAACTCATCCAGCGCCACTACCGTTGCTTCGCCCAGTTCAACGCGATTAGCCACAGCGCGGGTGCTGAGCACCACATCGGCACTGGCATTCTCAACCAGATAATTAAGTCGCGCAGCGGGTAATTCAGGGTCCAGCGGCACATAAGCACCACCGGCTTTAAGAATGCCCCAGATGCCAATCACCATTTCGAAAGAGCGTTCAACACACAGTCCAACCAGTGAATCCGGGCCAATGTTATGAGTGTTGCGTAAATAGTGTGCCAGCTGATTGGCCTTACTGTTCAGCGCGGTATAGGTGAGGGTCTGCGCCTCGAAGCGTAGTGCAATATTCCCGGGGGTCGCTGCGACCTGTTGTTCAAACAGCTGATGCACACAGGCCTCACGCGCATAACTTTGCTCAGTGTTATTCCACTGTTCCAGATAACGATGTTGCTCGTCATCCGGCAACACTGGCAGCGCAGCAACCGGCTGGAGTGAATCGCTTTGCAGCGCATCCAGTAACTGAGTCAGCGCGGTAACCAGATATGCATTGATACGCTGGCCATTCACCTTGTTGTCGATTTGCAGCGTTAGTGAAAAATCGCTGCCCAGATCGTCAACCGACATCACGCACGGGTAGTTAGTACGCTCTTTGACGCCCAATAGTTTCAGCTCAGCCGCTTCATCGGGCGCGCTCACATCATGAGAATGACGATAATTAAGTACCGCACTGAACAATGGCATATTGCCCTCAACGCCCGAAGCCTGCATGGCCTCAGAAAGCGGCGCCTGCTCATGAGGGAGCAGCGACTGCAAGGCCGCATGCACATCGTGCAAAGCCTCCTGTGCACTGCGCAGGTCCAGTGTGACACGCACAGGCAAGGTATTAATCATCATGCCCAGCATGTTTGCCATTTCAGGACCGCCCTGCATTCGCCCCGATAACACAGTGCCAAACACCACATCCTGCTGACCCGAACAGGCGGCCACTACCCGCCCCCAGGCCAGGTGGAATAACGCAGCCGGGCTCATTGCCTGGCTTTTGGCATAGTCTCTCACTTTACTGGCAAGCTCAGCCGGAATGCGCTGTTTAAACTCATCAATTTGACCACCATCGCCGTTTACTTCACTCAGCCCAAACGGGTAGGCTGGCTGGTCAAAGTCTCCTAGTTGCGCTTTAAAGTATTGCTGAGCGTCGTGATGCTGCTGGTCGTGTAGTACACGAGCGATAAAATGACGATAGGGTGTCACAGCAGGTAAACTGGCTGCGCCTTCGCTTTCTATCCGGGCCAGCTCAGCCATCAGAATATCCAGCGAGACATGGTCAATCAGCAAGTGGTGTACTTTAAGCACAACATAAATTTGCCGGGATTGTTTATCCTCCATCGCCTGTAACTGCATCATAGGTGCCGATTCCAGCTCAAGGCGGTGTGCACCGTGTGCGACATAGTTTTCGAATACCGCTTGCACCTCCTGCCCAACGTTCACCGGCAGCCATTGCGCCGCAATCTGCGCCTCACGCAGCACCACCTGGACGGGCTCTGTCCGGCCGCGCCACAAAATCGCGGTGCGCAATACATCATGACGGGCGATCAGCGCATTGAGCTGCGTCTCCAACAGCTGTAATAACGCTCGCTGAGAGAATGAAAACGCCATGGTTGTGACATAGGGGTCGCGGCCATCGCTGAGTGTATGCATCGCCAGGATCCCCTGCTGCAACGGCGCCAGAGGATAGATATCCTGAATGTTTATAGCACCACCCGGAATCTGCGCCGTTATCTCATTGATCTCGTCCTGCGTAAGGCTAACCAGATCCAGCAGTTCAGGCGTAATTTCAGTACACTCGAGAGGGATCCGGTTTTGCGGCACCACAAAGCCCTGTTCTGCATCTTCACTCAATTGAGCCGCCATCTGCGCCAGTGTGCTGCTGGTAAACAGGGCCTGACTATCAACCTGATACCCTCGCTCTTTGAGTGCAGCAATAAGCTGTATCATCAGCAACGAGTGACCACCCAGCGCAAAGAAATTAGCCGTTGCGCTGAGCTCTGCCGGGTCGCGTTCAAGCAATTCACCACACACGTCAACCACTACCTGTTCCGCCTCAGAGACGGGGGCCGTGTATGCTGCATCTACCTCTGTCAGTGCGGGTTCCGGCAGCGCACGGCGGTCGATTTTTCCGTTGCTGGTTAACGGCCAGTGCTCAATCAGGACCAGCGTATCCGGGACCATATAGCCAGGTAACCGCTGTGCCAGTGTCTGGCTCAGTTGAGTGCTATCCACGGCCCCGAGCTCCCGGGCTGCCCTGGTTAACTCAATGTAAGCAACCAGACGTTTATTTGCTTCGCCGTTTACCACCACCAGCGCACTGGCCACGCTCTCCAGCTGCGTGATTTGTTGCTCGATTTCGCCCAGCTCAACCCGGAAACCGCGGATCTTGATCTGGTTGTCGGTACGGCCCACATAGTCAATGACGCCATCGGCCTGAACACGCACTAAGTCACCGGTACGATAAAGGCGTCGATAGGCATCACTTTGAGCGTCGTCATAGAAAGGGTTCGCGGTGAATTTTTCTGCGCTCAGTGCTGCCAGGTTTAAATAGCCCAGCGCCAGTCCGGGTCCGCTGACACACAGCTCACCCACACTCCCCAGCGGTACCAGTTCATTGCCGCTGAGCACCATCACACAGTCGCCCTGTAGTGCACGACCAATCGGCACCGCATTTGCGGGATCAAAGTCCGCAGGAACCGGATAACAACAGGTAAAGGTGGTGTTTTCGGTTGGACCGTAACCGTTGACCACTTGCACTGTTGGCAAAGCGTGTTGCACCCGGGCCACAGCCTGCGGGTCTAACACATCACCACCGGCCAGCACAGTGCGCAGCGAGTTTAGCTGTGTCTGTGCCTGCGTGCTTACCTTGCTCCACTCACTAAACAGTCCGGCGGTTAACCACATAGCATTAACCCGGTGCGCCTCAATCACCTGATTCAGTGTCTCCAGCGTGATATGAGCTTGCGGATAGATCACGCAGCAACCACCATTGAGCAGCGGCCCCCAAATTTCCAGCGTTGCCGCATCAAACGCCACATTCGCAGCCTGCAAAAACACCGTATCCCGGTTCAAACTCATAAAGTTGGGCGACATCACCAGTCGGCTGATGGCCCGGTGTGGCACCGCAACCCCTTTGGGTAATCCGGTCGAGCCCGATGTATAGATCACATAAGCTGGGTTTTCTGGCTCAGGCAAGTGCTCAGTAAGCTGTGCAGAGCCAAAACGCATAAACGCATCACATCCCTCAATTGTGAGTGCAGGGGTCAGCTCCAGCGCCTGTATATTGCTGTTTTGCAGTATCGGGCGATGTTCAGCACAGGTGATCACCAGGTTAAGATCAGCGTCTGCCACAATATGGTCGATACGTGACTGCGGATAGTCGGGATTCAGCGGTACATAGGTCGCGCCACTTTTGAGCACAGCCAGCATGGCGACTATCATCTCGATACCGCGCGGCAGCAACAAGCCGATATACGCCTGGCGACCTTGTGCTATCAGATAACGGGCAAGTCGACTGGACGCACTGTCGAGTTCACCATAGCTAAGCTGACGCTGACCACACTCCAGTGCGATATGCTGCGGTGCAAGTGCGACGCTGCGGCTGAACAACTCTGTCACCGACTGATGAGCCGCCTCTGTCAGCTCACTGGGGGTCATCAGCGCCGCCAGCTGCGCCTGCTCTGTTGCATGAAGCGCCGAGATTTCACTCAACATTGGCTGACTGGCACTCGCCGCAGCACCTGCCAGCCTTTCGATAACCGCCACCAACTGGGCGTTGAAACGTGTAATGAGCGCCGGGCTGAATAAGGCTTTGTCATATAACCAGCTAATATGAACACCTTGCTCATCCAGACTCAGGTTAATCTCCAGATCAAATTTACAGATAGGTTCATCGCCACTCAGCGGTGTCATGCTCAGCTCGGGCAGTGCCACACTGTGCGCCTGTTCACTGGCTACCCCATAATCAGAGTTAGTAGTCAAAATTATCTGAAATAAAGGTGTATGAGCACTATCACGCTCAATGTTCAGTGCCTCGACAATCTGCTCAAACGGCACATCCTGGTGGGACTGAGCCTGCTGGTTGACGTGGCGAATATGGGCTAAAAAGTCTGCCAGCGTGTCATGCTCTGTGCTTACTCTGAGCACCAGAGAATTGACAAAAAAACCAATCAGGTCTTTCAGCTGGGCATCGCTGCGATTTGCAACCGGGGTGCCTATCACCACATCTGAGGTGCCGCTAAAACGCGACAAGGTCAGTGCCAGCGCACCATGCATGAGCATAAACGGGCTGAGCTGATACTGTTCACCCAGCTGAGTAAGTGCTTTGGCAACAGGTGCCCCCAGCGAGGCATCATGCCTGGCGCCCAGATACCCTTTTTGTGCGGGTCTTGGATAGCTCAGCGGCAGGCTATGCAATGCGGGTAAGTCGGTCAGTGTCTGCTGCCAGAATTTCAGCCCGGATGCGAGCACCTCTTCGCTCAGCCACTCACGCTGCCAGTGCGCATAATCTTTATATTGCAAAGCCAGCGCAGGCAGAGGACACGCATTGCCCTGCACCAGGCTGGCATAAATCGCAAAGAATTCCTGGCTCAGGATCGCCATCGACCAGCCATCAGAAGCAATATGGTGCATATTTAATAACAAGTACCCCACCTGGCCCGGAGCCGTGTGACTCATGCTCACCCAGGTTGCACGGATCATCAGATCCTGGCTCAGGTCAAAGGGCGTCTGAGCATCTTCTTGCAGCAACGCATCCAAAGCCTGTTGCGCTGCATCAGGTGCCTGCACACTTAGATCCACACAGGTTAATGAGAAAACCACATCATCGCGCACAACCTGCACCGCTTTGCCCTGTTGAGACTGGTACACAGTGCGCAACACCTGATGACGCTGCACAATTTGTGCGAGCGCCTGTTCCACCAATGCAGGCTGCAGCTGACCTTCGACACGATAGATCTGCGGCATATTATAGTGCGCACTGCCGCCGTGTAGCTCATTGAGCATCCACAGCCGTTGCTGTGCAAAAGAGAGAGGCGCGCTGCAACCCGGCGTCTTTTTCAGCGCCGGGCGCTTATGGCTGCGGGCATAAAGCTGGTGTAAAAAAGCCTTGAGTGCGTCTTTGTTTTCGGCCAGCTGACGTTTCAGCTGACTGTCCATTTCTTTGGGTAGCTTGAGGGTGATTTTTTCATCCTGAGACTGAAAAATAACACCCGCCTGTTGTAGTTGTTGAAAGAGCAACTCAACACTCATAGCTCAAAATCCTCAAATTCATTGTTGTCTTGCTGCGCTGGCAGCGTCTGGTCATGAATGGCCTGAACCGACTCAATAAACCCGGCAATTTGCTGAATATTTTCGCAGCGATACAGGTCGGCGATTTGCAGTTCAATTTCAAGATGCTGGTTAAGTGCCTGCAGTAACTTCATGACCAACAGTGAATGGCCACCCAGCTCAAAAAAGTTGGCCTGTGTACTGATCTGCTCAGCGGGCAGGTCCAGTAACTCAGACCACAGTGCAACCAGCTGCGTTTCCAGCTCGCTGGCCGGTGCCACATATTCAGCCTGCATCAGACTGAAATCCGCTTCGGGCAGAGCATGTCTGTCGATTTTTCCGTTCGGTGTTAACGGCCAGTCTTGCACCAGTACAAAGGCTGCGGGGATCATATAGGCAGGTAACTGAGCGGCCAGTGCCTGGGCCAGCCCCTGAATATGCGCACCTTGTTCCTCCTGCTTGCCACTGCAGTTTAATTCCACATAGGCAACCAGCTGTTTATCCCCCCCGGTGTGCGCTTTAATGGTGATCAGAGCCGCGGCAACATCGTCCAGCGCTTCCAGCTGGCGTTCAATTTCACCCAGCTCAACCCGAAAGCCACGAATTTTAATTTGATCATCTACCCGGCCGGCATATTCAATCAGTCCGTCAGTATTGCAGCGCACCAGATCGCCGGTGCGATACAAGATTTCAGGCTGGTTGCCCTGAGTCTGATACGGATTGCGAATAAAGCGCTCTTTGCTTAGCGCTGGCTGATTAAGATAACCCAGTGCCAGACCATCCCCCCCAACGCACAGCTCACCAACCACACCTTGTGGTACCCGACGGCCATGCGGCGTTAAGATCAGCAGCTGATCGCCTTGCACAGCGCGACCAATTGGCACGCCTGAACTTAGGTCGCTGTGTTGGGGTACCGGGTAACAACAAGTAAAAGTGGTGTTTTCCGTTGGTCCATAACCATTGATCACTGTGACCTCAGGCAGTGCCCGTTGCACGGCGGAAACCGCTTGCGGATTGAGCACATCCCCACCGGCCAGCACGTTTTGCAGCGCCAGGGTGTCAGCTGCCAGTTCATTACACACTTTGCTCCACTCGGTAAACAGCCCCGAGGTCAGCCACAGCGCCGTGATCTCCTGAGTACGCAATACCCGATTCAGCCCATTCAGTGTGATCAGGCTGTCCGGATACAACACACAGCGCCCGCCATTCAGTAAGGGCCCCCAGATCTCCAGCGTCGCGGCATCGAAGGCAATGTTGGCACTTTGCAGAAATACCGTTTGGCTATCCAGAGCCATAAAATTAGGCGCATGTACCAGGCGATTGACGGCACGGTGTGGGGTCATTACGCCTTTAGGTGTGCCCGTGGAACCAGAGGTGTAAATCACATAGGCCAGCGATTGCGGTGTCAGCGCATCTGCCCGGGTCAGATTGTCTATACTCAGGGCTGACCAGGGCGTGCCAGCGTCATCCAGCATCAGTTTTGTCACCTGACTGAAGGCCAGAGTCTCTTGTTGCGCTCGCTCGGTCAGGATCACACTCAGCTGAGTATCTTCTAACATATAGGCCAGTCGCGATTGCGGATAGTTAGGGTCCAGCGGTACGTACGCACCACCAGCTTTCAGAATCGCCAAACTGGCCACTATCATCTCTACAGAGCGGCCTATACACAGGCCCACTAAAGTTCCGGAACCAACCTGATGCGCTTCGCGCAAATAACGCGCCAGCTGATTGGCTTTGGCATTCAGCTCACCATAACTGAGGGTCTGCTCATTCAGCTGTAAGGCAATACTGTCCGGTGTAGCTCTGGCATGCAGTTCAAACACTTCATGGACACAGGCACTGCGAGGATAACTGGCTTCATCACTTTGCCTCTGACTGAGTTGTGTCAGCTCAGGCTCGCTCAGTACCGCCAGTGTCGCAACCGGCTGCTCACTGTGTTCATTCAGTGCCTCCACCAGCACGTCTAACGCTGTGTGCATTAGCTCAGCGATCCGTACTGCACTGACGCTTTGTTCAATCTGATAGTCCAGGCTAAAACTATTGCCCTCTCCCAGATCATTCACCGATAAATCGAATGGATAATTGGTGCGCTCACGCGTACTAAGCAGCGCCACGCCGGGCGACGTATCCTGTTCCCCCGCAGGTTCCGACTGTGTCGCCGAGTGGCGATAATTCACAATGGCACTGAACAGCGGCGTATTGCCGTCTATCCCACTGTAACTTTGCGCTTCGGCCAGGGATACCTGTTCATAGGGTAACAGCGCCTGCAAGGCATCATTCACTTCTTTAAGTGCAACATGGGCTGCCTGATGACCTAATGACACGCGCAGTGGCAAGGTATTGATAAGCATCCCCATCATACGCTCAATGCCCGCCATACCATTCATTCGACCAGACATCACAGTGCCAAACACCACTTCATCACGGCCACAACAGGCACTAAGTACTTGCGCCCAGGCAAGGTGAAACAAAGCCGCCGGGCTGCACTGATGGCGTTTACATAAAGTGCGGATCAGCTGAGACTGAGTGTCGCCGAGCGTCGAGTGATATTCAACTACCGAATTACCATCCCCGGTGACCTGAGCCAAATCAAACGGCAAGGTGGGTGTATCTGTGTCGCCCAGTTGTTCAGTGAAGAAGGCTTCAGTGTCCAGTTCAGCGCTTTGCGCCATTGAACGAGCGATAAATTCCCGGTAAGGCAGAGGCGCTGGCAGTGCCAACACATTGTCGGCTTCGAGTTCACTCATCAGGATCTCTAATGACACATGATCGGTGATGAGATGATGGAATTTGAGCATGGCGAATACCCGCCCCAGTTCATCCTCTGGCGTGACCACCAGCTGGATCAGCGGTGCAGACTCCAGATCAAACCCATGTGGCCCGCTTGCCACATACTCAGTAAACTGCGCCTCAATGTTGCCCTCACGGAGCGCCAGTTCAGTGACCGGTAGTCTGGCTTCACGCATGACTACTTGCATCGCC
Source organism: Pseudoalteromonas sp. XMcav2-N (assembly GCF_024124545.1). GTDB lineage: Bacteria > Pseudomonadota > Gammaproteobacteria > Enterobacterales > Alteromonadaceae > Pseudoalteromonas. Next base: position 21,526 of record NZ_JAMXSF010000002.1, read on the forward strand.
TGCTGACGACCACGCCAGAAAATCGCGGTGCGTAGCACATCATGGCGTTGGATCAGCCAGTTCAGCTGAGTCACAAATCCGGACAATTTACCTGCGGATGTGAATTCAAAACTGGCAGTAGTGACGTAGGGGTCATGCTCTGGATTCAGCGTATGAACGAAGAGTACACCCTCTTGCAGAGGCGCCAATGGGTAAATGTCCTGAATATTGCGCATCCCGCCGGATGTTGCTGCGGCGATGGCATCAATCTCAGATTGCTCAAGCGTCGCCAGCGTCAGCATGTCGGGCGTAATGGCATCACACTGAGGCGGTATTTTATTTTCAGGGATGGCAAAGGTGTCGCCGGCCTCGCAAATAACCTCCGCCATAGCCGCCAGATCAACGGCCTGAAACAGCTGCTGGGCGCTGCAACTGAGGTTGTGCTGCTGTAGTTTGGCCAGTAACTGCATAATCAGCAACGAGTGGCCACCCAGTTCAAAGAAGTTAGCGGTGGCACTGATTTTATCCTGCTCCAGCCCCAGCAGCTCGGCCCACAGGCTTGCCAGCAATTGAGCGAGCTCAGTCTCAGGCGCCACATATTGTGCACTACTTTGTTGTAACGCATCCGGCGCTGGCAGGGCTTTTTTGTCAATTTTGCCGTTTGGTGTCAACGGCCACTGTGGCATGACCACAAACAGACCGGGTACCATATGGGCCGGTAATTGTTGTCCCAGACGTAGTCTAATATCACTGATCCAGGCTGCCTGTTGCGTCTCATCCAGGATTGTCTCACACGTGATACAAGGCTGGACATAGGCCACCAATTGTTGCTGACCATCCGCCAGTGTGCGCGCCAGTACCTGTGACAATGCAACATCATCGAGTTGGTTCAGGCGATGCTCAATCTCACCCAGCTCAATACGGAATCCACGGATTTTCACCTGGTCATCGCTGCGACCAATAAACTCCAGTCGTCCGTCCTGCCGATAACGCACTAAGTCACCAGTGCGATAGAGGCGAGGGCTGCAATCCGTGCTGTGTGTCTCGTAATAGGGGTTGGCAATAAAGCGTTCTTCGGTCAGTTCAGGCCGATTGAGATAACCACGGGCAACACCGGCACCACCCAGATAGAGCTCACCAACACAGCCAATCGGCAAGCGCTCCATCGCTTCACCCAGCACATAGGCCTGACTGTTGGCAATGACATAACCTATGTCCGGCACCGACTCTAGCTGTGTGGAAAAGCGCGCACAGGTTGAGTAAGTGGTATCTTCCGACGGCCCATACAGATTACACACCTCAGCCTCGGGCAAGGCTGCAAAAATTTGGTTTACCTGTTGCGCTGTCAGTGGTTCACCGGCCAGATTAACTATGGTCAGGCTTGCGGGTAATGCGCCCACATCCAGCAACGCCTTCATTGCTGAGGGCACGGTATTGATCAGGCTGATATCCAGCGACTGATCCGCCAATGCCAGGGCATTTTTAACCACCACCACTTCGAACCCAAAGCTCAAAGGTAAGAAGATTTCATACACCGACAAGTCAAAGTTCAGTGACGTTGAGGCCAATACCCGGCGCAGCGCCTGATCGCTAAAAGCAGCCCTGGCCCAGTAAAGCATTGCGACTGTGTTTCGGTGTTCGATCATCACGCCTTTTGGTTTGCCCGTCGACCCCGAGGTATAGATCAGATAGGCCAGATGCTGTTCAGTCACGCCACTTTCACAGCGCCCGATATTTGCCGTGGAATAATGCGAGAACGCGCAGCCGGGCTGTGCAATCAGGTCATCCAGCATTACCCTCTGCGTGCCGGGCAATGACACTGTACCGGTAAGCGTTTGCTGGGTCAGGACCACTTTCAGACTGGCGTCTTCAATCAAATAAGCCAGACGCTCCTCAGGATAAGCCGGGTCGAGCGGAACATAAGCGCCACCGGCCTTGAGGATAGCCAGCATTGCAATGATCATTTCCACGCCACGCTCCAGACATATTCCGACCGGACAATCCGGTGCAATGTGATGCTCAAACCGCAAATAGTGAGCCAGCTGGTTGGCTCTGGCATTCAGTTCACCATAACTCACAGCAACATCGCCACACTGCACAGCAATGCGTTCAGGTGTTTGCTCTGCCTGTGCTTCAAACAGCTCGTGTATACAGCGCTGTTGTGGATACTCAATGGCGTTGTCGTTAAACGCGCTGAGCTGTGCAATCTCGTTATCAGTCAGCATAGGGATAGCAGCGGTGCTCAGCGTACTGTCGGCATTGAGCTGTGCCAGAAAAGCCAGTGTGTTGTTGAGGTGCTGCGCCAGGGTTTCGATGCGCTCGCGCGTGAACAGTGCCACATCATAGGTCCATTCAATTGCGCCGCCGTCATCACTTACCGATGCATTGATGTCCAGATCAAACTTAGTCGTTGCGCCATTGCCCTGCAACGCCCTGATGGACAGACCTGCCAGCTCAGTGGTATCAGCATGCGTATCGCGCACACCGTATTCGGAGTTCGTGGTCAGCATGATCTGGAACAGCGGGCTATGGGCTGTGCTGCGCGGTACTTTCAACACTTCAACGAGCTTTTCAAACGGCAGATCCTGGTGAGACTGAGCGTCCAGGTGTACCTGCCGGAGCTGAGCCAGATAGTCACCAAGTGATTGCGCCTGAGTATTCACTCTCAGGATTAATGTATTGACGAAAAAGCCGATCAGCGATTCGAGTTCTACCTGACGGCGGTTGGCCACAGGCGTACCGATGACAATATCATGGTGATTACTGTTGCGAGACAGTACCAACGCCAGCGCCCCATGGATCAGCATAAACGGGGTTAACCCATAGCGACGGGCAACGGCTGCCAGCTGCTGACATAACTGTGCACTCAAAGCCTGTGATACCAATTCGCCCTGATATGTTTTCACCTCAGGTCTGGGGTAATCTAGCCCCAGAGCATGAACTCGGGGCAGTTCGGCCAGTTGCTGCTGCCAATAACTGAGCTGGGTATCCAGCACCTCACCTTGCAGCCAGTCACGTTGCCATTGTGCATAATCGGCATACTGAATAGAAAGTTCAGGCAGTGGATTGGGCTGATCATAACCAAAGGCATGGAACAGGGCAAAGAATTCCCGGAGCAGGATATCCATAGACCAGCCGTCGGTGGCGATATGGTGCATATTGATAAACAACACACCCGCATCACCCGCTGGCAGAGTCGCAAAGCGCACGCGCAGCATAAAGTCTTCAGCCAGATTGAAAGGCTGCTCTGCGGCCTCATGAACAAAGCGCTCAATACCACGTGCCTCGTCCTGACTTGTCAGGTGTGACTGCTCAACGGTAAAGTCTTGCGGGTCAAGCAGGGACTGCTGCAAACCTTGCGCGGATTGCCGGAATACAGCTCTGAGCACCTCATGACGGGAAACAATCTCGCGAAACACCCGCTCTATCAGTGTCACATCTATTTGTCCACTGAGCCTGAACACCATCGGCATATGGTACTCGGCGGAGCCACCCTGGATTTGGTCCAGCGTATACAGGCGTTGCTGTGCAAACGATATTGGATAATGGCTGAGGTCTTCACGACGGGTCACCGGGTTTACCTGCGGGGCATCGCCATAGTGTGTCAGCGCCTCAATAATCGCACTTTTATGTTGTTTGATCTGCTTAGCAATGTCGGGCGTTATAGCCCCTTTTTTGGCTTTAGACTTTAATGCCCCGTCCTGCAGAAATAGCCGGATCCCCGCCAGCTCAAGCTGCACGAGAAGCTGTTTGATATTTTCCATAATGACTGACTAACTCATATCTGTGTTAACTGCAAAAGCGCTGCGCCCGCAACAGGTGTGCTGTTCGTGTATCCGAACAAAACCCCGACACCGGCTTAGCCTCTACGACTTAAAGCCAGCCTGAGTGAACACTCAGGCTGGCAGGTTTATACGTGCTTTTTGGTACCTGTGCTCATGTTGAACGGGCGAATTATGTAACCCGCCATCCCCTTTACCAGTCCATTTCCTCCAGCTCAGTATCATCCTGCGGCTGCAGGTCGCTCTGGCGGCTGAGCAGATAATCAATATGTAATGCCTGCTCTGTGAGCTGAGGCTGGGCAAACAGCTCTTTGATGGAGAACTCCACCGCAAAACGATGTCGGATCTGAGTCTCCAGCCGGGTTACCAAAATGGAGTTGCCCCCTTGCTCAAAGAAACGTGCGTGGCTGCTGATCATTGCGGGATCTATACCCAGTAATTCGGACCAGATCTGGGCCAGCGCCAGCTCAGTTTCAGTCTGTGGCGCCACATAGGGCTGCTCAGAGTCTTCTGCAGATATATCCGGCAGGGCTTTTTTATCAATCTTACCGTTCGGAGTCAGTGGCCATTGCATAACCACCACAAAGCGGCTCGGCACCATATATTCAGGTAATTGCTCATACATACCTTGCTCAACGCTTGGTATAAGCTCTGTGGTGTTGTCAGCCTCAGTGTGTGGCTGAATGTATGCGACCAGCATATCGACCCCGTTACTGGCTTGTTTCACTAATACCACGGCCGATTCCAATTGTGGACAGCGGTTTAATTGCGCTTCAATTTCGCTCAGCTCAATCCGAAAGCCCCTGATTTTAACCTGAGCATCCAGACGACCGACAAAGTCGATACTGCCATCGGGCAGAACCCGGGCCAGATCTCCGGTCTTATACAAGCGTGTGCTGTCACGATGGGCCGGGCAATAATAGAACGGGTTATCGACGAACTTCTCAGCGCTCAGCAGGGGACGTTGATGATAGCCACGAGCCAGACCATCACCGCCAATATGCAACTCCCCGATCACACCCGGTGGCACCAGGTTCATCTGCTTATCCAGGACATACAGGCTGACATTGTTTAGTGGCCTGCCTATGGTGATTGGCGCGCCCGGATAGAGCCGCTGATAGGAAGCACATACAGAGGCTTCCGTCGGGCCATAAGCATTAAAGAAGGGGTAATGTGCCGACCACTGATTGACCAGCTCCGCTTCACACGCTTCACCGGCGACAATCAACGCCTGCAAGGCCAAAGACGTATCGAGCGGCATCATGGCCAGGAAGGCCGGTGGCAAAGTGACATGGCTGATCTGTTGCTCTGCCAGCAGCGCCGTAATGGCCTCAGGCGAGCGTCTTTGTTCGCTCTGTGCAATCACCAAAGTCGCGCCATTTAGCAGCGCCATGGCATATTCCCAGGTACCGGCATCAAAACTCATGGAGGCAAAGTGCAGGATTTTGCTGCGCGGGGTGATAGCAAATGCCCGACGCTGATTATCCGCCAGGTTCACGATCCCCTGATGCTCAAGCAACACGCCTTTTGGCTGGCCTGTTGACCCTGAGGTATAGATCTCATACGCCAAACTGGTAGGCAATAGCCCGAAAGCTCTGCTGTCCGGGTTCTCGTCACTGCAATGACTGAAAGGCCCCAATGCAGCATCACTCAGCAAACCGTCTACAGTAATAAGGTCATAATCCGAGAGGCGCACGGCTTCGCTGATGGTCTCGCTGCTGATAATGGTTTTGATCCCGGCATCTTCGAGCATATAGCTCAGTCGTGCGGGTGGATAAGCCGGGTCAAGCGGTACGTAAGCGCCCCCCGCTTTGAGCACTGCGAGTGTGGCGACGATCATTTCCAGGGAGCGCTCCAGTGCCACACCAATCAATGTGTCTGACTGTATGGCACCGCGTTCACGCAGATAATGTGCAAGCTGGTTGGCCCTGCCATTAAGCTGAGCATAACTCAGTTGTTGATCGGCAAAGATCAGCGCAATATGCTCAGGATTACGCGCTACCTGCTGTTCAAATGCCTGATGGATACATAGCGACCGATCATAGTCATGGTAATTGTCGTTGAGGGCATTAACCAGATACTGGCTTTGCTCGTTAGCCAGCACACTCAGCTGTCCGGGTGAGTTGTTCAGGCTTTGTGTCATCTCAGTTTGCACCAGGCGCTCTAGCAGCAACATCAGGTGCTCGCTCAATTGGGTGATATGCGACTCAGTGAACAGCGAAGTATCGTAAATCCAGTTAGCCTGCAGCCCGGACTCACTCATGGAAAACTCCACTTCGAGATCAAATTTTGCCACGCAACCGGCCTGCATAACGGGTGTGATCATCAAGCCGTCCGGCGCGCTCTGCGTTGAGCCTGACTGAGTCTGGGCGTTGTTGAATGAGGTCATGATCTGACAAAGCGGCGCATGGGCATCACCCCGGGGGATCTGCAATGCATCAACCAGCTGCTCAAACGGCAGGTCCTGATGACTTTGTGCATCCAGATGAACGGCTCTGACGTGTTGCAGATAGCTGTCCAAAGAAGGCTGCTCCGTGTTGACCCGCAGCGCAAGAATATTGACAAAAAAGCCTATCAGCGGCTCAACTTCCGCCTGCATCCGATTCGCTACCGGCGTGCCAATCACCACATCAAGACTGTTGCTGTAACGACTGATGGTCAGTGCCAGTACCGCATGCAGCAGCATAAATGGCGTCATCTGATAGTGCGCAGCCATATCACATAACTGTGTAGCTAGCTGCGCTGACGCTTTGCCCGATACCATGGCGCCGTCATATTGTTTGTCGGCAGGTCTTGGACTATCCAGTGGAATACTGTGTACACCCGGAGCTTCACTCAGCTGCGCCTGCCAGTATTCGAGCTGCTGTTGCAGCACCTCTCCTTGTAGCCAGTTACGTTGCCACTGGGCAAAATCGGCATACTGAATTTTCAGTGCAGGCAATGGGTTGTCCTGACCTGCACTAAATGCGCGATAAAGTGTGAAGAATTCTTCTCTGAATAGATTTAATGACCAGCCATCTGAGGCAATATGATGCATATTAAGCAGTAGCACACCTCGCTGCGAACCCAGGCTAATATAGCTGGCACGTAGCATCAGGTCGGCGGCTAAATCAAAGGCCGCATGCGCATCTTCAGCCAGCAGCTGATCAAGTTGTTGTGCGTGCGCACCGTCCAGGTGACTGAGTTCCAGATGACGTATCACCACAGGTTGCACCGCCATGATCACTTGCTCAGGTCCGTGTTGCCCTTCCTGATAAACAGTCCGCAATACCTCATGACGCGCCACTATCGCCGTCAGTGCCTGCTGGGCCAGAGCCAGGTCAAATGGACCTTCTATTTCAAAAGCCATGGGCATATTGTACTGAGCAGAGCTGCCCTGAAACTGGTCGATAAACCACAGACGCTGCTGAGCATAAGATAACGCAAAGCGATTTGTATTTCTCTCCTGTGGCTCAATGGGTGGCCGAGTGGCTTTTGTGCCTGACTCAATCAAGGCCGCCATTGTCAGTAACGTGCTCGCAGAGAACACCTGTTTAACTGCGATTTCAACCTCAAACTCACTGCGGATCAAAGAAACTAACCTGACTGACAGCAAAGAGTGGCCACCCAGCGCGAAGAAATCAGCATCGCGAGTCAGCTTATCAAGGTCGCACCCTAACAGGGTTGACCAGAGCTGCGCCAGTGTCTGTTCAGTGGCAGTTTGCGGCGCTTCTCCCTGATACTGCGTTTGAGTTAAGTCGATGACAGGCAGTGCACGTCGGTCAATTTTGCCGTTACGGGTCAGCGGCCATTGCTCCACCACCACAATGGCGGCAGGCACCATATAAGCGGGTAACAAATCTTTTAGTTGAGCCTGTAAAGCAGTGATCAGGTGCTGCTGTGTCTCATTTGTCTCACACGTGATACAAGGGCGCACATATGCAATCAGATGTTTATTGTCCACCTCGCCAGTGGCCAACACCAGCGCTGATTCCACCTCAGAGCAAGATTCAAGCACCGCACTTATCTCACCCGGCTCAACTCGAAAACCACGAATTTTTATTTGTTCATCACTGCGGCCCAGGTACTGTAAGTTGCCCTGCGACGTCATGCGCACCAAGTCGCCCGTTTTGTAGACGCACGTGATATCCGTCTGTGGCACCTGCAACTGTGATGTATCAAGAAAACGCGCTTCAGTCAGGCTTGGGTTGTTGTAGTAACCCAATGCCACACCGGGTCCGGCAACATAGAGCTCACCCACACAACCCACAGGCACAGGTGCCAATTCAGCATCCAGGATCAGGCAAGTCGTGTTGGCAATTGCCTGGCCTATACTGACTTCTTCCTGGTTCAGGTTTTGTACATGATAGGTGGTGGCGACGTGCGTCTCTGTCGGGCCGTAATGATTATATAAATCACACTGCGGATGCTGCGCCATAAATGCGCGAATGCTGGGGGTGATCTTCAGCACATCTCCGGCAACACACACTTGCTTAAGTGTCGCCATAGCTATACCCGGATGTTGAGTAGCCTGCTCGGCCAGCAGGTCAAACACAGCTGGTGGCACGAATAAGCGCTCAATATTCTGCTTTGCAACCAGGGTGCCCAGATCCTGTAACTGGTCTTTTTGCTGCTGAGACATGAGCACCAGCGGAGATCCGGTATACCAGCTTGTTGCCAGCTCCTGAGCTGACACATCAAATGTCAGTGGCGTAAATTGCAATGTCCGGTAGGGCTGTGTAATGCCGTCAACATACGCCTGATGCATACACAGATTAACCAACGTGCTGTGGCGCTGGCTGACACCTTTTGGTCTGCCTGTTGAGCCTGAGGTATACAGGATATAAGCCGGGTTGTCGGCTGCCACCTCAGGGAGCTCGGCAGGCAGCTCAGGAGGTTGCCACAGCACGGGGTCGTCCAGCCTTACGCATGGCATTCCGGCAAAAGTGTCCAGCGAGTGAGATAATACCAGCGACAGTGAGAGCTCGCCGACAATATAGTTTAATCTGTCTGCCGGCGCCTGGGGGTCCAGCGGTACATAAGTCCCACCCGCTTTCAGTATTGCGGCAATCCCGCACAAAGTGTCAACACAGCGTTGCGCCACAATGCCCACCGGTTGGCCCATGCTCACCTGATGCTCTGTCAGCAGGCGCGTTGCCAATACATCAGCACGTGCATTTAACTGCGCAAAAGTGACCTGAGCCCCCTGTGTTTCCACTGCCACGGCATCAGGATTGACCTGGGCCTGATGTTCAAGTAATTGATGCACAGCCGGGTACTTGGGGTCAACTACGCGGCCACAGCCTAGCGCTAACGCTTGTTGCTGCTCTTGCTCACTCTCCATCGGTATGGCTGCAAGCCGGGCAGACCAGTCTCCTGCTTTGGCCAACTCAGCCAGAGCACTCAGTACATTGCATAAATGCTGACTCAACTGGCTGATATGTGCTTTGCTGAACAGAGCAATATCGTAAGTCCAGCCCATGGACACGCCCGCCTCATTCATTGACATATGAATGTCCAGATCAAATTTAGTGGTCAGAGCGACTTCGGGCATGGCCTGCAAAGTAGCGGCTCCAAGTTCTGTTCCCTGTGCGTCAGGCGATGCAGTTCCATAGTGGTTATCCGTGGTCAGTAAGATCTGAAACAATGGACTGTAAGCGTTATTTCGGGGCACATTAAGCACTTCAACCAGCTGCTCAAATGGCACATCCTGATTGCTCTGTGCACCCAGATGTACCGCTCTGACGTGGCCCAGATAATCACTCAGAGTGTCATGTGCGGTGCTGACTCTGAACACCAGCGTGTTGACAAAAAAACCGATTAAAGGAGCAAGAGCCGGATCCTGACGGTTAGCGACCGGACTGCCAATAACAATGTCTTTAGTGTTACTGTGTCGGCTTAAGACTAATGCCAGGGCACCATGTAACAACATAAAAGGGGTTAACTGAAAGACTCTGGCCAGTTCCAGCAACTGAGTTGCAATGGCACCGCTTAGCTGTGCCGTAACCAGTTCTCCCTGATACTGTTTTTCAGCAGGCCGGCTTGCATCTAATGGCAGCTGGTGCAGTGCTGGCACATTCTCTAACTGCTGTTGCCAGAAATCTAACTGTTTGTTTAGCCCTTCCCCGGCAAAGATCTGCTGTTGCCAGTGGGCAAAGTCTCGATACTGGATAGGCAACGGCGTCAGTGTACCTGGTGTGCCTTGCTCAAGCGCCTGGTAAATGGCAAAAAACTCTTTGGTCAGCACATCCATCGACCAACCGTCGGAGGCAATATGATGCATATTGAAACTTAAAATGGCCTGGCAAACAGCACTGTCATCATGCGTCAGCTGCAAATAACTGGCCCGCACCATCAAATCCTTGCTCAAATTAAATGTTCTGGCAGCGTCACGAATAAGATAAGCGTCAGCCGTACCGTGGGGGTCTGTCTGCTCGCTCAGATCCTGCACTGTGATGGTTAACGACGTATTGTCCAGCACCGTCTGGCAGGGCTCACCATCGCGTTCATAAAAAACCGTTCTCAATACTTCATGGCGTTGTATTATCTCATTCAGGGCCAGCTCTACCCTGTCGATGTTCAGCTGTCCGTGTACCTCAAACGCCATAGGCATATTGTATTCACTGGAGCCACCATTGAGCTTGTCGATAAACCATAAACGACGCTGAGAAAAGGACAATACAGTATCAGCATGCGGCTCTGATTTTGTGGCTACAATAGGAGACACGGCCGGCACCTTTTGGTGTGCCAGAATAGACTCTATGATCTGCGCTTTATTGTTCTTCAGAAAATCTTTTTCTTCTGTGGTCAGGGCTTTCAACTTGCCTCTGACGAGCAACTTACCTTGTTCATCGACAGTGAGTTTGATCCCTTTTTCACTGAGCTGTAAAAAGAACTGTTTCATATTTTCGCTTTTGCAATCAAATTGATGATAAAGAAAAGCACTGGCAGACATGTCATTAGTTGAAGTCGCCAGGTGCACACAAATCCAATCAGCCATAACCCTTGTACTATCAGCGAGAAAAATCCTATCCTGGCCGTACTTATCCAAAACTTTCGGACAATCATGGCGCATATATTATGTGCCGTGCGAAAACAGCATTCTCAGCGGCAAAATAGCCCACTTAATTAAGCGAATTGGGGTACGAAGAGCAACATGCACACACAGCCTGCCCTCCGGTTTTTATGTTGCTATTGCACAGCGCCAACATGTCTGAATGTCTGGTCGCAATGCTAAGATATGTATAAATTCATAGCCTGACTTACGCGTCGAGCTCACTACCACTTAATGAACGTAATGAAGAAGCAGGGCACACATATACACCACTACAACCGTCTTTATAGCCAAAGTCATAGGCCAGTTTGAAGATATGATGGAGAAGCTGCACATCTATTGCGTCTGAATTCATGTTGTGAATGTTCAGATTGATGCCCAACTCAGTCAATGCGTCATTTTTCATCTTATCAGTCCATGTTAAAAAGTATTGCAAAGTGTTAAATGTTTTACGCAAGCGCATTATTATGTAATCTGCACTTTTTTTCTACACTTTTGTTTCTAAAAATTATAAATTTCATAAAACAAACAAATAAGCCACTATTTTTATTAGGCTTATTTATTTTAAAACTCTGCACACTTAATTAGTAAGCACCATATAATGCAGATAAAACCAAACCAAACAAACCGTTAACAAATAAAACATACGTTAGATTTTAGTCCTTAGACAAACCGCACTCTACCCCACAGACAGCTAGCAGAACCTTCGCCTGATGCAGGTTAATCCAGCCCCTTCAGTCTGCTTCGTTGGGGATATTTATACCCCGTACATCGGGACAATAACATGACGGTTTGAGGAATTATATGTTTCAAAATGTACCGCTGAGAAGGAAATCAGCTTGTCCCAGACAACAAGCTTGCGGTGAACATGACATTTACTGATATGATTATTTTATAGATTATACTTTCATGTGCCAGGTAATAAATGTGACACAATTAAATGACTTTTTACTGTCATATTGCGAAAAAAATGCCGTTTATTTTCAGAACTGCAAAACTGGAATGACGCTAAGCTCCAGGTACCTGAGGGGCGGTTTGAAGCCAAAATATTTAAATGCTTGTCTCAATATACGCGCCAGATTACTCAGATAAAAATACCCAAAAAGTGAACATAATTAATAAGAAAATGCTTATTTACAAGTAATGGCAGTGGGATAATGTTGGCGGGAACATATCGCTAATCTCAATAATCTATCGTCAAGCAATGGCTCTGAGTTGGCGAGATTATGCCGCTATGTTCACTGATACATGCGGCAAAGCACTGATATAATCCAGATTTTTCAGCTTATGACTCTTGCTCAAGGTAAGCAATGACACGCTCCAGCGCTGCGGATACGGCTTTTTTGTCCTGCCAGTCCAGTGATGACCAGTCTACCCCACATGCCAGTTGCGTAACATCTTGCGTGAGCAGTCTTTGCAAAGCCGTATGAGATGAAAACGACGTGGTAATAAAGGGAGAGTTGCTTTTCGCAGGCTGCTTTTTGATCCCCTGTAATTGTTGTTCAATCAGCTCTGACACCGCTCGTTTGTCCATGGCATTCAGAGTCGACTTATTTTGCGCTTCTTTATACTGGGATTCCAATGACAAAATCAGTCGCTTCATTTTGATAAAAGAGTAACTACAACCCCTTTCATACGCGGACATCACCACTGGGTAGCGAGATAAGACCTTGTAATTATCGTACGCGCCCATTGAGATACCAAGCTTAGGTACTATCTCTCTCACTGTGAGACGTGATAACCCGGATTGCAAACGTGCTTTGTTTAACTGTTCGATTTCGGTTACCGCATTTGAAAATGCCTGTAGCTTGCCATACTGAGGTAAGTCTTCACGGCTGGCATTTTCCTGAAACTGCTTCACTTTAGTGAGCAACGGCTTACTGTCGTAGACCTTAAACTGGGCGGCAGCGCCATACCCTTTTGCATATACCAATGCAAAAAAGCGACGGTGGCCGGTTAGAATTTGGAAGCGGCCGTCCTCCAGAGGATACAAAGTAGGTGCCTGGATCATCTCAGACACGGAAATGTTGTCACCCAACTCAATGATAGAGTCTATGGTCTGGGAAGCACGCTTCCAGTCTTCGGAGCCGTGCTTAAGACAGTTAATAATGATGGATTTACCAATCAGAACATGGTTTTCGCCCTGATAAAGCTTAGTGAGTTGCGCCTTGCTTAATTTACGGGCCACAAACAGGCGCGCATCTTCATCATCAATACATATCGAAGGTAAAAAACGGCCATTAGTGGGATCCGGAACAATTGAGCTTAAAAAAATACTTTTATACTCAAAGGACTCATCATCAAGTTCTGCTTTATTGTTCAGATTGCTCAGCAGCATTTGCTCTAACATAATTATTACTCTATTGACTACCGACTCTGACAGCCAGCAAGACGCTCACTAAAAACTAAAAACATGGGCTTTGTCTGCCTACTTTCAGCCCGTAGTGTAACGGAAACAATCCGTTGCAACAATCCAGGCTACTCAGCCTGCCGAGCCGCCTAAATTAAATGCCACATTTTGGTATCGGTCAAGGCAGAGGCCGATTATTTTGCCTTTTACAGAGCAGCTATCAGATTGTTAATGGCCAGCTCCTGCGACACCTGGCCATCGATGTAGGGCTGTAAATACCGCGTTAGCTTAGCTAACTCATCCTGGCGATTTTTATATAATCCTTTCCAGGAGACATAAGGCACAAAGGCATGGCCCTGTGCGGCGAGTGATTGCCGGGTTACCTCACCAACAATATAAAACAACATAGGGTGCCACAATGATTTAAAGGCTTCTAGCTTGCCCTGCTGCTCAGCCTGGCGTTTCAACGCCTGATATAAAGGAGAATCGGGGAAGCTGGTATGCGCCACCTCATGAAATACCATTTCAAGCGCAAACCAGTCTTTATAACCATCCTGAAATGTATTGATAAACGTAAAAAAGTTCCTTCCTGAGGTAAATGCGCCAGCGTGCGTAAAAGGCCGGGCAACCGTAGAAACCTGATGTTGATCCACCACAATCGCGTCTGTTCCTAAGATATCATTCAATCGCGAGCAAACACTGTCGCCATACTCATTGAGTAGTGCGATGCTGTGCTCAGTCCAAGCCTTGTTCTGTGCCTGGTGTTGTGGCCATATCTCATCCCGATAGCTACTCATCACCGCGAAATAGCCGCGTGTCAGGTCGTTGACTGGTAAATCGGTGATAACATTATCGGGCTCCAAAAGGTGCTGAGTCAGCTCACTTAATTCCGAGTCACTGAACAAAGGGTGATATCTGGGTTGGCTTGTCAGCAAACGATATTGCTCGATAGCGGCATGCCATTTTTGCTGATCTTGGTCATTGAATCCGCGAGGAAACATACTAGGATTGCGCGCCAGAAAACTCAGGTAGGCATGTAAGTTGTCCTCAGCTTGATTCTTAAATACCAACGCTTGCTCATTACAGTGCCAGCTTGGTTCCGACGCCTGGGCAGATAAGGGGGTGTGTAAAACAACACTTACCATAGCGGCAAGTAATCCGATTTTATTCATTATGCTTTCCTTATGATGTCTGTCGCTGTTAGTCGCGATTTAGCGTACCCTATAATTATACACTGCCAGTATCCAATCGGTAAACTGAGCGGCCCATGAACGATATAAATTCTATTTAATCGAACAAAACCTTCAATATTTGCAAATTTCATTCTCATGACGTCGTTGCTAAAGTGACTTTATCAGGCAAACACAGCGCATTGGACTAACTTTAGCTGATGGCGCAGGCAACGAGGTTTTTATGCAAATTATTCGTATCAATAAAGCGCAGGCTACGCAGGATGGTGCAGGCGTAAACATCACCCGGATTGCGGGCTTTGATGGTAAAAGTTTGGATCCCTTTTTGATGATCGATGAACTGAAATCAGACAACAGCAGTGACTACATGGCTGGCTTTCCACCACATCCACATCGCGGTATTGAAACTTTTACCTACATTCGTAAGGGCGGCTTTGAACATCAGGATCAGATGGGCAACAAGAAAGCCATTCGCGCCGGAGATGTACAGTGGATGAGTACCGGACGCGGCGTGATCCATTCGGAAATGCCACTGAGTGATGCCGAGCAGGGCATGCACGGTTTTCAGATCTGGCTCAATATGCCCGCCAAAGACAAAATGCGCGCTCCCCGTTACCAGGATACGACAGAGCACAAGGCTCCCGTCATAGTCACCCACTCTGGCGCTGAGCTCAAGGCACTGGCTGGAGAGTGGCAAGTTGAAGGGCAAACAGCCAGTTCACCGATAAATGACTTAGCAGGTAATGGTGCCATTGCAGATGTGGTTTTACCCCCTCAGCAACAGATCACGCTTGATATGTCGGGTTTTGGCAAAGTGCTGCTCTACATTCATACGGGTAGTCTGGCCGACACACGCCTGAGCGCCACTTATCAGCTGGAGCTTGACCCATCTCACCCTGTAGAGCTGCACAGTGGCGAGCAAGGAGCTGGCATGCTGGTGCTGGCAGGCCAGCCAATCGGGGAGAAAATTGCCCATATGGGGCCGTTTGTCATGAATACACAGGAAGAGCTACATCAGGCCGTGCGTGACTATCATGCCGGTAAATTCGGTAGCATTTAACGCATAGTCAGAATTAACCAAATTGAGAGGACAAGACAATGGGACGATTGATTGAAGGTAAATGGCATGATGTCTGGTACGATACTAAAAGTAACCAGGGTAAGTTTCAACGTGAAGACGCCCAGTTGCGCAATTGGGTAACCGCCGATGGCAGCGCAGGACCGAGCGGAGACAGCGGCTTCAAAGCCGAGTCTGGCCGCTATCATTTATATGTGTCGCTGGCATGTCCCTGGGCACATCGAACCCTGATCTTCAGAAAGCTAAAGCAACTTGAAGCCCATATTGACGTCTCTGTAGTGAGCCCGGACATGCTGGAACACGGCTGGACCTTTGACAAGGAGACGCTCAGCAGTGGTGACACGCTATTTGAGCACAGCTACATGCACCAGCTGTATACCCGCAATAAAACAGATTACTCTGGCCGTGTGACTGTGCCTGTCCTTTGGGACAAACACACCAACCGGATTGTCAGTAATGAGTCGAGCGAGATCATTCGCATGTTCAATTCGGCCTTCAATGAACTGACGGGCAACACCGATGATTACTATCCTGAAGCGTTGCGTCAGGACATTGATGAAATCAACGAGTTTGTATATCACAAAATCAACAACGGAGTATATAAAGCGGGGTTTGCGACAGAGCAAGCAGCCTACGAAGAAGCCGTAACAGCCTTGTTTGAAGCTCTTGAACAGCTGGAACAACGACTGAGCAAGCAGCGTTATCTGGTGGGCGATGCACTCACGGAAGCAGACTGGCGCTTGTTTACCACACTGATCCGCTTCGACAGCGTGTACCATGGCCACTTTAAATGTAACCTGAAACAGATCGAAGACTATCCGAATCTGGCAGGGTATATCCGTGAGCTATATCAGTGGTCGAACGTGGCCGAGACGGTGGATTTTTATCATATTAAGCGTCACTACTATTTCAGCCACACTATGATCAACCCAACCCAGGTTGTCCCTGTCGGCCCGGACATAGACTACACACAGCCGCATAATCGCGGATAATAGCTTTCAAGCCACTGTAATACCAATTTCACTTAATACCTGTTCAATTTGACGGAGCAAATATGGCGCTAACGGCGTTAAAAATTTCTTATTTAGAACAACTAAATAGCAAAATTTTTGCCTCGCCTACATGGATGTAGGTGCCTCAGCGATAGCAGGACGCGAGAGCGGTGTTATCGACCCTATTTTCTCGCCTCAAAATAGAACACTTAATTAAGCAAATTGGTATAAACCCCATTTACAGTGGCGTTTAAATACCACAACGACAGATCCCGCCACACGCATTCCGGTTCATATATCACTCTTCCTAATTTAAGGTTTGACTCTGCACTTTCGATAAAATTGCTGGAATAGGAAATCAATTGGTGTAAAATTAGCCATAGTCTAACGTGAGTTTTAAGGAGCGAAATCATGAAGGCAGATAAAGAAACCCGTAAAAAAGCCGCCAGTAAAATAGGTATCAGCATGGTAACGGGCGTAGCAATCGGTACAGCCATTGGTGTTTCATCGGAAAATATTGCCAATGGTGTGGCACTGGGTATCGCAATCGGCGTTGCAGTAGGGATGCTACTGGATATCAACAGTTAGACAGCACCGGAGTCGACTCAATCCACATGCTCGCTTATTTAAGATCAGCCGCAGTGCAGGGTTTGCATTTTTTGTTTGCGCAATATTCATTTTCTCGTTGCCTGGCTTGTCTTGTGGTCGTGTCTGCACTGAATTACTTTGGCTACTCTGTGGAGCAATTTTTCAGCCTGGCAACGCTAAACCTGTTGGTGGGGCTCAGCTGCTTAATCCTGATGAATGACTATAAACTGGGTTTGCCCATGTTTGGTGGTCCGCCTGACTACAAGTACCCTGACAAGCCTGAATTCAAGCAACGACGGCATACATGGTATGCCATTTCTACCTGTGTATTTTGGTGCTGTATTGGCATCCAGTCTGCGGTGCTACTGTTCCATTTTATCGCATAAGTTGTTTAGACACACAAACTTCACAGCTCAGTTATTTGCCGCTTATAGCTCAATCACTTATCATTTCCGCGGCGATTGCAAACGCTTTTTCCAGATTGCTGCGGCCATCTTGCCCGGACAATTTGTAGTGACTGGGACTATCAATATGAAAAGTCTGGTGCTCCTCCAGCATTTTGATCCTTAACATCTCGCGCTCTTTTGCACTCAGGTGATTCTCGTGTAACTTGTCCAGCTCACCAGTATCAAGCCAGATACCGCCACAGCCCGGACATTCGTCAATTTCAACGACGCGTAATGGACTGAAATAACGGCGCATCATTACGATATCGGGACATTTAGGGCAGTTGACTCGGTTACTTTCATCAGCGAGTGGAGCTGAAAACTGGCGTAAATGCTTAGCCAGCACCTCTGCACGCAAGTCAGCTGGATTGGTGAAATTAGCCAATACCTGGTTGTCAAAAAAGACGCCGCCACTGTGTTCAGATATAAACACCTCAATACCACCCACTTTGACCTTTTTCAATGGGTGTAAAGTTCTGGGACACTGCATATTCAAACTCCAATCTTCTAGTAATCTCTGTACTCATTACCGAGCCACAGAGCAAAATAGTATACTTTTTGTGTTCAGGTTTGCAAAATTCAAACACTAAGTGCCAAACTCCTTTGGTCTGTCAAAAAAGTACCCTTGCGCATAATCCACCCCCAGCTCACGGGCAATATCCAGTTGCTGTTGGGTTTCAATGCCTTCGGCCAGTACCTTACCGCCATACAGGTGTACCGTATCAACAACCTGTTTGATCTCCTCGATAATTTTAGCACCATAATCGAGCCGACTAATAATGGTAATACAGAGCTTTGCGACGTCGGGTTTCACGGCATTGATCAGGGCCAGCTCGAAAAAGCCACAGCCAACATCATCTAACCAGAAGGTGTAACCCAGCTGCCGCAGTTCAGCCATTTTCTGTTTGATGGGAGCCCAGTCCTCGACGGGCAGATGTTCTGTTAATTCGATGCAGATCAGGTGAGCATATGGATAGCAACAAAGTGTATCCGATACCTCTGCATCAAATAGTAATCCCGGAGATAGATTAACAGTGAGCCTGTTAGAATGACCTTCCACGGGCGCACAATCACAATGCTGCTGGTGCGCAGAAAAGTGTGTCATAAGCGCCAGCTTTTCCATATCAAATTGCCGCCCCTGCGCCATCGCGGCACCAAATAGTTTATCCGCGCGATGTAATTGTGACTCTTTCGGGCCCCGGATCAGGGCTTCATAGCCAAATATGCCCTCGCTTTGCACTAACTGAATTGACTGCCAATACGGGAGCAGGTTTTTGTTGGCAAAAACCCTCAGCAGCGCTTCTTTGCTATCCGGGTAGAGCTCGTTTAGTGCGCAGGCTGCCTCTGCACGAATAACCTGCTCTTCCCGTGGTTGCTCCGTCACGACAGCTGAACTAATCTGAATCTCCGCCTCATGGACAAGCTGACTATCCAGTTCTTTCAATAGGTGCTGTGCAACGTACTGACTACACGCACGCTCAGCCTGCGCCGGTGTATCAAACTGCGCGGATTCGAACCACAACTCGCCCAGCTCAAAAATATCTTGCTTCAGCCCTGTTGATTCGTTTTGCGACAGTAAAGCAACCAAAGCATGCCACACTTTCTGCGCAGTGGACTGACCGATACGGTCGATGATATCGGGCCATCCCGACAAAGAAACTAAGGTTAAAATACGCAAGCGCCCTCCGGGTAATTGCTGCAGGTGTCCGCTTGCAGTATAGCAGGGGAAATCGTAACCAGCCGGATCGGCCAATACCATTCCCTCTTACTATCTCCATAGAAACCATAAACATTTCAAATAACTAAAAGAGTGTTCTCAAAAACAGAATGCTTTATCCGGATCTTTGAGGCATCCACCCTAACGTTAAACTGTTACCATTTTCGGCATTACAAAAATCACTTTGGAGTAACATTATCATGGGCATGAAAAATACCGCGCGTAACTATGGCACAATAGCCAAATGGCTGCACTGGGGCACAGCGCTGTTATTTCTGGCGGCCTATGTGAGCGTCTATTATCGTCAGTGGTTTACCGACGCCCAAACTGCACAAAACTGGACCGCACTGCAACTGCACTTGTCTTTTGGTATTTCTATAGCGGTGATCGTCACACTCAGAGTTATCTGGCGATGGTTTAATACCACACCCGCAGCCGAGCCGGGAACCCCTATAGAGCACCTGGCAGCTCACTTTGGCCATTACGCCTTATATGCCGTGATCATCATTGCGCCACTCACGGGGTATATCGGCACAGGCGTGGACACCGAGTTTTTCTTTCTATTCGACATTCCTAAATTTGAAACTACCGCGGTATTTACTGTGCTCGTCGAGCACGGCATGGGACTGTCATTTGCCGAGTTTGAGCAACCCATAGATTTTATTCACAAGGAAATTCTGGGTGCCTGGTTGATTTGGATGCTGATCTTAGGCCATGCCGCAGCAGCGCTTTACCATCACTTTGTAAAACGTGATCGAACTTTGCTTAAAATGACACACGGTGGCGAGCGCTAAGCTCGCTTTAAGGCAACATTCTCGGTGAACTAATGACCAACAGAGGGAAATGAGTAAAATTTTAGCGTTGTTTTTCTATTTCTAAAACAGGTAAAATCCGCCCAAACAGGAGCACATTTATTAAGGAAAACAATGAAAAAGCTACTTTTACCCTGTGTTATTGCAGCAACGTTTGGTGCCAATGCCAACGAACAACAACTCCCACACACGTTCCAGGCAAATACCCCGGCTAAAGCTGCTGAGGTCAATGAAAACTTCAACTACCTGTTACAAGCAATTACCGCCGCGGATGACGATGCTCAAACGCAGATTAGTATAATCAGTGGTACGCTAACGCAGCTAGGACAAAGCTTAGAACAACAAAGCCAGACACTGACAGCAGCCAGTAATACGCTCATAACGCACGGTGGTAACATAAGTATGTTGCAGTCGCTGAGCAACACGCAATCTGAGCAGCTCAATCAGTTGCAAACAGCCTCGACTAATCACACGGTTTATTACGGCGAGCTGGCGAGCGCCCTGGCAGCCCAAAGCAGCAGCCTAAATGGGCTCAGTAGTCAGCTGAGCGACCTGCAAGCAGGTTTGCAAACAACCAACTCTCAATTAAGCTCAACCCAAGGTACAGTCCGTGCCCATGGTGAGTTACTGACAAGCCAGGGCACATCACTTGCCAACAACACCAACCAGATCACCCAGCTGAACGCCCAACAAACCGAGCAAAGTGCGCGCTTAACTCAACTAAAAGACCAGGTGTCTACTTTCAACACCACTCAGAGTACGCTCAATCAGGCAACCACTACCCAGATGAGTGCGCTCAATGCACAATTGGGCGACTTGGATACACAAGTGGCCAGGGCTGCAAACCAGGTCACGATAAATACCGGGCAAATTAATCAACTGTCGTTGGAAGCTGCAACTCAGCTGACAATCGTGACAGAGCTGGAAAATACCACAGCCAGCCACTCAAGCACCTTAACAGCCTTAACGACTGAACAATCCGCACTTTCAGCTAAGCAGCAAAAACTGGATCAGGACCTGAGCGCACTGGACACCGGTGTTATGGACCTAAGCAACGCCGTAAACAGCAACACCAGCGCCGTTGCGTCTATGAAAACATCAGTTGATTCGGTGCAAAATACCATGACACAGCACAGTGCCCGGCTCACTGAGTTGGAAAAAGAGCCAGAGCCATACCCAACCTATGATGAGATGATTGACCCTCATAAACCCGAGCATGAATTTGTCTATAACTATCGACCTGCTTCTCTTGGACAGGAAATAACAGTGGGTGATCGGCAGTATAGAATGTTCAGGCTTCCAGTTATAGACATGGAAACCAACCAGAAATATGGTATCGATATTCCTCTGGGTGGCCCTAGATATTACGCAAACTGGAATACAAATCACAATTGCCAAACCTTCAAGCATCAGCCATCAGTTGATATAGGAGGTGGTGCAAAGGCGGTTTTCTCAATCCGTCACGACGACTACCGCAACTATAACTTTAGTAGTGGTGAGTTAGAAACTCGGTACTATGGCACCAATGGAAGTGTCAGTGTAGACATCAAGATTGGTAACTATACCTGTTTCAGTTTTTGGGTAGGTGATAGCAAACGTTTAGATGAAGGACAAGCTGAAATCCAACCAAGCGATTACGATCTGACTGATAATGCCGAGTGGGTCACAAAAGGCGACAGGATGGATGAGTTCCCGGATATGAGTGAGTTGGGTCACTATATCCGTGTTGTTGCGCTATAAGGAAACCAGCATGATACGTATTCTTTTAATTTTGTGCCTGAGCCTGGTAGTAACGGCCTGTGGTGGTGGAGGCTCAGATAGCCCATCGTCCGGCAGTGCGGCATCAGACAGCCAAAACGCTGAAGATAAAGGTAGCACAAGCGGTGATACTGGTAACGGTGATACTGGCGGTGGTGATACTGGCGGTGGTGATACTGGCAGCGGTGATACTGGCAGCGGTGATACTGGTGGTGGTGATACTGGTGGTGGTGATACTGGCGGCGGTGATACTGGCGGCGGTGATACTGGCGGCGGTGATACTGGCGGCGGTGATACTGGCGGCGGTGATACTGGCGGCGGTGATACTGGCGGCGGTGATACTGGCGGCGGTGATACTGGCGGCGGATCGGGAGACAAAGATACCGTACCTGCTGAAAAGAGTCAGTGGGAAGCTGCCAGCTGGGACACGCTACAGTGGCAATAATGCAGTTACTTTAGGAAAAGATATGGGCTGTTAACAGCCCATATCTCAGCCAAATCAAAGCAGCCCTAGCTGCTTTGATTCGTGTTACCGTTTAGCGCGTACAACCGCTGTCGACGCCAATTTGCTTCCAGACGCCCCAGGTACCCGACTCGCTTGGCACATCACCACGCGTCCACCAGCGTGCTTCATACTTAAAGCCCTGGTACGTCACCTGATCTGGCTTATCATACACTTTGCTTGCATCCCAGTTGCCCGGACAACCCGTGTCACCACCTGATGTAACTGTCGCAGTGGCGTTAGCACTGTAGTTCACCTGACTTTCTTCCAGTGTGAAGTTCAGCATCACACCCGCAGTTCCGCTGCGGCTTGCACCAAATTCAACACCGACCTGACAACTCTGGTTTGCCGTCAAGGTGCTCGCGCTACACGTATTTACCGGATTAACCAGACCAGATGTCACGCCGCTGGTGGTCAGGTTGACTGACTTAAAGCTAAAAGGCGTATTGCCTGAGTTGGTGATAGTGAAGGTATGAGTTTTGGTTTCGCCGACTTTAAACCCTGTGAGGATATCGTTTGCCTTGAACGACACAGACACCGGCTCAGCACCGCCTTTCACACTGTCAATCCAGCTACGCAGCGCCGCCACATCTGAGTACACGCCATATTTTTCCGGGCGGGCACAGCCAACACCCCAGCTGACAATCCCCAGCTGAACGACCTGACCACCGGAATTCGCAACAATAGGGCCACCACTGTCACCGCTACACGAATCTTTCTGACCCTGAGGGTAACCTGCACAGAACGCCACACTGCCGACATTCTGATAGGCACCGCCGGATTGACGACATACCTGATCAGAAACAAGTGGTACGTCTACTTCATACAGATTGGTAGGACGGCTCCCCCCCTCGCTCAGGCGACCAAGGCCCGCTACTGAGATTAGATCACCAACCCGTACATATTGCTCAACATTCCCCTGAGCTAATGCAACCGAGCTGCCCTGAGTAGGTGTGCGTACCAGTTTAAGTAATGCAACATCATGGTTCAGGGTGCTGCTGTTATATTGGGGATGTACGTACTTTTCAGCCACAGCAATGCGGTCACCATCATTGCCACCAAGTAAAAAGCCCGCGACCTTAACATTCAAAAAGCGCGCTGACTTATTGTTAACACAATGTGCAGCCGTCAATACGTAACCATCACCCACATAACTGCCGCCACAAAACGCGGTGGTCCCGTTAGAATTAAGGATCTGGGTGTAGAATGGCCAGTCTGCGGTGTTAGCTGGATTACCACCGACAATTTCAGGCTCATAATATTCAGGGCTAATGCTATCAAGTGCGTGTTCACCGACACTGGCCGGCTGAGCGATAGCTACGGCACTCAGGCCCAGCCCCAGCGAAACAGACAGCGCTGTCATTGAGAATGTATTTTTAACCTTTAACATGTATATACCTTGTTTTTCCTTTATTGGGAACCGACAAATATAAACAAAAAGTTTACACTCGCAAACAAAAAAACAAAGTGACTCATTTTTCTGTCAATGCTCCGCGTCCGTAGATCAGGTCTGATAGCTAAAAAGGACCTCACAGGTTTTGCGGCTCATTAATTGGATAGCGAGGTGCCCTTTACCCTATGAAAGTAAAGCTAAGCTCCCCCGGCTCAGCAGGGAGTAAAGTGATAGGAATCCCGGCTCTTCTTTGACCTGTATTAAGTCAACCTCAAGCTATGACATGAATTCACTGTTGCTCAACACAAAACTGACCACTTTTCATTAAATTAGTGTTACATTTCTATATATAAATGCGCCAAAAGCGAAAGGAGTGGATGTGTTATCCCTCTGGGGGCATCCGGTTATAAGCAGTTAGCAAGCAACTGCAACAATAAATTGAATGGTAAAGCAGATGGAAATTGAAGATAACTATAAAGCGCTACATGCATTGATCCAAGAGCAATGCGCAGCAAAAGAATTTCACCTTAAGAAGAAGCTTTCAGGTAAATCCGGTGATTCGGTTTACCTGTGCGACATAATAATCGATAACCCATCCTACTCCGGTTTCGCAGTTATAAAATACAGCACCAACCACCCACAATATTCAAAAGATGAATTCGCGGCCCATCAACTTGCAGCAAAAACACTCCCTGAATTTGCTGAGCAACATATTCCAAAGTTGATCAAAAAAGTTGACGGTGACAATCAGTCGGCTTTCATTATGACGATTGCAGGTAACGGGCTGTCACTCACTGAAGAACTGGCCAGCCTGACGCATGATATTCAAAGTCAGATTATGTGCCATATATCTGAACTACTGCTAGAAAAATGGCACACAGGAAGTATCGCTGCAGAATGCTCCGCACAAACAGTGCTGTCAAACTGGCTCGACTACCGCATTGGAGAGCAAAGCACACTCCCAAAACTCCTTGCTGACTTGCTGGATATCTCGGCTCAGGAAGCGTCTTTTTACTTTGCGGGCAAATCTTTTACCAACCCCTTTTTCCATGCAAAGACCCCGGGGTTGCCGCTAGGTGATATCAAATTAAGGCCACTTGAAGGATATATGCATGGTGACTTACACGGTCATAACTGCTTATATGGAGGACAGGACAGAGGTAAGCAAAGTGCTTTCTTAATTGATTTTGAGCAATTTAAAGAAGGTGTCCCGTTATTCTTTGACCATGCCTATCTTGAATTTTCTTTGCTGCTCAATAATCATACTGAATTATCCATACAAGAGTGGACCAGTGTTATTGATCTGCTGACTGATATCGAAGAGAAAAAAATCTCAGATACCATTGATATAGATGGTGAGATATATAACAGGGTTCGGCAAATTCAGCGCTACCGTAAAAGTATCAGAGATTGGGTCACCAAACACTACAGCGCCAGGTTCGAGGATGTGTATACACAAATCTTACTGGCCAGAGTGGCCGCGGGCCTCAATTTTGCCAATAAGGGCCGCCTGGCAGATGACGACGAGCAATCCAATAAAATGAAGGTGTTCGCTTTCCTTTATGCCGCAACCAACCTGAATCACCTGTACAAAACCAAAAAAGTAGCGATTGATGAACCGCAAGTAATTGCCCAACCTGTATTTGCAACGCCCATTGAGAACAATGAGGTTATAGAGCCCCTGTGGAAAGAATGTGATTACTTTCACCGTCATAAAGCCAAATATCTGCTGATCGCCGGATCTAAGCTCAATAACCTGAGCGCCGAACATGCCGAGTTGCTCACCGCACTGCCTTGGAATCTGGTATTAGATTTTGACACTGAACGTAATGGTTTACTTGGCAAATCAGAGCAGTACATAAAAAATAATAAACCCTGGAAGCGGTACTTTCCGGAACAAATTGATAATACACTTGAAACTGACATCCTGGTCTGGCTGAGTATCAATGGCCATGAGTTGGACGTTAGCTCTATATATAACGGGTTTAAAGCCTGGCGCCGGACGGTGCCCAATAAACTGCGAGTTTTGAGTGAAGAGCTCGCCAAACATACTTCAGTATTGCCGGTAAATCTGGTAGTCATTGCTGATAAAACGGAGTCAAACAAGACGGATAAGATCATCGAAGCACTCGATGAATATTTGGGGGATAAGCTCAAAGTGGTTGTTCTTTGCGACGACGACGACGAACAGCAAGCCTACGAGGAACTTGGCAGCAATCTTGAGTTAGACGAATTTCAGTGTATCCAGTGTCCCTCTCAGGATTTTGTTAAAAGTATTTCGCAGTACTACACCTTACCCTCTCAAAGTGACAAAGTGCTTATTCCAAGCCTAAGCTCCCACAACAATGAATTTTCTAAAGTCGAAGTACCAAAAGAGCTTTATGCACTCAGTTCGAAATGCTTGACCATATTACACCCGGGCCTGGTCCAAGACAAAACTGGTATTGGGCAATTTCGTAAAGGACATAAAATTTCCTGGGCCGAATTAGAACAGGACCTGGCAATTGAAATGCCTCAGGATAGCAAAATCATCAAACAGGCTAGTGGAGCTCTCAAGAAAAACAGTTACGAGAAATTTACCATCTACCACCCACCGGGGTCGGGCGGCAGCACAGCAATCAGAAAAGCAGCCTGGCGCCTGAAAGATGACTGGCCAGCTGTAGAAGTAATTAAAAACAGTGTCAACATCCATGAATATATTGAGAAAATATATAATTTAACCAATCTGCCAGTGCTTGTTGTTGTCGATGGCTCAGTACTAAATTCAACCGAAAAGGAAAAGCTGGTTAATGAATTGAAAGTTCGCGGCGTGATTCACTTATTGCTGGAGTCGGAACGCGGATCCATTACTCCCGCGAAGAAACACAAAGCCGCACTTGCGGTGCCCTGTCCTTTAGAGCTGAAAGATGCCAGGTTATTTTGTAATTATTACACTGCGATTTCAGACCCATCAAGACATGTATCATTGGAAAACCTCACCAATGACGAAAATATGGCTGCGTATCGACAGCCTTTCTTCTACGGCTTTTATGCGTTCGAAGATGAGTATGGGAACATAGAAAGCTTTATTGAAAATTCAACAAAAGACCTCCCGGATGACAAGAAGCGATTGCTGTTATGGGTAGCTTTGATCTCTCGTTACACACAAGAAAGCCTGCCTAAGAGCTTTCTTAATGTGATGCAGGGCAAAGAAGCAAGCAGCGCATTTCGGATCAAAAATGTATTTGGCTCAAGCGCTGAACCACTTTTTAAGGAAAAAAATAACTCTGTCAGCATCATTCACCCCATAATTGCGCAACAACTGCTCTTTAAATTGCTGGGCAAGCATGAACCCATAGCCTACCCGGAGAGACTGCGCGACGCATGTATTGCCTTGATAGACAGTCTCAGCACCAATAAGCTTTGTAACGAAGACAAAACGGGCCAGATCCTCCAGGGGTTATTCATATTCCGTCAGTCCGGAGGTAACCAGGACAGTGGCAACAAAGCCAAGTTTTCGGAGCTTTTACAAGAGATAAAAAGCCCTAACAAGCAACACAACGTGCTTAAGCATTTATGTGAAAAGTTCTCCGATGAGCCTCACTACTACAGCCATTTTGGCAGGCATATAAACTATGATAACAGCCGAGATAGCAATGAAGCTATCCGCTATTTTGAGCGAGCCATAGAACTGGATTCAGAAAATGAAGTGCACTATCACGGCCTGGCCATGGTATACAGCAACTTAGTTATTGCCACTCTTGACGACATTTCGAGAAATCCGGAATCGCAACAAGGGCATCGTATTCGGGCTATTGAAGTCATTGAGCGGATTGAGAAGAATTATGAGCAATCTAAAAGCTTCTTTAAAAAAGCGTATGAATTTACCTGGAAATCTGAGCACGCACTGGTTTCTTATACCAAATTAATTGAAAGAACAGTGGATGCAATATACAGACAGAGTAAACCTGCTGATACCGCGCATGGCGAATATAAATATTGCGACTTCTTTAAACAAAATAACCAGGCTGCCAAGTGGTGCCGAGAAGCATTGGAAGAGCTGGAGTGGGCAATTTCAGAGCTAAAACAACTCCAGGCCGAAGGTGAAATGTCACACCATGCGGAGGAAAGAATTTCAAGAGTTCCCAAATATTATGATGACAAAGCAAGTCTGATTGAGGGGCTATCAAGCCTGATTGCTTCACATGCGGATATCGACCATTCAAACACACGCAGACTGCTGGCCAGCACGTACTTCAAGATCCATGAAGAATCAGGTCTGACAACTCAGAAACTCAGCAAAGTTGTAGAATTAATGGAAAACAATATTGCTGGTAACAATGGGGATGACCGGGATATTAAGTATTGGTTTAGAGCATATCGCATGCTGCCTAACTTTTCATATCCGGAAGCCATAGATAAAATTGAGGCCTGGGAACAACTTAAAAGTTCTCTGCAGGCATCATACTACCTCTATATTCTGCACTACTTTTTCTATCAACAGGGGGTAGGACCCAGCCAACAGAAGGCAAAAGATTATATTGAAAAGTGTAATAGAAACCTCTCCATATCAACGACAAGTAAAAAGTCATTTGAATGGGAGTCGTCAGACAACACAAGAGTACTTCCGCTTGTAAACTCAAATGAGCTTGGCAAATGGGATGGCTTTTTTGAGCATACAAAAAAACTCAGACGAGTCACAGGTATGATTCTTTCCGTTGAAAGCCATGTTAAAGGAACTATCCGCATTAATGGGTTCGAGGCATTTTTCGTACCTAAGAGCGAATTCACAACGGATGATGTCAACACGGAAGTCAGTTTCTATCTGGGTTTCAGTTTTGAAGGACTCAGGGCCTGGAAAGTAGAAAAGCAAAAACGTTCATAACACGTTTTACGTAATATAGGCGTGGCTCCTGACATAGAGGTTCATGTGTCGGGAGCACGCTGCGTACTGCGTTTAGCAAAAACAACGGTTAGATATAGGCTAGCTGTAATAAGGAAAAAACAACCTGACCCGGGCGCCCGGACCATCCGGGTTATTATCCAGTTTAATACTGCCTCCGTGAGAAAACATGATCTGCCGACACAGAGCCAGCCCTATACCACTGCCTTGTGCTTTCGTTGTGTAAAACGGCACAAACACATTTTCCGGATTTGAGATCCCAGTCCCGTTGTCGACCATCGTCAGGACCAGCTGACTCATTTGAGTGGAGGAGGAAAAGGTGATTTCGGGATGCTGATCCGACGGTACCGCTTCCAGCGCATTCTTGGTCAGGTTAAGTAAGATCTGTTCGAACTGTTGTTTATCGACCATCACAGTAGCAGACTCATCGACCGCAAACCGCCAATGGATCTCAGGATAAAGCGCTTCCAGTGTCTGGGTGACAAAACCCAACTTAAGTGGGGTCTTATTGGACTGGGGTAAGTGCGTCAGGCGAGTGTAGCCTTCGAGGAAAGTGCTGAGTGAGTCTGCCCGCTCGCTGATGATCCCCACCCCCTGACGCAGGCTTTGTGCAGACGGCAAATTATCTTGCTGAGCCAGGCGTTTGTTGAGCTGCTGGGCGATAGTACTGATCGGGGTCAGCGAATTGTTTACCTCGTGACTCAACACCCGCAGTAACCCCTGCCAGGCAGTGCGTTCTTTTTCCATTAGCAAGCGCTCGGCATTACTGATGATTAAGAACTGATGGGTTTTGCCATCGCTGATAAATCGCTCTCGCAGCACCAGATACTCTCCACTGAGCCGGCCATCATCCAGTGTCACTATTTTGTCCTCACAGGCCATCAGCTGCTGGCCCAGTGTACTGCTGGTGAGTTTCAGCGGATGCTCTGCACTGGGCTTATGCGTTAAGAGTACCGCCTGAGCAGGCTGATTGGCCATAATCACGCGCTCGTGCTCATCCAGCACCAACACCATGGCATCCATTTGATCGATAAATTTATCCAAGAGCAGGCGGGACTCCACCGCCATGGCTTTATGATGACTCAGACTCTCTGCCAGCAGATTCACCTGGCTCAGCAACTCAGACATTGCCCTGTCACCACTAACCCGACCTCGTAACGAATAGTCGCCAACGGTCATCGCCTCTATCAGATTTGTCAGGGTTCTGAGTTGATGCGCCAGTAAGACTTTACTCGCCACGACCAGATAGCAAAACAGCAAGCCAAATACAGTGGCAATAAACACCACTAAGTAACTATTCCAGCCCGCCATATGCAAACCCGTAATCATCAGCAGATAACACGGCAGACACACCGCAATGATCAGGCGTTGCAGGCGGGTCAGTCCAAACCTGGGTTCTTCAGGCACCATTACTCTGCCACCCCAAACTTTGCCAGTCGACGGTAATATCCACTGCGACTCAGCCCAAGTGAACGGGCCGTTTCACTGGCATTACCTTTATGATGGCGCAGTCGCTGGCGCAGCACGGCTTGTTCGATTTCATCCAGCGTCAGGTCTGGGTTATCAATATTTTGCACCTGCTCTTCAGCTGTCGCAACAATTGCCAGATCTTCGGGCATAATCAAGGCAGAATTGCAGACAAACAAGGCTCTTTCCAGCACATGACGCAGCTCCCGAATATTGCCGGGCCAGTCATAATTGTGCAGTGCGACTGCCGCTTCCTCACTCAGTGTTGGCTCAGGTTTATTGTATTTAGCCGCAAACTGCGCCAAAAAGTAGTCGCTCAGCGGTGCGATATCTTCCGCTCTTTCTCTGAGAGATGGCACTCTGAGTTCAACGGTATTGAGCCGGTAGTACAGATCCTGACGAAACGTCCCCGCCTGAATATGCGCAGGTAAATCGCCATTGGTGGCTGAGATCAGGCGCACATCAGCAACCTGAGACTGGCTGCTGCCAACGGCCTCAAACTTACGCTCCTCCAGCACACTCAGTAGTTTGGCCTGCTGTGACAGCGGTATATTGGCTATCTCATCGAGAAACAAGGTGCCATGACGGGCCATTTCGAAACGCCCTGCCCGCGCAGCCTTAGCATCGGTGAACGCCCCTTTGACATGGCCAAACATCTCGCTTTCAAACAGGCTTTCAACAATCGCGCCCATATTTGCCGTGACAAAAGCCTGTTCAGCCCGCGCAGAGCATCGATGCACATAGGCCGCCAGCATGCTTTTTCCGGTACCATTATCGCCTGTGAGCAAGATGTTCATATCGCTTTGCGCCAGCTGCTCAAGCTGTGTCAGAAGCTGTTGCATCGCCTGAGAGTGCGCCACGATTTCATCGCGAGCTTGCGGATGAGCCGCCTGTTGCAACAGGCGGTTTTGTTGTTTAAGACGCTCATTCAGCCCTTGCGACTGCGCCAGTGTGATATGTGTTTCCAGTGTATGTAGCAAACGTTCATTGTCCCAGGGCTTTTGCACAAAATCCTGAGCACCACTGCGCATCGCATCCACCGCCAGTTCTATGGTCGCCCAACCGGTCATCATGACAATCGGCAGCCGACTATCCAGCTCTCTGAGCTCAGAGATTAAAGCCAGTCCCTCCTGGCCTGAAGTCGTATCCTTACCAAAATTCATGTCCAGCAAAGCGCAGTCAAACGACTGCACTTTGACTTTCTCTAATGCGGCCTGAGCAGTGGTGACACAGCTCACCTCGTACCCTTCGTCCTGCAACAAAAAAGATAAGCCCGCAATGACGTTCATATCATCATCGGCCACCAAAATATGCCGTTTTATGCTCATGCCGTATTTATACTTCCTTCATTTTAAAGCCGCTATTCATAACGCAGCGCTGAACTCGGTTCAAGTTTTATCGCCCTGCTGATGGGCATATAAACTGCCAACAGCACCACCAAAGTCAATGCAATGCTCACTAAACAAGCCATCACAAAATAGGCGCTGACCGGAAACAGGCCTTCAGTGAAACTCTGAAACCCCATTGCAATCACGCTAAACAGGAGCAACGCCAGCCCCAGGCCAATCAACAATTGCGTCGCTCCCTGGCGCATAAACAGCGCAATGATAGTGCAATCACGAGCCCCCACAGCCCGGCGAATGCCGATTTCATGCGTTCGTTGTGCCACCGCATTGGCTGTCAGACCATAGATGCCAATCACCGCCAGTGCCAGTGCAAAAGCGCCCGTTGCGAAGGTCAGGTGAGAAATAAACCTCATTGACTCACGCATCTTGTCACGATTTTTAATCGCTGGCATCACGGTTTGTGTCACGTCCAGGTTAGGCGCCGTGTTATACATGGCACGGTAGAAAATCTCCTCCGCATTCGTGGTGCCAGGCAAGATACGATAGGAAAGCTTTTGAAGCGTTTGCACAAACTGGCTACCACTGAGATATATTTCATCGGCTGAATCCAGCCTGCCGAACAGAGATTTCGGATTCATCAGGTTCGACACCACACCGACAACGTACACCTGTTCACGGTTCCCTTCGATCTCCATCACAAAATGTTGCTCCAGTGCCGATTCTCCTGGCCAGTATCTTTGGGCCATTGAGTCACTGATGATCACGACCTTACGTTTGTCCGCCGTGTCGGCCCGGTTAAACAATCGCCCTTCAAGCAAGCGGACCCCAGTAGTCTGGAAATCACCAATCATCGAGATGGTATCTATCTCAGTGCCTGTTTGCGCTTGGTCAAATTCCTGATCCGAAAAATGTACCTTTCTTGGCCCCAGCCACTGCGCAACCGATACATGAGTGACGGCACTGTGATTTTGCACTTCGTCCATTAATGCATAGGTCAGATTCAGACGTTGCTGCGCGCTTGGATAGGTCCGTTCAGGCGTGCTATAGCGAGTGCTCATCACATTCTGATAGTCATCGCCCAAATCAATATTAACAAACTTGTTGGCGATCAGCGCCGATACAGAGCCTATTAGCATCAGCAGTGCCACCAAAAACACTTGTGTGGTTACTAAAATTCGCGATAAACGGCCTGCTTTTCGGCTTTGCGCCCCCCGTGTTCCGTCTCTGAGTGTGGCATTGATATCTTGTCGGGTGCTGCGCCAGGCCGGTAAAAAAACAGCCATAAACAAAGTACCCAGCATATAAACCAGTGCCATCATCAGGGTTGCACCATCCAGGCCATAACGCCACCAGAATAGTCCGGCGCCAGGTAACCAGGAGCGCAGCCCCACATTGACATAATCCAGTAAGGCACCGACCAGACAAACGCTTAAGAAAGTGCCCAGCACAGTGATCAAAATACCTTCCCACATCAGCTGGCTGATCAAGCGCCCGGAACTGGCTCCCAGTGCATTTCGGATGGCGGTTTCTTTTTGTTTTTCCAGTATTCTGGCCAACAGCAGATTGCCGACATTAATACAGGCCAATAGCAATACCACCCAGGAGATCGCGCTCAGAAATAAAAACACCGTTGCGCCTTCGCCTCCGGTCTGAGCCATTTGAAAAGTCAGAATACGCGCCTGCTTTTGTACAGCTTCCATGCCATAGCTTTGCTGATTTTGCAGCTGTAAAGAGCGCAGCACCTGAGTGATTTCACGCTCGGCGTGTGCAACCTCTACGTCCTCTTTTAGTCGGATATAGACGTTGAACTGCTCACTGATCGGAGCCTGCACATCAAAGATGTTATCCTGCAAAGGTAACCAGATACGGGCAATATGCGGAAAACGGTAGCCTTGTGGCATAATTCCGACAACTTCCGTTTGTACGCCGTTTAGCTCAATAGCCCGGCCAAGCAACTGAGGATCGCGATTAAACTCATCTGCCCACATTTCTTCGCTGATCACAGCCACAGCCGGGGCGCCGGGCAGGCTATCCAGGGCAGTAAAGGTCCGTCCGGCCAATGGTTTAGTTCGGCTGAATTCAAACATACCAGCCTGAACAGCAGCGCCGAAAAAGTTTCGCCCGGCCTCCCCTTTACTCATTCGCACATCCTGATCGCGGTAAACCCCAAGTTCCGAGAAGACCGACACGCCCTGTTTGACGGCCATAAATTCGTTGGCAGTGAGCATGTCGAACTCACCGTCGTTATACACAGCAAGGCGCTGCGCAGTTTCGCCTTCTGGCAAAGGCAACGGCTTGTAGATAGTGGTATACAAAAATGAGAACGTGAACAGTGCTATCGACAAACCGCCCAATAATACCCCGAGCGTCATAACGGTAAATTTCGGCGACTTATAAAGCTGTCGCAACGCGTATTTTAGATCCAGCATCATGGCCATCATAATGCCTCCAGATCGGCGGTGACCTGAGTTGTCGGGCGTGGCGCTTGTGTATTGCGGATGTCGCCGACCAGACGACCATCGAACATTTCGAGGCTACGACCGGCACGCTGCGCCGAAGCAGGGTCGTGCGTAACCATACAAATGGTGGCGCCTTCACTGTGTAACTTGTCAAACAGCGTTAGTACCGCCGTTGCATTCTTTGAATCCAGGTTCCCCGTCGGCTCATCGGCCAGAATTATGGCTGGATCATTCACCAGGGCTCTGGCAACGGCAACACGCTGCTGCTGACCGCCCGAAAGCTGTGACGGGAAATGTGCAGTACGATGACCCATCTCGACTTTCTGCAACACTTCCTGTGCTTTTGCCTGCATCACTTTGCGACTGATACCAGATTGATAGCTCAGTGGCAGCATCACGTTCTCTTCTACCGTCAGATCTGAAATCAGATTAAACGACTGAAAGACAAAGCCAATTTGCTTACTGCGAATGGCTGCGCGCTGATCGCGAGAGAGCGCAGACACATCTTGGTCGCCCAGCATATAGCGCCCCTTTGTGGGCGAATCGAGTAAACCCAGTAAGGAGAGCAGGGTTGACTTGCCGCACCCGGACTGGCCCGTCAGTGAGATATACTCGCCCTTGTTGATACTCAGATTAATGCCATGCAGTGCCTGGGTCTCAATTTCGTCGGTGTAAAAGCTTTTTGTTATATTTTCTAATGTTATGAGTGCGCTCATGAATGACTCCGTTTCAGAGCCAACAGGGTGCAATAAACACCTGCTGTTGGCAAGGTTAAGGCGTAATACCTGTCGTTATTGATAACGACTTTGAGTATGTGATACCGCGTGTTTAATTCAGTTTGATTTCGGCATGATCCTGCCAGTCACTGCTGTCGGAAATAATGATTTCATCGCCGGCTTTGAGCCCAGAGACAATCTGTACCTGATTGACTGAAACCTTGCCCAGCGCCACCACCGTTTTATGTGCAAAGCGACCAGCCTGATCGAGCTTGTAGAGTTGTATCTGGCTGGATTTTGGCGCATAAGTTGGACGCCGGACGTATAAAGCATTGCTGAGATGACTCACCTGGATCTGTGCATCGACAGTCAGCTCAGGGCGCGCATCCGCAGGCAAATCACGCGGCAAAGCAACATCAACCTGGACCATACCATCCACCACGGCCGGATCGATGCGTGTTACCGTACCGGCTATTTCATTGTTGCGGGTATCCAGCATGACAGACTGGCCAGTCTCTATGTCCTGAACTCTGACTTCGGGCACTTGCAGCTCGGCATACAAATTCTGTTGCGAAGCTATCAGTGCGATACTGCCGCCCAGACTGACTTGCTCGCCCAACTCCAGCGAAATTTGCTGCACGACACCGGCTTTGTCGGCGTGCACCAGCAGTGCATCAACCTGCTCCTGCATCCGTCTGAGGTTGTTCTCCAGCAGACCAAACCGAGCAGTTTGTGCCGCCTTAGTTGCTTCAATTTCAGCACGCATTTTGTGCGCCTTTTGCTTTGCTGCCTGCCACTTTTGCTGTTCGCGCTTTACCGCCAGCTGACTTTTCTGATAATCAAGCTGCGACACAGTGGCATTCCCTTGCTCTATCAGCAGCGTTTCGGCATCCAGTTTTAGCTTTTCAGCCTGATAGCCCAGATCGGCTGATACCACCTGATTGTCGAGCCCCACCAGTTGCGATTCCAGCGCCACTATTTTTGCATTGTTTTCGGCTTTCGCCGCAGCCAATTCCCAGCGGGCCTGGTCAAGCTCCCGCTGTAACTGCGGGTTAGACAATTTAAGCAGCAGCTGCCCCACCTGGACCTCGGCACCGGCTTTAACCAGCACCTGCTCTACCCGACCCGACACCTGCGCCGCCACCCAACGGATCTCGGCAGGCTTTAGTACACCAGTGGCCCTAATATTGACCTGAAAGTCGCCCTGCTCCACCCTGGCCGTCACCACAGTTTCCCGGTCAACAAAATACGACGCATCGCCACTAAACTGTCGTATTCCGTAATAACCCAACGCCAGCGCCAACACCGGCAGTAAATAACCCAACTTTTTCCAACGTGCAGGCTGTTTAAGATCTCTTTGTATGTCCATTTTGCCTCTGTGCTTCGAAATGTGTTTGCTACAGAGATTACAAGCTACGTGCCAGAATAAAACACCATTTAAGATGTTGTTTTATAATAGCTTTTAATTTTCATCACTCAGAACAAACAAAGAGGTGTGTCGATTTTGAGACAGGTGAAACTATGAGGTGTGCCAGAAGTGAGACAGGTGTTAAATTGAAAAGGAGTAAGAAGGCGAAACGAAGCATGCCTTCGTTTCTATTGTGCTGGTGCAAACATAACTAGTTATATAAACTTGCAAACCTGCAGCTTTTGCCTTCACATATCTCTTTCATTGCTTTTTTGCAGTGCGGTGCCACGTCTTTGGGATAGTCAATTTCCGCATTTTTCATCGCGAGCACACTAAGCACCCCGACTTGACTCTCATAAGTGGCAGGCAAGTCCACACCGATCTGGCTACCACCCAAGTGTTTGTGCGCCCAGTCGGGCACCCCTATGATCATGTCCCCTGTCAATTCCAGGTCCTGCTCTAAAAAATCACGATTGTTTGGGAATAATGAAGGCCTGCTATTTACTGTGTAATCCACGGAAATCCGAAATGCATAACCTGCATCTACAAAGTAAGTCTCGGATGCATCAAAAGGATGCTTATATAAATTCAGGGTCGACTGATGTTGCGACACGGAATAGGGAGTAAAACAATTTTCCAGCTTAATATTCTCACCAAAAAAGTAGCTGCATCCGCTTAGTAATGACGCAGCAACACACAAAATGGTCATTTTATTTTTTATTATCATAGGATTACCTCGTTTACCAAATCCATTTTACACCACCAAGAAATGGCTCTTTGAAAACCGGTTGGACACTCACAGCGTTCCTGAATTAAAACCAGGTGAAGGATACATTCTTCTTTCACCCAAAACACTAAGTTGAATGTTCAAGAAACATAAAAGCCTGCCTCACAATTGGCCTTTCGTAAGTATAAGACACAGCAACTTAGCATCGAAGCAATTTATTTCAATGACTTACATTTCTGTAAATGACAGATAGTGCTGGTTAATCTGTGTAGAGTCGAGAGCTTGATGAGTAATGCCTATAGTCTGCCAGGACATTACAATTGCGGTTATTACCACCCACATCTGCCTCGAACCTTGTTTAGCAACGGGTGCACTTTCGTTTGGCTAAAGCGATGCAAAGACTACGGTTTCTGCTGAAATTCCTCACCCATGAAGCCACCTCTCGCGGTTTCTCGCTCAATTAAGTCTATATAGCACTCTCATTCATAAACTGAGACCCTAGAAAAGAGACAGACAACGCTGAGTGTCTGTGCTTTGTGTTCGTCAACAACGCTTACATTAACAACCACCTCGTACACCCCCTGGTAAGGGCACTCAGGTATTTTTTTCAAATACCTAGGAACAAGATCATTGATACTTTCAACTGCCTTCCCATTTTCTTTCTCATAAAGCTCTGCAGCTTCAATGATTAAGTATTTATCAAAATCAAATTTAGTTTTTTTTCCCTCAGACAATGTGTCAAAATCAACGCATTGAGCCATAAAAAACAATAAAATAAGCGAAGAAAAAAATAGGAGTTTCATTTTATCTTCCTCCTTTATAAAAGTCATACTCAGGCTGTGGATAATCCTTCAAAGTTGGAAACTCAATAGTACCCATTTCATCTCCACATCTATAAAAACAACAACGCAGACATATATGGACGCTCCAGCGATGTCAAGCCGAGTAGCCTGCGGGATAGCGAATTTTCGTTATCCCGTTCGTTATGTTACCCGTGTTGCCATACCTGATGCTTGGTCCAGTCCGCTATAAATGTGTTGCTCTGACATATATCCGAGCTTGACTGGTTTACTAGGTGTCTGTGTTTTGTTGTTTGCGACCCGACGTGGTTGCCTGACAAATGAATATAGCGGTGAAGCGACCCTGCCAATGCAACATGCAAAGGGGAGTAAGGCTTGCTGTGTCGAAATCACAACACCTTGCCAAATAGGAAAAAAGTGGGTCTAATAATACGCATAAATAACATTGTTCGGGCAGGGAATGAGTCACGTTGTAACGGTTTAAGTCACAAACGGTTCAAAACAGAAGCTACTCATCAAAAGTAAATTCCCATAGCATAAACCACACCAGCCGGATAGGGTGTGCAGGTAGCGGCCCAGTTCAACAAACGATTATGCGTACTGCGTACGCATAAATACTAAAGCGTTAGGTGTTTATCGATGATTCGAGCAATCGTTTTTATTCTTGCCCTCAATTTGGCTGCTTGCTCAACTATGCAACCCACTTCGAAGTATAGAAACGTTTCCGGAGTAAAAGTTGAATCAACAATACCCATCAAAATCGCCGAACAAATTATTAACTATATCGCAAAGTGTTCAGACTTTAGCTGTATCACTAGTGATGAGCATAAATGGATCTTGAATTGGTCCAACGTCTATGAATACGATAAGCCTTACACAATAAGCTTTAATTCTAGAAATAATTTTAAAGTAAAAAATAAGAACGTTTACTTAGTTGAACTAGATGTTAAAGACCATTACGTTCATCTGTCATACTATATTGTCGAAGAAAATGGATACTTTAAAATTATTGGTATTTCACATGGCGAAGTTGGCTAAAAACACCTAACAAGCCAATACATAGCAAACAACGCAGACACACATTCAAAAACTTGTCTGCCAACCTAAAAAAGAGACAGATAACTCTGGGTGTCTGTGTTTTGCTGTTTGTGTTTTACTGTTCACTCGCCATGTGCGAGAAAGTTTAACACGTCGTTCAACTTGGATTCGAACCTATGTGGCACGTAATCAAATTTGGAAATATGCCCCTGACATATGGAAACTGAAGTCTGCTGCTTTTTTAGAAAAAAGATATACTCATTGCTAATACTGAAAGGTATACCACAATCTCCTCTTCCATACCCTGTTGTCACACTTATTCTGCTCGGTGTTTCAGATTTTAAATTTTCCGTTACTAAAATTTCGGCTTGTACACCGTAACTGTCCTGGGCTACTTGCGAATTTGAATACTTTAGCTCTTGTAAATGAATGACTTTCCCTATGAACACTCGGTCTGAGTTTAGAACCCGGCTACTTAAAGCAGGCTCCGAGCATGAGCACGCATTCGCTTTTGCGCTCAATAAAATAAGCGTAACGATTAGTAAGGTAGTTCGCATGGTTTTCCTCTAAATATTCTGCAAAAATGCCACGACTCTGAGACCCGATGCCTAGCTTGCTCAGCTTCGAACTTATTCACGTTTTCACATGAAACATTCCCTCCGGCATCCACTTTAAATCTTGTTTGGCAATGGGTGCACTTTGGTCCAGATAAAAGTACACTCTTTTTAGGTGGCTGTCCTGGTAAACAGCTTAATATTCTCACCGAAAAAGTAGCTGCACCCGCTTAGTAATGACGCGGATACACACAAAATGGTCGCTTTCTTTTTTATTATCACCGTTCTCTCCTTAAGGCATCAAGTTGTTAACATGGAATACCACAATTAAACTATTTTAAAAAAAACTTTTTTTGATAGAATTAAGCCAATAAAAAATAAAATTATTTTTGCAAAATCGCTTTATCATAATAAAAAGGAATGTTCATTGCGATGAATAAAAAGAAATTGACCATCCGAAGTTGTATGTTTATGCTTGTTCCTGCGTTGTCCGCCAATGCAAGCGAAGCTCCTCCCGAGCATATATTTCTTAAACCCGGTACCATTCAGTTGGGTTCTGACAGATCTATAGATCGTACAGATACTTCAGCATTTAGTTTCCGCACCAAAGCAGCAACCAATAAAGAAGGACCCCGTCAGCGCGAGCGTGCATTACTCTACTTCAATGGCATGTTTACAGATAATGATGCACTCGACATAAACACGCCCGCAATCAGAAGTGCCATGAGTTACCAATTCGATGTATTTGAGCATGTCTCCAATGAAAATGAATTTACTACCACACAACTTGCGGAAGTACTTGCTCAGAAAAGACAAGAAGAAAGTCACCTCCCCGAAGCAGGCTTCTGGACCAACGCTGCCTACTACCTTTTAGGTGGAGTATTTTTAGAGCCTTCTGGATTTACTGCAGACTTGATAGATGAATTTAATCAGCCGACCGATCAAGATCTTGAAACCATGATTAGAACAACAATCAATTATATCAATTCAGGTTTCAATGTGGTTATTTTGGCCCACTCTCAGGGGAACTTTTATGCGAACTCCACCTATAACGAAATTGCCAGAAGATATGGAGACACCTTTCTCAGACACCTTGAGGTCGTTGCTGTCGCTACGCCATCCTCGGTAACAAGTGGAGGAGGACCTTACACCACCAATAGCTATGACAAAATCATCAATGGTGTACGAAAACTTAGACCTGAACATCTAGAGCCTAAGCCTGCGAATATCACAATTCCAATTATCGGGGATAAAAGCGGGCATGGATTAGGTGAAACCTATATAAGGCAGGACCCTTTATCTCTCGCCCACCTAGAGTCCAAAGAGAAAATTCGACAAGATGTGATTAATGCATATGAAAAAATGGAAGCACTAAAAGAAAATGAAGACGATGGCGGGAATACCCCCACTTCATCATGCACCCATAACGGTGAGAGGTATTCCGTCACTTTTGATGGATTTGAAGAACATACGCCTTCCCACACACAAAATGACACATTTAGTGGTCACAAACGTACATTTTGGCCACCGGTAGGAACTAAATTCAATTTGGTACTAGAGGTTTGGGGGGCTAGTCCATCCAAACTTTATAACAATGTACAGTTTAATTGGAAGTTTGGAAAATACTCCCACGTTTATAAAAAAGGCGTTCTCAACAATACATTTTCCGAATCAAACGAATTTTACTATAACCCTGAAACTGATGGAAACTTTACCATTGGAGTTAGACACTTAGCAACTGACGAAGCTGCATATTCAGTAAATTGGAGAGCAACACTTTCGTGTGTTAATTAAGGATCAGATATGAAAAATTTATTTTTACTTTTTTTGCTCAGCCTGCTACCCCATTTATGTTTTGCGGTCAATATTTCGGACATCGAAAAAGGCAATGTAGGGGGTATAGTCCCTATTACAGCTGGTGGAATTTTTGTTCCTATTCCTATTGCATTTGAACACAATCTACCACCAGAACCACAGGACGATGGTAGCCTGGGTAGTATAGACTCTGATAATGATGGTGTTCGTGATGATATCGAAAGATATATCGCCCAGCAGTATCCTCTAAATCGAACTACACGAGGCTATTTATATCATGCTGCAGCATATGCCCGAAAAATAGTCTCAGCGCCCAGTTCCCCAGCTCAAAATGGTATGGAAGAAGGGTTAATGGTACCGCACCAAGTATTATATTCGTACTTAGAAGTGCAAAAGGCAACCTACTGTCTGAATACCAATAACAGGGATCAAATTCGATATGTAACTGCAATGAATATGGACTCCAAAGAGCGCTTCACCGCTTTTATGAAAAATACAGCCAAGGTGAAAAAACTAATTAAAATTAGCGATCAAGGTACGGACTGTCGTATTTCAAATACAGAACCTTTACGCCCTGATCATCCAGGCTTTCATAGCAGAACTCCTGATGACCTACATGGCTATATCACTGACGGATACGGTGTTACAGCAGTCAACAAGCATCGGAA
This sequence comes from Pseudoalteromonas sp. XMcav2-N, assembly GCF_024124545.1. Classification (GTDB taxonomy): domain Bacteria; phylum Pseudomonadota; class Gammaproteobacteria; order Enterobacterales; family Alteromonadaceae; genus Pseudoalteromonas. Next base: position 63,026 of record NZ_JAMXSF010000002.1, read on the forward strand.
AGTGGGTATGGGGATCGATGCACCAAAGCGCTTCACCATATACAACAAAGCAGGCAGTGACGGGGCATTACGCATAAAAGTGTGGCAATCAGACAAACTGATCAAGAACACCCTCGTCGCAAGGGGAAAATTTCATACCTTTACCTTCATACACACTATGGTAGACAACCAATGGTTTGAGTATGAAGTATTTAAAGAAAGCGGTGAAACCGTACTGTTCAATATTAAAATTGATCCCCATATTTAACAGTAACAGTGCTATAAAAAGTAAGTGTTTTTAGGCACAGACTTAAAATATAATTCTTGTATTCAACATGTTTTTAAAGGCCGTTTCAATTTAACGGCCTTTAATTAGATTTACAACGAGTCTCACTTAAAAAATAGCACAAAAAAAGTGCAACTGCATCTCCATAACATATAATAGGATAGAAGTTATATTCTTATTCCCATCCAAAATGTAGAGTAACATATTCAAGACACGAAAAAACATTCCTCACAATTGACAGACCGTCAAGGCCTTGTTGATCAAATCCAGATAGCTTAGGCAACACTGCGATTTCAGCTATTACCTTTATATTCAGGCATACCTGGCCCAGCAATTCTGTTGAGCACTATCACTTTGATCATCGCTGTATTTTTTGCGTCTGTGTTTTTTGCGTCTATGTTTTGCGTCGTGCTACGTGGTTTGCAAAAGCTACGGTTTCTGATGCAATACCTCACCCATGAAGCCGCCTCTCGCGGTTTTTCGCTTATTTAAATCTATATAGCAATCAAATTCATCAACTGAGAACCTAAATAACGCTGAACGTCTGTGTTTTTCTAGGTGTCTGTGTTTTGTGATATTTGACCTTTTAGGAAACCTTCAGTCAGATACATATGTTTTGGAACGGTTTTTCACAAGCGCATGATGTAAGTTAGTTGCTGTGTATGTATTGTTTTCCTGACTAACATGCTCTCGATGAAGCGCATGTTGGTAACTGTGGCGCACTAAACGGGCCACTTACTTTTAAAGTCATTGAGTGGATATTCTTTCCAATTAAATTTGGCTTTATCCTTATGGATCCGCTCCAACACTATTCAAGTATCAGGGCCTTGCACATGTACTCAAACAGCAAAATTCTCTAGGGCAATTTGAACTTGAATTCCATGCAAATGAGATCAAGATATAAGGCCACAAACTCTGATAAGCACACCTTATCGGCGCAGACTCCGCTCAGCTTTTGACAAGGCGATAGCACCAAACTATAGCGCTATGACACGATTAGACTATCCTGAATAATATTTAAAGGATGAAAAGGTGGTCTATGCAACAAATACTTAAGCTGTTACTGTCCATTGTAATCGTGATCATTACTTTTATCGCTTCTGCAACCTTTGCAGGCATGATGGCCGAATATGCAGGTTGGTGGAAAAAACCCGTGATAGGCGGCGTTGCAGCGGCATGTGTGGTGCTTTCAGGTTATATGAGCGCACCAGGCCATAGGCTGTATTATGCAGCCGCATGGCTGGGAATTGGCGCAGTAGCTGCGTGGGTGATGTCTAACGCATTTATGTATGCCGAGGACGCCAATACTTTAGTGCCCCTATATATCACCTATACCTGTGGTTTAGCGGCTTTAATATTTTGCTGGGTCTTGGAGCGTAAACGGTATCACTACCATCAGTAGCATAAAGGGTAGTGATATTATCCATTATAAAAGTGTCTGACTTTTACGCGCCTTAATCGAATACAGCATTGGTACCTGCTGACCCTGGTGCAACTTTTGGTATCCTAGCTCAGACACAAACTCCAGCCCTTCAAAGCAATCGTACGGGCTATACGGATGTTCAGCAAAGAGCTCAATACTCAGGCCTGCCTTTATCAATGCATTGATCACATCACTGACGGAATGGGTCCAGGTCACCGTGGTACTTTTGCTGCCATCGCAGTTTTCTGTATAAGTGCCCTCTTCCTCAATATCCGGCGCACCATGAGGAAAATAAGCATAGCCTGCCAGCAAGTCATTGAAAGGGTGGAACTCAATCAAGTGGAACACACCACCAGGTTTGAGCGCGCCCGCTACAGTTTGTGCCCATGCAGTTAAGTCAGGCAACCAGCACAATACGCCGTAAGAGGTAAACACAATATCAAACCGGCGCTTATTAACTTGGCCAAACTGGAGAACATCGCTTTCAATGAACTCAGCTTTGAGGTCAAGCGCTCCTTTTAGAGCATTTGCCTGCTTTATGGCACTTGCGGATAGGTCTACCCCGGTCACATCGGCGCCCAGACGCGCCCAGGATAAGGTATCCTGGCCAAAATGACATTGCAGGTGCAGCAGAGACTTACCCTGCACATCACCCACCTGTGCCAGTTCAATCGGGTTCAATGAACACTGTCCGGCCTTAAACCCGGCAACATCATAAAATTCAGACGTAACGTGTAATTGGGTTCTTTTGTCCCAGGCTGATTTATTAATGCTTAAGTAATCCATGATCCTTCCATACTTTTTATATTTTCAGGTCAACTAACAAAACACTGTAACTTGAAGTGGAACCAGAGACAAACCTGGCACGATAGGCAATACACAGTTGCTCGCGTCAGCACATTCACAGAGTTAACTTAGATAGTCATTGACTAACAAATAAACACTTCTGATTGACAGGGCTACAAATTTTGATAACTCTAGACTAAGAATCTTTTTCAACCAGTAATTACCATGAAATACAGATACTTATATGCCATTTTTTTGATGTGCTGTATGTCAGTAACCTATGCGAGTGAGACATTGAGACCTGTTAACCTAAAACAACTGCACCAGATCATTGATCAGGCAGACAGGTTGGTAGTAAAAGATCCAATAAACGCACTGGTGAAATTTGAGTCCGAAAAAAGAGAAGACTTATCAGCATTGAAAAACAGCCTGGTAATTGAACGCCCCGAAGCAGATCGACTCTGTTTATGCGTTGGTAACCCCGTAATCTATTTCTACAAAGATGATAAAGAGCTAGGAGTTCTATCACATATTGGCGGTACCAACATACGCTTCTCACACTGGAGCAGTGATGCTTCTGTTGTGGATACAGATAAATGGCTGACCTGGTTTGATGATCGCGGCATGCCATGGCCACGACAGATGTTTGATACGCGAAGGAAAGAGCAAATACAAAACCAGAAAAATGAGCAACGCTGGCTTGGAGCAATGCCCTCGTCAGTCAGAGCAGTCTGGGCTGAGGCTCTAACCCCTTATGGCACAAGGGATACACAGCGATTGATGACTCTATTCACGGCGGCAATACCAGATAAACGCCTACAGGTCCTGGCTTTGCTAAAATGGTTTGGCTCCGGCGCTGGACCTTGGTCAGGTTATCCATCCTATGAGAATGTTGCAAGGAAAATGCTGTTTAACTACTCAACGGCTAACATCATCTCAATCATTAACTCAACCCAGCTAAGTACAGCACAAACAGAAGGAGCAGCCAGGTTTTTTGGAGGTTGGGACTTTTCGCAAAAGCGACCCGATGACCTGGAAAAGATGCCTGATACACTCAAGGAACAATTATGGGAGCACGTATCATCAACAATGGATAAAGATAAACTTGCCAGGGCAAGACATGCATTTAAAAAATAACAGTAACTCCCAGCACATTCATTGCAAAGATACGCTTAGTAACGCCAAAACCAACTGAAAAATCTTTGCAATGGTGTCTGTTACTTACACCCTGATACTGATTTGCTCTACAACCCTAACCTACTACAGCGAGCCGACGTGACATGTAAGTTAGCGATTATATCGGCGAGGTTTTTATCAACCGCCAGGTCAACAATAATTTGAATCTCGGAGTCCAAGTATTTCCTTAGTACATCGTTCGTACAGACAAAGTTCAGCGTCTTTACTTTGTATTGGTTTTTCTTTTCTTCAAATAATGCGTCACTTCGGCTAAAGCTTTCAACGCCAATTTCTAATGAAACCACGTCAGTTGATTCATAAAAAGAGAGTAATTTGGCTTTATCTCCATCTTGAAGGAGCAATTGAGAAACATCCTCTTCAAGCCTGACATGCTCATTCTCACTATTCGTTGCTTTGTATATTATTGAAAAAGTCAGTCCCAATGCCACGACAAACACATGTAACAACTGTCTGCTTTTTTGCTTCAAAACATATCTCCGAAAGACCTGTTAATTATTATTTATCACCATGGCGTCCTCAATAAGAAAGCGTGCTTGTCAGTGAATAAGCACACCTCACTCACTGCTTTACCAAATATTACCCGAGAAACCAACCAGAACCGACCCCGTGCGTCTAACGAAACATCCTAAAAAAGGCACTTTACCAGAATCATCCATTCAATCTGTAGAAAGATTGTCCACCAATCACAAACAGAAAACATACCATAGCCGGACCAAATTTAGGACACACTCCTGCCCCTTTTGCACAATTGAGCCACATTGTGCACATTTCTAAAAATGAGCATAAATCATTAAATTTAAAGGACTTCACAATGGATAAGGGTAAGTTTTAAACAGCCTTTCTGCCTTATTTCAGGTGAAATGTGCAAATAATGTGAAAGTTGCGGTTTGGCCTTTGTGGTTATTGCAATTTTAGGCTACCTTCCACAGACAGGCTTAAAATAGCAAACCTTTCGAAAGGAAGGGACGCAAAGCTTCCGGTCTAAGGTGAGTGCTAAGATAGCGGGGTTGCTGAATGCCAACGAGTAAAAATGAAGTGTGCATACTGTTGTTTTGTATGCGCATTGCGTAGCATATTGGCATTCACGCCTATGGCATCTGTTGTCATACCGCTCTCTTTTAGTCTTTCCTCATCCCTGAGCTTGTCGTTGCGATTTTAACCTGTTCATTCTGGTCGACCGCCTATTCAGCGAAGAACAGCAGGGAAACAACATGTCAGATGACAATGCTCTGGGGAATACTCATGAGACAACATAGATACAACAAGCAGCGCCGGCTTTTTAAAGTCGGGCTCTGTTTAATGGCTTTAGGACACGCGATGCCGGGCCTGGCAGCGCAGTGCGAGTTCAAGGTAAAAAATGAGTGGCAAAGCGGTTATACCGCAGAAGTCACGGTATATAACGATTCCGACGTTGCCTTAGATGGCTGGACGGTCGGGCTTGAGTTTAATCAGGGTGAGTCAATCAACAATGCCTGGCGCGCCCAACTGGGCGGCAGCAACCCCTATCAGTTTGAGAACCTCAGCTGGAACCGAAAGATTAACCCAAACTCGTCAAAGTCTTTTGGTTTTAACGTGCAAAAAGCGGCCGGGCAAACCGCCGTTGCACCTGTCTTCTCTGGCATTTGCGCAAGCAGCGGACAGGATGACAATAACGAAGTCAGTGTTGCTATTACCGCGTCTGACACCCAGGCCACGGCGCCTGCCACCATCCAGTTCAGTAGCGAGCTTGCCAATTCAGCATCAGACACAGTGAGCTATCTGTGGGATTTTGGCAACGGCCACAACTCAGATGAAATGAACCCACAGCATACCTTTGAGCAGCCGGGTGATTACCAGGTGTCATTAACCATCAACGACGGCGCCAATGACTACCAGGCAGCACCAATTTCACTCTCGATTGAACAAGCGCAGCCAGAATCAGCACAATGTGTATTTGAAGTGGAACAGGAATGGATCTCGGGCTTTCGTGGCAAGGTCACCATCACCAACACCGAAAGCGTTGCCATTTCAGGCTGGAAAGTGCTGATGGAATTTGCCGATAACACCAAACTGACCGGCGTCTGGCATGGTAATCACAGTGGCAATAACCCCTATGAGATTGTGAATGAGAACTACAACGGCACCATTAATCCGGGCCAGAGCTTAAACTTTGGCTTTAATGCCCAAAAGGCGCAGGAAAACGATGCCCCAACTACGCCTTCGCTCGGCGGCTTGTGCTCGACAGATGGTAATATTAACCATGCGCCAACGGCCGTTGCATCTGCCTCTGTAACCTCGGGCCAGCGCCCTTTAACAGTGAACTTTGATGGCAGCGGCTCTTCCGATCCAGACGGCGATACCCTGACCTACAGCTGGGATTTTGGTAACGGCAATACATCCAGCGAGCCAAACCCTGCTTATGTTTTCGATCAAACCGGTACATTTACGGTCAAATTAACGGTCAATGACGGGGTTAATACCACAGTCAGCCAGCCTATCAGCATTCAGGTCGCAGAGCCGGATGTAGCGCCAATTACCGGACCGTTTGAGTTAAATCCGCAAAGCTCCAGCCTGTATTTTGTCTCAACCAAGAAACAGCACGTGGTTGAAGCACACACCTTCGAAAACCTCAGCGGCAGTATTTCTGAGCAAGGGGCAGCAAGGCTCACCCTGGATCTGGCCAGTGTTAATACGGGTAATGACACCCGGGATGGCAGAATGAAGGAGCACTTATTCGATACCAGCTTATTCCCCCACGCCGAAGTACTGCTCGCCGTTGATTATGCAGCTCTGACAGCCTTACCTATTGGCAGCACTGACAAGCAGACTGTTACCGCCACGCTCAATCTCAAAGGCGTGATAGCCGAAGTGACAGCAGACGTAGCAGTTCGCCGCCTGACGCACACTAAGGTGATGGTGCAAAGCCTAGCCCCTGTTGTGCTGGACGCAACAGACTTTGGTTTAGAGCCAGGTATAGAGACACTGAGAACATTGGCGAATTTATCTGTGATCAGTTACGCGGTTCCCGTGAGCTTTAACTTAGTTTTTGAAGCTCAACAATAGGAGGGAAAGAAAATGATATTCAATAATTTACCACGATTCTCTACCTTGACTCGTAGCAAATCTGCAGCACCTGCTATTGCAAAGTTTGCCGCCTGCATTAGTTTAATCGCAAGCGCGCCGTTTGCTCAGGCAGCGCAGTGTTCATTCAACATTCCGGATAACTGGAACAACGGCTTTAAAACCGAGATAGTCATAGAGAATGACTCAGATCAGAGCTTTAACACCTGGTCGCTCGAACTCACCTGGAACCCGGGCATATCCCTGCAAAATAGCTGGAACGGCAATTTCGACTGTAACGACACGGGCTGTACCATCACCTCACAAGGTCATACAGTTCATGCAAATCAGTCATTTGGTCTCGGCTTTGTTGCCAATAAAAATGGTCTGAGTGAAGACGTTGTCATTACCCTCAATGGTGATGTGTGCAGCAACTCTGGCCCGACTACGCCCCCGGATGCGGTCACAGAAACGGGCTTGTGGGCACTGGACAGTGCTGAGTCTTCACTCAGTTACGTGTCGGTCAAAAAAGACCATGTGGCAGAGCTGAACCAGTTTGCGTCTCAGAATAACGCTGCTCCTGCGCTATCGGGTAGTATTGATGCCGACGGGCGCGTCACGCTGGCGGTTGATTTAAATAGCGTGTCTACCGGTGTGGATATCAGAAACAGCCGGGTTATGGACTTACTGTTTGAAACAGAATTACTGCCAACAGCGTACTTCAGTACTCAGATTGACCCTGCACTATTGAGCACGCTGGAAGTGGGCAACCCGACGGTTCAAACCGTTACCGGCGAGATGAGCCTGCATGGCGTTAACCATGAACTCAGCCTGGATGTGTTGGTCGTGAAGCTGGCAACGGGCCATGTTAATGTCAGTACGCTTACGCCTTTGATAGTCGACAGTAAAACCTTCGATATGGACTATGGTATTGAGGCACTGAGAGTGGTCGCTAACCTGAGTGGTATTGGCGAGACCGTACCGGTTTACTTTAACCTGACCTTTTTATCTGCCGAGCAAGACGGTTTTGAGCCGGTTAATATGGCGGCTAAGCCCGCTGCGCCTTCCGAGCTCAGCGCCAGTGTGCTTTCTACCGAAGCGCAGGCGCAATTAAGCTGGTACGACAACAGCAATAACGAAACCAACTATCTGGTGCGTTTAAAGTCGCTTGATGGCCGCTGGCACACCGCCGCTACGCTTGCCTCTAACGCAAGTTTTCATGAGTCGGGTTTACCGGAGTCCGGCGAGTTTGATTACAAGGTGATTGCGCTGAACAACTCAGTGCCCTCCCAGCCCAGTAATATTGCCCGTATTACAGTCACGCAAACCGACCCCATTGCCCGTGGCATGGAGTTGTACAAAACCAACTGTGCCGGGTGTCATGGCTCTGAGGGTGGCGGTCTGGGTTCATTCCCTGCGCTCAATACAGAACGCGATGTACAGGCCATGATTGATGTGATCACCGCGACTATGCCTTATGGCGCGCCGGGTGCCTGTGATGAGCAATGTGCCACGGATATCGCGACATATCTGCAAACCCTGTGGCCTGCGCCACTCACCTGTGATGTGGGTGTCGCGCCTGTGGCATACGGTGCAAGACAGCTGAAAATACTGACCCAAACCGAATATCAAAACACAGTAGAAGACTTACTGGGAGTTGATTTTGAAGTATCAGACGGCCTGTCGCCGGATTCTCAGGTGGGCTTTTTCATTAATAATACCCATGCCGCTGTGCAGCCTTCTAACTACAGCAACTACCTGCTGGTTGCCGAAGAAATCGCACAATGGGTGGCTGATAATGGCTATTCGCCCGCTTTAAGTTGTGCAGCCATTAACGAAGACTGTGCCAACCGTTTGATTGATGAGTTAGCGCCGCAGATATTCCGCCGTCCGCTAACGCAGGATGAGTCAGACAGTTATCGACTGATCGCTACGGGCTTTTTCAACAATAACGACGTTGCAGCGGGCATGCAGTTAGCGCTGGAAGGCTTGCTGTCTTCGCCGCAGTTTATTTATCGTCATGAGTTAGGCGAAGCGAACCCTGATAACTCAGAGCTGGATTACGACGCCTTTGAGCTGACCTCATGGGAAATGGCTACCTTCCTGTCTTATACCTTTACCGGTTCATCGCCAGATCAACTCCTGTGGCAAGCCGCTGAGCGTGATGAGCTGCGTGATGAAGCCCATATCATTGCCCATGCAAACCGCCTGGCAGAGCAAGCCAAACCGGTGCTGGGTGACTTTGTAGGCAGCTGGCTGGGCACAGGCAGTTTAGAGGTCGCCAGTAAAGATCAGGACCACTATCCGGGCTTTGCCAATCTGGTACCCGCCATGAAAGCAGAGATCAACGAAACTTTCTCCTACATCATGACTCAGCCGGACGAAAAATTTGGCTCGCTGTATACCGCCAACTTCACGTTCGTCAATCAGATGCTGGCCAACCACTACAACATTCCCGGCGTATCGGGCGATGACATGCAAAAAGTTGAGACCACACAACGTGGGGGTATCTTAGCCAATGGTGCGTTTATGTCACGCTGGGCAGAAGTAGATGAATCGCACCCTATCTTACGCTCGGTCAGAGTGCGCCGCCGTATGCTGTGTCAGGAGCAGCCCGATCCGCCAGCCGGTACCTTTGAAGCCAGAGAGCAAAGGCTTGCCGAGCTGTCTGACTTGTTGCAAGACCCGACGACCACTAACCGACTCAAGTACCACAGCCTGACCGAAGGTCAGCCTTGTTCAAGTTGCCATGAAAAGTACATCAACCCGATGGGCTTTGGTATGGAAGACTTTGATGCCGTGGGCAACATCCGCAATCAAGACAATAACGGTAATGTGATCGACGCATCGGGCACCCTCTACGCCCCTGAGAAATACGCGCAGGTCAGTGACTTTGTGCCATTCAACGGCACTAAACAATTAGGTGCTGTAATAGCCGACCTGTCTTCAGCTCAAAGCTGCTTACCACAGCAAATGTTCCGCTACGTAATGGGTGTGGGTCATGACTCAATCGACCCGACGAGTGAAGAAGACAAGCGCCTGTCTCAGACAGAGCAGGTCGGTTATATGTGTGAAATCGACACACTGACCAACACCATGATGCAGGAAAGCCCGAGAGCCATGCTGGAGAAATTTGGTTCACTCAAGTCGGTGCGTTATCGCAAAGCCTGGTCCAGAAGCGAGTAATGCGGGTCACAACATTAAGAGGTTAGTAACATGAAAAAAGAGCATTTAAATAACATGGCGATATCGCGCCGCAGCTTATTAAAAATGTTTATGGCGTCGGGTATTTCGACCGCCCTGATCCGCACATCGCCGCTGGTATCAGGATTGCTTTACGCACGACATGCCGATGCCATGGACGCCGGGCTGCCCAATAAAACTGTGTCTATTTATATTCCGGGCGGCTCTATTGCGTCGCTTTGGAACCCCACAGGCAGCGGTGAAACCATGCAACTGGGTGTGATGTCGGCAGGCTATGAGCCGGTTAAAACCGAATGTAACTTTATGGTCAATATGGCCCATTCCAATGCGGGTCATGGCCGTATGCCGGTACTGCTCGCCCAGAGCTGGGGCGGCGACAGTTACGACGTCACTATGGGTAACGCACTGGGCCCGAACCTGCCATTTCGTTATCTGAACTTAGGCGTTCACAGTAATGGCCAGGGTCACTTAACCAAAGACAACCGTAACCGTTTGCCGTTCCAGGAAAACCCCTTCACCGTGTATAAAATGGTGTTTGGCGGCGCCCAGGGCAGCAACAGTAAAACGCCTATCATGAATGCGCATATGTCGGCAGCCAACGCGATTAAAAACAGACTCGCTGGCTACGAAATACAGCGCATGAATGACCATCTGGATGCCATTGCAGACACCCAGCGGCGTTTAGATGAACTCTCTGGCGGCACCTCCTGTGGCATTGCCCCCGATGACACTGAGTTCCCGTTAACCTTTGATACCTTTAGTCAGCAGGCAAGGCTGCAAGCAGACATAGCCGTGGCAGCTTTGCAATGTAACCTGACCAGCTCGGTATCGCTGGCCTTTGGTAACCACCAGTCTGAGTTCCGCATTCCTGAGCTGAACTTCCAGGGGCACTATCACAACGCCATTCACGGTGGCAGTAACGGCCAGCCAAACTACCCGTACTACACCGAAATGCGCAGCCACCTGGGCAGCCTGAGCGCCTATTTGATCCAAAAACTCAAAGCAGCCGGCATTTTAGACAGCACAGTGGTACTAGAAACCACCGACATGGGCCACGCAGACAAACACTCTGCCAACCCCTGCGCCTATCTGATCGCCGGCGGTGGCGCCCGCATCAACCGAGGCGTAGTCAGCGACATCGGCTCTGGCTACAACCAGCACGATGTACTGCACACCGCAGCCAAGGCGTGTGGCGTAGACCTTGGGTTTGGTAAGGAAATTCCGGGGGTGATTGTTTAGGTGGTTGTTTTGGTAACTGCTATTTATATTTAGTGAGTAGCTTTGGTTTATAGATAATCAGGACAGCAAAGCCCCTTTTTAGGGGCTTTTTTTGTGGCGTAGCACTTGAGTACGCGCATCCTCATTTGACACGCCAAGACCTGAAGCTAACTGAGCCTCAGCTGCACGCATTTCTTACAGCAATTCAATTTTCTCTTGCATCGCTTCGTACTCGGCCACATCAAGTACAACGGCAACACCTTTACCGCGCTGTGTGATTACCAGTGGACGGCGCGTCTCATTGATTTGCTTGGTATAAGACGCGACCACCAACTATACTTGCCCATAAACTCATAATTCAGCGGTTCACATTCGATCATATGGACTATCGAATGCGTGACTCTATATTAAGTACGGTTTAAGCGGTGAGTTTATAACTTAATAATTTCACCTTCCCGTGCTAACTTCTTTTCCATAAGACTTTCCTCAACTTTAGTCACATCTGATGTATAAATCACATGAGCGAGACTATTCTTAGCACGAGTAGATGTGACATAAAATAATCGTCGGGTTCGATCCAAACCAGTTTCGTCACCTGCATCCCGCTTTTTTTGGCTTTCCCGCGAAAGCTCTTTCGCACCAAAATACTGCTCGTAGGAAAATGAGAACCCGCCAGCTTCATCATCATCCATGACAACCATTACACGCTCGAATTCGTTACCCTTCACGCCTTGATGAGTTCGGAAAATTGAGTTCCCATCAATATAGTCCTTATAGTTCCGAATCTGGAAGAAGTCAGTCTCCAAAACTTCAGCCCAAGCAGCAATTTCACTGCCATCATGCTCTTCAGGTTCTGACTCAGCCTCAGGCTTGGCTCCCGGTTGGACTGACTCTAGTTCAGTCTCAGCGTCTTCTGAATTCGTCACAAACGATTGCAATTTTGGAGGAACTTTCAGCAGGTTGTGCTCAGCGATCACTTCTAGAACTGCTCGAAAGTTGACCTTATCTTTTGAAACCACATCTCGAAATGCATGTTCCGCGGCTCGGGCTGGCGCGAGCGGATCGTCTCTGTTTGCTTGAAATACACAGGCTTCTAAAAGCGGAGACTCGTTTTCTCTCAAAATATACATCAACTCGGCTCGCCTTTTCTTCATGCTTGCTTCAGCCAAAGGAAAAACAATGCTAGAGAAAAAATTTAATTCGGTATTTTTTCCTTCTGCAATCCGATCTTTAATTTTTTCTGATTTTGAGAGCTTGTCCCAAATACCATCAAAGCCAAGCCGACGCCCAGCCATTTTATGTTCCAAAAGTAAGATAGCAGTTTCTTTCGATTGAATATCTGTCCAGTCCGTGTCACCTGTAACTTCCGCCATCGTCTCGCGAATTTTTGCTTCAACTTGATCTTTGTCTGAGACACCGTGCGACAATAAGAAGTACCGGACGTAACCTTCCGCAGCTCCATCTCGGGCAAACTGTCTACGTTTATCCTCATCATTACGAACTTGATTCCCCAAACCAACGATGCGCCGCGCTGAGCGATGGTTCATTTTCTTGTCGAAAGTAGTCCAGTCAATTGGTTTAGTCTTACCCAGCTCAGGCTCTCCCCCGCCAAAGATACGCTGCATCGTATCTCCAAACAGACCGATTACAACTTTGTCCGATTTTGCTTTTTGCAGCTCAAAGAATGCACTAACTACGTCTTTATTTGTATCCTGGCTTTCGTCAATGAATATAAAAGGGTATTTGTTTACTATGACTTCCGCCATCATCGGTTTGGTGGTCAATAAATTAGAGAAAATCTTCAAAACATCCGTGTGCGAAAGGGCATTTGGGGAGGAGTTTATGCCGTTTGGATCGTAATCGAATGAGCGAGGTTGCGCCAACCATTCCATTTTCTTAGTCAGGCGGGTGATATCCCTTTTTCGGGCATCGGATGCCTTGCCTGCACGGCCTTTATCTTCTTTTTCCTTGAGATCTTCTAAATCGGTAGGAATTTTTTCCAAGTACCACTTGCGAATGTCCTCATTGAAGCCGCCAATTGCATCCCAGCAAAAGCTATGAATCGTAGAAACCGCGAAGATCGGGTTTTGCTCGATTCGGTCCTTGATTTCATCTGCAGCGTTGTTAGTAAAGGTTACAACGGCAATTTGCTTTCCTCGCCGAGAAAAGTCGTCAGAGTATTGATTTTTCAGGAAATCCAGAGCATTTTTTAGAGAGTAGGTTTTTCCTGATCCCGCCCCAGCGAAGGTAATAAAGCTTTTTCCTGACCCTATGCGTAGGCACGCCTTAATAGCTTCATCAACATCACTGTCATGATCTATGGGTTTGGTTTCCGCAAAGTAGAATTCTTCTGACATAACTTCCCCCCTATTCTTTTGGTGAAAGCTGAGCTGCCAGCCATTTAAGGCCATCGCTCATGTATTCAGGGGGACTGAAGCTACTCGACTCTCTATCCGCGAGATGGAATAGGCAATCGAAGGCAAAGTCGCCCTTTTTTAAACCTTGTACATATTCATAAAGTGACTCTGACAACGACTTACTGCCATCTTCATGGGCCGATTTGGCAGTTTCGAGTTTGGGTTTCTTCTGAAAATACTCTTGGTCAAAATTAGCCAAAATCAAAGCATCTTCAAATGTTCGGGATAAAACCTCCTTCTCAGAAATCTGGGTCGGTTTCTGAAAAGCAACGTAAAGCGGCGCACCTTCGCTTGTTGTCATATGTTCCGTTTTGGGCAAATCTACTAACTCATCCAAAGTTTCTTTCTGTGGATGCCAGATCTTCAAAGTATCATTGTTGCTCTTTTGATCAGAGTTTCTTTGCGGAAAACAAGACTTCCCGTTGTTATCAACAGAGTCAAGATCCGTCAGCACTAGAGTCGTGACCCCAAGCTTCTCGACTAACGCTTTGTATTTGTGCGTGTGAGCACCGTTCACCTCGAGCATCGAGATGTACCGATTAGATAAATCCGGGAAGCTATTGGAAATGAACTCTGGTACCAGAAGACGCTCTGCTTGCCCCTCGACGAATATAACGCCGTCGGCAAAGAAGATGTCACAATGAGTGAGCTTCAAGTGTTTACTTACAAACAAAAGCTCATCTTTCGCATTCGCAAAAAGCTCTGACATGTTTGCAATTGTTGTATGGTCCATTGCGATGGACGTATTTGCATTATTCCGCCGGAAGTAACGTAAATTTTTGAAGTCAATATCATTAATAATATGACTGGAGTGGGTGCTAATCACGAGTTGTGTCTGATATTCAGTCTGAACTTCTTTGCTATTCTTGTCGCGCAAGTCAGGATGATTCCGCAAAGTATCGTAAGCTTTCGATACAAAAACACGCTGAACTTGCGCGTGAAGATTTACTTCCGGTTCTTCAAGTAAGACTAGGTGAATTGGTTCAATCTGCTCTTCAACATTGTCCTCTGAAGCCGCTGATTTACCAACACGCATCCATTTGTCTCGGAATTCTAGTAGCCTAAAGGTCAGATAGATGAGATTCTGATAGCCAAGTCCTAAGTAGCTTTCGGGAATAAATTCTTCATTTTCTTTATCAAAACGGTATCGTATTGATGACGATTTTTGCAACGCATCTATTCCGCTAATTTGCGCGGAAATTTCAACAGTTGGATTACCACCGATACCTGGATACCCCATGCTTTTTAACTCTTCGAAGGGATCCTCAAACTGTTTATTCAACCTTTCGGTGAATTCCTTTTCTAAATCTTGTTGTTGCCCCAAGACTTTGAGATCGCCAGCCTCTGGATAATCTTCTGGATTTAAAATACGCTCATAATAGTCTCGAAGTAACTTGTTGAGTCGCTGTTTTTCTGAATATGGCCCTGTTTGTTCTGCGTTATCTTGAGCACCTAGCCCTCGCTGCTCGGATATAACATCTACTCGAATTAATTTTTTTAAAGCTTCAGATTTTAGCGGCTGTAAAATTTCGTTCGAACTCGGCTCAGCGTCTTTGCTCAAAATGTAGTGCTTTTGCTTTATGAATTTACTGAAATTACGGCCTTTCTCTAAGAAATCACATAGATCTTTAGGCCATAGGCTTACTTCACCTTGATGCTTGGTTACTACCTCTCTCGTATTAACAAACTCACCAAATAGTTTGGATACATCAATCACTTCATAATTTATGCGAACGGATAGAGCTCCACCTTTCCACTCTAGGTCTGGTAAGATGTCACGAACCTTATATGCTTCACTAGCTTCTGCTGTTATCTCGATATCTAAACTAGGCAATAAGCCAATAAGGATATCGGATAGATCCTGCATTTTCTCGATGGAGGGAAACTCTTCTTCGACTTCTTTACCCAGATTTTGGATGTGCTTCCAATTACTCTTAGATATATCTCTAACCTTAAGATTTTCCGGGCTTTTTAGAAATGTATGAAGAGCACCAATGCAAGACGTTTTTCCACTATTATTAGCACCTACAAGAACTGCTGTTTTATCGTCAAGCACTAAGGTTACATCGGCTAGCCGCCGGTAATTCTTTAAAGTGAAGGAAGTAATTTGCATGTATCAAAACCTTAAAAAACGGGCCAAAGACAAGGGGACTTACATTTAATATTATTTCTTTTTGCTACTTTTCGACCAATGCCCGCTTACGGTAGAAAACGCACACTCGAGCGATGCCTTACAACGCTTTAATATTCATGCAAACACATAATCGCTAGTTGAATTGGGCCGCAAGCCGTCTCCGGCTAATGTAGTTTATGCTTTGGGAATTTACTTTTGATGAGTAACTTTTGTTTTGAACCGTTTATGACTCAAACCATTACAACGCGACTCATTCCCTGCCTGAACAACGTTATTTATGAGTATCATTAGACCCACTTTTTTCTTATTTGGCAAGATGCTGTGGTTTCGGCACAACATGACTTAGTCCCCAGCATATCGCATTGGCAAAGTGATCATCCCCGTATTCCTTAGCCAGCAATACAGACTACAGATACAAAGAAGCTTTTTGCTCGGCTCGAAAGACCCCGGGATCACAGTGGGTTTGTGATGAATTTTCGCTTGGACACCCAACCTAAATTAGTACACTTCAGGAAACTGCTGCGTTTAACGTTAATAGATCCTAGCTCGTAAGCGTCCGGGGTGACGCTGGGGTTTGTGATTTCGACTGCAAAGGGATACCGCTGTGCCGCACGTTGGCAGATCCCGGCTCGCAAGCGTCCGGGATGACGGAGGGGTTTGTGAGTTCGACTGCAAAGGGATACCGCTGTGCCGCATGTTGGTAGATCCCGGCTCGCAGGCGTCCGGATGACGGTGTGGTTTGTAAGTTCGACAGCAAGGGATACCGCTGTGCCGCACGTTAGTAGATCCCGGCTCGCAAGCGTCCGGGATGACGGAGATGGACACCAGCGTTAAAGGCACCAATTTTGAAAGGAAAGTTCGGCCGTGTCAGCTTTGACTGCCAGGCCGATGCTCATCCAAACACTGTCACGCTTTGATTTTGGTGCTATCTGATAAAGATGTGCTACTTCTTTGATCCGCCGTTACATCCCAAAACCTAATTGCTTTACTTTACTCAAAACCTGCTGATAGCGGATGTCTGCGCAGCTGCCAAACCCGGCGCGTTGTCTGAATTTGGAAGACGTGGCCAATGGCGAGGTCATGCCGGTTAGGAATCGGGTCAGTATTGCGGAGCTTGGCGTAACGCCAATTTGCATCAAATGCTGTTTTAGCGCATTTAAGTCGTTTCGTAATGTATCGTCCGACGGAAATTCGGCCTGTTTTGACTGGGCTAGTTGAGCAGTTTGACCTCGGCACGCTGAGCAGTGCCCGCATTGCACAGGGGCATTTTCGTCGTCAAAATAGCGCGCTAAGTTGTAACTTAAACAGGTGTTTAACTCAAAAAAGCGCAGCATGGCGGCGATGCGTTTGACCTCGGCTTGCTCCTTATCTAAAAAGTAATCGGCAAGTTCTTTGGCCAGATTTGGTTCTGCCAGCTTAGTTTCATCTACCTGATAAACCTGCATCATGCGCTTTGACTCAAGCTCGATGTGCCCTTGCTCATGCAGGTAGTCCAGCGCCGCTACAATCCGGTTTCTGTCGTGCCCTAGTTGCACTAAGGCCTGAATATCAACGGTGCCCCATACTTTCTTAAATTGCGTATTGGCAATTATCTGCTGAATAAACTGCTGACGGTTCGCGTCGAACATGCTGATGACGTCCTGCTCTGTGCGTAACCACTTGAATCTAAAGTCGGCGTAAAACGCGTATTTGGCCTCAATTACGCCTTTGAGTTCGAGCTGCACCAGTAAGGTTTTTAACGCCAGCAATCGGATATTGCTGACTTTAGAGGCGCTGAGTTCCTGCATTTCCCACAAACCCTGCTGTTGCTGCGATTGAATTTCGTCAATCAGTGCCTGAATGCTGGCTTGCTCCGGGGTGTCGGCGTAAACAAAGTTCTCAAGCGTCGCTACGCCATCTAAGTTAGCCAAAGTAATGCATTCAGAAAATTGTCCGTCGCGCCCTGCGCGGCCTATCTCCTGGCTGTAATTCTCTATCGATTTTGGCAGGTCGTAGTGCACCACAAACCGAATATCGGATTTGTCTATGCCCATACCAAAGGCAATCGTGGCAACGATCACTTGCTTGTGATTGTTCATGAAATCGTTTTGGATACTCTGACGAAGGCTGTCATCCAGCCCGGCATGATAAGCAGCGGCGTTTACGCCCGCCGCCTGCAATTGCTTAGCCACCTGCTCGGCCTGTTGTTGCAGCGTGACATACACAATACCTGCGCCAGCTTGTTGCTTTAAATAACCAATCAGTGCCTGCACTTTTTGCGCTTCCGGGTAGGCATACACGCTTAAATCCAGGTTAGCGCGATAAAAGCCCGTCTGCACAATATGCTCGGGTTTTATATCAAACCGGTTCGCCATGTCGCGCTTTACTTTTTTGGTCGCCGTGGCGGTAAGCAGCAACACTAATGGGATGTTTAACTCATTACGATAGTCGGGTAGCTTAAGATAATCAGGCCTGAAATTATGGCCCCACTCAGAGATACAGTGCGCTTCATCAACCACCAGCATAGAAATAGGCACTTGCTTAATGAATTCTCTGAAGCGCTCGTTTTTAAAGCGCTCAACCGAGATCATCAGCACTTTAATGCTGCCATTTCTGACATTTTGCATCACAGACTGGCTTTGCTCTCGGGTTAACGTTGAATCTAAACTGGCCGCATTGATGTTTTTGCTGTGTAAAAACTCAAGCTGATCTTTCATAAGCGCCAGCAGTGGCGAGATAACTAAGGTTAAATGGGGTAGCTGTAAGGCCGTCAGCTGATAACACAAGGACTTACCAGAACCAGTTGGGAATATTGCGAGGCTAGAGTGGCCGTTGACCAGCTGGGTGACTGTTTGTTCCTGGCCCGGCCTGAATGCTGAAAAGCCAAAACGCTGCGATAAGGTTTGGTGGAACACCGATTCGTTCATGAGGCAAAATTCCGTGTTAACAACTGCCGTGTAAGATAACACATTACAGTTCTCCAGTAATACCTAGCCAGTTTGACGAGTGGCAGGCTTCCACGTGACGGCGAAGCTGGTTGGGTTCGTTACCAGAAGGAGCCTCGGTATTGCCGGTTAGTAGATCCCGGCTCGCATGCGTCCGGGATGACTGAGGGGTTGGTTGGGTACGCGATCAGAAGGAATCACCGTATTGCCGGTTAGTAGATCCCGGCTCTCGTGCGTCCGGGATGACCGAAGGGATGGTTGGGTTCGCGACCAGAAGGAACCACGGTATTGCCGGTTAGTAGATCCCGGCTCGCACGCGTCCGGGATGACCGAGGGGTTGGTAGGGTTCGTGACCAGAAGGAACCACGGTATTGCCGGTTAGTAGATCCCGGCTCGCACGCGTCCGGGATGACCGTGGGGTTGGTAGGGTTTGCGAACAGACGGAACCACGGTATTGCCGGTTAGTAGATCCCGGCTCGCATACTTCCGGGATGACGGCGGGGTTTGTGAGTTCGACGAGCACAAACCACTAAGACGCTAAGCAGCCCCTATGGTTTTTTTAACGTACAGTGCTCGCGGTTATAGAGTCGATCCATATACTCATTAATGTTCGCAAAGTCATCCAGTAGTTTTTGTTCTTGTCCCCAACAAAGTGTGTATGCAAGTACAATATCTGTAACTGAGAATTGGTCGTCAACTAAGTAGTCTTGTTGAGAAAAATGCTTTTCTAAAGCTGCGGCAGCTTTTTTATACAACATATTATTTTGCGGGATAATTTCCCGAACGTGCTGCTCTGCTGGCAAAACAAAATCCATTGAGTTGATCTCGGTAGACTGCACAAAAGGTTCCAGCTCACTCAACGTAAAACAAACCCATTGGTTATGAAGGTTTCTCGACCAGCTTGAAGGTGCTGCTATTAACTTTTTATCTGGCACTAAATCGGCTATCGCCGTGACGATGGCCGCTGATTCAAACAAAGGCTGTCCATTGATTAGTGCCGCAGGTAACTTGCCCAATGGGTGAATATTTAGCAGCTCCTGAGACTTAAAAATGTCTACTCCGTTTTGCACAGACTCGAATGTTAACCCAGCCTCACGCAACGCCCAGAGTACCCGGGCGCTCCTCGTGGGACCCAGCTCAAACAATTTGATATTAATTTCTTCAACCATAATCGCTAGTTATTTTTCTTTATTCAAAGTTGCCATGATTTTGCTGCGTACTACCTGTCACTTTTGCAGCGAGGTGATGGGTATCATACCCATAACAAAGACAAATTGCTAAATAGCTGCTGCCGAGTAGCTTGTGAGGTTCTTGACCAGAAAGAGCCCCCTGCGTTGCAGGTTGGTAGATCCCGGCTCGCAAGCGTCCGGGATGACGGTGGGGTTAGGGAAGTTAGACGTGCACAGGATACTTCGGCGCTGTATGTTGGTAGATCCCGGCTCGCAAGCGTCCGGGATGACGGTGGGGTTGGGGAGGTTCGACGTGCACAGGATACTTCGGCGCTGTATGTTGGTAGATTCCGGCTCGCAAGCGTCTGGGATGACGGTGGGGTTGGAGAGGTTCGACGTGCACAGGATACTTCGGCGCTGTATGTTGGCAGATCCCGGCTCGCACGCGTCCGGGATGACGACGGGGTTGATTGGGTTCGATGTGAGCAGAATATAACGGCGCTGTATGTTGGTAAATCCCGGCTTAACAGCGAGCTTATGTATTTCAAAAAGCAAATAAACAGTAAGCACTTACATTAAGCATTCCATTTAATCAAAGCGACTCAGATTATACATGCGTTCTAAATGTTACTTTTGTGTAATGGGGTGTAATAATATTTCGAAAACCTTGCTGATAGACTCAAAGACTGTTGAAAAATTAATCTACCGATAATTTTACACAGCAAGGAAAGTACACCATGAGTAAGCAAGACCCCATTGCGCAATTACAAGTTGAAATCGCGCAGCTTCAATCAGCATTTGAAGATCTAAACAAACACTGTTCTAAAACCAATTCGCACGGTGCCATATTCCGCTGCGCCTCGTGCATCCCACAGCAGTTTAGTCACTGCACAAACAAACCCACTAACCCGCAACAGCCGAATTTTGTGCCAGATTTTAATGTGCCGCTCATCGCTGACGGTGGTGGCAACCAAGACTGTGAGATCCTGGAAAAACTCGGCCCATTAGCCGGGTTAATTGGGACTTGGGTCAGTACCCGGTATGGCGGATTTAATGTTATGCCCATCCCGCAAGATAACGCCCCAAATGGCTTTATCTTAAAAAACATGTCCTACTACGAGGTCATGACGTTTAGCGCTATCCAGGGCAAAGTGGCTAATCGGGCGGGTAACTACGAGCAAGATGCGTACACCATTTTTTATTCGCAGCGGGTGTTTTTTGCCGATGGCCCGCAAAAAGATGAGCTCATCCATGCTGAAAATGGCAGCTGGTTACATCAGGTGATTGCACCTCAGGGGCAAGGTACCCTGAACAAACAACCCTGGGTGCCGGATACCCCCAACCCGCTCCCGGTACAAGCGCAGGATCGGACGCTCGTAAAACAAGTGTCTGTGCCGCATGGCAACTCGATTTTAGCATTGGGAGGTCACGATTGCTTTAGAGGCGCGCCCAGCATTCCTGTTGCCAATGCTCTGCCTGCGGCTGGCGGCGCAAGTTTTAAGGCTCCTTATGGTACCGATATTCCTGAAAACCCCAATGTTAATCCTAACATTGTGCTGCAGGTTGCCTTAGACAGCCTTTACCAACAAGGCATAGGTGTAATCGATACCACTTTGCTGAATGTCGATACGCAGGCCGATGGCGATATCGCTAATACACCCTTTATGCAAGCGCATTCTAATGTGCCTCGGTTCAAAAACACTATGTGGTTAGAGCGACTATCCAATGGCCAGAATATGCTGCAATACACCCAGGATATTTCGCTGGACTTTAGCCTGGCAAGCGGCAAAGACCACAGCAAACGCAGCCGCTATACGTTTCCACACATAACGGCCAATACGCTATTTAAAGTGCAATAAATACCCTATTGCAATGTGATGAATGTGTCTTTTAAAGACATGCTGTTTGCCACTGATTACACGCATGGGGCAAGCAACAAACCTAGGTTGTTGTTGGTATGCGATACCAAATAACACAATAAACTTAACTTAAGGAAAGTACGATGAGCGAACAAGCTATCAAAGAACTTCAGTTACAGGTAACTGAGCTCACCTCAAAAGTCAAAGCACTAGAAGCACGCTGTAACCCGTCTGGCATTGCAGACTGTGCAGTCTGTTACTACTGCACACCGTGTGCGCCATGTGCCGCACCAACCGTCTTATGTGCCCCGTGTACAATCACACTCTGTGCAACCTGTGCACCTGTTGGTACCAGCTATCAGCCGCTGGGCCCACCAACCCCCTGTGTTGCCTGCGTACAATGTGAGTCAACCCATAAATGCGTAACCTGTGAACCTGTGACTAACTGTGTCACCTGTTATCCATGTATCGTGACTTTCTGCGTACAGTGCCAACAGGGCCAGAATCTGCAATGTCAACAATGCGCACCTGTCACTCAATGCGATACTTGCTACCCTTGTATCGTTAACTTCTGTCAGCAATGTGCCCCAGTCACGCAATGCGTCTATTGCTACCCCTGTACCGTTACCCTCTGTCAACAATGTGAGTCTGTCACTAAGTGTGATACTTGTTATCCATGTATTGTGACTTTCTGTGTTATGTGCCAGCCGGGTCAAAACGGGCAATGCCAGCTATGTGCCACCAGAAAGTGCGAAACCTGTTATCCGTGCATCGTTAACTTCTGCCAGCAGTGCCAGCCGGTTACCAAATGTGATACCTGCTACCCCTGTGTGGTGAACTTCTGTGCGCAGTGTTATCAGTGTACGTCTCAATGTGTCCAATGCGCTCAGCAGTGTCTTCAATGCACTTATCATTGTGCTCAGTGCACCCAACAATGTGTGCAGTGTGCTCATCAATGTCTTCAATGCACCCACCAGTGTTTGCAGTGTACCCATCAATGCGTTCAGTGTACCCACCAGTGTTTGCAGTGTACTCATCAATGCGTTCAATGCGCCCACCAGTGTGTGCAGTGTTACCAATGTGTAACTTGCACACCATGCAGTACCGGCGGCTAGCACGCGGTTATTGACACTCCCCGCTTTGTGCGGGGAGTGTCTTCTGAAATTGGATGTTTAATTTATGAAAAAGCTAAGATTAACCCCGGCTGCGAGTATTAATCCCAACAGTAACGGTGTGTTATTAAGTTCAGATTTGGGAGACTTTCAGGTTCACGGTCGGGATACCTCAGACTTTGTTGAAAAGATCCTGCCACTGCTACAGGGCGAGCTGACGCAGGCTGAAATTTGCACCCGCTTACCTGAGTATGCCGATTCAAGTATAGAGGCTGTGCTGCAACTGCTTAGTCAGTATGGTTTGTTAGAAGAAGTCTCTGAACAACTCGAGTTTAAGCCGCCCGGTTTAGTACAAACGCGCTTTTTACGGCCCTGGCAGCAAACTAACCAGCAACCTCATAGCCAAAGTCAGGTGTACTCCCTTGATCCCTGCCGGGTACTCGTCGTCGGTCTCGAGCCCTGGGCAATCACACTGCTGGAAGAGCTGGGCACGGCGGGAGTCGGCCATATTCATTTATTAGATAAAGAAAATATCACCAGTGACGACTCAACATGCCACCGCTTTCTTACACCACAAGACATTGGCAAACCCAGAGCCCAAGTGTTTAAAGAGGCCCTGCAACAGCGCAACCCCTGGATGCAGATCAGCCACTCAACGCTCACCAGCGAGCACCCGCACTTAGGCAGCCCATCAAATGACTGGGATTTGGCCATTGTCACTTTCAGTAAAGATGCGCATTTTTGGTCACACACAGTCTCTGAATATGTGCATCAACACAAGATTAAAACCCTTTATGGTCACCTGGATGGTCTGGAGAGCTGGATAGGCCCGGTGGTCAATGTAGACGACGCTCACTCAGGCTCATGCTGGAACTGTTTGCGACTCAGAAAGCTGGGCACAGAGCAACATGGCGAACTGGCGCACGAATTAGAAAAAAGCCATAAAAAGAATCGCGAAGGCCGTGCCCGCAGCATGCTCACGCCTATGTCTGCCATCACGGGCCAACAGCTTGCCATGGAGGCGTTAAAACTCCTTTGGGGCTATAGCGAAAGCGAACTGGTATCGCGTGTTATGGTACAAAATCTGGTTACGCACCAGGCTGAAAAACATGCCATTATCCCTATTCCCTGGTGTGAGGTATGTGGGTTTGATCATAGCCATGCAACCACCCATGCGTTATCCATGCACCGCGATAACCAGCCTGCTGACAATCCTCTTAATCAGCTCCAGGATGTTGAGCAATTTAAATCGCTATTTGAAGGCTGGGTGGACCCGGTAACTGGGATAGTCCGTCAGCTCACAGGACATGCGCCACATTTACCAGACTACCCGATCACCGCATCTGCCGGGGTCTCCTCGTTCACTGAGGGCGAGTTTGACCCAAGAGCTGCAGGCCAGGTCGGATCCGGTAAAGGGTTAGATACAATTTCAGCACATATCAGTGCGGTTGGTGAGGCACTGGAGCGCTACTCGGCGGCCAGATACCAATTGAGTGATTGTAAATATGCCTCAATTAGCCAGTTAAACGGTGACTATGTCGACCCGGATACTTTGGTACTGTATTCCAATAAGCAATACAGCACCCCTAATTTCCCGTTTCATAAATGGCACAGAAAACAAAAAATACACTGGTGTCGCGGCAGCTGGCTGGCAACCAATGACCCAGTCTGGGTGCCGGCGTTGGTCAGCTATTTTAATTTTGCCTGCCCTTACAAAGAGCAGTTTAGCCAGGTGTCGTCAAACGGGCTCGCAGCTGGTCAAAACAATGATGATGCTGCGCTCAGAGCCTGTTATGAACTCATTGAGCGCGACGCCATGATGCTCACCTGGTATGCACAACAGCCCTGCGAACGGCTCAGTTATGAGGCACTTAACCGTGGCAAAATGCGCTTAATGATTGAGGAGTTAACTGAACTGGGCATTGAGCTTGAGTGTTACTTACTGGATGTGGGATTACACGTACCCACAGTTGTATGTCTGGCACTGGGAGACGGCTATCGCACTCCTGCTGCCTCTGTGGCCCTGGCCACGCATGGCGATATCAAAGTGGCTATGCGCAAAGCGCTGCTGGAGCAAGGCCATGTGATGCCTTATCTGTGCCAGTTGATGCGCTCAGGGCAAAAAATCCCTCAGCAGGTCAGTGAGGTAACCGGCCTGGAAGATCACGCGGCTTATTATTTTAGTAACAGCAAACTTGCTGCCTTTGACTTTATGCGCCGACCAATCAGCGAGGCGAAAACGCTGGAAGACTGGCCGTATGAAGTGATCACACACGTCAGCCAACTCAAACAACGCCTGGATGAAGCAGGCGTAGAAATCGCTATTGTAGATGTTACTTCACCCGATATGGCACTCAGCCCGTTCAGGGTTGCGCGTGCCATCGGTGTCAACATGCAGCCCATCCACTTTGGTGAGCAGTTTAAACGGGTAGACAATCCAAGGCTGCGCAAGTTACTGCAAGGACGTCCGGTTAATAAAGAACCACATCCAATTGCTTAGAAAAGGACAATATTATGAAAGTACTCGTTTGTGGTACCCACTACGGTTCCACCTATATTCGCGCTTTAACCCAGTTTCCACAAGACAGCTTCACCTGTGTGGGTGTCCTGTCAAAAGGCAGTGAGCATTCTCAGCAAATTGCACAGCAACTGGGCGTGCCCTATTACACAGATGTTTCCACAGTGCCGGCTGATTCTATTGATATCGCATGTGTCGCGATATCGGGCGACGCTGGCCAGGCCATTGTATTATCTCTGTTAAAACAAGGTATCTCTGTGTTATGTGAGCACCCCGTTGACCAGGCGTTTGTACAAAAAGCACTGGCACTTGCCAAGCAGCATCAGGCGTATTTTCATGTCAATGGACACTTTGCCGACCTCTACGCCCCCCAGGCATTTTTACAATCAATTCTGAGCGCTTATCAGCAAGGGTTTAGCTGTATGCATTATGCCATGGGGGCTAATTTAAGAACGCTTTATTCAGCGCTGGATCTGTTGGGCCGCGCACTCGGTGGGTATGCAGGACTCGAGGTCATCAAATACAGCGGCGAGCCTATGGCGTTTCAGCCGATTATGCTCAAAACCGACAACCTCACAATCTCGCTCTTGTGCCAGAACTTTTCGTCCGCTGAGGATGACGGCAGCGCGACTTTTTTAAACCATCAGTGCTCAGCGCTATTTCCGCATGGCACCTTAACACTCAGTGAAACCACCGGCCCGTTAAGCTGGTTTCCTTCAAGCCAAAGCCTGCCGGGTGAGACCTGGCGAACCTATATGCCTGTTGAGCTTGCGCCCATGGACAAACAACAGCTAATGGGCCACAGAGATCAGTGCAACCTTGCCGCCGTTGCGGCTTTGGCAGCGACAATACAAGGCGAAACACAGCCGGTATACCAACAGCCAGATTACTTATTAGCCCTGAGCAGGTTATGGCAGGCTGTGCTAATGGAATTACAGCCCCAGGCCAAAGACGACTGCGCCGCATAATGATGTGCTTTCCACCGGGTGTATTTAGCGCCCGGTGGAAATTAAAAGAGACAGTTCAACTTAGAGCATAGTTATGATATTCGGGTGGTAGCCCACAAAATTATTTTGCTCGATGTAAGCTCCTGGTCAGCTAATTCATGTTTGAACTTTTTCTCAAAGCCGATACTCTTGCAGTACCTATTCACAATGAGCATGTAGATTATGAAGCTCGTAATGTCGCTACTGTTCTTGTTCACCTTCTCCGTACACGCTGAATTGACTCTTAAAAAAGTCGAAAGTGATATTTTTGGTGAGTATAAACTCGATAAGGAAGAAGTGCTGCCTTTTTTACTGTCGGACTCCCATCAAGATAAAAATCTCGCTAATTATTTACGCTCTTTAGTATACGGGTTTGGACTTTATGGCGCTGAGAAAAGTATAGTTAAATCAGAAATGTACTTTCTTCCCTTGCTAAGTTTGGAATACCGAAACATTTTCTTTTTCGCAGGACCTTTTGGTCAAACTCAAGTAACCCCGAGAAAGTAAAAAGAGGAGGTAAACTGCTTGAGCAGGCTTCTGAATCAGGGGATCCAGACGCGATATATAACCTGTATGCAATGCACGATAATGGTCGTTACGACAACAAAACGAAGCTCAGGTCAATTTTAGCGCAAAATTACGACAAAGGTGATACGGAAATTGCTCTGCTATATGGACGTTTCATGAGAGACCTACTAATTGAAAAACAAGACAAACCTGAAATGCTCAGAGTATTGGACAAACTAAGTAGAATTAGCTTTAAAGGGTATGAAGGTGAGTATTACTATATATTATCGGGCTATTATGGTTTGCAAAAATCTCCCTTGTTCGATGAGGATAAAAGAGATTATTACCTTATTCTCTCTTATAAAAATGGCTCTCAAGCCGCCGAAAAGCTGCTGAAAGGAATGGGGATATTGCCGGAATTGCCGAGCACGAAATAAATCTCTGCAAGGCCATTTTGAAAGACGAAAAGCACCTTGCTGATCACTTGTTCATTTAACCAGGGCCCTATGACCGTTTCAAACAGCTAGACTATGTGGATTTTGTACTTTTCAATAAATGCCTGTCTGATTCTGTCGGAGGATTGTCAGCGGTGAATTTGGATAAATCCCGGATAAATCCCTCAGAGGGGCCTGATGGTGTATTGATAACGAGTACGTGACTGTCGGTGAGCGCCTTAAAACGTCTTTTTACATTGAGACCGGCAATAACAAGGTCGCCAGCATTTGCAACAAACTCGTCGTTTTCTACACCGAACTCTATTTCTCCTAAGATAATGTAAAAGATCTCATCATCAATCTCATGAAAATGCTACGGAGCATCATTGCCGTTAGGCAGTTTGCTATCAAAAATAGAAACCCGGTTATCTGTATCTGAGCCAGATGCAAGAATGGACGTGATTTCCCCCTGTTCAAGATCATATCTCTCAGCATTACCGGCTTTGACGTGCTTGTATCTTATTGTATGCCCTCGACTATTCAACGCGCTTTAGCGACACTTTCACTCTTGCGCTCTTTATAAATGGCTCACCTGATTACATCATTATGTGTGATGCTACCTGCTAATAAAGGGCAATACTAAAACTAATCACAGCTAGAGCTAAAACTCTTATCTTCACACTTTTTGCACTTTTGAAGCCTATATTTGCCGCGGTTGCTCGTACGGGGTGCGTAAACGGCACTCTGATTAAGGACCAGCTTCACACTAAAAGGAGAGGATTTTGACTATGAAACCAAGCAATACACTGGCGTTGCTGCTGGCAGGTGCAGTCGCAGCATCTGGTGCATCGTTTGCGGTACATGCCGCAATAGATACCGATGATGAGAAAGTGACACGACTGGACCTGCAAGGGCAGATAGATAACTTTGCGCCCTTTTCTAAAACTCTGTGGGCCGGGGCGCACAATGCATATGCCTCACATGCCTGGAGTAAAGGTACGTATACCGATGTAAATCAGTACTATTCTCCCAAGAGCCTGCTAAAACGCGGCATACGGGTGATGGAATTTGATATATACCCGGAAGGCACTTTTGATTCAACCCCTATGCTGTGCCACAACTCATTGGAAAATAAAGCCATTTGTTCAAGCTTTCACGCGAAACTGTCGGAAGGGTTAGACGACATTAAAGACTTTCTGAAAGGCAACCCGGACGAAGTGGTGTTACTGAAAATCGAATCGTACAAGCATAACGACCATAAAAACTGGCACAACAAAATTGGCGAGCGCCTGCAAAAAGATATCGGCGATTATTTGCTGATGCCCTCTGACTGGGGTTATGCAGATAAAAGCTGTGCCTCTTTGCCGGTGTCGCACCTCACCAAGCGCGATATTCTGGCAGCGGGTAAGCAGCTGGTCGCGGTGGTGCAAACCCCCAGGGATCACAGCAACCTGTGTTCTTATCACAGCAGTGGCAGTTACTCTAAATTCTGGAATACCGTGTTTATCGGCGTCGATGCCTTCGATGCCAGTGGCAACCTGCAAAGCAATCAACCGTTTTGCCAGAACGGCAGCAATGAGTGTTTGAACGGCGATCAGACCGCGCATTATCTTGCCAACAATATGACGGTGATCATTGATGGCGCGACGCAGCTGAATCCGGATGGTCCCAGTTCAAGTAAAACTGGCAGCAATGTGATCAGCAAGTGGGCCAACAAAGGCGCACAAATTCTCGAGCTTGCGCTGGTCGAGGCCAATAACACCAGCGCTGCCAGCGGCTATGGTGCCAATGAAGTCCAGATTGAAGACTTTATCTGGTCGTGGAAATCGAACCGGCCCAATGGTTCGGGCAACTGTGCCAGCCTCGAAAGCGATGCCGCTATTGTCGACAAAGCCTGCTCTACCTATCAGTACCACGCCTGTGTAGATGATAACCGTAACTGGAAGCTGACCACCAGCAAGGGCAGCTGGGAGATGGGGTTTGCGAACTGTCAGAGCCTGGGCGGCAGCTATACCTTCGCGATGCCATTCAATGCCTATGAACATGTGCAACTACAAAACACCATAGGTGCCAGTTCCGAGCACCACTGGGTTAACTATTACAAGGCGTTCGATGATTTCTGGCTGTCTAACGCGGATGAGCATATCGACTGGCAGTATGTAAAAAACACTGCAGTGGGTTCGACCAACAAGGGCGACACTTTCAATGACATTGCTTTATTAAAGCGTAAAGCTCTGGTGGGCGGCACCTTTAATCTCAGCTCAGTGCGGGTTCGCTCAAACAATCGGGTGGATGGCTTTCAGGCCTGTTACGAGACCAAGCAGAGCTTGTCGCATGCCAGCGTGGGCACATCAGAAATGTGCGTTACCTATGGCGGCAGCGGCGGTAGCTGGGGTGATAAACTGACCTTTGATAGCAGCAAGGGCGAGCACCTCAAGAGCCTGCAGATCTGTAAAGACGATGGCAAATATGGCTATGATACGGTGTACTATCTGAAGCTGACTTCCAGCAATGGCAGTTCAATCAAAGGCGGTACTTCGTCTGGCAGTTGTACAACCTACTCGGCCAGTACCAGCCAGCAATTGTTCGCCTTTCATGGCACAGATAATAAAGAACTTAACGCACTGGGTGTATACCGCATCGCCAGTTCACAGGTAAACGGTGGGCTCTACGCCACCGGCTGGCTTGACCGAGATGATCCAGCCAGTGGCGATAATGAATTATTCAGTTCCCACCAGTCAGTGGGTAACATCGGTGCCAGTTGCAGTACCAGTGATGTTGCGGGGGTAATTGCACGGGTCAAAGACAGTAAGCTGGACTCAAGCCTGACCGGGCAAAACCTGGTCAATAACAGCTCTGGCTTTGCCTGCTGGAACTCCAGCAATGGCGGAAGCAGCAGTTACACAACCTGTGAGGACTACGAAGTGCGGTACTTCTTCACCAAGGCCAGTTGTTTGCCTTAACTGAGTGAAGCAGCCTGAACTCTTACAAAGCGCTTTCGGGCGCTTTTTCATTATTCAACTGCTTGTATCGACAACGTCATGGTCGACGACAAGGTTTCCTGTGGCCCTACTTTGGCAGCGCCTCCGATAATATGCAGCTGCTCGTTAAACGAGACTGAACCATGGCCATGGCGCGGTTGAGGCAAATCGGGCAGAGCCTGCCACAGATCCGTTTGCGGATCGTATGCCCATACGTTATCGAGCGCTTTACCTGCCTGCCAGTCTCCATTGGCACCGAACACTTCGCCACCCGACACTATAATTTTGCCATCCAGCACACTGGCTGATAACCCGGCCGATGCAACGGGTAAGGGCGCAATCGGTGACCAGCTATCCGTTTTGGTGTTATAGACTTCGGCATGACTGAGGTTTACACCCTCTTTACCGCTGGTGCGTCCGCCAATGACGTAAATTTTATGACCAATCACCGCACTGGCGGCCGAATTGCGCGCCACACTCGCAGACGTAACCTTACGCCAGTAAGCATTATTAACCAGCACATAGTGTGCGTCGGTATCCATGTTTTTACCACTGCCCCGGCTGAGCGTTTTACCACCGATCACATGAATGTTTTTGCCCACGCTGGCATACACAGATTCAGCAAGCGGTATGGGTAAAGACGGCGCGTTGCGCCAGGCCTGCATGTTGCCATCGAGCCTGAATACCGAGCGCTGAATTTGCCAGGCATTATCCTTAGCCCCCGTAAAACCACCAATGGCATACAGAAAATGCTGGTTAGCGACCATGCCCAGATGATGGCGGGCTGCGGGCAAAGCAGGGGCTTTGGTCCAGCGCGCGTGAGCCGGGTGAAGTAAAAACACGTCAGTGGTGGGACCTAAATCAGAAAACGACGGGAGATCGGAAGGCGTAAAGCCGCCCCCCACAAAAATACGCTTGTTAAAAACCGCAGGATACACTTCCTGCAGCGCAATGGGTAAGTGGGGCCCGGCCGACCAGCTAAATGGCGTCCGAGGCTCAACGTTTTGCTCTGCCCCAAGCGATCCCGATAGCAACATTGCTGTCATTACCATAAAGACCCGACTTGCAGAGAATAGGCGCATTCTGACTCCTTAAAATTTAATCAAACTATGATACGGTAATGCCAGGGCGCAAGATCAGTGTGCGCGTCATCCTATACAGTTACCGTAAAACATCAGCAACATCAAATAAAAGAGCCAGCATGCGAGCCTGGTTAGGCATCAGGCAGCGGTGTGCTGAGGATTTCCTTACGCACAATTTCAGCCCCGGCACTGAGGGCATTTAATTTGCCCCGAGCCACGTCCCGTGCAAGCGGTGCCATGCCACAGTTAGTGCAGGGGTAAAGCTTATCGGCATCCACATATCTGAGCGCTTCTCTGAGTGTTGCGGCGACTTCTTCTGGCGTTTCTATGGTATCCGTCGCCACATCAATGGCACCGACCATGACCTTTTTGCCGCGCACCAGAGATAATAGCTCCACCGGCACTCGCGAGTTATGGCACTCCAGCGAGATAATATTTATGTTCGACTTTTGCAGCTTAGGCAACACTTCCTCGTACTGACGCCACTGTGAACCCAAGGTTTTTTTCCAGTCGGTGTTGGCTTTAATGCCGTAGCCATAGCAAATGTGTACGGCCGTTTCGCACTTCAACCCTTCAATGGCACGCTCCAGGCAGGCTATGCCCCATTCATTCACTTCATCAAAGAACACATTGAATGCCGGCTCATCAAACTGAATGATGTCGACGCCGGCCGCTTCCAGCTCTTTGGCTTCCTGATTTAATACCTTGGCAAATTCCCAGGCCAGCTTTTCACGGCTCTTATAATGGTCGTCGTACAAGGTGTCTACCATGGTCATCGGGCCGGGCAGCGCCCACTTTATTGGTTGCTTGGTTTGCTGGCGCAAAAACGTCGCGTCTGCAACAAATACCGGCTTCTGGCGGCTGATGGGACCCACCACGGTTGGTACACTGGCATCGTACCGGTCGCGAATTTTAACCGTTTTACGGTTTTCAAAATCCACGCCGTCGAGGTGTTCAATAAAGGTAGTCACAAAGTGCTGACGGGTTTGCTCGCCATCGCTGACAATATCAACCCCTGCCAGCTGCTGCTCCTGCAACGACACACGCAGTGCATCTTGTTTGCCGTCAATCAGTGCCTGTCCTTCGAGCTTCCAGGGCGACCACAGTACCTCTGGCTGTGCCAGCCAGGCAGGTTTAGGCAAGCTGCCCGCAGTGGAGGTGGGTAAAAGTGTTTTCATAATTTCTGCCGCTTCTTTGTCGTTAACTATCAGGCGTAATTCGCCGACCACTGCTCAAGTACATTCTGGTAAGGTTTAATAAAGTGCTCATGGGCAAATTTACCCTGCTCCACTGCCAGCCTGCTGCGCTCCTCACGGTCGTACACAATTTGCGTCAGTGAGTGGTCCTGGTTTTTAAGATTTGGCTGGTAGCGTCTGCCTGCCACTGCATTGGCGTTATAAATCTCCGGGCGGTAGATTTTCTGGAACGTTTCCATCGTACTGATGGTGCTGATCAGCTCCAGGTTGGTGTAGTCATTCAGCAAGTCGCCAAAGAAGTAAAACGCCAGCGGGGCAACACTGTTTGGCGGCATAAAGTAGCGCACCTGCAAACCCATTTTCTTAAAGTATTGCTCGGTCAGCGACGACTCGTTTGGTTCATATTCAAAACCCAGTACCGGGTGTTGGTTTTCGGTTCTGACATAGGTTTTGCTGTCCGACACACTCAGGCAGATCACCGGACGCTTTTTAAAGTTTTGCTGATAGGCACTGGAGTTCACAAAGTGCTTAAACAGCTTGCCGTGCAATTCTCCAAAGCCTTCGGGGATACTAAACTGCGGTTTACCTTTATTGTGATCGAGCAGTACCACACTGAAATCGTAGTCGCGCACATAAGATGAAAAGTTGTTACCGACGATGCCTTCGGTGCGCTCACCGGTTTTGTGGTCAATAATATTGGTTTTCAATACTTCGATTGAAGGAAAAGCTTCGCCGCTGCCCGCAATGTCGATATCTACCGAGATGATCTCCAGCTCAATGGCATATCTGTCGCCATTTGGGTTGTCCCAGCTCGCCAGCGCATTAAAACGGTTATCGATCATCTTTAATGCATTACGCAGGTTCGCCTGACGACTTTCCCCTCTGGCCAGGTTGGCAAAGTTGGTTGTGATCCGTGTATTGTCTGACGGATGGTAGTGCTCATCAAAAATGAGGCTTTTGACTGTAAAAGTAAACTCGTTGTTCATGGCGTTCTGGTATCCAATTTTCTTTATTTAACCCAAATGTACAGTGCTCTACCCGGTGCAGTGTTTGCACTTAGCCATAATCAAGTAGGTCCGGCGTTGAGAGCAGTTACATTGTTACCCGGGCAAGCACTTGAAGAAAAACGGTTTAATTTCACCTAAAACTTGAGCTGTGTTCATGCTTGTTACCAGGCCCCGCTTTTTTGCCGGCTAGCCACAAGAAAAAAGGCACAAAAACACCTAGAAATTTAAACACCCAGATGGCTAGATGTTTAAATTGAAATTCCTTCAACTAAAACGTGAGGAATATTCAAAGCTTATCTGAAAAGCCTGCGCTCTTATCTTGATATACTCGTGTGGAACGTGGCGAGCCGATTACCTGCTGGGTAACCCACTCGCCATCCGTCTAACTCCGAATAATAAAATGAGACAAACACAATGAGTGACTTGTTGTTATTAATAATATGCTGTGCCGTGCTGGGCAGCGGTGTGGGCTTTCTGGCCGGGCTTCTGGGCATTGGCGGCGGTCTGGTGATTGTCCCGGTACTAAGCAGTATCTTGTTGTACTTTGCGGTGCTGCCTCCTGAGCAGGTCATTGTCGCCGCCATTGCCACGTCTTTGGCCTCTATTTTGTTTACTTCTACTTCCTCGGCCATCGCCCACCACAAAAATGGCAATGTGCCCTGGGAGTTGGCTCCCTGGATCATGACAGGGGTGGCACTGGGTGCGCTGATCAGCGGCTTTTTAGCGGCCATGCTGCCAGAGCAAATTGTACGCTGGGTGTTTGCTATCAGCGTGGTCCTGATTGCACTGAAGATGTTTTTTGGCAATAACAAGCCCGCTGCTGACGAGCGCAGTATGCCCAATAAAGGGGTGTTAACGGGGTTTACAACCTTAACTGGCGGGCTCTCAGCCATGATTGGTATCGGAGGCGGTGCACTACTGGTGCCCCTGCTGACGTTTTTCTCCATTGATATGAAAAAAGCCATTGGCTGCGCGTCTGCCTGTGGCATCGTGATTGCCCTGTTTGGCTCTGTCGGTTACATCACATCGGGCAGTGCTCAATTTGCCTTAGCAGATGGGTTTGCCGGGTTTGTCTACCTGCCAGCACTGCTGGGAATTGTCTGTACCTCCTGGTTTACCGCACCGCTGGGCGCTAAAGCGACCCACCATTTACCCGTACCAACCATCAAGAAAATTTTTGCTGGGTTACTGGTTCTGGTTGCGGCGAATATGACACTCGCTTAACTCGGTGTTAGTTCGCCTTAACCGGTATCACCCAGTTCACACTCAGAACAAAAACAGAGTTGCAGCGCTAAACGCGCCGCAACTCAAATACATTTAACATATGAATGTCGTTTCGCAAGCAGTCGGATAATATGAAGGGCAGTCGTTGGCAAGACTTGGAAAAGTAGGGTTGATAGTTACCTGGTTTAGGTCTCTTCCACCAGCCACATTGGGTGTGGCTTCAAGTACCAAAGTTGCCTGTGTGTTGCTCAAGTTTTTAATCTGTTTTTTCTTAAATGTCAGTTTCATTATCATTCCTTGTGTCGATAAATAAGTTTCATTAATTATCTTAACTTAATCCAGATTGTTTGCAATAGAGGAACAAACTTTTAGTTCCCCCATTCAGAGCGAGCTATTGAGTGGTATTCGTTGTGCCGCTTTCATATACCCGGCTTCACTCAGTTGTTGTCAGAATGCTAACAGGGCACTTTTACCGTCCGGATAATGCTCAAAAAAGAAACGGGGGCTATACGAGCAACCAGGCATGCGCCAGCAGCTCATAACAATCAAATAATGAAGGTGCATGAGTCACTCCGTCAAACAGGCCTCAGCTCGTGCTCTTCAGTCACCCCACTGTCATTCAAAACACTTTTGCGGCCTGCTGCTTTGCGGTTAACGTAAAACGCTGTGATAAACCAAGGCGCTTGTATTTAGCCCGCATAGCCAGCTTCTTGTCATTACCCTTGCCGTAAAATCCGTTGTGAAATCGCAGCCCTTGCTTGTGGTCAACGCCGACAAACTTGCCCATCACCACAATCTGATCTACCTCGGTCTGGTCGCCGTGATGAGCGGTCTGCGGTGAGAGGATCAGCCCTTCAATCTTCTGTGTGGTCTCGCCCTGAGTCATAAAGACTTGCTGCTGAATTGCGTTAAAGATATCCCTGTGCGCTCCTTTAAATTCATGAACTGACAAATGCCCATCGTTATCAGTATCCGCGCCTGGAAAGCTCGACGGGTCGATGGCCACGACCAGGTAAGCACCCGACTCGTCAAAGTTCAGCGTACCCTGCTCGGCCACCATTAAGTGAGCGCTGGCCGCTGCCGACGTGACCAAACAGGCGATCATAGCGATACGTTTGATAAAATAAAACATGATTAAACCTCCTATGACTAAAGCTGGCCCTTCACACAACGCTGAAAATACGGATAGGTGTCGGTGGCATAGTAATGGTAAATGCCTTGCGGAAACTCAGGAGTGACGCCATAGCGGCCATTGCACTCATCCAGATCGCCACTGCCCGCCACATACTCCCAATCCTGCGCAAAGGTCCCGAGTGCATAAACAGACGTTGAGGGTCGGTTGCTGCTGACGCTCTCCACCAGCTGGTAACTTCCCGTCATCACCTTTAATGACGATGTTGAATCCTGTGCATCGCTGTAACCATATCGGGCGTAAATTGGGAAGCCATCTGCGGCCCAGCCAATCAGAGTCATGCTGGTTTCAGAACCGCCACGCAGGGCAATAAAGCCTTCCGGCATGCCGTGGTAATGATAAGCACCATTGGGCTGTACATGGGCATTGTTGTCATCGGTGCCAAAGTCAAAACTGGTCTGGCCAAGCGCTTCGATATGCCAGTTGCCGGTGTTGCCGACCAAACTACAACTGTTGCCGGAATCATCGCATGAGCCTGCCGTATTGGCGTCTATTTTTACGCCGTTCAATACGTACCCCGTTGCGCCTCTTGGCCCGCCGAGCGTTAAAACCGTATCCGTTTGTTCGGGCGTTAGAGTGTAACTGACAGAAACCGCGGTTTCGCTGATGGTATTGGGGTTTGCCGGATTAGGAAAAGTACCCGTTTCATGGTCTGGAATGCCGTTGGCTGTGAGTTGCCGGGTGCTTCCGGTACAGCTCCAGTCGGCATTGCTGGTCATTTGTACCGAGGCGGAATCATTGAACTCGCTGTAGAAGTAATCACACAGCACGCCGTCGGTAGAGCCGGATGTCACTGCGGTACCATTGTCAGTATCAAGTCCTGTTCCCGAATCCTGAGAGCCAGAGTCATCAGTTTCGGACCCGTTGCCGGAATCCTCGGTACCCGAGTTGTTAGCCTGCGTTGCAGAACCTGAACTCGTGCTACTGACATCTGTGATTACAGAGTCATTCTGAGTACTTGCCTCACCACCCGATCCGGATCCACATGCCGACAATAAAAACATCGATACCCACAGCGCTAAAACAGACTTTTTATGTATTGTAACCATATCTGATACTCCCACAGTGCTAACCACTTGGTAGCCTGTTGGCTACCTCTGGTTTTCACTATATAAGTGGATTGTGCAAACACGGCGCAAAAAAAGTGCAAATAGTATGCAAGTTGCAAACTCTCACTGGGGATGGACAGCCTGAGATTAAACCGCTCGACCAACAACAAGGCTAACCTTTCTGGGTTTGGAGTGACTTTTCCATAAATAGCAAGGGCTGCCCATTGTGCTCCCCCTGTTTAAACTGCCTGTAACCAAGCTTCTGATAGATATGAATACCGCGGGTATTTTCGGCAAATACATCAAGCCAGATGCGCTTGCACCCCAGCTCATCGACACAATATTGTTCCATCTTGCTAATGGCGTGCTGACCAATACCGCGGCCTTTAGCACTGACCACAATTCTGCGAAATTCCACACAGGTTTCACCATCGCGTGCCAGAATAATAAAACCGACCAGCGACTGATTGTCATAGATAGACAAATACACTGTATGCGGTTGTGCCAAAGCTGCGCGGTGCTGCTCTGCACTATTCGGGAGAATAAAGCCAGATGTATCTGCAGCCCCTTCCATTTCAACAAACCGCGCTATGTCTGATGGTTTTGATTTTTTTAGTTCAATAGTGCGTGGGTCAGTAGTAGGGTCCATATTGAACTTCCTGTATCTGATATCTTTTGGTTTCAAAATCAAAGAATAAACAATTATGCACCTTACTAAAAGCGGATTGCCGTGTAATTACTTCGCATTTGCTGGGTGCCTGCTAGCCGTTGAAAGCAAACGCTGTCAGATTTATTCAGATATGGAGTAGCTATAGAACCTGAGCCTACATACTTAACCAGACAGGTTCTGTAAGCCCTAAGTTTGTGATTCCAAAGAGTGACACAAAAGTGCCAGGGGTCCGTCCATCATTTCGGACTTAATCAGAGCCTTATCGTGGCAACAGCTGGCAGACAAAGCAAAGCCATGTAAGTAATCCGCCAATAAATTCAGCCCGTCTTCTTCTGTTTCCTGGTGCAAGCCCAACGGGCCAACAATCGTTTTATAGCGCTCCGTAAATACCTGAGCAGGACCATATGATTTCATGCTCAGTATGGTTTGTAATAATCCATTGTATTCGCTCAGCAGCTCAATATAGCTGATACATAAACGCTTTAACTCAGCTTGCCAATCAGGATTTTGGCTGGGCTGATAGATTTGAGCAACAAGCGATGTGGTCAGTGCTTCCAGTAGTACATTCTTATTCTTAAAGTAGTGATAGATAGCCATAGGGTCCACTGCTAAGTGCGTTGCGATGGCGCGGACACTTGGCACTTTGCCATCTCTTTTCATTAAGAACTTTGCGGTGTCCAGGATACTTTCAGCACTTAAAAGCGACCGCTTGCCAGCCGGTCGTCCGCGTTTCTTTTCATTGACGGCCATCTGCCTTTCCTTATAAACTAAAAATATTCTACAGTGTAGAATAAATTCTAAGTGATTTATTACCTAAACTCAACCACGGCGAGTGTGAGGAGAAACTAATGGCAAACATTGTATTTATAGCGACGAGCCTGGATGGATATATTGCAGATAAACACGGTAAACTCGACTGGCTAAGGTCTGTACCTAACCCGGACAATGTCGATACTGGTTTTAATTCCTTGATGGCACGAATTGACGCTATAGTGATGGGACGCAATACCTTCGATATGGTTATGAGCTTTGATTGTGACTGGCCTTACACCAAGCCTGTATTCGTCGTCAGCAATATGATGACAAAAGTACCACAAGGCTTTGAAGAAAAAGTATTTCTGCTCAAAGGTGAGCCAAAAGATATTGTTGATAAGCTCAATGCGCAAGGGTTTAATGAGCTGTATATCGACGGTGGCGTGACAATTCAAAGCTTCCTGCAAGACGATCTGATTGATGAAGTGGTGATCACCCGCTTTCCTGTGCTGCTTGGCGGGGGCTCTCCTTTGTTTGGCGAACTCACCCAGCCATTGCAGTTTAGAGTTGCCAGAAGTGAAATAGTGCTGAAAGACTTAGTTCAAACCACTTACGTACGACAGGTATAACCGTTATTTATATGAGTACTGGCCATGAAATGGCGCGCCTCAGCGGTTAATTACCTCAAGGCTGCGCATATTTTTCCTGACTGGGTGGCGACCACGAAATACACTGAACTTGCGGCACCCAGATATAGCCTTGCTGGTCGCAACCATAGGTTATTCCGGGCACTTTTATCTGGTAAAGCCCGGCAATGTATAAACAGAAAATGGCATCCAGTGCGTCTTCATTGCCTTTGAGAGCTTGCCCGCTCAATGACTCTATGTAGTCCTCAGACAAAATATGCGAGAACGACTCTGGCACCTCAAGCGCTAAAACCGGTGAAGACGCTAGTTGCGTAATTAAGCTGGCCAACGCTATCTGACCTGCCTTGCGCGTAGCAACCTCTCCCTTTTTATAAAGTAACCTCTCGGGAAGTTCAAAACACTCGATCATCGCGGGATGCGGATAGCACTCAATTTGCCATTGTGCCAATGCCAGATGCCCAAACCCCTTGTCCTGTAGGGCCAACGAGAGGTCGACACTGGCAGCGGCGGGATATAAGGTGGTGTTTGAGGTATGGCAAGATGCTTTACGCGACCCATAGTCTCTGCTGAGCTGCTTTTCACATTCCCGCTGGCCCGTTTGATTTTCGATGATTAGCGGCGCATCAATTGCAATGCCAGTGAGCAACGGCTGATTTGAGATAAAAGCCAAAATATCGCCAAGCCCAAATAAAGCAGGCTCCAGCTCCTCCAGTGACAAAACCCCGTTGTCCAAACGACCCACCGCGGCTGCAGAGGGGTTCTTTTCGCTATGCCAGGCCAGATCCAGACCCATCAATTTCATAAAACTCTCCTTAACGCTTTCCCTATTTTACACTCGCCTTGTTTACCTCACCGTACCTCAGTGGCCAGTTTCAGTAAATGGGCGCTAAAGTTCAGGCCCCGGCGCTTTGCATCAGTCAGGTTTACCCGAAAACTGAGGTTATTGGCATCGGCTATCAGGCCTATCATGGCGCCCTGACGAAACCCCTCGCTGGTATCCGACACCACCAGTACAGGAGAGTGCTCCAGATCTTCGAGCCAGTACTGAGTTTGCTGCCGGTTTTGCTGGCTCAGAAACAGAATGTCGCAGCGTGATATTTGTTCGTTGTTTGGCAATTCCATCACTTCGGTATCATCATCCATATCCTGCGTGTGCAGTAGTGAAGTAACTGCCTGATACAGCTCTGAGTTGCCCACAACACAAAAACGCAATTTGTTGGGCGGCGGCGGAGGCCACTTGCTAAACTGACTGAAACGATATAAAAACGCCGCTTTGAGCTCATTTTCGCTCAGGCTTTGTGCTTTCCCCTCGCAAGCAAATATTAATAAACACAGCGCAACCAGATGTTTAATCATTATTCCAGCTCCAGTTAACCGACAAATGCACTTGCCGGCGGCGCTGCAAATAAGGGGTAAAACCATCATCGGTGATTTCAAGTATGTCTTTATCTGTGATATTTCTGACTCCCAAAGCAACAAACAGGTCCGGGCTATTTTGCCAGTTTAAGCTAACGTCATGGCTGACATACCCAGGTAAATGGCTATCAAAGGTTCTCCTTTTGCTAACACCATTAGCATTCAGGCTCAGCGTAAAATCAGAGTTGCCAAGAGGCATGCTAAAACGCATTTTGCCAATGAATTCAGGTGAGTTCGCTATGCCGAATCCACCTCTCAATCTGGAGCGTTGGACGGCCAAATTGGCAATCAAAGACATTCCCCTCGCCCAGCGTTTATCCACCCCGAATTCGACCCCATGGCTCCTGATAGGCGGCGGATTAAAGTAAATTGGCCGAAAGAAGTCCTGATGGATCAGGTTATTTATGTCGGCGTAATAAAAAGTGGCAAAAGACGACAACGAGTCACTCCAGCGCTGTACAAGACTCAGCTCGTTGTAATCTATCGTTTCGTTTTGCGGATTTGGTTCACTGAACACGCTGTTGGCGTTGCGTTCCAGAAAGTTCGCCACTCTGAATGCCCGGCTGTGACGCAATAACAGATGATGACCTTCCAGGAAGCTGTATTTAAGGGTAAAACTGGGTGACCACCTGGCTGGACTAAAATCAGAGTCGTCGTGTCTTAAGGCCCACTGAAACTTAAATCTTGGCGTAATACGCCACAGATCCTGAAAATACAGGCCGTAGCGGCTTTCATTGCTTTTTTGTTCAAAGTTAAACTGAGACGGTAAACTGGAACGAGAGCTAAATTCCTGTCGGTGATCCTTCTGAAAATCAACACCTATCATCAGTTCATGATTTTCGACTCCTAAAAAGACCAACTGCCCGTCCAGATTGCTCCAGCGCCCGGAATTCATGGGCCGAACAAACTCCACTTCACCGCTTTGCAGTGTCAATGGCACGCTGCGTACCAGATCATTGCCATGGGTGGAGACATGAAAGTAGGCTTCCATATCATCTGAAATCTTGTCATCAAAGGTTAAAGCCAGAAAATAAGCTTCATTATCCAGCGTTTCAAGTTCAGGTGTCGCCTGTTCAGCGCCGCCGCTAAATAACACGCTAAAACCATCGGGAAAACTACGCTGACGCCTCGAAGCCGCAGCCTGCAGTTGCAAACTACCCGCTTGATGACTGAGCATAATTCTGCTGCTGCTCTCCTTGTTCAGATCTTGCCACACCAGCAACTCTGCTGGCGCGCCGGGCACAGGAAAGTCCTTTGCTCTTAATCTGGAACCACTGAGGGATAACCAGCTGTCGGCACCTGAGTCAGAGCGCATTCCGACAGTTACCCGGCCATGCTGTGTGTCATCATTGGTCACCGAAAAGGCGGTGTTCAGGCCTCGTAACTTACTACTGGTTTTAGTGACTATGTTAATCACACCCAAGAGCGCATTGTTCCCATATAAAGCAGCGGACGCGCCCGGGCTGTATTCAACCCGCTCAATCAAACCTACATCGACAAAGTTTTCGTAACCCAACAGCCCTGCATCCAGCAGGTTTTCATTCATTCTGGTGCCATCAAGCAAAAACAAAAACCGCGAGTTAAAGTCGCCCGGTCTGCCTATGCCTCGCGCGCCCAGATAAATAAACGAGCTGTTATCCCGCGTAGTGATACCCACAAACATGGTTAGTATGTCGGCAAGTGATTGCAGGTTGAATTGTCTGATGTCTTTATCCGTGATCACATGGGTCACGGCCATACTGTCGCTACTGGAACGTTCGATCCGCGACCCGGCAGATATTTGCGTATTGCTGGGCAATTGATTGAGCTGCTGACTGAGCAAGTCTTCAAGATCCGGGAGTGGGTCATTTTTTGCCTGAACACAGAGCGACAACACGCCCATAAGTCCGGCAATAAGATAACACTGTTTCATACTGATGCCTGTTTACTAAAGACCTTAAAGTTGTTCTTACCCGCACGTTTTGCCGCGTACATGGCATCGTCGGCGCAATTTAACAAGTCCATAGGTGCGCTGGCATCCAGCGGAGTATAAGCAAGGCCAATACTGATACCAATTGGCATCACAGTATCCTTTATAACAATAGGCCGGTTAATAATGGTGACTATCCTTGCAGCCAGTTTTTCTGCGTTTTCTGTCGACTCTATGCTTGGCAGAAGCAATGCAAACTCGTCGCCCCCTAATCGACATAACAAATCATCACTGCGGATCATGGCACTAATCCGCTTACCAACTTCAATGAGGGTTTCGTCGCCGGCATCATGCCCATAGTTGTCATTGACGAATTTAAAGTTGTCTAAATCAATGAACATAAGACAACTGAGCGGTCTTGGCATACATGCCTCGCAGGTAATCTCTTTGAGCATTTGATTTAATGCAACCCGATTAGGGAGGTTAGTGAGCGCGTCGGTTCGTACCATTTGTTTGAGTTGCTGACCCTGCGCCTGTTCCTGCTCTAATTGTTGGCGCAGTTCCGCCTGAGAAATATCGACACGTTTAAGCAGCTCATTAAAACTGCGGGTCAGAATGCCGATTTCATCGTCCCGGATCACATTTGCCCGCAACTGAAAGTTATGCTCACTGGATACCCGCTGGGCCAGCTCTGACAGAGCTATCAGAGGTGTCAGGGCTTTGCGCTGTACACGCGATAGCAGAAAAGCCGACACCGTAAACAAGGCGGCAATCAGTAGCGCTAACATCAGCACCAGATGCAAATACCAGTACATCATACTGGTTAAATCTATCACCATAATGAGATCGCCTTCGACTTTGCCTTTAATGGCAACCGGGTAATATAAGCGCATTCGCACGCCCTCGTACTCGCGCTGAGGCTCAGATCCTATTTGCCGGTATAGTGCAGAAGCAGGAACAAAACTGGGGTCGGCATATTCACTGAATACTTCGCCGGAGGTTTTTCGTAAAGACACAAACAGTACATCCTTTTTGATCCCAACCAGTGTGAGCTCTTTGGTTGCTGTATCTACATCGTTGAATACCAGCATAGGCACCACATTGTGTGCCAGTTGAGCAAGATTAATTTCAGCAGCTTCGGCCTGGCGGTCACGAACGACAAACCACAGCAAAATGGATGTCAGTGAGAACAC
This sequence comes from Pseudoalteromonas sp. XMcav2-N, assembly GCF_024124545.1. GTDB lineage: Bacteria > Pseudomonadota > Gammaproteobacteria > Enterobacterales > Alteromonadaceae > Pseudoalteromonas. Next base: position 106,537 of record NZ_JAMXSF010000002.1, read on the forward strand.
CAACAGCATGCTACTTGCCATCACCGACAAATTTAGCTGGGTGAGTCTCTTTACCAGAGACATAGATGGTAACGGCTCGCGCAAGTGCCCCCCAATAAACCAGATGACTGTATTGTCTTAATAAATATAGAAGAGAGCTGTACAAAAAACAGTAAGTAGCAGGCAATTCACGAAGTTTATTGGGTTTATTGCAATTCAGTAGCGTCAGTGGAGCAGTTCATTCCTCTCAGCAACTCGCGCACAGAGTGTCAGTGGCGTATCCGATTAAAGGCACTCTGTAACTTGATGTTCCTTCAGCAAGGCTGATAATGTGTCCTGCGAGCGGTAACCCTGGGTGTAAAAAATAAGCTCGCCCTGCGCATTAAATATCAAAGTCATGGGCACAGGTGGCTTTTTCCCCAGAGATTGAGTGATTGCCGGGCTACTCAGAAAGGCCGGAAATGTATTGTGTGTACGTCGTAAAGCGCGCCGCAGGTCTTGTCGATTGCCATTGACCCCCATCATAATCGGCTGTACCCCGGCGCAGTGCTCAACCAGATTACTTAATGCCGTATGCTGCTTTTCACACCAGCGACAGTTTGGCATAAAAAAAGACATCACGACTGGCGTCCCACTAAAAGGGGTCAGCGTTTGCTGCTCACCATGTGCAGCGTCATCAAGACGCTGCATAGGTTGGGTATAAAAGTCAGTCGCCTGACTCTCAAACCCCAGGCAAGTGACCAGCAACATGGCTACCCATTTAAAACTCATAGGTGAGCCCAAGGTAAGCCTGCCTGCCCCTCAAAGGACCGTGGATATACACCACATCATAGCCCCCTTCAGCATCGTACATAAGCGGGCTCCCCATATCTTCAGCCTGGTTATAATCAAACAGATTGCTGGCACCAGCATAGAGGCTGAGAGCTTTGGAAAGAGGCTTTACCACTTTAACGTCAACCGTGACATAACTCTCAGCCGTGGTGGGTTTGGCAAACTCTCCGTTGGCATCGTTAAAGCCTTCATAGCCATATTCTGTCAGATCTCGACTCGCAACCCAGATAGCGCTGGTTATGATTTCCCACTCATTTACGTGCAGATCTGCACTAAGCGTCGCGCGCTTTTCAATGGGTGCGATGCCAAATGAGGCTTTAAAGGTTTTATCATAGTGATATTGCTCGACAATGGCCGACACTGTCAGAGTGTCAGAGAGCTGCCAGTTTGCAGAAATATCCGTCGCTGTCACGGCCGCGGTTTCTGTTAACTGAGTGAGTAGCGGCGTGCCTGAATCGGTATGAGATAAAGTTGCCAGGTGATCCACTTTGGTGTGAGCGGCTGACGCTGTCACAGTGAGCATTTCTGTTTCGTAACTGAGAGAGTAAGTTGCCGACTTAGAGCGCTCCGGCTCACTGACGTTTACCTGAAACCCTTTACCTGAATCCAGGATGCCATGATCACTTTCAAAGAAGGATAATGGCGCACGATAGCCCTGGCCCAATGACAGGCGTGAGGTAAAGGTTTCGTTGTGGAAATAACGCATATCAACTCTGGGAGAAAAGATGGTTTTATCAATTTCTATGCCGGGCTTTTGCGGGTCAACAAAGTCGGCCTGGATCTGATCCAAACGCAGCGCCGCTGACACTTCAAATGATTCATCAGGTAACCAGGTATCCTGAATATAGAGGCCGGTTGTATCGTAATCGAAGCTGTCGGATACATAGTTTGCCGTGTTTTGCAGTGCAGCTGACGATGAGCGCATCTTCTCATCTCGTTTATCCACCCCAAAGGTAAGCAGGTGTTCTGCATTCAAATCATAATTAAAACGTACCGAGTAATAGTACATAGTGTCTTCAGCATAATAATCTGTGCTTTCGTAGAATGAGTCCTGAATATGATCCACATAAGCCAAGCTCGATGTGACATTCAGGCGCGAAGAAATTTCATGTAACCAACTGATGCTGGCCTCTTCTCGCTCTGTTTTAACCCACTCTGCGGTTTCCCAGGCATTGCCGATATAGCGATTTCTCACATCATCGTTCACAAACAAAGCGTCAGCTTCTCCCTGGCTGACGCTGGCCAAAGTAGCAGAAATACTGGTTGCGGTATCACCCAGAACCGGACCGCCAAAAACCTCGGATTGCGTTTGATTCAGTCGTACACGGATATTGTCTGAATAACCAATATCATGAGAGACCATTAACGTCAGTGACTGATTGGTCAGAGCCGGGTTTTCACTGACGCCATTGGCATCGCCGTCAAATTGGTCTTTGTTATCATACTGCCCTATCAGGGTTGCGCGGGTATTGCCGTCTGCACTAATACCGCTGGCCAATGCCGAGATGAGCTTGTATCCATCTGTCCCCGTCGCCATATCAAGCTCAATTTTATCTTCAGTGGGCTCAGCAGTTACCAGGTTAACTGTGCCTCCAATCGCCTCTGGTGCAGTCAGTGACGCGCCAGCTCCACGGGCAATCTCTATTCGACCAATTCCGGATGCCGCCACTGAGTCCATACCATAAAAACCGGAAATCATGGTATGCATTGGAATACCGTCAACCAGGACGTTCGTGTGCTCCCCTTTAAGGCCATTGATCATGATCCGCTTTGCGCCACACATAGCGCACTCATTGGACACCCGAATGCCAATGGCATTTTGGATTGCATCAGCCAAACTGGAGGACTGGGTATTTTTTATATACTCGTTTGAAAGCAGCTCTGTTTTAGCAATATCGTCTTTTAATGCACCCGACTTGATCAGACGTGAGCGCACGCCTTGTACCTCTATTTTTTCTACCGGCTTTTCTACCCCTGTTGCAGGCGCAGATGCAGCTGACGCAATAACCGTTAGCGTTGGCAATAGCAATGACATGTTTGTAAGTCCTAGTTCTTATCTTAGTTACAACCAGAAATGTTATAATATAACATTTCAATTATCACCAAATTGGGGTTAATTACTAAAAACGTAAGACGAAGTGAATAATTTAGTCGAATGAAGACCGACTGCTGGCCGTCAGGATCGCTCGTATTTTAGCACTGCTTACCAGTAAGCCACTTGCCAAACAATGCGCCAGTCGATTTAATGACTTTACCCTGTGCAAAGTCAGGGCGACCCACATGTTTTTAAATAAGGAGGATTTACATGTCAGAACACAACTATATTGATCTGGTCGAGGCTTATATCCACGCTTATAACACCTTTGACATTAGCGCTATGCTGGCGTTGTTGGATGAACATATTGTTTTTGAAAACGAATCTAATGGGGAAGTCACGGCAAGCGCACATGGTAAGGCGGCGTTTGAGCAACTCGCTGTACAGGGTGCTGCATTATTCGAAACTCGCCAACAGACAATCAGAGAATTAGCACTCGAAGAGCATGCTGTCACAGCCTACATTCAATATCAGGCAACCCTGGCAGCCGACTTGCCAAATGGCTTGAGCGCAGGAGATACACTAGAACTTAAGGGCGAAACCCAATTTCGATTTCACAATAACAAAATCACTTATATTAAAGACGTGAGCTGAGATATGAACCGTCTGGATGTTTTTTGAGCTAAAAAGGATAAAGTGCATGACCTTTGAACATTACCTCGCATTATTTATTGCCATGTTTCTTGTCGCCGTCATACCCGGCCCCGCCGTATTCGCGATTACTTCAGCCTCCGTTGCCAGTGGCTATAAGCGAGGTATAAGTATGACACTGGGCTTACTGCTGGCCGACTATGTGTTCATTTTACTTGCGATTTCAGGTCTGGCTGTCGTCGCCGAAGTGCTGGGCAGCGCCTTTGTCATCATCAAGTACCTCTGTGCCGCTTATCTGATCTGGATGGGAATTTCCCTGCTATTGTCCAAGCCCGATACAACGCCTACAGACACCGCAACACCCAGCACACGCTCGGCCATACTCAGCGGCTTTTTGCTCACGCTGAGTAACCCTAAAGCCATTGTTTTTTATGTTGCCCTGTTTCCCACCTTTGTGGCCATAGAAAGTATGACCTATGTAGATATTTTGGGGATCATGGTATGTGCAACGCTGGCATTTGGCTCAGTTAATCTGGGCTATGTTTATTTGGGTGGTCAAGCCAGAAAGCTGATATCAACACCACGACGACTCACCTTGCTCAACCGATGTGCCGGTTCAGCACTGACAGCATCTGGTGTGACGGTTGCTATGCGCTGAGAGTTTCAGTAACGGCCACACTGGCATTTGTGTGGTCCATAACAGACTGAGCTGAGCCTCAAAGACTCGGTTAAGTTCGATGTTATAATCCTATTGAAAGGATACAGCTGTTTTGTGACCCGGCACTACGTTTGTCCGGGTCAAAAAACGTATCCACAATATGAAACCCTGCCTTTCGCATCATACCCGCAGAAGCTAAGTTCTCTTCATGCCGCTCAATTAGGACTACTTCACCACCGGCTTCCTTTGCCTGTTCGATACAAGCTTGCAGCAGAGCTGTGGCAACTCCTTTACCGCTATGCTGACTCGCAACCACCACATCACCGATAAAATACATCGCTCTGTGATTGGTATATTTGACCAGGTAATCCGGGCTGTGGGCGCCTTCAATCAGCACCGCAAAGCCGATAATTTCATCATTCTGTACTGCCACCACAGCACTCGCTGCACCGCACTTGAGCAGCTCAAATTCGGCATTAACGCCAGCTTCGGTGAGGTAGTTCCATTCATTCTGACCGTGCTGCCATAATAGTTTTTTTAAGATGTCAACTTCTGTTGCTAGCGCGAGTCGATAGGTAATCATATGGGTAATCCTTACATTATTATTGTACTTATAATTCGATTCAGTTGTGTGTCGCCACAAGTTCAACCCTATCACCGTGACTGGGCGGCGTTGAAGTAACAATGAATATCAGGTCTTCATGATGTGTATTACTTAGCTGATGAGCAATACCGGCAGGTACATGCAGACCCTGGTGTGACTGCAAAGTATGAACAGTACCATCCACTTCCAGCGTGGCCACGCCACTTAACACAAAGAAAAACTGCTCTGCATGGCTGTGATAATGTCGGCGTTCCGCCCCTGAGGGTGGCACGCGCTCCTGTATCACACTGAGCGCTGTCGACTTGACCAAATGCCAGCCATCACACTGCGGTCCCCACTGATAATGCTCTGCGTTATTTTTTGAAACTGGGGTCATGGTTACTCCTGTGTAAATGCCCTTTACAGTACTTTGTATCACTATGCGGTTAACGGTCCAGCCAACTGCTCTACAATCTCTTTCAACACTGGCAAGATGGATATGACTAATAACGCTGCCATGGTCAGGTTGAAACGTTTTCGACTGGCAGCACTGTTAAGCCAATTCTTAAGCAAAGAGCCAAACAATAACCAGATACCAACACAAGGGAAAGAGACCAACAGAAAGGTTGTAGCAATCAACACGGTCTGGCTATCAACGCCCGCCCCAACCGTTGTAAATGCAGCAACGGCGCCGGTAGCAACCACCCAGGCTTTGCCATTGATCCATTGGAACAAGGCGCCTTTGAGAAATGACAGGGGTTTACTTTGACTTTGGGCGTCCCGGGCATCCGCAGAGCGAGCGACCAACAAAGCAAGGTAAAGCAGATACAATACGCCTGCACATTTGATAATCATATGCAGCGCAGGAAACCACTCAAAAAGCCGTGAAAAACCCAGACCAACCAGTAGCAGCATGAAGGCAAAGCCTATACAAATACCACTGAGTAGCGGCAAACTCCTTTGAATCCCGAAGTTTACCCCTGACGTCATCACCATAATATTATTGGGCCCAGGTGTCACTGAGGATGATATGGCAAAGAGTACAACAGCATAGAGGTAATCCATTTAGCGTCATTCCGTGTTTGTTGTTTAATCCCCTTTTACAGAACAATTAGTGATCACACAAGTACCATCGGTGATATCAATTCTTTCGTCAGAGCCTTGATTACAATCCCACATAATTCAGGCAGCAGGCACTTACTTTTTTTCACTGCTATTTGTCGACAAGCGATACGTGGACAGTACACCCAACAACCAGTCTTTACTTCTTAATGGCGGTTGCCCGTCACAATGCACCTGATAGTGCTTGCCCGACAATTTGCTTTTGGTTGCAGCATACTGAATGAATTCTTCTGCTGTCTCTATATCTTCATAGAAATAGTCGTATTTTTTCTTTATGTGTTCAACAGCTTCTGCACCGGTGTGCAGCGTACCATTACGTTCATACTGGCACTGGGTCTTTGCGACATACATTAGAAGATGGTTGATTTCACTTATCGAAGCGCTTTGAGCAGTCAACAGTACCGTACCAAACAAAAAGACACTCAACATAGCAGTTTCCAATTATAAAAAAAGTATGGGTTGTTTGACGCACCCTCAGGGCGATTAGTTTAAATTCATCATATTTTTTTGACGTTCACTATGTTGCACTTACACGGTAAACCTGCCTCACGGAGCCGGTTGTCATTCACTTTGTGAACATACCCGGCTTCATCAATGAGCGAAATATTGCAGGCTTAATATGGAGTACATTAGCTATCCACGCCATCTGCACCCAGAGCTCTATGATGAAATAAATCAGGCATTTGTCATGACAAACGTGACGCCAAAGTTGGTCCAGCAAGTCAAAACCAAATCAGCCACACTGGCGCTGGTTGCCAATCAGGTGGGGTTTGCGATTGTGCCGAAGTCACTTAGTCAGAACGACAACAATCAGATTGAATTTTTACCCATTAAGCAAGCATTACCCAGTGTTGATTACTACCTCTATTGCCGTGACTTAGAGCGACACCCGGGGCTCAGAGCACTGCTGCGTATGCTCAAAGAAGAGTTAGAAGAAGCAACCCCTCCTTCGCTTTTACCGTAGAAAAGATGGACTAGAGTCATTTTTCTTCATTCAGCGCGTGCATATCTGATCACCCACTTTAGGCAAGGCGCCTCACTGAGTCGACCATTTTGCTGTTCCAGCGTACCATAACGATAGATAAGCTGATCCACAGAGTCGAATAACCAACGAGATTCATTGTTACTGGCATTGGTCAAAATAGCGTTTTTCATAATAAAGCATCGCCAGGTGTATTGTGAAAGTTACGATACACGGCGTTCATTTAGGCACAAAAAAGGCGCTGTGATAGCGCCTTTTCTTTATGAGCTATGCCTGGGAAGCGATGGGCTCCACATCTGTGGGTGCCACCTGTTTCTCGCCTGCATAAACCCGTTTCATAGCCCCAACACAGATTGCAGACAATAACAGTAAGATAGCATCTACCAGTAAAACGTCGCGTAACACACTCCCTTCAAGCTGGCTGGAAACACCATACATCAAGGTCCAGTCTGCAACTGCGACCAGAGCAAACAATGCAGCACATATACCGAGTAGCCCTTTACAGAACAACTTTTGATTGGCAAACAGTTGAGCAATGACGATGCTGGCGATCCACACGGCGTAAAAGCTGCGTTCAATCAAGTCCGCCCTACCAAGCTGCTCTACAGGTAGTACTCTCGCCAAAACAAAGCCTACTGCCGTTGCCAAAACAACCCCGATAAAACCCCCAGAGGTTAGACGTCTGACAAAGTTCAGACTACGTGCACTTTGCTTACGTTGCTTGGCACGCTTGTCGATCCACATTAAATTGCCGGTGATAATCAAATACGCTGTTGCCAGGCCAAACAAGAAAAAGGCCATACGCATGCCATAGCCGGCAAAATCACCAAAATGCAAACTCGCAATGGTTGATAAGCCACCACGTACTGCATTGTCGTAATTGTCCATCGTCAGGTAAATTTGCTCCTGACTACTCATCAGATAACGCACTTCGCGCCAAAGAGAAAAGTCGTCATTGCTGGTTGCCGCAAATACCAGAATGGCACTCTCGTCACCATAGTGCTCTATGCTAATACGCTCTAATGTCACATCGCCCATGGTCGCCATCGCACGCCGGTACATCTCGTCTAAGCCCGTCATGGCCATGCGCTTATCTACCTCTTCCAGGTGAGGCTGGTCGAATCCAGCGGCATCAAGTAAAGCGTCCTGGTTGCCCTGATACAAAATCACGGCATAAGAGATCTGATAAATAATCACCAGGTTGAATACCAAACCAGTAAATGCGTACATAATATGCATCGGCAAACCCATAGTGCCAATGAGGTTGTGTGCATCCAGCCACTTGTCTTTTTTGCCGTCTTTACGGTATTGAAAGAACTTGCTAAACAACTTACGCCAATGGATCACAATGCCGCTGAGTATCGCGACAAAGAAAAACAAGGTCACTAAGCCCACAAAGTACAAACCCGGGCGGTCCAGCCCCAGGTTGTAATGAAGCAAATAGACGAACTCGGCATAGTTATATTCATGACTGTCCCCGACCAGCTCTCCCGTGGTTGCGTCAAACAACAACGTGTGATGTTCATGATCTTCGCCGGTCACAGGATCCGGCTGTGCTAACTCGCTTTCAAAGCCAATTTCGATATAAGGATTGTGTTCGTCAGGGGGAAAGATGAAAAAGCCGCCATGCATTTCCACCTGGTATTGCTCTTCGATGGTTGCCAACGCTTTGTCGAACGCTGGCGTGCCTGTTGCTGCCTTGGCATCGATCAACAAGGGGGTGCGTTCCCAACTGGTGATATTGGCCTTGAACAACGAGATTGCGCCTGCAAAAAAGATCACAAACAGGACAGTAGAGATGATCAGCCCAACCCAGGCATGTGCATTCGTGAGTGATTTTAACGTCTGATTATTCATCGTCATTGCCTACCTTAGCATCATCAGAGTTGTATTAAGTATGACGGAGGGCACAAACATAAGCATAAGCGCCTTAAAAGATTTCCACGCTGATGGATAAGCATATGCCCATACGATGCAGCCCGCCCAAATGGGAAATGCCAGGATCAAACCAATCAGCAGCCTGGTTCCTTCAGCAAAAGGAAGCAACAAGTTTAAGTTCAGTACCAAAGAGACTGACAAAAATAAACCGATGAACAAACCAATTAATGTTCTAGGCCACATAACTTGCCCCTCCGAAAAGTAAACTCACCAGGCACAACGCCGCGGTTATTGAGAAGGTGCGTACTTTCGAATAACCCGAGCTGATGGTAACCGTAAACAAACTCAGCATAAACACCACCAAAGCCGCCAGCATTGACGATACCCAGGGGTAATCAAAACTGAATGTTACGATCCCGAGAATAAACAAAGAGAGCGCGCTAAACCCAGCCAACGGCTTGGGCCATGCTCTGGAAATGAGGGTTTGCCGTTCACTGCCGAGATATAAACTCAGTGCAGACAGCCATAGAGGAATAATTGCAATAAAACTCATATTTATACTAATCGTTATCATTTGCAATTATGGTACGGTTTTACACCCAGACATTCAACTACAAAGCACAAAATATAGTCGCTGATGCGCTGCGTATTGCGCTGCAGACCATTTGTTATGAGTGCCTCAACGCCCGATTTACAGGTTCATTAAAGTTTTGTTTCTTTAAACAATTTACCCTTGCAACCCCAAAAACATTGGGATTAGATAAGCAATAGCATTATCAACTCTTCAGCTTGTGGTTCAGGATGTCGAGGTGTCAACAAGGCCTGAGCGACAGACCCAGACAATAGTGAGGGAATATGGAGATAGAACTAAGACAAGCCAGCAATGCCGACAAGCCTTATCTGTTACAGCTTCGCCTGCAAACCATGGTAGAGCACCTTGAGCAGGCAGGCGTTTTCCTCTGCGAAGAAGCACACCTGTGTCGGCTGGAAGAAGACTATGCCTGCTCACACTTGCTGATCATTAATAAGGTGGTAGTAGGAACACTCAAGTTTAGGCTGATAAATAATCAGATGGACATTATGCAGCTTCAAATTGCGCCTGAATTCCAGAAACAAGGGCTTGGCCGCTGCACGCTCAAACACTTATTCGAGCAATACCCCAATACCCCCTTTATCCTGACAGTGCTCAAACACAATCCGGCGCGTCGTTTGTACCTTTCATTGGGTTTTGAGACCTATGATGAAGACGAGTATGAATACCTGATGCGCAGACCTGCACACAAAACATTTATGGCTTAGCTTGCGCTGAGCCGGATAACAAACGCTGAAAATGCAGGTCAATTAGTTCATCGATGGCAGCCCGATTACGTTCGATGGCCAGATTGAACTGCTGTAACCGTTTCTCGCTAAACAAGCCCGGCCGGATCATGTAATGTGCGGGGTTTTTATGTACAGTTAAACGACTTGCCCTGACGTGTGCTTTATAGGGTTCCCGGTTGATCAGGTAAATGCCGGTGAACAAATCTTCCACCGCGTAATCAACACGCTTTCGCACCAGCAAATTAAAGCGCTCTGTCGCTAAATTGATATCGACCACACAATCAGGACACTGCTGAGCAACGCGGGAAAATGCTTCGCCATAGACACTGCCACGATTCACAGCCACAAGCGATTTGGTCAAAAAGTGCAGGGTTGGTGCAAATGCATGTTGCGGGCTCAGGGGGTTATCCGCGTGGCGAAACAATTGCATGACTTCATCCCGGTACGGCACGCTGAATTCAGAGAATTTGCGTCGTTCCTGCGTGAAGCTGGCTGCAAAAATCACATCGACTTTGCCTTTTTTAAACTCTTCAAAAGCCCGGCTTGAAGAGGGAAAGGACACATAGCGCCAACATAAATTGGCATGTTTCAGAACCAGCTCCAGGATCTCTATATCCAGGCCCCGATACTGCTCGCCCACTCGATAAGAGTATGGCGGCCAGTTGTCACTGGCACTGACAGTGACCGTTTGATCGCAGGATTGTGCAAGGGCTAAATATGGCGCCAGGCACACTACACTGATCAGCAAAAAGCTCATACAATAACGAAAAAAGCGCATAGTTCCCCTCACACAACACTTACCAGCTTAGACCATAACACGCTCTTTAACCGAAGACTCTAATTTTACGCAACAAATCAAAGCGTTCAGCTCTGGCAAATAAGGGGGTTATCCAAAACTCAACTGCTTAAAAGCCTTGACCAGATGCGCTGATAGCACGTCAAGCCAACGCTGACTTACAATACCAGCATCACTTTTCAATTCTACTGTCAAACCGCCCTCTTGCTCACGCACAAAGCGGATCTGCAACCAGTGATAGAGTTGCCCAAAGGAAAAAACCTCTGCGTCGGTGAGCCAGTCGGTTGCACTCAAACCCAGCCTTGGCTGAGCAAATAATTGCTGCTCTGGCAGTTCAATATGATCGGCAAAAGCCACCGATATTCTTGGCGCCTGAGATTGAACAAGCACTTTAAAAGACGCGTCCTTGCTGAATAAACTCAGCCAGCCATAACTGTGCCCGCCAACCGGAAGTGCAAGTAAGTCCGTGCAGGTCGTTTCGAATTGCGCTTTAACAGACTCACAACTATGCAGCAACAAAGGAGCGCTTTGAGCAAACCAGCCCACGGCCTGTCCTGCTTCGACGGTTATGCCGCACTCTGGATCTTTTAAAGGTTGCCTGCCGTTGTTTTCAAGCGCCACCACCATAGACTTTTCTGCTGTGCACCTCAGGTAACTGTGAGCCAATGCCGCAAAAAGAATGCTCTGCAAAGACTGACCTTGCTGAGCAAGCCATGACGTCAGGGCCTCTACCTGCTCCGGTTCCGCCAGTACAGCCTGATTGCGGATAGATTGCAGCCTGTCCAACTGCCTGAGTTTACGTTCTGCTTTCTGACAAAAAGCGCCCCTGTCGCTGAGCGCCCGTCGCCAGTAAACGAGATCCCCGTCAAACCGGCCAGCCATTACTGCACGATGCCATTGCTGCTGCCAATGCAGCAACGCCCAGTCTCGCTGCCTGTCAAATTGTCGCGGCGCATGCAGCAGATTGTGAAGATCGTCGCTGAGCACCTGAAGACTAATATCGTCCACTAACAGGTGGCTTAGCCCCACAGCCACAATATGACCGTAGCGACTGCGATAGCTGGCAATGGTGACCAACTGTTCCTGTAATGAAGACTCCGAGAGGCAGGACTTAAATGCATCGCAGGCCTGTCGTTTAAAGTCATCAAAACTGGCTACGTCAAGCTCATCCGTCAGGTGTAAAGCCCCTTTACTGATAGATTGTGTCATCTCTTTCACATTAAAGCGCAACCTCAGTGTGGGGTATTTACGCAGTATAATCCGCGCAACCTGGTGCACTTTTTCGCTGCTGATCTGCTGTCGGGTAAACAATACAGAGCACACTTGCCAGCGGGCTATCTGCTCTACATGGATCATGGCCAGTTTATTCGGCAAAGCGTAATTGAGCAGCTCAGGTGAGAAAAGCAGCCTGCTGGTATGTTCATTGTTTCCCAACTGAGTCAGTGGCGTGTCATTCAGTAATTGAGACAAAGACAAGCTCCAGCCATGCTGTTTAGCACGTAGCTGCAGTGCCAACGCTTTGAGTGAGTCGCCTCCCTGTTCCTTATACCCTTTAGACATGGCGAGCCTGGCAAGTGGTATACTCAAACTGTGTGCAATAAGCTCGTAAACAGAGGCCATCCTGGAAGATTTTACAAACCGCTGCTGCGCGGTCCGCTGTAATGCCTGCTTATCAATTTTACCAATCGTCGTGGTTGGCAGCTGAGCGTAATAGTAGAACTGTGCAGGCAACATGTAGTCAGACAAAGAGTGGCTCAATGTCTTGCGTAGCTTAGGCGTGTGTGTGTCATGCAGCGCTCCGGCAACAAAGGCTATCAATTCACTACCAATAGCCAGCACCGCTGAACTCTGTACACCGGGATATTGATCCAATACCGCTTCGATACCTTCAAGCTCTATCCGGTGTCCCAGTAAGTTAACTTGATTGTCTTGGCGACCCAGATAAGTGATAAGCCCTTGTTCGTCCCGCTTGACCAAATCGCCACTTCGATAGAAGCGCTGCGTACAGCCTAACCGCTGCATCGTTATAAACTTATCGGCCGTTTTTTGTGGCTCAGCCAGGTACTCTAACGCCAGGCCTTCACCCCCAATCAGTAACTCCCCTTCTTTGGATGGCCGGTTCTGAGCATCAACGATCAGTAAGATACTGCCTGCCGACGGACGACCAATGGGCACTCTTTGCCGTTGCAGATCCTGCCGTGTAACACGATGCAAACATGATGTCACCGTGGCTTCGGACGGACCATATTCGTTATAAAGCGCGACTCGCCCGAACAAGTTTAGCCGCTCCCAGTGACGCACTATATTGTGGCTGAACTCCTCACCACCAAGAATCGCCGTGCTAAGCGTCATGTCCGAAAGCCAGCCTTGAGCACGCGGATCCGCCAGAAAGGTTGCCAGCAGGCTAGGTGGTACATCAATATGGGTGATTTTGTACGAGATACACACAGCCGCAAACTCTGCCGGGTCAAGGACTGTACGCTGTGTAAAGTATACACAGGCACCGGCTGAGAGAAACATCAGCAGCTGCTGCAAATAAGCATCGGTCGAACTGGATAAAATACACAACGCACGATTATCCGGTGTAAGCTGATACTGCTGCCGTGCGGCCTGGATCTGCTGAGCCAGGCTGTGCCGCGAAATGCTGATGCCTTTTGGTTGACCTGTGCTGCCGGAAGTGTACACATGATATGCAACACGCCGTTTTTCGTTATCGATATTGTCTGCAGAGGGTGTATGCACATAGTGCGCAGCAGGTGATTGATTGCAAGGCAAGGCAATTTTGCAGCCAGCAACACCCAATTGAGGGTCATTCTGGCTGTAAAGCACTACCCGCACCTGACTACGTGCCAGCATATGCTGCTTGCGAGCTTCCGGGAAACGGGTATCCAGGCATACAAAAGGGCATCCCATCAGCAACGCACTCAAAATACCTGCCGCACTTAGTCGCGGATCATCTCCACAGATGGCGACACACTCATTCGGCTGAACTTCAAATGCCTTGAGCTGAGCAAGGCAGCAGGCAACCCGTTCTCGCAACTCACCATAGGTCAATGTCCAGTCATCGCCAACTAAAGCCCGTGCTTGAGTCGGTTGTTCGAGGATCTGGGCGACCATATCAGCCACTGTGACAGGCTTCATGCCGACTCCTTTACAACGCTGAGTCCGGAAAATCCGTTGACACCCACTAACATATCACTCCAGTGCTGGAGTTCACGCCCTTCCATCCAGGGCTCATCATTGTCAAAAGTGTACTTGCGGGTAAATGCCAATCCGGGACGGCTGTGTTCAGAAAGCTCATCGTGAAAGGTTGCCACCAGCAGGCCTACTTTTGCGTTTGGACACACCTGCTCAAGCGTTGCTTTTAAAGCCAGTGTGTTAGCCAGGATTTCGTCGGGTGTTTCAAATTGCCAGTCGGCATGCTCTTCCATGGCTACGCTCAGGAAGAACAACACACTGTCGAGGCTGGTAAGCTCGGTAAAAAAGCGCTCGCAGATCCCATCAAATTTCTCGCGAAAAATCGGATATTCCCGAGCCAAATCGTGGTTTTCCAGCGCAAAATCGTGGGCCGATAAATATCCAGCCGAGGGGTCGGCATACTTGCGATATTCTTTGCAGTCGGGCTCGTAGGGCGTTAAGTTTTCCAGTAACAGCACTTCTTTGCAGCGCGTTTGCAATGCTCTGTCGAGATCAGCGACAGAGCGCCCGCCGATCCAGTCGAATGGGCCACGCCGACACCCCAAACCCAGTTGACGGGTCAGGTGCCTGGGTCGACAGTCCATGCCCAGACTGTGCACCCGACTATAATCACCGGCAATATAAGGGTTGCCTGCCTGGACTGATAAAGGGCGACTCATGCACAGGCTCCTTTACCTTGTAATTTGTTTAAACAAACGCGCCCTATTACCCGCCACCAGGTCGGTACTTCCAGTATCACACGCGCAAATGGGATAAGGCAGAGTTTGAGCTTATGGTGAGGGATAGTCCGAAACTCACTGCTCGCCTTGCTGTACAGCCAGAAGGTTTCGACAAACCCCAGCGCCGTCCAGGCCAGCACCAAAGCAACACCAACCACCGTGCTAAACAAAAATGCGCTCAGCAAAATCAAAGGCATCAAAAGAAAGATACTGACAGAGATCATGTCGATGCGATGACGCAAGCCCAGAATGGTTTTGTCTGCCATCTGGGCACGATAAAACTCTGCCTTATGCAGTGCCACCTCAACAAACCCCTGCGACCAGCGACGGCGTTGCTGTAGCAACGCACTAAAGGTTTGCGGGGGCTGCGTCAGTGCCTCTATTTCGGGCGCATAAAACACGGTATAACCCAGCTCCAGACCCAGCAAGCAGGTTTCTCTGTCTTCACCACTGCGCAGCCCGCTATGACGAGATAATAAATCAGCGATGATGGGTCGCTTATACAAGCACCCTGCTCCCGGCATGATAGGCACACTGCCTTCATTTTTGCTGAACTGATAGCTGGCTCGTTCCAGGGCATATTCTAACATCTGAAACTGCACCGCAGGTGTTTTGCCCGCTGTGGGGCGCATGCTGAAATAACATCCCATAGATACCGGATCTGCTGCCAGTTTGCGATGTACTTCAGGCAGATTATCCAAGCCCTGAAGCTCTGTATCAAAGTCGGTGAAGATGATGTACTTATGCGGCAAAGCTTTGATCAGGGTGTAAAGTGCCCCAATTTTTTGGCCATTTGGCGTCACCCGGCTAAGACTAAGATGGGTCAGCTGCTCGGTACTGGCCGAAAAAGGTTGGTCGGTAGAACC
Source organism: Pseudoalteromonas sp. XMcav2-N (assembly GCF_024124545.1). Lineage (GTDB taxonomy): Bacteria > Pseudomonadota > Gammaproteobacteria > Enterobacterales > Alteromonadaceae > Pseudoalteromonas. Next base: position 122,155 of record NZ_JAMXSF010000002.1, read on the forward strand.
ATCATCAATCAGGATGATATCGAGTTCAGGGTAGCGCGCTGCCAGCGCATCAAAATATGCAAGTCGCTCGGCAAAGTGCGTTTTATCGCCTGCTTCATTGTAAAAGGGCACCAGCACCGCCGTCGTTTCGGTATGCACCCGCTGTTCAAGCCAGGTTAACTGATAGTCTTTCATAACACTCCTTAGTGCGATTTAACCAATGACAGTGTCTGTGCCGGATAGGGATGAAGCTGGCCGTCCCGCATCAAATAATGACAGTCGCAACAATCAAAGTAAGCCTCATCATGCGTGATCACAAACAGTGTTTTACCCATGGCTTTGAGCGTCGGTAGCCATTGCCGGTAAAATACCTGTCTGCTTTGCGGGTCGATGTTGGCTGCAAATTCGTCCAGCATCAGAATCGGCCGCTCTTCCATCAAAGCCTGCACCATGGCCAGGCGCTTCAACTGACCCGTAGACAAACGAGTATTGGTGAAGCGGCCCGCCCGAAACTGGACTTTGTCACTCAGTTCCAGCCTTTCCAGCCACTGATTAATCATTTCTTCGGCCATAGGCTGACCATAGCGATTTGCAAATACCACGCTGTCGGCCGAAATACCCGCAAAGAGCTGTCGATAAGTGAGTAACTGCCCCTTGTCCAGCGCAGCGTTGTCGAGCCAGACTTGTCCGCTCTTTGGCGTATACAGGCCACTCAGCAGACGCATAAAAGTGGTTTTTCCCGAGCCATTTCCACCGGAAATAAACACAATGTCACCTCGATTCACCGTCAGATTGATCGGCCCCACAGCGAACCCTTGCTGATATTCAAAGGTTAGCTTTTGCAGTATCAGCTGATGTGAAAACGAAGCCTGATTAAACGCCGCATTGTCTTCGCTCGCGTCACAGGCCAGTTGTTTAATTTCAGCCAGCTTGTCTTGCGAGACCTGAAGCTGACTCAGTACCCGAAACAACTCCATACTGCTGTGGAATGGGCTCACGATAAACAAAGTGATGATCACAAAACTAATGCTTTGTTGAGGCGATAAAGCAAGCCATAAAGGTGCTATAAACACCGCCGCAGCGGCGAGCAGGTATAATGCGGCCATCAGCATCAGTTGATTGTGCGCAAAACGGCACTCGGCCAAGATTTTGTTATGCTGAACCTCGGTCGCATCGCGACTCAGGTATTCTTGGTAAAGGCTGTCATTGCGTGTGGCATTTTGTTTGACCTCCCGTATCCCCATCAGCAAATCGTGCAGATGTGTAAAAAAACTATCTTCGGCTTCGCGTGCGCGTTCATACCCCTGATGGATACCTGCAAAGCGCAGACAATAAACAATGACCGCCACGGCCATCAACCCCAGCGCCAGAAGTGCCCCCACAGGCGCAATCACAAACATATAAACCAGTGCTGCTACCACAGTAAACAAGTGACCCACACTCAGTGCAATAAACTGATTCAGCTGGCTGAGCGTATTGGCATCGTAAGCAATCGCCGACAAAATCCGCTCCTGGCCAAATTGTTCAACCATTTGCAACCGGGCATGACGCACTGCGTCCAGAATATCCAGCCGAACCTTTTTGATGGTGGTTTCAGTTAGCCGGATCACGCTGCGCTGAAAAGTGAGCTGAACCACAACAAAAGCGCAAAAAGCCACAACAAACCACAGTGCACCTTGCATCAGGTTGGCTGAATTCGTGCTATCCAGTTGCAGTGCCATGGTAAATGTATGCAGTATAAAAATGGTGGTACAGGCACTCAGGCTGCTTAACAGCACCAGTTTGAGTGACAGTACCTGCCATAAGGCTTTGCACTTGTCTATCATGCCTGGCCTCCCAGACTGCGGGCATAAAGCCGCTCAGAAAGTTGCCAAAGCAAACCACCGAGCACCAAAGAGCAGTAATATCTGACGTAGCCGTGGGTACGAAACTTGCGCTCGTTATGGACAAAATGGCCGCCTTTTAGCCACACATACTGTCCCCCCTGACGCTGGCAGCGCACACCCAGATCGGTGTCCTCACCACGCAATAATTGCGTATTAAAGCCATCCACAGCCCTGAATAAGCCTGCTGCGACAAAACAATTACCACCCATGCTTTGATGTCGACGATTAAAACGGTTAATGTCGGCCGCAATAAAACGACCTAACCAGTGACCACTGTCACTTTGTAGCGGCGCGGTTCCGTATACTGAATTGCCGGTGCCCAGGGCAAGCTGCCCCACCAGTTCAGGCACGTTTTCACTGCATACCGTATCGGCATCAAGAAATAAAAACATCTCGCCTTTTGCCTGCTCTGCTCCGTAATTACGGGCCGCCGCAGCACTGCCCGCGGTAATGGAAAAAACCAGCTCCGTATATCTGCGAGCGATCTCTGCTGTTGCGTCAGAGCAACGATCACAAACCACTATCAGTTCTGCGTTTTCGGGCAATTGAGCGACCAGCGCAGGTAAACTGATTGCGAGCGCCTCTGCTTCATTGTGGGCCGGCAAGATCACTGACAACATAGGCACCTCTAGAGCAAAAAGTTATGCGCGTCGGGGCAGGCATTAAGCACTTTAAGGCTCTGCTGACGCATTGTTTTAGCTGCTCGTTGATAAGGTTCGGAAGCAATTAACTCCTCAATGGGCGTGTCGAGCACATTGCCAAAGATCAGATCCGGGAACTGTTTGGTCATCACCAGCTTGCCGCCAATGTCGACGTCCAGCTTAACGCCCATTTTGAGGTAGTGAGGTCGTGCTGGCATCTTGCCGCGATAGTACTGGCGAATTTCGTCAGCATCGTAGTCTGGTCCGAATAACACCGGGATCTGCGCGGGATAAGCACGTAATGTGTCTATGGTCTCGATTACCTTCTCAATGTAATCCGCACGAAAATCCCCCATATCGAACCCGGTATAGGAATTTGGTACGGTGTCGTAGTCCTCACAAAAACGGTGATATTCACTGCGTGCCATCATGTCCACCACCCACAGGTGGTTGTAGATCATCCAGTCAACACCCGCCTGCTCGCATTCATTCAGTAACTCAGTCGCTCTGTCCAGGTTCTTGGCCATCATGGTGTTTTCCACCCCAATCAGCCATTGTTTGCCTTCTTTTTTGCCTTCTGCCAGCAGCTTAATGCCCGCCATTGTTTTGTTATAAGTGCCTTTTCCCCGGATCGAGTCATGAATATCCTTTGGACCGTCGATAGAGATCAAAAAAGCCAACTGGTCGTGATACTTACTGAGTACCTCAAAGTGGCGTTTAATCATCAGGCCGTTGGTGCAGATGTAGATAAAACACCCAGCTTCGGCCAGGCGGCTAAGAAACTTTGGAAAGTCGGGGTGTAAGGTAGGCTCCCCCCCGGTTAATATAATGTCGCAGCGTTGACGCTCAACAAAATCAAACAGGTGCCCACTCTGATCATAGGGAATAGCAGTGGGATCCAGACCATGGTGGAAACCGGTTTCACGCCATTGAAAACATTGTTCACAGCGCAGGTTGCAGCTACTGGTCATTTTAATTACCAGCTTACAGATATTATCTGCTTCAATTTTTCCGCTCGCGGCATAGCGTCTCAGGGCATTAGCCACGCGTTCGGTACTGGCCTGATGATGAGCGGTAAAGCCCGGGTTTCTGGCCATAAAGTTCTGATGTGCTTGCGGTAATTCGCTGACCGCTAGTTGCGTGGCTTTTTTAGTCCACATAATCGACTCCTACAATCTTATCTGCTACTTGCGAGTAAATAATGACAAATCTGTTGTGATGCATTGGCATTAACCAAAGAGGCTGCTCGCATAGCCGTCTGCCTGCGCAGCTCGGCAGATGTCTGCAAGCGGCTGAGCAACTCACTCAGCTCCTGCTCGCACTGAGCATTCAACGCAGCGCCCTGTGCGACAAACACCGCGCGGTTGTGTTGCTCTTGCCCGGGTAAAGCGCCGTGAATGATCAAACAGGTATTAGCCAGCGCCGCCTCTGTCAGCGTCAGACCACCTGCTTTTGTGATGATGATGTCGGCTTGCGCATAAAACAGTTGCATGTCAGGCACAAACCCTGTCAGCTCTAATCGCTGCTGTGTAATGTCATTGCCAAAACGTGTTTTCAGCTGCTCATACAGCGCCACATTCTGACCACAAATAACGGTCACTTTTCCAAACTGCGCTTGTGTCAGTAGCAGCGCAACGGTAGAGGCAGAAATACCCAACCCCCAGCCGCCGCCACACAGCAAAACACTGAGTCGCGCACCACATGTCTGGACTGCGGTTTTAGGTGAAATAGTTACATCCTGCGTGCCCTTGGTGGGGATACCCAGGGGTAAAATGCGGGTCCCTCTGGCGCGATGCCAGTCCAGTACCGGATGGTCATACTGATGAGAAATAAACAGGCGTGTTAAAGGGGTACGCCAGCCATTAGAAATTTGATAGTCGCCTAACACGCCACTGATCTCAACCTCGTGTCCTGCCAGTCTGGCAAAGTAGCGGGCAAAAAAAGCACCGTAATAACTGCATGCCACCACTTTATTGTGACGACGAAGCACCGCTTTGGCTTCGCTCAATTTATTGTTTCCCTTGAACGCCAGCCATATAGGTAACAACTGATAGAGAAATGGGTAGAACCAGCGACTGGCATACAACTTACTGTGATGTTGCTTGCCCGACATACACCACTCATAGTATTGGCCAAAGAGTATGTCGGATAGCCACTGTGGTAACAGCTCTGATACTGACATCAGCTCGACCAGTTCACCTTGCTGACGAAAGCTGTTCGCCAGCGCCAGTGCCAGTGCTCGCGAACCGGCTCCAGATTCAACATACAGAAGCAGCATGCTACTGCACTCGCTCAAGTGGACGAGTGGTGTTTAACCACAGTGCCCTGACCTCGGCCAGCTCCAGTTTCATCACCACCATATCCTGCTTCGGCCCGTAGAAACTCTCAAAACGCCCGAGCGACGTGAACTGTAAAGAATGATAGATATTGAGAATATTTGACTGCTCAGTGTCGGCGAAGACCTCGATGTACAACTCTTCGTAGTTGGTCTCTTCCAGTAGTACCTTAAGCGTATCAAGCAGCATCGCCATTTTTACCAAAGGTGACACATTCTGGTCGGCAACAAACCAGCCACCCCATACAATGCTTTTTGGGTCCCACAACCGATAGTGATAGCCGGACATACCCACCAATTGCTCGCCCTGTTTAAAGCACCAGTAATGGCGACCATTGTCTATGCCCGCAGCCAGGCAGCGGCGGTGGAAGTCAATGGTACGTATGGTGTCTTCATTGAGTCCGTCGACCATAGCGTGCTCAATGAATTCTAGTTGTTCATCACCAAATGACACCGCTGTCTTTTCAAGCCCTTGATGATTCATAAAGCGCTCGGTACGGCGCATTTTTTGTACTAAAAGTTCTGCTCTGCGATCTTTAAATTGCTGTTCCATATCCGGCCACCCATTGTGTTGCTCTGCGTTGGTGGCCTGCAAGTTATTATAATTATTGGATAAAATCGCTTATGAAAAAGTGATGAATGGTTACGAGAGCACAATGAACACTAAGCAATGGTTATTCTAACTGATGATAAAACAGCCCATTTTAATACTATTAACATGGACTTTTTTGCTTAACATTGAGCGGTAAATCCCTTCTTGTGGCTGAACAGGAAAAGCGTGTTGTTCTGTATGACATGATCCGGCATTTTACGCTAAAAAATGACCTGTTAAGCTGACTGAGCGACACAACCCAATACCTTCTTGTGGCTCAGAAAAACATCCAGTCACTGTAACTCCGTCATGCCGGCCTTGAACCAATATCTATTTGCAGACGACTACTTTGCCAGACAATACACCCACTCCCCAGCGTCATGCCGGCCTTGCGCCGGTATCTACTTGCAGACGACTACTTTGCCAGACAATACACCCACTCCCCGGCGCCATGCCGACCTTGAGCCGACATCAATTTGCAGACGACTACTTTGCCAGACAATACACCCACTCCCCAGCGTCATGCCGACCTTGAGCCGACATCTATTTGCAGACGACTACTTTGCCAGACAATACACCCACTCCCCAGCGTCATGCCGACCTTGAGCCGACATCTATTTGCAGACGACTACTTTGCCAGACAATACACCCGCGTCATGCCGACCTTGCGCCGATATCTATTTAAAGGCGACAGCTATGCCAGACAATGTACCAAACACCATTCAAAGCAAGATCGTCCCTAAAATTATCCCAAAAAGCCTTGCACTCATTAAGTAGCTGAGTTAGGTTACGGTGGTACACGGCGTGTACATATAATTTTAATAAACAAGGAAATGATGATGAAATTAAAATTAAATAAAAAGAAAATGAAGGCTTTATCAGCAGATAACACTAATCTACCTGCCAACATGACACCTAACGTAGCAGGTGCCGGTGCCCTAACTCCAGTATGTGACCCTACAAACCCGAGCGGTTACGGGCGTACTCACTGCATTGAGTTCTCTTGCCACCAGGGTAAAGAGTTTACATGTGGCCCAACACTGTAGTGACTGTTTTCAATTCTGATACTTGAAAATACATAGAGCACCTCAACGAGGTGCTTTTTGATCTAGTCTCAGTTCAATTCTGACTTGCTATTAGCAAACTTCGCAGCGCAATATCATTGGCCGTCTTCTTTAACCAACAGGCTGGCTCACCGCTTAGGACATACCACTTTCTCTGCCTTCAGGTGATACATCTCAATGTCAGGATGACTAAAAAAGCCTACTTCCCAGGGATTTTTAGAGATAAACAACTCTCTCACTTCATTAAACAAAGTACTGTTGGTGGCTATTTGATGCACCCGCCCGGTAATAATGGAATAGTTCCACTCGACATAGTTTTCAAAGGTAAAACTGGCACGGTTGTCGATGGCAAAGTAACACTGATTGTCGCGTTTCATCAGGCTGGATTTAAAAGTTTGTGGCAAAGTGATAAAAAAGACATCGTCATCAGTACTGGATAAAAACGCCATCACGGTAGTGTGTGGTTGCGACTGTGCTTTGGTGATAAGCACGCCAACTTTGTTGTCATGCTCTTCTTCGTCCATCACAGGCGTTGCGGTTAAAGGTGTACAGGGCAAGGGGTTTTGCACGCGCGGATCTTCCGGGAATTCATACCCCGGCGCCCGATATTCCAGCGCTACTGAAATCCCATAATAAACCTGGTACTCAAGCGGTGCTAAGGTGACCTCAGTATTATTCAACGCCGTAACTCGCCCCTTATAAGACAAACGATAGACACTCAGCTCAGCATCATATTCACTCACGCCGGTGCGGTTATCCAGATGCACAGTGACCAAATCTCCCACACTCAACTGATGGCTTTCTCGCAGCTCGAGCGACAACTGGTTACCTTCATCTATCTGAGCAAAACAGATAAAGACATCAATACCACCAAGGTGCGTTTGATATGCCGTAGCGACGGCAATGACGGGTGATGGAATAAATTGCTGTAAAGACGACATAACACTCCCGGAAACAGAATTCACTGGCATATTTCGAACACTATAACTCTAGCATATACATCCACTCAGGCACGAAATCAGTCGCACCACATTCATTCTTTTAAACAGAATGAAAGCACCGATAATGACGCATTTTATTCTACTTAACTAAGTGTTACAGTCATGGTATTCCACTTTCAGAGATAGCACTTATGCCATCAATACGACGCGCTTCCGAGCGAGGCCAGGTTAATCTGGGCTGGTTGCATAGCCAACATACATTTTCTTTTGGCCATTATTACGACCCAAAGCATATGGGGTTTTCCATGTTACGCGTTATCAATGACGATACGGTCGCACCAGGTATGGGGTTTGATACGCATGCCCACCGTGACATGGAAATTATCTCTTATGTGTTACAAGGTGCACTGGAGCACAAAGACAGTCGGGGGAATCACCACATCATTCCGGCAGGTGACGTCCAGCTGATGAGCGCAGGCACCGGGATCGCGCACTCTGAATACAATCATTCTGCCACGGAGCAGACCCGTTTCTTACAGATCTGGATCCGCCCTGATGTAAAAGGGCTCAGTCCCAGTTATGCGCAGGCCAATATAGAACAAGACGGGCCACTTACCCCGCTTGTAACCCCTAATGGCCAGCACGGTTCACTGGTCATTCATCAGGATGCCAGCCTGCATCGTCTCATGCTGCCACAAGGCGATACCTACACACTGAACACGCATAATCGCTGGGGTTATCTGCATATAGTCGAGGGTACCGCCCACTCAGGTGAAATACGCCTGGAACCGGGCGATGCCATTGGTCTGACAGCGCAGGAATCTGTCACGGTGGAGGCAACAGCACCACTTGAGGCACTATGGTTTGAGCTACCACCAGGCTGAATGTCAATACAATAGAATACGTGTCCGCGGCTCAACAGTCTCAACAATCAATACCGGTACCCAAACGAAAAAAGCCATGCGCTGTTAAACAGGCATGGCTTTGCTACGGGCAGTAGTGTCACAGCTACGTCCAGCATTCTAAAAGGGAGTATTATACCAATTTCACTTAATACCTGTTCAATTTGAAGGAGCAAATATGGCGCTAACTGTGTTAAAAATTTCTCATTTAGAGCCTTTACCTAAGGTATAAGTTCGCAAATTTTTGCCTCGCCTATATGGATGTAGGTGCCTCAGCAATAGCAGGACGCGGGAGCGGTGTTACCGACCCTATTTTCTCGCCTCAAAATAGAACACTTAATTAAGCAAATTGGTATTAAGTCTTTTCCTCCAGCGGCGCTGCGCCTTCCTGAAAGCGCAAAAAATCATCAATGTCTTTAATGGACGCAGAGGGCGAAAGCAACCGCAAAGGCACCTCATATTCAGAATGTAAGAAAAACTTAAACCCTTCATATTCGTACGTCTGACTAAACAACTCAGCCAAAGTGCCAGTCTTATTCAACGGGAAAGCCTGCCCCGATGGCCATTGATGCGCAAGGATATCAGCCACACAACGAAACTGTTTGTAGTCATTCCAGTTGTGATCTTGCATTTTCAACATCTTTACGACCTTACGTACCACAGGTGCTATCAAACTCAAAGCACTGGTGAGGCCAAAGAAAAAGAACTTATGCCAGGTTGGTACCTGCATCAGACCGACCCGGCGGATCATCGCCTTGGCCGCCTCAGGATCTTTCCCTGGTCCGCTTAATCTAAATTGCGCGGCGACTAAGCTGCCATGATAAAAGTTGAAGATCAGCCTGGGGTCTGGCAACAAGTGATACCATTTGGGCTCTACGCCCAGCGTCCGGGCCAGTTCACCGGTAAATCGGTAGTAGCGCACATTTTCAGAACGGTCTGGTTCCAGACAAAACTGCTCCCGACATTCCTGCTGATATTCCTCAATGCGCCGCTGCAGAGTGTGCGAATCAGCCAGCTCTGTTTTACCCGCCAAAACACGGGCATATAAACGTGCCTGTAACTCGGCAATGGTCGGAACGCCCCCGACATCCGGACGGGCAAATCCAATCCAGACCAGGCTGTCTCTTAATGTCGGGTGGATCATGTGCAAAAAGTTAGAGCGGATATTCTTCGCCGCATCTTGTGCTGCGCTGTGGTGGATCATGTCAAACTGCGTCTCATAGCCGGTCGACATCATCACATCGGTACATTCAATAAATTGGCCATCGTGAAGATAAACACCATTCTCAGCAAAACGCTTTACAGAAAACAAATGCAGCTGGGTTTGCCCGGTTTCCAGATCCTGCAACCAAATATCATTCTTATTACTGAATTCGCCGTGCAGGCCGTATTTAACCAGAAACTTCCACATCCAAAATGCGCTTAAAGGTCGTTGACGCTTCTGCTCATTTACCTTCAAGCCTTTATTCATAATGCGTTTCTTCAGCGTGGCCTCAAAAAGCGAATGGTTGACCAAAAACGAGTAATGCGCAGCTCGTGTGGTTCTGGAGTCTCCGGTATCACCCAGAATAACCCGGGCAATAATGCTCTTGGGGCGCTTAACCACCAGATGAGTCTCTTGCGCAACTTGCGCAATTTGGTGCACCACGTCAGAGCCAGACTCTCCCAGCCCCAGGCAGACCACCTTTTTACCCTTAAATTTTGACGCTTCTTTGAAATCAAAACTATGGTGTATGGTCCCCTTAAACTGCTCCATGTTGGGAACAGACGGCAGTAATGGGTTGCGAAATTTGCCACTGCACACCGCCACAGAATCAAACAACTCTTCTTTACGTTCACCGTTTTTAAAATAAGTCACCCGCCATTTTTGTGTGCCAACTGGCTCAACAGACTCAATGACAGTGTTAAAGCGGATGAACTTTCTCAGTCTGAAATGCTCGGTAAAATCTTGCAGATACTCGATATATTCACTGGCAGTCCAGTATTTGCGATTCTTCTCTCTTGGCGGAAACGAGGAAAACGCCATAAAAAAGTTAGAAACCGTCAGGTGGATGTCGTTATAGATCCCGCCTTCGTTTTCTTTGTTATAAAAGGCCCCACCAATGTCATCACTGCGCTCAAAACACACCACAGTGTGACTTTGATCTATCAGCTCTTTGGTGGTTACCAGGCCAGATAACCCTGCGCCAATAACCGCAACGCGCTTCATCGGGTGGCTTGGCGCCTGCATAGCTTGTGAATTCATCACATCATCTCCCACTCGGTTAGATTGGGTAAATTATCGAATCAGGTAACACTTCTGCGTCTATAATGCAAAGCCGCTTTGAAAATTGCAGCGTACCGTCTGGTGCGATACTCAGGCTGTCCTGACTTTCGCTGGTAAGCAACAAAGTGGAAGGCTCTCCCTGTCGGGATTCAGTGACCATAAAGCTGCTCACCACGTCTAGTGCATGTTCACTTTGGTGCGTGATCTCTATGCTGCCCGCAAACCTACGTTGCAATCGATCACGAAACCAGACCGCCTTTTGCAGGCCCAGCGCTCTGTCTATCAACATTTTTTTGCCTTCACAAAACACGTTGTATACCAGCATCCCCTCTTCAAAGTTGGCTCGATTGGTCACTAAGTAACTGGCGTCTTCGGTAAAAAAGTCTGGCCACTGGGTCAACATTTGCTGGTCCAGTTGGGCGTGATAGCGCCGGTAAAATTCGCGAACAGAGCGCTCCAGCAACAGGGTTTTCAACATTTCTTCCATGCTCACAGCTCCATCACCTGACGATAATAGTTATAGAACCCACGGATCGCTGATTCCGACACCATATGATCGCAATCTGACGAGCCTTCACCATATTCAATGGCGCATTCAAACTCTGATCGCTGCTGTAAACCCACTTGACAGGAAGCCAGGATCTCATTGTCATCTATGGTGACCAGGCCCGACGCTCCCAGTAAATTGGCCTGTTTAACCCGTCGTGCCGTCAGTGCTGGGTCTTCGTCTTCATACGCAAAGAAAGTCCAGGTTTTTACACATTTATCCTGACTAACCGGTTCCACATGGCGCATGACCAAACAATTTAGCTGCTGCAGAAAAATCAGGTTTGGCCAGATAGTCATGACAGCGCCAGTCGCATGAGAAAACTCGGCCTCATGGGCTATCAAACTCGGATCAAGTAATGAAAACTCCGAATCAACTTCTTCTGAGTGAGTCTGCTGCTTGCTAAATGTGGCCGTAGAAGCCAGCACACTGTGCATGCCTTTGTCCTCAACCACGATCTCCGTTTCCTGATCTGACCGCCAGATCCCAAACAAGGTGAAAAATGAGTGCAAAATAGCCGCATGCACGGTGTCTTTCACATTCTCAATTTGCAGCTTCCAGTTCCCGGCAACAACGTGCTTGTGCTTGCCAATCACCTTTAAGGGACGGCCATCACAGACACGGTCAAAGTAACGCAGTATCTTAGGGCCCAGATAGGTCTCAAGCGGCACCATGTCGTTACTAAAGCTGGCAAACACCACACCGTGGCGCTCACATACATTTAGCTGTTTCAAACCATGATTTTGCGGATCAAACTGCGCCGACATTCCCCCTTTTCCCTTCACCCCCTGACTCAAAGGCACGCCCACCAGGCGGCCCTCCAGATTAAAACGCCATTCGTGATACGGACAGGTAAACAGCTTGTTGTTGCCTTTTCGTTTCTCACATAACCGCGCGCCTCGATGAGTACAGCGATTCACAAAAACGCGAATAGCCCCTTTGCGGTCTCTCGACACAATCACACCGACATTGCCTACCGAGCTCAGAATATAATCGCCCGGCTCTGGCACCTCACAGCTTAATGCCACATAGTTCCAGGAATCGGCGAAGAATATGGCGTCCAGCTCACGCTGAAAGTTATCCTTGTCGGCATAAATGTGCTGGGGAAGCCTGCGCACACCCGCATCAGGCCATCCTTGGAACTCACTCATGATTCAAGCTCAGCTGCCGGTTGCTTAGTTGCTTGCTCTGCGTTGCTGTTTGACTGTCGCTCTGAACCATACACCACTAAGTCAGCGATTCGGCTCATCACCGACATCAGCATGGACCAACCCTGCTCCTGAATTTCAAGCAAACCTTCTGCCTCACTCAGACTGGGTGTCTGACGACGCACAAAGTCATAGCCCATTTTGACGTGTTCGTGGTCGCCATCGTCATGCTCATGGAAATGGCGAGAATGCTGTGTTTCTGACATCACAGGCGCTACATGCTTGTAGAATACAGTGGCTGAGGCTTCAACCACCAGGTGGATCAGAACCAACTTTTGCATGTCAGACAAGCGGTTTAAAATACTGCAGAACCAGCTACTGGTCGCTTCAAGGACCGGATCAAAAATACGCGTGCTCGAATCCCGGCTGGAAGCTAAGTCCATATTGTGACCGAACTCTTCAATTAAGTGGTCCCAGGCCAGATCTAAATGTGCCCCCTCGGCACTGGTCAGATATCGGTTAAACACCATTTTCTGGAAGTGATTTGACCACACCTGAAAACAATCCAGGAAACGATTTCTTGTCTCACTGTCGTTTAGCAGCCCTTTATTTACCAACGCAAACAAGCGATGTTTATCGAAACGATCTTTAAAGATTTCGTTCTTCTGGAACAGTTTGTCGACTATGGTATCGGCGTGCTTCAATTCATAGTTTTCGTCTTCATGGAACGTCGCCCAGGGATCGGCTATGTCTTCATATAATCCACGGGAATCGAATTGTAATGACAGGCCCCAGAAACCCGCGGGCTCTGCGCCGATAAAACCATGGGGGCGGCCAGGTGGAACCAGCAGTGCATCCCCCGCGCCCATTTCTGTTTCTACATCGCCAAGCGTAGACGCGCCGCCTTCACAAATTAAGATCATCGATTCCACAGGATGGATATGCTCATCCAGCTGCTCACCAGCTTCCAGTCTGACCCAGGCCATCGAAATACGATTATCCTTTGGCAAAAACTCTGTTAGCCCTTCATGTTTGGTGAAGTCTTTAACGTGGCCTAACCAGTGCTCAACACCGTTAACCTCGATAGTGCGAATAGACGGAATATCATCGCGCTTCACCAGTGAAACTAATTTACTCTCAGACATGCTCATTCCTTAGGTATCTTATTTTTCTACAACTTGTAGCGATTTCAAAAATTTAATAATGCTCTTTTGCTCAGAAAGCGGTAATAGCGAGAAGTGGTCACGGCTTTGGCGTGCCTCCCCACCGTGGTACAGGATGGCCTCAGTAATGGTCGTGATATCACCCCGGTGACCATAAGGCGCTGAACTGCCTACATCCCATAGCTTTCTGGTAATAAAGAACTCACTGCCGGGACGACCATCCTGTGACGGGCGAGCCTGATCGAGTGTCTCATTACAGAAAAAGCGAATGGCATCTTCACGCTCAACCGGATCACACAAATTGTGGCGTTTCAGGTCGGTATAGGCCCAAACTGTGGCACTGCCATCAGGGTTTTTCTTTAAGCGAGGCTTTGGGCCTTGCTTGGTCATATCCCAGCGCACTGAACGACTGGTATCACGGAAAGTATGAGACGCATTAAGCGGGCTGGGCTCAGAGAACACCGGCGTATCCAGCTTAAGTGCCGGTACGTGGCAGCTGTTGCAGCCAATCTCGTTAAACTTACGCTTGCCAAGACGCACAGCTTTGCGCTCAGCACGGGCTCGCGGCATCACCTGAACCGGCACAGGTAAGCTGGCCTGATACACCGATAGTGCCGTGATGTCACCGACCGATAACTCTCTTTCCACACCATCTTCATCGTGATCTTTATCGAATCCTTTGCCCGGGTTTAAATCAAAACGCTCTTCTGCCTGCATGCCGTGGTGATGGTTCATTGCATCAACGGTAAAGTGACGCAAAGTGGCAATGTTGCCCGACTGGTTAAATGGGCGGACCATCAGATCGGTGTTAATGCCTTCACTTTCCACCACCAATCCGCCTTCCTTGCGGATATCAAAGGACACTCCTTTTGAGATTAAGGTGTGTTCCCCGTCAGGCAGGGCTTCGGCCTGGGCACGCAGATCATAGGTCATTTCACGGGCTACCATTTCAATGGCACCCGCACCATGCATGCCCGGAGTGTTTCTTTCGTTACTAAACTGATTAGAAACGGACTCAGTAACCGGGTCTAAACGCTGTGCCAGAATAAAAGCGTTGACCACAAACTCGCCTGATCCACCTATGGCTGGCTGAGAGTGACACCCGGCACAGGAATTCGTTTCGGGTGATGAGGTACGAATAAAAGCGGGCTGATCCGGCGCGCGTTTCACGCCACCGCCAGTCGTAGCCGGCCGCCCTTGACCATCACATTTATTAAATTTGGCAACGAAAAGATCGCGACCCATTTTATGGATCTGCTTTAAAGTCGCCTTTCCATTTGCAATATCATCATGTTCAATATGCTTCTTAATTGCCCCCTCCTCTGGATAATCAGCCGGACAAGCAGCTTGCACTGATGCACTTACTACACCAGACAAAACCAATGGAACGGCCATCAACAGGTGATGGTCAATTAGTGTATTTACTCTATTTTTTATGCGTATGTAGCTGTTCATGGCCCCTCCAATTACATACAATGCAGGTTTATTTTTCTGGTAATGTGCGATAACCGGGCAGCTGCTCGAAACGTGAAGCCCAGTCAAGTACGCGTGGAAAATCGCTCAGACTTGGCTCAAGTTTGATAACCAAAGCGACGTAACTGTATAGCGCAATATCCGCAAGGGTGGCGTGTGAGCCTGCCAGCCATGCCTGCTGCTCCAACTGTTTACTCATAAGAGAAAACAATTTGATAGTCATTTGCATAGCTTGGTCTTCATTGCCTGGTTTACCCAGTACTCGGATCCCTCTTAACGCGACAGGGCCGGTGCACAGCTCGCCCGCAGAGAATGCAAACCAGCGCTGGATCTCAACCTGAGTTGACAGATCATCTGGATACCAGATTCGCTGTTGGTCGTATTGTTGAGCAAGGTAAAACAAGATAGCGTGGGAGTCGGTGACCGTTTTGTCTCCATCGACCAACACAGGTATCTTGCCGGCTGGGTTAAGACGTAAAAATGAGTCAGACAAATGTGCCTTGGTTTTTAAGTCAACGGTCAATGTCTCTATGTTTAACCCTAACATTGATGCAAGAGTGAGAACCTTGTGACTGTGCCCTGACATCGGGTGATAGTACAGCTGAATATTACTCATGATAGCAACCTAATGCTCCCTATATTGGTGACATGCGGAGCATTAGACATTAAAATTTTCATAGAATAAACATACAAAACGAAAACACTGATCACACAAAACGAAAACAAAAGGACCTAACTTGTGGACACTATAGAAGGCTTTAGAGCAGTTATCGCGGTCGCTGAAACCGGCTCATTTACGGCAGCAGCCTTACGACTGGGTATTTCGAAGTCCGTTGTCAGTAAATACGTCAATGCGGTTGAAAATCAACATGCAACCAAGATATTTAACCGCTCAACCAGAAAGGTTTCTATGACTCGGGCTGGACGACATTTTTATCATGGTATCGTCCACGTATTGAACGAATATACCTCACTGGTGGATCAGGTCAGTGAGGAAAGCACTAAATGTACAGGTCTGCTCAGGATCACTACCTCGGTGACATTCGGAGAACAAGTTCTAGCGCCCAAGTTACCTAAGTTTATGTCTTTATATCCTGATATCCAGCTGGATTTAGAACTGAATAACCGCAAAGTCGATTTAGTCGAAGAGAGTTTCGATCTGGCTATCAGGGTAGGCTCCACTGAAGTTCAGGACTTTGTAGCAACACAAATATGCCAGTTTCCGATGGTGTTATGCGCAACACCTGAGTATATAAAACAACACGGTCAACCTGAGTGCGTCAGAGATCTCAATGCGCATGTCTGGCTCATTGACAAGAAAATGCCAATTAACGACTGGGTAGATGACAAAGATACCGATCAATGGGATGCATTGTTTACGTCAGCCCCGATTTCAGTCAACAGCCCCAATATTCTGAAGACACTGGTCAAATCCGGCGCCGGGATTGCATTGATCCCTAAGTTTCTGGTCGAAGAAGAGCTAGCTGAAGGTACGCTTATTCAGCTAATGAAAGACGCCATTAAACAACCATTAAGTGTCCATGTTATTTACCCAGAGAATAAGTATATTCCAGAAAAATCGCGCGTTTTTATCAACTTTTTGAAACAGCAATATGGCGACAATCCAGTCGATCCGCTGACACAAGGGAGCAGGTTGCTCAACGCTTTGATATAATCACCCAACATACATTCTCATGACTCAGTGTACAAAGTACTCGAAGGTTGATAACGGCTCTGCTGAACATATCATCACGCACCTGTTCCGGTATCAAAGCTGTGCTTGCAATGCTGGCTTATCATATCGATGAAACACCGGATCTTGGCAGGAACATACCCTCCGGGTCGATACAAAGCATGGATTGGAAACCCTTCCAACTGATAGTCAGGTAACAGTGCCACCAGCTCACCTGTATTCAGCGCTTCTTCAAAGGCCCAACGCGGCCCAAGGTGTACCCCTTTACCAGCCAAAACCAGCTGTCGAACTGCAGACACGCTGTTAACTGTAAAGCCCCCTGACACTTTGACTCGTGATGTTGTTTCACCTTTTTTTATACTTACCTGACTGTTGGCCTGAGCGCGCGAATAGAATATAAACTGGCACCGACTCAGCCCGGATGGATCCGTTACCCCATCAATCTGTTCCAGATAACCCGGGCTGGCAACCAGTACACGCTCAGCAGTGCCCAACCCTCTGCAGATCAACCCTGAATCCGGCAGCATGCCAACACGTACTGCTACATCAATGCCATTGGCAGTCAGATCTTCAAAATGACTGCCCAGTAACAACTCGACTTTAAGGTCAGCATATGCGGCCCGCATCTTGTTCAGTACAGGTACAATAAACTGAGTACCAAAATCAACTGGCGCAGCGACCGTCAGGGTTCCACTGGGTTGATCCTGCAGACCTCGCAGACGACTTTCCAACACAGCCTGTTGCTCAGCAATGTGTTTTAGCCCTTGAAAATATACGATCCCGGCCTCGGTTGCCTGGGATCGCACCGTAGAGCGATTGATCAGTTTAACACCCAGATGGCGCTCCAGCGCAGCCACTTTGCGGCTCACTGATGAAGGGTCCGTATTCAATTGCTCAGCTGCGCCTTTGAGGCTACCCGCCTCAATCACTTTCAAAAAAGTGAGTTCATTTGTGTTCATCACTTTTTGCGATATATGCAATTAATAAATGAAAATTTATGGCATACCTGAAATAAACGCAAGCGGCTAAGCTTACTTTCGTCAATTAACCCACACAGGAGAGCGTATTATGTCTACTTCAAACACCCTTGTTGATTTGACCAGTAAGGTCGCGATTGTTACTGGTTCTGCCCGAAACATGGGACGTGCTTTTGCTATTTCACTGGCAAAGCGTGGCGCCAATGTTGTCGTACACTATCACAGTGATGCGTCGCTTAACGATGCTGAGCAAACCGCCGCCGAGATTGCTCAGATTGGCAGACGAGTACTATTAGTTCAGGGCGATCTGAGTCAGGAAAGTCAGGTTCAGGCCCTGTACCAACAGACTCTGGAAGCCTTTGGCCGCGTTGATATTGTCATAAACAACGCCGGAAAAGTCCTGAAAAAAGCCATTGCAGATATTTCTGAACAAGAGTATGACCAACTCTTCGCGATTAATACCAAGGCACCATTTCTAATGATGAAGCATGCTGCTACGCATGTTCAGGATCAGGGTCGAATCATTAATATGGGCACGTCATTATTGGGCGCATTTACAGGCCTTTACGGCGCCTATGCCGGTGCCAAAGCCCCACTTGAAGACTTTACCCGTGCACTTGCTAAGGAAATTGGCGGTCGGGGGATCACTGTCAATGTGGTCGCACCAGGCCGATAGATACCGCATTTTTCCACGGCGAAGAAAATGCTCAGTCCGTTGTCTATCTCAGTGCAGCCAGCGTGCTTAATCGTCTTGGTAACATAGATGACGTCGTACCTATGATTGACTTTTTGGTCAGTGAGGAGGCGCGTTGGATCACGGGTCAGACTTTATTCGTTAATGGCGGCTTTGTTACCCGTTAAAAACGATATGACCAACTCAGGCGCCAGTTTCGTGGCGCCTGAATATACTTAACAGGAGACACACCCCGCGCGTTACCATGATAATAGGTTTCGTCGAACAGATTCTCGATATGCAGGCCTATACGACTGTTACCGCTTGTGTAAGTCAGATTGACATTGAACGTTGTCCAGGCGGGTATGGTGACTATCTCAGTGCCACTTTGCTGAAAGCGATTGGCTTCGGTCAGTACTTTATCCCAATGATCGATAAACGCAGAGATCTGCCAGTGTTGATCCAAAGTGTAACCCAAACCCAGTTTAACCTTGTGCTCTGGTACATTCAGCACCACAGATTGCCCTGCAGCCTGAGTTTTATCCGGTGAGACATAACGTATGGCCAGCTGCCCATGCCAGCGCTGAGCCTGCCAACGCAGCTGATTTTCCCAGCCAGACACTCTGTGCTCTCCGGCCACTATGGTGCGCCAAATTTGGGTATTAGGGTCCTGTACTTTTTGATAAAAGTTCTTTGCCTGCATACTATACAGGGCTGAGATATTGGCAAACTCCACCCCATGCCAACTGAATTTACTGCTCCAGTTAAGCTCATACATCTGCATACTTTGCGATTCGATCTTGTCATCAACCACCAGATCGAACTCAAAAATCGTCGGCGGACGAAATGCTTTGCCATAGGTCAGTTTGAGTGCCTGATCGGGGTTTGGCTGATAGACCATGCTGACGCGGGGCAACCAGCTCGCATTAGTATAATCCTGACGGTGGTACCTGAGTCCGGCATTGACTTTGAGTGTTCGCTCACCAAAGCGCCACGACCTTGAATACTGGCCAAACACAGCGTGCTTATCCGAACGTTCTTTGTCTGTCGGCCAGGAGTCAGGCGTGACCAGTTTAATTCCTTCAGCGGTTCGCCGATATTTAACTTTGCGACCAATTTTAGTGCGCCAGCCATCATACCCCAGGATCCAGTCCTGGCCGGAACCGGCCTGGTAGGTCCATTGGGTATTGAGTCGTATTCTGTCCGAAGGCCCTATGTCTTCACGTTCTGTGTATAATGCCAGTTCTTCATAACGCGTCGCCTGATCAGAGTTATCCACACTGAGGCGATATTTTTCTTTATACTCACGAAAATAGCTCAGTTCAACATTGCCCGACCAATTTGCGCCAGACTGTAGATTCTTGCCCACGTAGTAACTACTGTACCCCCGATACGCATCATCTCCGGTAATATAATCAAACGCGACCGCTTCTATTCCACTGACATTGGTGGTGCGCGTGAGGTTATTGCCAAGATAAAACCAGGGAGTCGTCAGGCGGCTGTCCAGCGTAATATTTTTCTCTTGATTGCGAAAATCATTGGGGTTGTGGTTTCTTAATGCATCTTTGCCGTTGCGACTGAACGCTTCATCATCGACCAAAAATTCACGTATTTCATGATAATCCTGATCACTTTCAAAATAGCTGGCCGACACCGCCAGTTCAACCTCACCTTGCCGATAATGAAACAGACCATGACCATGGCGCGTTCCTGCGTCACCAACCAGTAATGACACTTGGTTCACACCACTGTCCAGGCGAGTGATCACATTGATCACCCCTTGCGTTGCATTACCACCATACAGCGTAGAATTTGGCCCTTGTAATATCTCTACCCGTTCAATTCTGGCGCTCGGGAAGTTATTCATAATGAAGGCTTCATTGGCCAACAGGTTTTGCACTTCTCGGCCATCTATCAGCATCAGGGTACCCGACATATTCCCGGTAAACCCCCGCTGACCTCCTGGTAACCAGGACCACTGATAGAAATAATCCATGTTGGGAACGGAGGCGAGGATCTCTTTCAAATCGCGCCAACCATAACGCTCAATATCTGAGCGATTAATCACATACACGGTGCCGGATGAAGCCAGCCAGGATTCGCTCTTACGTGCTGCGACGGTCACATCCTGATCGAGTAGCTCCTCAAATGACATTGCAAAAAGCGCATCTCCTTCTTCTGCCTGTGCCAAGGTCATTGAAGTGTGCGATATCACGCAGATAAATAAAAAGGTTACTAATCGGGCCATATACTGCTTACTTAGCTAGAGATCTCAGGCAAGTATAGCTAAGCATTTTGACTTTTGAGTGAATCATGACGAGCGCAGCCAGTTTCTGTCATCGAGGCGCTAAATCAAATATCGGCGATTGAACTGAGATTTTAACTTGTAAACTTATGGGCAGAACGAGTAAGTGATAGCAAGTTTATAGTTCAGCACATCAAGTCATAACACTGGCTTGATGTGCTTGATGAAGGTGATACAAGTGTTACAGCTGGTCTTTAAGATACTCAATAGCTGCAGACAACTGATTGTCTTCGTTAGCGACAATAGAATCTATGGTCCGTGGGACATAGATATCGGGCTGAACACCACGCCCGATCAATACGGAACCATCCCCATTATCTATACGTAAACCTGTGTAGCTGAAATAGGATCCGCCATCCATGTACGAACCAAAATAACTCGCAACCATACGGTCGCCATTGATGCCAGCAGTAGGCACCCCTAGCACAGGTATGCCTGCATTTTTTACAAAAGTGAGCGCATGTTCAGTTTGACTCACACTGTATCGGGATGAAAGGGCGACTACAGGCATATTCAGAGGCTGCTCTGAAACATCAATCGTTTGGGTGAACATTTCCTTGTATGTCGCTCGCAAAGAGGGGCCTTTTCGGTATCTTATATGGAGTTTGTCGTGCTCCACAGGCTGTGTCAAAAACCATGACAACCCTTCGCGCCACCCTATTGGATCATTAGGATATTGTCGTAGATCGATGACCACTCCTCGTGCTGTTAATAACTCGGACTTCACTTGCTCTGCATTTTGCTCCGTCAGATTATATAAATTGAGCTTCCACAGTCCTTCCTCTAACTCTCTGATGGGCTCTGGATCATAAGGTACAAGTTCATGGTACTGGGCAAACTTGAATTCTTCAAAGGCAATCGGCTTTGCTGTGATATCAATCACGTCACCATCTTGTTTTTTAAATGAAGCCTTAACTGCGTCTTCTGTAGTAGCATACTTTGAAAACTCTGTGGCATCTGCTTCACTCACATGATCACTACGCATAAGCCAGCTTGCTCTTTGCTCTATCACCTCTTCAAAGGGAACGTCATTGACAGACAACAATTCATCACCAATCTCGATCACCCCGCTAAGTGATTCATCAATGCCCACAACAATTGTTTTCCCTTCAATTCGACGTAACTCGTAAGGGTACCTGCCAACATTATAGGAGCGATATGAAAGGGGGTACCCTAAAGAAACGTGGTTATCCTGCAGTTTTTTGAACTCACGGTTGATGGCAATCTTACGCTCGGCATTGACGTCTTCTGTACATGCTTTAAGTAAGGGGGTTAGACTGCGACGCCAATTGACATCAACTTGTTCGAAATAAGGCCAGAAATGGTGAATTTCCCCCCACATACCTGACATAGTAGACATACATACAGGCAAGCTGGCGAAGTCTGTACCAATATCCCACTGGCGATAATCGTCAACCCGCATACCCTGTTCACTTGCGTGCTGAGAAAGGTAAAGTGGCAAATACACAGTGCGCCAGCCATACCGGACCCGTGAAAAAACACGATCAGGTATAAGTGGATCCATCTTCATTTCGGCAAGCTCACCAGCCAAAAGCGACCGGGTGTGTGAGTGTTGTGTTCTGGCGGCTGTTTGCTCCCACGTAACAACCTGTTCACCATCACTCAGGGTGGGCAACTCCTGCTTGCGATCGGTAATAAACGGGGCGATCTCACGCAGCCTTCGCAAGCCAACCTCCTGTCTTTGGTATGACCTTGCCTGACTCATTTCTACAATCGTTTCTGCAATGAACTTGTCCCAGTTTGTATCGGCAACCGCCTGACTGGGATAGAAAAATTTAACTTTATGTGCAAATTTGACAAATTGTTTTATATCTCTGAGTAATTGCCTGTCTACATTCATAGCTGGCGGGGGCAGCAGCTTAATTGCATCTGCCGGAGGGGATGTATTTTGCGCAAGTGCATTAGGTGCAAAGCAAAGCGTAGAGGTGATCAACGAGGCAACTGTTAGATTCTTATTTATTATCATTTTTTAATCTCCTTTTAGTCAGTCGCATTTCAACCTAGCAACAAATCTAGATGCATTCAACGGCAGAAAATGACCCTCAAGAAGGCGGCTGTAACAAGTGAAAACAAGATCATGCAACTTGTCTGAATAGTGCGCAAAAGTGTTTAGTCCTGAGATAGCACTCCCTAACACATAATCCTGTATCGACTGAAAGCGCCACCAAATCGACCACAACGCCCGAAGCAATGCTCACAAAGCGCACACAGGAAAAATAGTTTTATTGAATTTACCAACACAAAAAAACCAATACATATTATAAAGTTAAGTTAAATTTTCTTTTTCAAAAGATAGCATTCACAAAATGTCAACCTTGAATTCTCTCTCTGTTCACCTTAAAATTTATTTTTATTGAACGGTCAATTAATAAAAATATGCCTAAAGTCGGAATGGAACCTGTGCGTCGCCAACAACTGATTGAGGCGACCTTACAGTCAGTGGCGGAGCTTGGATTACAAGCCACCACGATCAATAGCATCAGTAAGAAAGCCGGGATGTCGTCGGGGATCATCAGCCACTATTTTGGTGGTAAGCAGGGTCTCATCGAAGCCACAGTACGCTACTTGCTGAGCAGCCTTCAACGCAGCTTACTGCAAAGAACAACCAGGGGGTGCACACCAGAGCAGCGTCTGATGTTTATTGTGGAAGCCAACTTTGCTGTGGTGCAGCAACAGCGCGACACCACCCGTACTTGGTTGAGCTTTTGGGCGCATTCCATGCATGATGCAGAATTACATCGCTTACAACGCGTCAATGCACGCCGACTTTACAGCAATTTATTGTACTCGTTTAAACAGTTAATGGCCCCTGGCGAAGCGCGTGAAGCCGCAGAGCTGAGTGCCGCTATGATCGACGGCCTGTGGCTCAGAGCCGTTCTCAATAAAGCCGATGATGCGCAGTTTGACAGCGCGCAGGATCTGGCCAAACGCTATATCCAGTCCCTCATCCAACAATTTGGAGTCTAATATGTCCACACCTGTCTACCAGAACTTTATTCACGGCCGCTACCTTGCCAATCAGACCGGCGAGCAGTTTGCGGTAAAAAACCCCGCGACCGACGAAGTCATTTATCACGTTGAAGTAGCCGACGCACACATTCAAAAAGCGGCCATCGACAGTGCCAAAGCCGGGTTTGCGCAGTGGTCAGCCATGACCCCAATTGAGCGCAGCAGAATTCTGAATAAAGCGGTGGCGCTATTGCGTGAGCGTAATGATGAGCTGGCTAAAATCGAGGTACTGGACACAGGCAAACCCTGGCAAGAAGCCGAGTGCGTTGACATTCAAACCGGTGCCGACGTAATCGAATACTTTGCCGGACTGGCGCCTGCACAAGTCGGCCAGCAACAAATGGTCGGCGATGATTTTTACTACACCCGCAAAGAACCGTTAGGTATATGCGCAGGCATTGGCGCCTGGAACTACCCGCTGCAAATTGCCTGCTGGAAATCCGGCCCGGCACTGGCCGCGGGTAATGCCCTGATCTTTAAACCGTCTGAAGAAACCCCACTGGGTGCAATGAAACTGGCTGAGATCTTTATTGAAGCGGGTATGCCAGCAGGTGTCTTTAACGTTGTACAAGGTGCCGCCGAAGTCGGACAATGGCTGACACTGCACCCGGAAATTGAAAAAGTCTCGTTTACAGGTGAAGTAGGCACAGGCAAAAAAGTCATGCAAAGTGCGGCTTCTAACCTAAAAGAGGTGACCATGGAGCTGGGCGGTAAATCGCCGCTGCTGGTATTTGACGATGCTGATATTGAACAGGCGGTCAGTGCGGCTATGCTGGGCAACTTCTACACCCAGGGTGAGATCTGCACCAACTGTACACGCGTCTATGTTCAGCGCGGTGTGTATGAGCAGTTCCTTGAGCAGCTTAAAACCCGCACAGAGCAAAATATTATCGCCGGCGATCCCCTTAATCCCGAAGTAAATCTGGGTGCCTTGATCTCGAAAAAACATCAGCAGCTGGTGCTGGAATACATTGAGCAGGGCAAGCAGGAAGGCGCAACTGTGCTGACTGGTGGTCATGCCCTGAGCCCGGCTTCGGCACCTAACGGCTACTTTGTTGCCCCCACCATATTCACCGACTGTCACGAAGACATGACCATAGTTCGCGAAGAGATCTTTGGGCCGGTGATGTGCGTCATGGTATTCAATGACGAGCAAGAAGCGATTAACCGCGCCAACAATACGCATCTGGGCCTGGCGGCCGGGGTGTTCAGCCGCGACATTCAGCGTGCACACCGCGTGATCCACCAGTTACAGGCTGGCATTACCTGGATCAACGCCTATGGCAACTCACCCGCCGAAATGCCGGTTGGTGGCTACAAACAATCCGGTATTGGCCGTGAAAATGGCATTGAAACACTGGATCACTACACCCAGACCAAGTCTGTTTACGTAGGTATGAGCCAAATCGAAAGCCCATTTTAAGCAAAGGAGCCAGACTATGAAAAAAGTATTCGACTATATTATTGTCGGTGCTGGCTCAGCAGGCTGTGTACTGGCAAATAGACTGTCCGCCAATCCACAACACCGGGTGTTACTGTTAGAAACGGGTGGCAGTGATAAGAGCATCTTTATTCAGATGCCAACAGCACTGTCTATTCCTATGAATACCGACAAATACGCCTGGCAGTTTCATACCGAACCGGAGCCGTATCTGGACAACCGGGTGATGCATTGTCCGCGCGGCAAGGTGCTGGGGGGTTCGTCGTCTATCAATGGCATGGTGTATGTACGTGGCCACGCCAAAGATTTTGATGAATGGCAGCAATACGGTGCGCAAGGGTGGGATTATCAGGCTTGTCTGCCCTACTTTAAGCGTGCCGAAAGCTGGTATCTGGGCGAAGACTCGTATCGGGGCAGTGAAGGCCCGCTTGGCACCAATAATGGTAACGAAATGGCCAACCCGCTTTATCGCGCATTTATCGAAGCCGGTTCACAGGCAGGATATGCCAGGACTGACGATTACAATGGCGAGCAGCAGGAAGGCTTTGGCCCGATGCATATGACGGTAAAAGATGGCCGTCGCTGCTCCGCCAGCCGCGCCTATCTCGATCCTGTAAAGGGGCGTGACAACCTGACAATCGTCACCGGAGCGCTGGCGCACAAGGTGCTGCTAGATGGTAAACGCGCTGTGGGCGTGGAATATCAATGCAAGGGTAAAACCCACCGTTCCACAGCCGAGCGCCGGGTGATCTTGAGTGCCGGACCAATCGGCTCGCCGCACCTGTTGCAACTGTCGGGGATTGGCGATCAGGATGCGCTCAAAGCCGCAGGCGTTGAGGTACAGCATCATCTGCCCGGCGTCGGTAAAAACTTACAAGACCATCTGGAGTTTTATTTCCAGTACAGATGTAAGCAGCCCATTACCCTCAATGGCAAACTGGACTGGTTCTCTAAGGGGTTGATCGGTGCACGCTGGATCCTCAACAAAACCGGCCTGGGTGCAACCAATCATTTTGAATCTTGCGCCTTTATCCGCTCCAAAGCGGGTGTTGAGTGGCCGGATCTCCAGTATCACTTTTTGCCCGCAGCCATTCGCTACGATGGAAAAAGTGCGTTTGACGGACACGGTTTCCAGGTCCATATTGGTCACAACAAACCGAAAAGTCGCGGTGAAGTCACCATTAAATCGGCCGACCCGACTCAGGCCCCCAAGATCCAATTTAACTACCTGGCACACCCGGACGACATCGAAGGCTTCCGCGCCTGTGTTCGCCTGACCAGAGAAATCATCGAGCAACCGGCCTTTGATGCCTACCGCGATGGTGAAATTCAGCCAGGCAAAGACGTGCAGAGCGACGCAGAAATCGATGCCTTTGTACGCCAGGCCGTCGAAAGCGCCTATCACCCGTCCTGCTCATGCAAAATGGGTGAAGACGACATGGCCGTGGTGGATTCAAACACCCAGGTGCATGGTATCGATGGCCTGAACGTAGTGGATTCGTCTATCTTCCCGACGATCCCGAACGGCAACCTCAACGCACCAACTATTATGGTCGCGGAGAAAGCCGCAGATATTATTCTGGGCCAGCCGGCCCTCAAAGCAAACAATGCTCAGGTTGCCAATCACAACCAGTGGCAAGCAGTACAACGTAGCACGGAGATTTAACAAAGCCACCTGCGGCCCAATCGGGCCGTGGGGTCTGCAGTGGTGCGCGATACAAATTGGTTGTATCGGGTTAATGCAGAAACAATAAAAAACGGAGAGACAATGAGTTATTTTTACTTATTTTGGGAGGGTGACAATGACAGTATGGCTTAGTGCAGGCATTGTATTTACCCTAGTTGCCATCGCTTTTATCCTATTAAAATGGGGGAACCTACGCTGTGTCGGTGTGACACCGGTTAAAACCTTTACCTTTATTGCTATCTTATTTACGTCCGGCCTGGATGTCGGACTTATCATGTTTCCGCTGACGGAGTTTGCGGGTTACGCAGACATAAAAGCAAGCCCAGAATATGCGTTTGCCAATCCACTCGCCATTGAATTTGGCTTTTGGGGCTTCCTGATCTGGGGATTTTATTTTCTGACGTGTTTTTATTTCTGCGTAATAGAACCTAAGGTGAAATTTTTTGAGATCCCTTGGGTTAAATTCATCAACAACGTGGTCATTATTGGTACATGCGCCTTTACGGCCTATTTGCTGCTATCCAACCTGCCCTGGTATATGCCAAGTGTGGGCGATGGCGAGTCCATTGTGCCAACCTTTTATCTCATCGTGTTCGCCGCCATATGTTTTGCGGTGTATTCAAGCACCAGCCTGAAGTATGTACGCATTCTGAGTATCTCTACAACCTGGATGTTTATCGCCTTGATCGCCTTTATGTGGGCCTCCGCGTTCGTATTTGGTGACAGTGAGATGAGCGCCTTTACGAATAACATTGCGTTGCTGGGTAGCTACTTCAGTAATATCAACGAGTTTGTATTGCCACTCAATGATTACCATGAATTTTACCTGTTCTGGTGGTTCGCATGGAGCATCATGATAGGTCAGTTCACTTCACGCTTTGTCGGTGGTCTGAAAACCTATCAGGTACTGGCGGCCATGCTGGTGTTCCCGTCTATTCCCATCGCCGTGTGGTTTAGTGTGTTGTATCACTATCATGAAGCAGGTATTGACACCGCAGGGATTAAAAACCTGGCGATGGTCATTGTTGGCGTGATCTTTGTGATCAACTCTCTGGACTCATTAGTTCGACTGTATACCGACAACCTGGGTTTGACGGTTAAAAAACTCGGGAAACGCAACTATATTTTATTTAATATTGCCGCGCTGTCATTGCTGACGCTGCTATTTAAACTAAACTTTTTGCAGATACAATGGGTTGGTGCACTGGTTATTGCGCTCTTTTTTGGTTGTTTTGGCTATATTTGCTACAGCAAGTTCAAAACAGTGGCCAATATTACCCGTTCACCCAAAGAGAATACCATCGACTTCAGCCGTATCGAGACCGTAAACTAAGGTTCAAAAGAAATGAAAATAAATTTTAAAACTACACTCTGCGCACTTCCTCTGGCCCTGCTGTCGAACATGGCTGTAGCTGGCTGGTCAACCACCATTACCGGCACCTCAGACTATACCTTTAACGGGGTGTCACAGACACAGAGCGACCCGACTATTCAGGGTAGCCTGGACTACGCAGCCGATGCGGGCTGGTATGTGGGCACCTGGGCCTCAGGGGTAGACTTTGGCGATGACACAGGCCATGAGTGGGACTTTTATGTGGGCAATTATAAGGAGCTATCCACTGCCTGGTCGGTAGACTATGGTATTGCTTACTACACCTATCATGGCGATGACGCATCCAGCGACTATAACTACCCAGAGGTTTACACCAAATTTGGCTATGCCAGTGATTTAGGGACCACAAATATCAACTTCTGGTACAGCTGGGATTACTTCGGTCTTGACGTGGGTCATAGTATTGTAATGCTGTCGCATACTTTTGATATCGCCGATAACCACTCGATTACCCTCAGTGGCGACGTATCTAACTCATTCGATGCTGAGAAATATGCCTGGGATGGGCTCGACAGCTCTTACACCCACTATGCCGTTTCTTACACCACCACACAGTTCGATTTCGATCTAACCTTTACCGTGGAAGACAC
This sequence comes from Pseudoalteromonas sp. XMcav2-N, assembly GCF_024124545.1. Taxonomy (GTDB): domain Bacteria; phylum Pseudomonadota; class Gammaproteobacteria; order Enterobacterales; family Alteromonadaceae; genus Pseudoalteromonas. The sequence goes on from NZ_JAMXSF010000002.1 coordinate 150,881, forward strand.
CACCATAGATGGCGAGCATACCGACGAGCGCTTTGTGTTCTCAATTGCACGCACGTTTGATTTATAATCCAATTGAACACAATGAGGGCACTACTGTGCCCTCATTGTTATACTTAATCTGCACGTAAAGCCATTTCTCTGACAATAATAGTGCTGGATGCTGCACTGTCTTGACTTATACTCACAATGATTTCAACGTCGTTCCTGACATTTGTATAATACCCGTCATTTGCATAGTGCTTGGACTGGCTGTCTGCACTTTTATAGGCTTCACTACCACTACTGAATCCAATATCTTTATATGCAACTTTTACGTAATTGGTTTTATTAGATGGAGTGGCAGACATCACATCCCAACCAAAACGGTGAGGCCGATTGTCTTGCACATTGATCCCTAATGTCAGATTGGAGCCAGTACCTTGCGCCTCTACCCCACCTTCTCCTTGGCAGTTTACAGCCACTCTGTTAATTTTGCCTTATGGCAATCTTGAGATTAGTTTCAGCCCATAAAATTAACCACACAACAACCACAAAACAACACAATGTTGACAATTGGAAAAAAAAGAATCAATCTGATACTTCCAAAACAAAAAGGATGTTAACAATGAAAGTGACTTTGAATAAAAAATCGATTAAATCTCTATCTTTTAATTCAGCAACGATTATTCGCGCTCAGGAGACGCCTCAGATAGGGGGTGGCCGTGTAATCGATGAATCGTTTTGGGTTTGTATTGACACCCGTTCGAACTGCGAAGGAACGAAACGCTGCCCGGTCTGAACAATAAAGTTGAGTAACAAGCGCATTATGCGCTTGTTATATCAATGATTGTAGGTGGTATGATTAAGAACCACAACGAAACGCACTGGGCACAGCCCCAGTCCAGCGCTTAAATGCGCGCCGAAAGCTGTGTACATCGGCAAATGCCATAGAACTGGCCAACTGGCTGTTATTCCATTGATTAAGATCCATCAAATGCAACGCCTCTTGCCCCCTGACTTCGTCAACCAATAGTTTAAAATGAGTACCATCTTGCTTAAGGCGGCGCTTCAATGTCGCCGGGCTCATGCCCAGATAGCCGGCAGTATATTCCAGTGACCAGGCCTGCCCCAGGTTCTTCCTGAAAATGCGACGCAGATGAGCCTGTAATAGCTGCGGCGGGTGCAAAAGGTGTTTGGCTGTGTGTTTTGCCTGAGCAAACCGCAGTGTACTGGCCTCCTTGAAAGGCTGGTAAAGCACCTCTTCAGACAAAATAATGGCGCAGCGCGGTGCGTCAAACCGAACATGTTCACCCAGATAGACCGGATAGTGCAAATCCTGCCCGGGTTGCGACCATGGCAGCTCTATCTTCATCCAGGTCTGCGCACCGAGTTGCTCTTTAAGCAGCAGCCGGCAGGCCGAGAGCACAATTTCAAAGAGCATCCGCTGTTGTGTACTCAATGATGCTGATTCAGTCAGCCTGATATAGAGCTTGCCCTGATGCCGCTCTACATTAAGCTGGACCAGGGTCTCAATGCCCTTTTGAACGCTTGCCCAGGCAGTAAGGGCGCTACTTAAATTCGGTGCATAGCGCCATAGGTCAAACAAGACATGGCCATGTCCGGTCGCTATCCTTTGCCCAAGCTCCAGGGCTAGCTGAGGCTGTTCAGTCAGCTCTCGTTTGAGCTTTTTTAATATAAAAAGCACGCTGGCTGGCGCAACCTGCGCACCAGGATAGGCCAGGTCTTCAAGAAATAACTGAGACCCACGAATAAGCTGATGTGGTTTTATCTGATGGTGCTCAGCCAGTTCCAGTATGGTGATGAGGAAATGCGCTGGCATACGCTTGTCATGCAAATAGGCAAAGTTTCCCGGTATCATACTACCTCCACTGCCGCAGAAGACGCACGTTTCGCCCCTGCCAGCCGTTGATTGAGCCGCTCAAACAACGCTTGTTCAGACTCACCTTCAGTTCGGGTAGCCTGAACGGTTGTTACAGTCAGCGCCCCTTTTAACGCTGCGTTGCTACAATTCTGAATTAGCTTAGAAAAAACATCGACCTCATGGGGCGGTGTATCCGGCAGTAATACGACAAACCGGTCACTGGTATAACGACAGGCAAGATCGGTCTCTCGGAGCGCAACTTCCAGTGCCGAAGCAACCTCGTTCAGTGCCTGATCCCCTTTATGAGCACCATGCTCCCGATTGTATTGAGCAAAGCCGTTGATATCCACCATGACCAAAGAAAGTGGCTGATTGCGTTTGTCATGCAATATTGCCTCGCGGTTGAGCTGAATTAACAGATATTGAAGGCTATACAGCTGAGTGACAGGGTCTATCAGGCTATGTTCTCGGTGAAAGTGCTCCCTTTGCTTTAGCTGGCGATTGACCGCCTGTTGTTCTCGGTACCAGGTAACCAACCCCCAGGTCAGCAGGGTCATACTGATCGGGGCAGGCAACGATTCCAGCCAGGTAAACAAGTGACTTTGCGGCGGGTAGGCAATGAACTCGTCCAATACGTCAAGCCAGGTCGTAAGCCAGTAGGTTGCAGACCCCAATAGCAACATGGTGGTCACTCGGCCTCTCGGGCGACATAGCGCCAGAAGTATAAGCCAGATAGCGGCCATCATAGACGAAGTCGCTTCACCAATTAAGTCAACCCAGTCGACATCTTGCATTGATTTTAGTTCGCCAATGAACAGTGCTAACATAGTCAATACGATACTGATAACCAGCGCTAAGCATAAACTGCTGACATTCTTCATCTTTTAAGCCGGATATTGATTATTTCGGGTATCCTAGCGATGCTATATGACACTTTTAAGACGTCGCTGCTTAAGGTCTGAGCTATTTAGACCCGGCCGGAACAGCTCACGTAACATCACCTCGCCCCCTGTTGAGTCACGTTTAAAAACAATAGATAACTGATTTTAAAAGAAACCCTCTTTAAAAAAGCGCCTTTTTTAACGGCAAAGGAGCTCACACTCACGCTAATTTAACGCCCAATCAGCCAGAAATAGTGTACCAGCCAGCCAACACAGGTTGCGGTGAAACAAAACTGTCATATCGACTTTTTAAGGTAGCCGCTCACTTACATCCATTGGCGGTGTCAAAGTCAGCTTAGTGTGCGATAAGTTGGCCCATCTTCGCTAATACTCTGTGACGTCGGAACTTAAAAATGAAAATACAGAAGTTATACAAAACAACGCTTATACTGGGACTATTGAGCGCGCTAGGCGCTTGCCAAAATCAGACACACCAGCAAACGGCTCAGCAGTCTCTGCAACTCAAAACACAAGGCTCAGCGGCAGCTATAGTGGATAGCGTTCAGGTGTCTGGCAGAAACCAGATACTGATCGCCTCTGAGCGAGAGGGATTGGCGTTGCGCCAGGGAGGCTCACTCATTGCACATCTCCCGGGCGCGTTCAAACAGGTCCGATTGAGCGAGCTGGGTGATAACCAGTGGCTATATGCTGCACTTGAGGGCAGCAAAGATAGCGTTTTCGTGGGCACACTGGATGCCAGTTCAGAACAACTACTACCACGCTTTGAACTTTCTCAGACCGGATTATTGGTCGATAATTTCTGCTTATTCGCTGATAGGGCTAACCAGACACTGTCTCTGTTTGTCTCAGACGGGCGAGGAAGAGGGGAACAATGGCTGTTACGTCAACAACAAAGCTGGCTGCAAACGCCACTGCTGCTGCGATCACTGTCTTTACCTTATGACGCGGATTCCTGTGCAGTCGACCCGGGCAACGGCTACCTTTACGTTAGTGAGCCATTAGGTATCTGGCGCTACTCAGCTCGTATTGAAGATAACCCTCAGTATTACCCGGTATCCCTGGTCGCCCCTTACGGAAGTCAGTCAGAGCCAGCCATTAGCCTGGCAACCAGTGACTCAGGAGAACTCTTTGCATTACTGGAAAACGGCCAGGAAGTGCTTTACTGGGATACGCCAGACGCTGCAAATAGCTGGTTACCGGCAGAGACCCTAGTACTTAAAAACCACAAGGCTACCATGATGAACCTGAGCCAGCCTTTGAGCACAGATAAGGCCACGCTGAGCTTTACCAATGAACAGCAAGGCCAATTTACCACTGCTCAATTCACTCTCAACTCAGCATTCACAACGCAAGCCTTACCAATCGTTCGACCCGCAGCACAAAGCCAGCCCGCTTTACAATTTGGTGACGCCATGGATGACCCGGCTATCTGGGTTCATCCTGCTAACCCCGACGCTTCACGTGTATTAGGTACACATAAGAAACAAGGCCTGGAAGTCTACGATCTGCAGGGCAAGCTGCTACAAGAATTCAAAGACGGCCGACTCAACAATGTCGATCTGCGTGATGGTTTTAGCTGGCAAGGGCGCACTATCAGCATCGCTGCAGCCAGTAAACGCAATGATGACAGCCTCGCATTTTACGGTATAGAGGCAAACGGCAACGTCTTTCGTCTGGGCAGTGCACCATCGGGTCTGGAAGAGATTTATGGACTGTGTATGGCCATTTTTGAGGGAAATCACTACGTGTTTGCAAACAACAAAGCCGGCCTGACCTTTCAATACAGGGTTAAAGCATATCAGGATAAGCTGCATGCAGAGAAAGTGCGGGAAATACCCCTAAGCTCACAACCAGAAGGCTGTGTCGCAGATGATGCGCGTGGGCGATTGTTTATTGGCGAAGAAGACGTAGGGATCTGGGCCACCAGCCTGAATCCGGCGGATAACAGCCAGCCGGTTACAGTAGCAAAGGTAGGTGAACACCTGGTCGATGATGTCGAAGGCCTGGCACTGTCTTTTGGTGATGCTCCTGTGCTGGTTGTTTCCAGCCAGGGCAACAACAGCTACCAGCTTTACGAGGCAACACCGCCCTATCGCCATTTGGCTGGATTTCGCGTTGGTCTGGACGGCTTTAAGGGCATTGATGGGGCGTCAGAAACTGATGGGCTGGCATTGTCTACCCGGTTGCGAACCCGAGATTATCCAGAAGGGTTACTGGTACTTCAGGACGGCCGCAATCGCTTCCCTGATCAACCACAAAACTTTAAATACGTCAGCTGGCGGGATGTGCTGGAAAGTACCGGGCTTGCCAAAGTTTCTAAGTAAGGATTGAAATCTGTGTCGAGGCCCAATGGACAATTACTAAGTTTGCCCCGACACACGCTTTTACTTAAGGCACTCAGTTCTCACTTGTCATAATTCACATCGTCTAATTGTGAATCACACCTTAATGTGTAACACAGTGTCCCCGAATTGAACTCAGTTCAGTTACGTATGTATTAATGTTAATTTGCTTAATTAAGTGCTCGATTATTTGAGGCGAGAAAACAGGGTCGATATCACAGCTCCCGCGTTCTGCTATCGCTGAGGCAACTACGCCCATCCAGACGAGACCGCGTTTTCTATTCACTTGTTTTAAAATAGAGTTTTAACGTCTTTAGCGTCATGTTTGCTCCTTCAAATTGAACCCAGTATTAAGTGAAATTGGTATAAGCCTACTTACATGCTTCTCATTCCATGCGCTTATTCTATACCAGTATCGTTTACATAATTTGGGGAACATTCAAAAGACAAAGACACCTTTTGCAATAGAAATTATAGCTAATAATGATTGTCACTTACGGGGTAGTTAGAATAATAGTTAACATATATTGTACATTCATTACATTTGAACCTAATCTAAACAGAGATCAATGATTGAGTATAACCCTATTTAACCTACTCAATTTTTTACTTTTTTAACACCAAGTAAAAGGACCGTTCATGAGAAAGCTAAAAGCCATTACCTCATTGGTTATTTGTGTACTTATGTGCAGCTGTAGCGCCAACTATAGACTCGCAGACAAAGAAGAAAAATTGAATACAAATGGTACCGATATGACGAAGTTTCATCGGGTTGCCACAAAAGACAAAGGGCTTGCCCTGCGCTTTCCTGGTTATTTAATCGGTATAGAGAAAACGTATAAAAGCAATGACCTGAGTGATTATTGGTTTTGTGAAGACAATATGCAGCCCGATTTCCAGCCAACCACAGATGAGAATCAAGTCGCGATAAAACAAGCAAAGTCCATTTTAGACGACTGTAAACCTACAGTGATTTCGCATATCGTCAAATACCAACTGTCAGACAAGAAACGTAATTCTATGCCATTCATCTCTGAGCAATTTATCTATGATTTATATTCAAAAGACATAGAGCTACATAAACCACTTAGTAAAGATGACCCGATCCTGACTGGTCAAATTGCATTGTCCAGATTGGAAGCCGAATTATCACAACAACCTTTCGAATATAGCCATATATTTCTCTTTGCAATGGGATGGAACACAGATCAGCAGGAGGCCATTCGAAACTACAATAGCTTAATAACAAATCTGATTGAATCAGACCAGGCCCCCGACAATTTCAACCCATTGTTTATCGGTATCACTTGGCCGTCAGAATGGTCTTGGGGGGTTTTTCTCGATAAGCTGCTAAGTTACCCTATCAAAGCTGATGATGCCGATGAAATAGGAATTAAGTGGGTATATCCAGTGCTGACCGATATCCTAAAGCCTCTAAAGCGTGAACATAATGTCCCTATTGTCGCACTAGGCCACAGTTTTGGTGCCAGAATGATTACTAGAGCTGTATTCGCACACGAGCTACTGGAGCCTAATGAAAATAATACTGAAGGTACAAAAGTCGATCTTGTCGTCGCACTTCAGGGGGCATTTAGTGTTAATCGTTTTTTCAAAGAATCTGGCTTGGAGGGCAACCCATATAAAAACCACAGCACCGCCGCCAAAAAGATTGTTATGACCTGGAGTGAACACGATACAGCCAACCCTATTGCAAAGTTTGTATCGGGGGCGTTACATGTAGGCGGAAAGCCTGGATTTGACAAAGCGCATACATACGCACGTGATAATCAATGCGAACCACTCTTTACTTTCTATGAAATTCAGTCACCAGAGCAAACAGACAAGCACTACCACAAACTCTATCAAGGTGTTGTTCCGGCCGGAGGATCTCCAGCCTGGCATCATGACCTCCATGATGAGAGTCGTATTGCGTACGTTAACGCCAGCAAGCTAATACATTATGACGTTTATCAAAAGGGAGGCGGTGCACACTCAGATATTTATACCCCTGGTGTTGCATCCTTCTTATGGGATGTCATAAACACATCACTTAGCTCAGTTGAAACCGCACTAAACTCATCGGCCAATTTGCAATAGCGATTAGAACAAACCAGAGGAATATGAGGCTTCACAGATAAAGCTGAAATTGGCCTAAATATGTGAGAACTTGCAGACATATATCATTTTAAATAACGCAAGACCGGACCCAAAGGTCCGGTCTTTTCAATTATACACCTGCGCAAAGTGCAGGGGTTAACTGTGACCCTAGCTTAGTTCTTCACAATCGCGTTGTGATACACGTTTTGTACGTCGTCGCAATCTTCCAGCATGTTAATAAACTTCTCGAAGTTTGCCAGGTCGTCTTCACCCGTGATTTCCACGTGTGTTTGCGGTACCCAAGTGATTTCGTCTACGTCGAAATTGATGCCTTCAAACGCTTCAATCAGTGCAGTTTTCGCTTTGAAGTATTCAGTGTGCGGTGCAAACACAGAGACCTGACCATCTTCTACTTCTACGTCGGTGACATCAACATCTGCCATCATCAGCGCTTCCAGTACGGCTTCATCGTCATCACCGGCAAAGCCAAGAATAGCAAAGTGATCAAACATGTGTGCAACACAGCCCGGACTACCAATTTTAGAGTCTGTCTTGGTGAATGGCAGACGTACATCCTTGATAGTACGGTTTGGATTGTCAGTTAAACAGTCCACAATCACCATACAGTTACCAGGACCGTACCCTTCATAACGTGCCGGAGAGTAATCTTCACCTGCACCACCAGCTGCTTTTTCAATCGCCTTTTCAATAACGTGCGCCGGAACCTGGTCTTTCTTAGCTTTATCGATCAAACGACGAAGGGAGAGGTTGGTATCCGGATCTGCACCACCGTTTTTCGCAACTACATAGATCTCTTTACCATATTTTGAGTTTACTTTGGTCTTTGCCGCTGCCGTTTTTGCCATGGCGTTTTTGCGGACTTCAAATGCTCTACCCATCTTAATTCTCGTTTGTGCAAATTAAATTGGACAAGATTCTAACAAGACATTGCATTTTGGGCTATACCCAGACGAGAATTGCTCAGTATCGTGCGCATTCTATAAAAATTAATCAGGCCAACTGGCCAGAGCGAGCCTGATAGTGTAAGCCCAGCGCACCTGGCAGGTCACAAAAGCGTTCAATGATGATATCGGCCTGATCAGCGTAGTCAGGCATACCCAGTGGTGCGAACAAACATGCATGCATACTGGCGCGTTGTGCTGCCTCGATGTCGTACTTGTAATCGCCTACATATACACATTGCTGATAAGGCAGCGACCAGGTATCTGCGACCATATGGAGTGCCTGCGGGTCAGGTTTTGGTAGCGCATCTTCGCGTGTCAGTAAAAAATCCAGGCCCAGCTGGCAGCGCGAGAGCTTTAATTTGGCCGCTTTTGAATAGTTACGTGTGACAATGGCCATAGGCATGCCCATCGCTTTTAATACAGACAACGTTTCTATCACTCCGGGAATGGGCTCGGCATGCTGTGCATCCTGCATTTCATGTTGATGGATCAATGCCATGGCTTCCTCGCGCATGTAAGGCGAGGGCAAAGACTCAACATAATCAAGTAAATCCGCATCACGGTCGCAGCCAACTTGCGCCTTAATTAAAGCAAAATCGAGGGTAGAGGTTACTAAGGTGCCGTCCAAATCAAAAATCACACCTCTTACCGTTAAATCAGCCATTCATATTTCCTTATCATCAAGGCCTCACCAGCCCTAAACATAGGGTAAGCTGTGATACCTTGCAAAGATATTGAGACAAAATTATTCAGGCCCAACCTGCTGGTCATATCACAGCAAAGGGACGCTACCAAGGTACGTGTCAGCGAGCAGTGTGGATCAATTGAAACCATCGCTAAAACATGACATGGTTGTACATAAAATATAAACACGGAGCCGTGATGAATCATCCTGTCGAGCAGTTTCAGCAATGGTGGCAGCAAGCTAAAGCCTCATCGAATTTGAACCAATGCAGCGCTGTCTGTATTTCTACTTTAGATGAACAGGGTTTCCCCGCCGGGCGTTTCGTCGATTTGAAAGCCGCAGATGAAACCGGTTTTACCTTCTGTACTCATTTGAATTCACAAAAGGGTGAAGATTTAAGGCGCAACCCTAAAGTCGCGATGACGGCCTGGTGGGACTCATTGGGTTATCAGGTACGAGTGACCGGGCTGGCTTGTGAGATTAGCCGTGCTGATGCCGCACGCTATTGGCAAAGTCGTGGTCGTGACGCTCAGCTCACCACGTTAGCCTGCCAACAAAGCCAACCCTTATCATCAATGGACACCATTACCGACGAACTCAGAACACTCAGTAACCGCTTTAAGGAACAAGCGGTGCCTCTTCCCGACAACTGGGGCGGGTTTGTGATACGTCCGCACAGCATTGAGTTTCTGACCTTTGAACAAAGCAGACTCCACTTACGTGAACTTTACCAGCACGCACAGGGAGTTTGGCACAAAACCCTGTTGCAGCCATAGCAAATGTAAAGCCCCTTGCCAGTTCTGTGATTAAGAAAAAGGGTCAGCCGATTGACCACAAATGACATCTGTCATGTCATTGTCATGACAGATCACACACGCAATGCCCCACTCCATTTCGTAAAGTTATCCCATCAACAAAATGATTCAGCAAAGGATAACTAACATGACTAAACATCTGACTCGTACTACCGCCATCGCCTGTATGCTTAGTGCACTTTCGGCCAGTGCAATGGCACAGGATTTGACTATTACATTCAGCGGCCTGGCGCACCAGTCAGGCACCCTAAAGCTGGTAGCCTATGACTCAGCAGCCGGGTTTATACAGCAACGAGCCTGGCGAGTTGCACAGCAACAGGTATCGGACACTCAGCCTGAGCTCACGCTGCATAATGTAGAACCCGGACAATACAGCTTTATGGTCTATCAGGATCTCAATGGCGACGGCCGGCTAAATCGCAATCGTTTTGGCTTGCCAACAGAGCCTTATGGTTTTAGCAACAATGATTTGCTTACCAGCATCCCGCAGTTTCCGCAACTGGCAGTACAGATCACGCAGCCTAATCAGAACTTAGAAATAAGACTGCGTTGACTTAAAAAGTGTCACAGTCATTCTTTATTCTGTGGCACTTATCTCATCCGCCATAATAACCGCTTACTTTTCCATGCACTCGACGGCACCACTTATCGTCCCCACATCAGGTTCATAGTATTTTTTTCTTATTAAATGTTAGCAAGTTACTAGCTTTAAAGCATTGAATTGTGCAATAGTGTGGCTGCAAAGTGATCCAAATTTGGCTCTTCGCACTATAATTTTTAACAGCTATTCCCGCTTTAACCCCCAGAAGTGAGTCGTGCATGCTGAGAACAATAGCTAAAACCATATCCAGCCATTTAACCCTTGTCGTATTACTTCCCTGTTTGTTGCTCGGTGGCGTCATTTTTTATGATGTATCGGTATCAGCGAAACGCATGAATGATGCATACGACGCCGAATATAATGCCTTTTTGAGCCACGCGGTACTCGCGCTGCTTCACGAAACACAGAAAGAACGTGGTGCTTCAGCCGGGTTTATCGGCTCACAAGGCCAGAAATTTCAAAGCAACCTGACGCAGCAGCGCCGTTTAACCGAAAGCCAGCTCAGTAAGCTAAAAAACGAGGTGGAGAACTGGGATTTGTCGGATGAGATGACGCGTGAGCTCAACACCTTTTTGCAAAAATTTAACCAGCTCGACAATGTAAGGCGTAAAGTAAGCACGCTCTCTATGAGCCTGCCTGAAGCTTTAAAGTACTACACCGACATAAACAACCAGGGCCTGCATATTGTCATCACAGCAGCGCGCCTGAGCCGGGATTATATCGTCGCCACAGAATTAATGGCGATATACAATTTCTCCAGCGCCAAAGAATCTGCCGGTATAGAGCGTGCCGTTCTGACCAATGTATTTGCACAAGATAGATTTACTCCGGCACTTCGAACCCGATATACCCAACTTCACACCAAACAAGAGGTTTATCTGGCTGAAGCACTTGAAGCGTCTCCCCCACAAATGAAAGCCATGCTTTCCACAGCGTTAAACAGCAGTGCCATGAAAAACGTTGATGCTTTCAGAGCCGCCGTCGCAGATCGGGATTCTGGGTTTGGGCAAGATCCAGAAGCCTGGTTTGAAGCCGCCACCCGGCGTATTAACGCCCTGAAAGAGGCCGAGGAAAAAGCCTTAACACTTGTTGATAAAACAGCCATAGACATTCAGGAAACGGCGGTGACCATCTTGGTGGTTGAGCTGATTATTCTGGTGATAGGTTTGCTGATCACAGCGGCCCTGTTTATATCAATCCGTCTTCGCCATCAGCAGTCAGTAAAAATTGCTGAGGGAATTGCCATTGCGATTAACAACCGAAACCTGGCACATGAAATCGATATTTTAAGTTCTGACGATTTGGGTAATTCAGCGAAAGACATTAACCGACTGACTCAACAATTTGAAGAAGATTTGATCGAGTTCGGACGTGCATCACACAAGATTGCAACCTCTACACATGAAACTGCCTGCGCCATCAGTCAGAGTCAAACCAACTTGGTTGAGCAACAATCCGGCGTACAAACCATCGCCTCTGCCGCGGAGCAAATGAGCGCTAATATCCAGGTAATAGCCAACTCCATGTTGGAAAATGCTGCGGCTGCGAAGTCAGTCTCCCAGGAGTCGGTTAATGGCCAAAAAGTCGTCACCGATGCGGTCTCGGTGATCCAGCAAGCCTCATACGACATGGAAAAATCAGCGTCTTCCGTAGATGCACTGAACGAGCGTGTTGGTAGTATTTCAAGTATGGTCGATATGATCCAGAGCATCGCAGAGCAGACCAATTTGCTGGCGTTGAATGCTGCTATTGAAGCGGCCCGGGCAGGTGAGCAAGGGCGTGGTTTCGCCGTGGTTGCCGATGAAGTCCGTAGCCTGGCCAGCAGAACTCAGCAATCCACCGAAGAAATCTCGGCGTTGGTCAACGAACTGCAAAGCAGCGCACAATCCGCGTCGGATGTGATTACGCAGGGTAAGGAAAATGCCATGCAAGCCGCCCAGCGTGCCGAGTTAATCAAAGAAGCCTTAGGCAAAATCGTCGAACAGGCGAAACAGGTCGAATCAGTGACAGATTCTGTGTCAGTGAACACTCAGCAGCAAAGCAATGCCATTGACGAAGTCAGTCGGCATATTGTAGAAATATTTGCCAAGGCCACGGAAACGGTCACCGGGGCTGAACAAATTGCCGTAGCGGCCTCTAATATCGCAGAAGCCGCAATGGATATGGATGAATTAATCGACCGCTATAAAGTACAGGAGCAGACCAGGTAAATGACTTCACACCCTTTTGATACGCTACATTTAGACACAGGTGCGGCCTTATTGTTTACGCCTTGTCCGGGTACTAAAGGCACGTCACTGACTGAGTCCGTTCAGCAGTTGCACGATGCCGGTGCACAGGCCATTGTGACACTCATGTATCCTTCGGAATTAGAGAGCAACGAGGCAACAGCGTTACCTCAGGTATGCGACGCCCTTGGCGTGTCATGGTTTCAGCTGCCCATCGCTGACGATGCGCCACCGAATAAAGACTTTACGCAGGCGTTTGCACAGAGCTGGCCGACGCTTAAAGCAATTTTGTCTGAACAAGGCACTGTTGCGGTTCACTGCAAAGGTGGTTCAGGGCGCACAGGAATGGTCATTGGGTTGATCATGTATCAACTTGGGCAGGATAAAGCGGACATCATCCCCCAAATACAGGCGCTGCGTCCAAAAGCCTTAACCCACCCGGCTCAGCTCGCTTTTTTCAACCAATTCTCTCGTGTCGAGTAGCAATCAGGTGCCGCTGTCACCTCACAGCGGCAAATCCACTAAACAAACCCATGATGCTGGCGAAAGGTCTCCAGAACCCGGATCAATTCGGCTACTTTTTGCTCGTCATATGCATCATCATGAGCCCGTGCAAAGCAACCTAAGTCATTGTCAAAATACAGACCAGACGCCTGAGCAAACTCCTCAGACAGTGCGGCTCGAACCAACACATCAGCGCCTTCCTGAATATTCCCCCCTGCCACACCATAGGCCTGCTCAACCATTTTTGAGCCCAGAAAAGACTTAGGGTTCACCGCTATAATCGCTGGCTGATCACGACCAGAGGCAGCGCCCAGTTGCATCGACCACATGGTCAGGGCCAGTTTACTTTTGGCATATGCCGCATTATCCGAAAAACTGCTGGCTCCGGTTATTTCATGTGACACCAGAGATGATTGCGCAGCAGATGATACGTTGATCACTCTGGCACCTTGCTTCATGTCAGGTAGCAACGCTTGGGTAAGCAGATAAGGAGCAATGGTATTCACCATAAAGCGCACATCAATCCCCTCTGGCGTGGTTTGCTCTGGCACCACAAAGACGCCCGCATTGTTGATCAATACATCCAGCTCAGTGCCAGCCTGCTTGAGCTCGTTGATAAAGCCGTGAATATCATGAATAACACTCAGGTCGGCTGTGTACGTCATCAGCTGTTGCGGTGGTGACTGGGTTGCAAATTCCGCTTTCAACGCAGTTAGCTTATCAGCGTTTCTGCCGTGCAAGATCACTTGGTGGCCAAGCTCCAGCAGGGTTCTTGCCGTCGCCAGTCCGATCCCATCCGTTGCGCCGGTAATTAAAATGGTTTTTGTCATCACTATATCGCTCACTAAAGTTAACAATGGCTATTGAGGAGATCCGGAGCACGTAAACTCACGGTACTGATATAGTTTAGATTATTTAATAAAGGTTTATTATTGCCCGGATTATACAATCAGTATTAGTTTTTTATTGATAATGGAAGGTGCGATACAACGAGCTGCCCTGAAAACACGTCTGCTGTGCCCACTACAGAGCAGACGATAGTGAAGTGATTTAGCCCTGTTTTCTGGCGGCCTGATAAGCCTCACGACTTTGTACTTTGCTAAGGTATTGTTGTATATGAGGTTTACCATCCAGCAGGTTGAGGTTGGCAGCAAATTCCAGGGTAATGGTCATCATTATGTCTGCCGCACTAAACTGCGGACCTGCAAAAAACGCCTGCTTTGCCAGCGTAGCTTCGATGTACCCCAAGTCCAGTGCCAGCTCTTTGGCGATATACCCATCCATTGGTGCGGTGCCTTCGCGCTGTTCCATCTGCATCAGCAGGGTGGTGATAACAGGTAGCGCCAGTGACCCTTCCGCAAAATGAGACCATTCCAGATATTGGTAGTAATGGGCGTCGCCTTTTTCAGGGCGTAAACTCGATGAGTCGGCTTGATCGAGCAGATACTCCATCACCGCGCCCGATTCACACAAAACCAGACCATTGTGTTCAATAACCGGAGCTTTATTCAGCGGATGAACCTCACCCAGACTCGCTGGCGCCAGCCTGGTTTGCGCGTCCCTTTCATGGTGTACGACTTCATAGGGTAACTTAAGTTCTTCGAGCAGCCACAATACCCGGGTTGATCGTGATTGGTTGAGATGATGTACCTTAATCATGGATACATGGATTCCTTATCAGAGAAGCCTGCCAGATGCTGTAAGGCACTGACAGTGCCCGTTAATAATCGCAATTACTGTGCAAGATGTTTTGCCAGTGCCACACCCACGGCATGAGCGCTGGCAGGGTTCTGACCTGTGATCAGGCGTGCGTCTTCAATCACCAATTCCTGCCAAGGCTGAACTTTACGATACTGCGCCGCTTTTCGAGCTATTGCTTCTTCAAGCAGGAAAGGAATGTCATTGATGGTACCAAAATCGATTTCTTCTTCACGGGTAAAACAGGTCACCGATTTATCAGCGATGAGCGCTTCACCATTACTTAATGTAATAGGTAGCAAAGCGGCTGGTCCGTGACACACTGCAGCAATGACTCCGCCAGCTTCATAATGTGTTGCTGCCAGTTCAGCAAACAGGCTGTCTGTCGCTAAGTCGCTAAGCAGCCCAAAACCACCTGGGTAAAAAATGGCGTCATAGTCACTGATATCAAGCTCAGATACGCTCAGTGTATTCGCAACCTTATCCTGAAGCTCAGTATCTGCGAGCATCTGCTGATTGACCTCATCTCCTTCTGCGTCTGTGCCATACAGAGGAGCCTGACCACCACTAAGAGAAGCCAAGTCAAAGGCGATCCCCTGCGCTTTGAGTACATGCACTACATGTGTCAACTCAGGGGCATAGGTCCCATTGGCCTGATCTGTTTCGCCTAAGGTTGCATGGTTAGTGACCGGTATTAGTACTTTTTTCATTGAGCTTAACCCTCCAGAATTAAGTGGTAGCTTAGACAACGACTGTGTATGCAGTTGCAACACGCTCTGAGAACACACTGTAGATTATTTCTCAGAAAATGATAATAGAACATGTAGATAAACACTTTTGCAGCTGTGCAATAGTAAGATCAGAGTTGATACGTCATATGCCTAATCATTGTCAGAGCTTGCCTGTCACGGTATTACAAAGTCTGTACGTCTCCGTTGAAGGCCAAATATAAAAAACACAGCGAAAGTCGATGTCGCTTACACAAAGATGTACCTGACCTGAAGTTTTACAGCAGCTTACAACTTTCCACACTGCTTAACACTCATCAGGGAAATCCTTCTATATGGTAGACACCTGATGATATTTGATTGTACCAACTCATTATGTACTCAAGAGTATCGCATGCGTTGGTATCAGTTTATTAAAGGAGAGATCATGATACCCAGATGGAATACTGCTGTTTTTATTACCTTATTGTGCTGTTTACTTGGTGGATGCCATAACAATAACAAGGAACACGTCGAAGAACGCTACGTTGCATTCAGCGCAAACACAAACACCTTAGATGCCAGGCTGGTCGTGCCTCATGTACATCAAAGTCACGATGCAATCATCCTGCTTATCCACGGCGATGGTGCGATGGATCATAGTGCCAACGGATACTTTGACCCTGTTATCAATACTTTAACCCGTAAACGATATGTCACCATGTCGTGGAGTAAACCCGGTGTTGGCGAGTCAAGCGGAAACTGGCTGGCTCAAACCATGCCTCAACGCGCAGAGGAAGTGCGTAGCGCAATTCGCTACTTACGCGACAATGGCTACCCGGATAATCCAATTGGCGTTGTTGGCTTTAGCCAGGCAAGCTGGGTACTGGCCGAACTGCACAATGAACCAGAGATTGAATTTGCAGCTTTGGTGGGAGGCGCGGCAAACTGGCGAGAGCAGAGCAAATATACGATGTGGTTGCGTCTGATAGACGAACAAAAGATCCATGCCGATGACCACTCGGTGTGGTCGGAAATTTCAGAATTAAATGAGATTGAGTACCAGCTTATAAAATCCGGGTATGACACTTATCAAGGCAGTGATCTGCATTTGCATCCTTTTATGGGTACTCCTTTGGAAGACGAAGCCCGCTTCAACTTTGTCCGAACCAATATAGACTCAGATGTCAGCCTGGGTTTTTCTCAGATCCATTTCCCACTGCTCGCCCTGTTTGGCGATTCAGACACCCGGGTTGATGTTGATCACAGCCAACAGATATTTGCCAGCACCATAGGTGCACCAGACAAGCTCACACAAAAGGTCATCAGCAATGCCTCTCATAGCCTGTTAAAAACAGACCTGCCAGTACGGGCCGCTTTGTATCTCACCGAAGACGACTTTGCGCCGGGCGCGCTGGACGCTTTAATAGCGTGGCTTGATGCGAAGGCACATAAACCAGCGCCATAGTCGCTGAAGTACAACGATTTGGGTGAAGAAATGACTCAATACACACAATTTTCACCCTCTCTTCGCTCTTTAGTTGCACTGTTCCTATAAAATCAATATCTTACCTATATAACAAAAATAATTTTTACCACTATGCTGTATATCATACTGACCTGTGCACTTCTGGCGCTCAGCGCTTTACTATTCACTTCTTCATTCAAGGCGTTCACCCGCCACCATGAAGTGGCCTGCAATTTTATTCTGACTCTGGTTGCGACTCTGGTCGGTGTATTACTGGCGATTGCAATTAGCAATTACGACTCAGATCAAAAAGAAATCAGAGACTTAATAAAGGTACTCACCGCTGCTGAGGCGGTTGTAGAAGAGAGTCTGGATTACAGCATCCGCCTTAATGAGGCCTATCAGCAAAACATTGAAGAGTTTGGCGATCAAGCTGACTTTTTTACTAATAACCCCCTCGTTTACCCTCATTACCTGGATACCATGTTAAGCCAGAACCTGAGCAGTAAAAATCTCTCACTGGAAGCACTCAGTGAACTCAATGAGCATCTTATTACATTGCAGCGTTCACAGCGGGTTGCACCCAAAACATTCATTGCCAGTATGCGTTATATAAAACAGGTGCTGATTCTGGAGCGCAGCTATCAGCGCGGAGAACTGTCAGCTGAAGACTATGAACATCAGCTTCATATTCAGGAAGAGCAACTTGTTTACCAACAACAATAAGGATAGTCATGCGCTCATTACTTTTTGCAACTTTGCTGGCGGGTGGTTACGTCAGCAACACAGCCGCCAGCCCCCAATCCACAAGTCAACCAGCTCTTCTGAGCTCAGAGCAAATACAGCAGGACATAGAGCATTTTATTGAGTATGTCCGGCTCGGCTATGCCTATCGTGATGACAAACCGACCGATTTTGCCACTTTTGAGCAGTGTATTCGTCATCAAAGTGTTGAACTCAAAACTAAGCTGCAACTGTCAGGCCGGCTCAATCATTGTCTGGAACATTGGTTTGATCATCACGCTGACGTCACACCACGGCCAAAAGACTATTATCTGCCAATGCCCACGGCCACAGGCTTGTGGGCACAGTGGCGCAATGGACAAGCAACTATCACTGCGGTCCCCTTTGCCGAATCAGCTTATCAGCAAGGCTTTCGCGCAGGTATGCAAATCCTGCGTATTGATGGCACAGCCGTCGAACAAGCCATTGAACAGGCCAATGTTTCGGGGTTCGACACGGCAAAAAGCTGGACACTCAACCGGCTGTTGACGGGTAAACGTAAACAACGCCTCTCACTGGAAGTTCGCAGGCAGGGTAAAACCGAAATAAAGCTGCTGGATATTGAAGCCATTGTAAAAGATGTGATCGCAGAAAAACCCCTTCTGACACAAAAGCGCATTGGCACAGTGGGCTATATACGCCCGGAAAACAGCTTGGGCAATAACGCGCTAATAAGCGCTTTTGATGAGGCTATGGCTCAGTTAAAAGATACCCAGGCCATGATCCTCGATTTACGCCACACCCCCAGTGGTGGCAATACAGAAGTGGCAAGAGGCATTATGAGTCGCTTTATCAAGGCACCTCAGCCTTATCAGATACATGAGTTAGTCTCTATCGAGCGAGAGTTTGGCGTGAAACGCGTCTGGCAGGAATTCGTGTATCCACGTGGAGACTTCCAGTATGACAAGCAGTTAATTGTACTTTGCAACAAATGGACAGGCAGCATGGGAGAAGGCCTGACCATAGGCCTGCATGGCATGAAGCGGGCAACGGTCATAGGCACACAAATGTCGCAACTGCTTGGTGCCATTTACGGTGAAACTCTGCCCCATAGCGAGCTCAATTATATGTTACCCAGAGAAAAGCTCTACCACGTTGATGGTACACCCAGAGAAGCATTTGTTCCTGACATCGTGGTTGAACAGCGACAATACAATCAGGAGCAGGACGCCACGCTACAGGCTGCACTGGACTGGCTCAACAAGCCTCAGGCAGACTAATGCGTAAAAAATGTTACAAATAGGCAATTGCTGGTTTGTTCTTTACCCGCTAAGTTGAAGGTGTTGCTGAAAAAATCAACACAATTCAACTAAGGAAAAGACCATGAAATTAAAATTAAACAAAGACATGTAATACCAATTTGCTTAATTAAGTGTTCTATTTTGAGGCGAGAAAATATGGTCGATAACACCGCTCCCGCGTCCTGCTATCGCTGAGGCACCTACATCCCTATAGGCGAGGCAAAAATTTTGCTATTTAGTTGTTCTAAATGAGAAATTTTTAACGCCGTTAGCGTCATATTTGCTCCTTAAAATTGAACAGGTATTAAGTGAAATTGGTATAAAGCAGCTGTCGAACGAGGCAAAAGGACTGGACGCAGCATTGACGCCCCAAGTGGGTGGTGCGGCACCACCACCAAGCCATTTTTGTGTCACCGATGGTCAGTGTAACACCCACACATTTGTGACTTTTTACTGCCACTGACAGGCGTTGTCTGACCCCGCCTGTCGGGGTCATTTACACCAGCTCACAACTGATGTTATTGGCATATCTCAGGCGCCTGATAGCTTAGTCCCATTAAGTCAAAATAATTCTGACCTAGTGCAATATGGCGAAACGCCTCATCGCTGAGGTACTGATTGATACGACTGTTGATCTCGACTTCACGTAAATAATCCCGGTACTTGTAACCTTTTGCTGCAACAAAATCACTGCCCGGCAGAATACGTGTGGCATAGCGATTAAAAAACGCCACATACTGGGATCTTATTGTCGCATGACGAAAATAAGCCTCATATAAAACGCGCCAGGAAATGTCCAGCATCAAGTTTGGATATGCGTCCAGCAAGCGGGACAGGATCTCAATGTGTTGTTGCGGATCCATCCTGGTTTGCTCCCTCGACAATCCCATATGAACCCAAACAATCGGGTTATCCGGATACTGAGCCAGTACAGATTCCATTAGATGTAAGTATTTGGTTGGCTCAGTATCAGAGCCAATGTCAGCATGTATTGACAAAGGCATGGGCGGGCGACCCTGATCAGGGGCACGTAGCCTGGCCATGAAAGGTGCCCAGTCTTTAATACGTTCTACAGGAGTTGCCTGATGAGAATGGTCAAACAATGCCTGTTTCACTAAGTTGACCTCTCCCATCCAGCCAAATGCGGGCCCAAATTCCTCATCAAGCAATACCATTTGCTGCACTATGTGATGCGGTTTACTCAGATCAGGAAAACTCATAGACAAAGTCAGATGAGTCTCTGTGGTTGGGTGGAGCAGCGCGTTCGACGCGTTAATCACGTCATTTCTAATCGTTGGCTTAATTTCACCGGTTGGGCAGCTCGAAAAGCGCTGACAACCACTTTGGGCGCTAAACATTTGCCCAATGCCAAACGCATTGACGAATAACACGCCTGCGCTTTGAAAGTAACCAACAAGCTCTGTATAGGGCACGGCCTCCCCCCCAAACGGGCGGAAGTGCACATGGGCGTCGACCACAAATGTGTAAGGCTGGGTTGTTCTGTCATAGCATGCTTGTGAAGAGCTGATTTCAAACTGTTCCAGCTTGCGTCCAGCGCCCGGGGACTGACAGGCTGATGTTAATAATGACGCCATAGCCACCAAACACACTGCGCACGACCTCTTTATCCTCACTGTAATTCTCCTTTGGGAGTCTGGGAGTGGTAATTCCGGACTGACCGTCCGATTTTGCAATAGTATCCGACGTTAAATATATAACCTTTTGTTATTATTATACAATTTTTATGGACCAATCTTTGCTGTAGACTAGATCCTGATCACTGACCATTCAATGGATATCCGCTATGCCACAGTGCTACCGTGACTTTATCTGGTATACCTGTTTACAACCGGCACTCATGCAACTGCGCCAGCAACCTCGCTGGGCTTTAAGTATGCTCGTCTTACTGACGCTGACACTCAGCGCCGTGTTGTGTGTTGCAGCGCTGCTTTACCACATCTGGTTTAAGCCCCTGCCCTACCCACAACCCAACGCGATTTACCAGCTTGAGCATCAACGCCAGGGCTCAGCCGCCGAACTCCACGATAATGGCTGGCCTTACCCTGCAGCATCTCAGTTACTCACCACAAGGCGTCTTTCACAAGAGAACGCATTGCAAGCAGATCCGCTTTTGGCTTTTCACTATGGTGAAGAAGTACCACTGGCGTCAGTATATACAGAAAAAATAAAAACAGCGTATCTCAGTGGTGACTGGCAAGCCATGCTGGGCGTTGAGTTTATACACGGCCAGGGGGATCACTTTGTGGTGTCACCTGAAGAGCAACCAGCGGGGGCAGTGATCAGCTTTGCGTTGTGGCAGGAGGTCTTTGGTGGCACATCAGATATCTTACAGCAACACATCAATATTAATGGCGTAATTCACCCCATTCGCGGCGTAGTCAGTCAAAATTATCAACCGCCCGAGCTATTCAAAGCGGGCTGGCAACCACAACTGTGGCTCCCCTGGCGCTATAATAACTCCGAATATAAAGGGTACTGGCAAAGCCCCGACCCAAATATCCGGGTTCTGATCAACTCTGATGACACGCAAAATGCGCTCACGCACCTGCAAAGTGTAGTGAATGAAACCGCTTCTCGTCATGCTCCCCCGCAAATAGCAGATTGGCGAACGCAACTCACAGCGCAGACCTTAACCCGGGCACTGCGCGGCGACCACCCCATCATACTGATTGTATTTGCCTGTACACTCGCCCTGCTGCTGCTGGCAAGCCTGAATCTGGCTCAGTTATTTTTGCTCCAGTTACTGCAAAGCCGCCACCAGTTGGCAGTACGCAGCGCCGTTGGTGCAAAGTACGGCACTATTCGCAATACCTTGCTGTGCCAGTTAATTTTGTTGATTGTACCTGCGATTATACTCTCTCTTTGGCTAACGACTCTGGTCCTTACTCTCAGTGCTGCCTGGCTATCACAATTTATTTATCAGAGTGAATACCTGACACTTACCTTACCTGTTGTGCTACTGGCCTGTGTATTAGGCGGCGCAATTCTGGGCTTATTCATGCTGCTGAGTCGGGCCCATTGCCAACCCGCGAATCTGTTAAACAGCCTGAAACGCAGCGGTAAAGGCCAGGCTCAGCAACTGTCACAGGCGACCATAAGGCGCTTTGTTGCCTCGCAAGTATTGCTGGTGTCATTGACCTTATTGGCTTGCTCTCAGCTTGTCTGGGACAGCCTTAAACAGCTAACTCATCCCCTGGGCTTCGACGCAAGCCAGGTTTATGAACTGGAATTTAGTGTCGCCACACTGGACTGGCAAGGCTGGTCAGCCTACGCCCCCATGGCCAAAGCCTTTAAGCAGACACTGCTGCAAGAGCCGGGCGTGTTATCAGTCAGCTTCGCCCGTTCGCCACTTAAAGATGGCTTTCAGTTTAAAATCACCGCGCCGTGGCAAGATGCCAGCTACCTGCCCTTTCACCGCAACGTCGACCAGGATTACTTTGAGGTTCTGGATCAGCACCTTGTCGCCGGGCGTACATTCACCCGAGAGGACATTGAGGATGAAAACCCTGTGGTGATCATCAATCAAACATTCGCTCACCAGCTAGGTGGCGAAGTCATTGGCAAAACCGTTAATATTGATGGGGCGAATGCCCTGCGGATCATCGCAGTTATCGACGATTTGCAGCTACCTGGTAAGCCTATCTCGCCACCACGCTTTTACCTGCCCAATTACGGCAGCGCCACATATATGCTGGTCAAAGTGACGCCCGGACTTTCATTAAGCAAAACGCAACTCAATACGCTGTTGCAACAACAACACCCACAGTTTGTGCTGACACAATGGCGTGCGCTGGAAGATGAAATAACACACGCACATCAGTATCGGCGCATCACATCGCTGTTACTGATGTTTATCAATGCGCTGATCCTCATCATCACAGCTTATGGCGTCTACAGCTTGCAAAGTTACGCCGCATACCTGCAGCAGGGCGTTGTCAAAGTACATCTCATGCTGGGTGCCAAACGTCGTCAGGTACTTGTCGCGCGGCTTTACGCTTTTCTGCAACCGGCACTGCTTAGTGTTTTGCTTGCGGGGATCATCCTTGCATTTGCATGGCCCTGGCTGAACACCTTGATGGCGTTTTCACCTGACCTTATGCTGGTTGCGATTAGCTTCTGTAGCGTAATTGCTACCTTAATCGCTATCAGCCTGGTCACAGCCAGGCAATATGTGCCTGTAAAGCGATTAGTTTAAAGATGTAAAGGGGGTTGCCACCCCCTTTTTTAATGCAGGCTTTGGTTGAGAACCCTGCCATGTCGCAACCGTGATACATCGCGCCACAATATAGGTGCAACGATCAAAGTCAGGACCAGATTAGACACAGGTACGGACAGCCACACCCCGTCAACACCCAAATACTCAGGCAAAAAGAACAAAAAAGGCACCTGAATGGCCATGTTACCCAGCGAGATCAATAAAGACTTCGCCCCCTGATCCAACGCCACATAATACATCGCCGCGAGGAATATAAACCCGTCCAGAAAAACCATAGAAAGGTGCAGGCGGGCGCCTTTTTGCGCCTCATTAAGTAATGCACTCTCCTGAGAAAAAAGCGACACAATGAATTCCGGGAACAAATTCAGACACAACACGATAACAAGCCCAACCGACAGACTAACCTGACAAGCCAATTTCAATGTCGCACTGATCTTCTCTATCTGTTTTGCTCCGTAATAGTAACTGATCGGCGGTTGCATCCCACTGGCAACTCCCTCAGCAAAAAAGTAATAAATCACACCAATGTAGCCAATCAGCGCGAATGTCGCGACGTGCAGAGGCTCACCATACATCAGTAACTGCTTATTGTGCAGCGCGGTGATAAAGGCAAAGTAAAGGAACATCACAAGCCCGGAGGCCCCCTGCACCAGAGTCCGTCCCGCCAGGTTAAGAGAAAACCTCAGACTGGCTGCCGTCAGCTTAACACCCGCTTTTGCTGAACAGAAATAACTCAGAGCCAGCACAGCAACCAGAGACTGTGATACCACACTTGCCCAGGCGGCACCGGCAAGCTGCCACTGCAACAGCACGATAAAAACGTAATCCAGAACAATATTAGTGACTGCGCCAAAGATCAGTAGGCGCGTGGCGACTCCCGGACTGCCATCATTGCGAATGAGCATAGGCAAAGCGCCTGCAGCCATGGTTGCCACAGCCCCCCAGCCAAATACCGACAGATAGCTGTGCCCAAACCTGAGCACATCACCACTGGCGCCCTGTAGATCCAACAATAAGGTGCCGCTGGCATACAGCGCCAGACTCGTGGATGCAGCCAGTATCAGCAGTAACCAAACACTGGTCGTCAGCACAGCTTGCGCCTGTGCGGCGTCTTTCGCACCGCGAAACATAGACAACAAGCTCCCCGCACCAATCCCGACCAGTGTTCCCAACCCCGCAATCAATCCCACCACAGGCCAGGCGATATTAACGGCTGCAAGTCCATCAGACCCGATAAAGTGGCCCACAAAAACGCCATCCACAACCTGATATAAGCCATTTACCATCATGGCCGCAATGGCTGGGATCGTGTAACGCCAGAATGTTTTGGCAACCGACTCGTTGTGTGGTTCAGTGGACCTTTCTTGATTTTGACCGAGCATTGGCAGCTCAGTATCGTGTGTTTGCATAAAATTCCCCACTCACTGCGAATACCCGCTATTATGCTTGTTTACCGGATGATTTAAAGTTAGTTACTATCCGCTTTTCGGATACTTTGGAGCCCCTATGCACTGGACCCTCGACCAGCTGGAAGCCTTTGTCACAGCCGTCAGAACCGGTTCTTTTTCTGCCGCGGCCCGGAAACTGGGTAAAGCACAATCACGCATCAGCACCGCCATTGCCAATCTAGAAACCGATCTGGGCTTTGAGTTGTTCGACCGCTCTTCGCGGTTGCCGGTGTTAAATGCCGCCGGACATGACTTGTTTGCAGAAGCGGAAGCCGTGCTGATGCAATGTCAAAGATTGCAGTCCAGGGCATTGTCAATGAGCTGCGGAGAAGAAGTCTCTCTGACCGTTGCCATGGATGAAGCCGTACCTGTCAATGCATTCGAAACAATGTTTGAGCGGTTGTCACATCAGTTTCCCCTGCTAAAACTCTCGATATTAAACGGCTCGCAGGATGATATTGCCGGATGGGTCGAAGAACAAAAAGCTGATCTGGGGATTTTATTTCATCAAAAGCCCCTCTCACAAAACCTGGACTTTACTCCGCTAGGGAGCTTTGAGCAGAGATTGATCGTGGCACCCACTCACCCTCTGGCCTCCTGCCCATGCCCGACAGTAGAACAGCTGAACCAGCACCGACAGCTGGTCATCCGCGACCGCATTGGCAACAACCAGTCTCAGGCTATCTCCTCGCATCACTGGCACATCGACAGTTATTACTACATAGTAGGCTTGGTGCTAAGAGGCGTTGGCTGGGCGATGGTGCCTGAGCATGTGGTTAAGTCACACTGGTTTAATGAAGCTGTCATCACTTTGTCAACGCGCAATATTCCCGGTTCTTTGACAGTAGATATGGGCCTGGTCAGGCGCAGAGACAAAGCTAAAGGCCCGGTTATTCACTGGCTGTACGACACAACGCTGTCAATGATGTCCTAAAGCCAGTTGTAATCCATCTGCCGGGCGGTTTTCTCCGCCAGTTTCTTGCCAAAATGCAGCTTGACCAGCTCAAGGCTCATATCTATTCCGGCCGAGATCCCAGCAGAGCTGGTAAAATTCTGATCCATAACAAACCGCGTATCCTTCAGTACTTTCAGGTGTGGGTACTGTGTTTGCAACAGATCCACATCATCCCAATGTGTGGTCACAGACTTACCATCAATCAGCCCAGCTTCGGCAAACAAAAACACCCCGGTACAAATGGATGCACATCGTCGCGTGTGGGTCGCGGTTTCAGCCAGCCAGGCCAACACAGACGTGTTGTTGATAACATGCTGATGTTGCCCACCAGCAACAACCAATAAATCAAATCGGGGGTGACCATGAATACTGTAATGCGGGTTTACAGACAGACCACCACGGCAGCTGACCGGCGCATGACTGGGTGCAATAAGGCTAATGTTTACGGGCTCGTCGATAAAACGCGCAGCCGTACTGAACACTTCAAATGGGCCGCTAAAGTCTAGCACTTCAACGCCATCGTAAATAAAAATACCGATTTCCATTGAATGATCCAGAATAAGGAAGTTTTTGAGCTCTCATAGTGTAGCGCAGATCTTAGCCATTCATATCTTTTTACACTTTGATTTTGGCGATTAATCGAATCCTGATTGCACTTTCATGAAAGAGTCTTTTAGTATGCTGACACTAAAATACCGACAAGCGAAATCCAACTATGTTGAAAATGAAACTAACACTACTCAGCGCGGCCGTAATTATCGGGCTGGCAGGATGCAGCAGCACACAACAAAGCAGCTCAGCAGCACCTACAATCGCTGAAAAACAGTATCAAAACCCACTACTACAACCATTTTCGGGCCCTTACCAGGGTGTGCCTCAGTTTGATAAAGTCCAGCTGAAAGACCTGGAGCCGGCACTGGATATCGCGTTGGCAGATCACCTGAGTGAGATTGATCAAATCGCAAACAATACTGCCCCCGCAACATTTGAGAACACCATTGTTGCGATGGAGCGTTCAGGAGCAGCACTGGATCGCCTTTTTACCTACTTTGGTATCTGGAGCGCCAATAACTCGTCACCAGAGTTTCGTCAGATGCAGGGCGGCCTGATGGCAAAATATGCCAAATACCGTTCTCAAATCACCCAAAACAAAGCCCTGTTTGAGCGCGTAAAAACAGTGTACGAAAGTGCAGAATTCAAAAAGCTCACAGCTGAAGAGCAGCGTATTACCTGGCTTCAGTACAACGACTTTGCCCGCAATGGTGCAACGCTCGAAGGGGAAGCGGCAAAACGTTACGCCGAGATTAACCTGGCATTGTCAAAGCTGCATGCAGACTTCGCTAATAATGTATTGGCCGATGAAGAAGGCTATGTGGTTTACCTGACCAAAGATCAACTTTCAGGCCTGCCTGAGTCGTATATCACCTCTGCGGCTGCAGCGGCTGAAGAACGCGGTAAGCCAGGCATGTACGCCGTCACCAACACGCGTTCCTCTATGGACCCTTTCCTGATGTACTCCACAGAACGTGAGTTACGCAAACAGGTTTGGCAAAACTATTATAGTCGCGGTAATAATGCAGGTGAGCACAATAACAAAGCCATCATCAATGAGATCCTGACTTTACGTCATGAACGCGTACAGCTGCTCGGTTACGAGAATTACGCACAATGGCGCCTGGAAGATCGCATGGCTAAAGATCCCAAAAACGCCATGGAACTGATGAATAATGTCTGGCCAGCAGCCATTGCCCGTGTGAAAGAAGAAGTTGCCGATATGCAGGCACTGGCGGACAAAGAAGGCGCAAACATCAAGATTGAGCCATGGGACTATCGTTTTTACTCAGAGAAAGTACGTAAAGCCAAGTACGACCTGGACTCCAATGAAGTAAAACAATACCTGCAACTGGACAAGCTGCGTGAAGCCATGTTCTACGTTGCCGGACGCCTGTTCAACTTCGAGTTTACCGAAGTACCGGAAGGTTCAGTCCCTGTCTTCCATGAAGACGTACGTGTATGGGAAGTAACCGACAAGACCAGCGGCGAACATATCGGCTTGTGGTATCTCGACCCGTTTGCACGTCAGGGTAAGCGCTCTGGCGCATGGGCAACGTCCTACCGCGGCCACACCACCTTTGATGGCAAAACCAATGTACTCAGCTCAAACAACTCTAACTTTGTGAAAGCACCTGAGGGCCAGGCCAGCCTGATCTCCTGGAATGATGCTGAAACCTACTTCCACGAATTTGGTCATGCGCTACACTCTTTGTCTTCTAAAGTGAAATATCCTGGTTCAAACTCAGGTGTGCGTGATTACACTGAATTCCAGTCTCAGCTGTTAGAGCGCTGGCTGGTGACCGATGAGGTCATTGACCGCTTCCTGGTACACCATGAGACAGGCAAACCAATGCCAAAATCTCTGGTAAACAAAATCAAACAGGCAGCTAACTTCAATCAGGGTTTCGCCACCACTGAATACCTGGCATCAGCCATCATGGACATGAAGTTCCATACCACAGATCCTGCCAAAATTGGCGATCCGGTTGAATTCGAAAAATCGCAGCTGGCAGCGATCGGCATGCCATCCGAAATTGTGATGCGCCACCGCACCACCCACTTTGGCCACGTTTTCTCCGGTGAAGGTTATTCAGCCGGTTATTATGGCTACCTGTGGGCAGAAGTACTGACATCAGATGCAGCACAAGCATTTGCCAGTGCGCCTGGTGGTTTTTACGATGAAGAGGTTGCACAGCGCCTGGTGAACTATCTGTTCTCTGTTCGTAACGCTATGGACCCGGCAGAAGCCTATCGCAAGTTCCGCGGTCGCGATGCTGCGGTAGAAGCCCTGATGCTGGACCGAGGCTTCCCGGTTACTTCGGATAAATAATTAGAACTGAAAAAGCCCCAATAAATGGGGCTTTTTATACTTATCAGAGAGCTGGGAATAACTTACTAATTGCTCATCGCAAGTGCTGTGATACGCTTTAAGTGCTTTTCTAATGTGGCAAGACAGAAGGGTTTGATAATAAAGCCATCAACCTTATGCAGTAGCACCTGCTGCACACGTTCGCGACCATTTTCACACGTTACCATAACCAACTTGAGGTGTTTGAGCTCAGGTCTGGAACGAACTTCATTAAGGAGTGCTAATCCATCCATATGTGGCATGTTCAGATCTGATATCACCAGATCATAGTCTTTATTGCTCAACAACTGCAGAGCACGTAAACCATCTGTGGCTTCATCAATGTCTGTAAAACCAAGTCGACGCAGCATACCTATCATCACGTGGCGCATTGAGGTCATGTCATCGACAACCAAAATTTTCACCCGCTCCTCCTTAACTTCGCGATAGTCAGATTAAAATTAGACTAAGATGGCAGCAAAGTCGACTTCAGGGCCGGAATTTCAACACTACTCGTTTGATTCTTTGTTTAGCGACAAGGACATAAATACACTGAGCGGGTTATCACGGTACAAACCAAAGCGTTCGCATCGCTCAAACCCCAGGGTTTCATAGAGGTTAATGGCTTTTTCTTGTTTAACCCCGGTTTCCAGGCGGATCAGAGGAATTTGCGCATCGCCGGCATAGTGCAGCAGAATTTGCATGATACGTTTGGACAATCCCTTACCGCGATACTGAGGTTTAACATACAGACGCTTAATTTCACCATACAAGGTTTTGTCAAATTGCTTCACGATGGCGCCACACGCCACAATTCCTTCCTCGTTGCGAAGACCAACAGCGCGAACATTAGGCTGATTGAGTTCTTCCAATGCCAGAGATTGGTCACTGGCAATGGGATAGAGGGTATTCATAAGTCGGTCAATTTCTGCAAATAGTTCTCTCACACTGGGATCATCGTTTTTTAAATCAACTAGTTGCATAATTTTCCTTTGAACAGAGCGGTTACATTCCGAGCACAGTTCTGCGCCCTTTTGCATTATGGCATGCCAGACTAAGGGACAGGACCTGCACAACATCGTAAAGGAGTATTTTAACGTATTTTGCGGGAAATATAACTAAATATATTCAGATATTGTAGTGATGAAACAAGTTGCAGCATATGATTAACGAGCACAATGCTTTATATGTTTGTGTCATTAAGCCAGCGGTGTTGGCCATCCATGAATGTCGACCAGCTAGGCGAGTAACAGAGTAATAGCTAACAGAATGACAGTGGCAATCGTGATGAAAAATAAAGAACACTGATTATGACTAGTGCGACCTGACTGAGAAAACAACATGATTAACTCCCCCGCTTCTTTCTCTGACTCTTAAAAACCACAAAAGTATTAATAAGAGAGTAAGCAATACAACCAAAAGTAGTAACATTGATAGCAAAAAATTACCCAAAAGACCAGAAAATAGTGCAATTATTATCCTATAAATATCACTAAATCTCGTAACAACAGAAGATATTATTACAAACCAAACACTTACACATCACCTGCTGAGAGTATTTAAAAACACACAAATGGCTTGGATTTAGCCAGCACGGACCTATATAAGGAAAAAAGGAGTCGCCATGATCACACTAAAACCAGCCACTAAAGACAACTACAGTGGCGTATTTGCACTGCAACTGCTCAGTGAAGACCTGAGCTATATTGCCTCACCAGCCGAAGCGCTCGCCGAGTCGGCATTTTTCCCATATTACCGCAACCTGCTCATCTATCATCAGCAAACGCTGGTCGGGTTTATGCAGTATCATCCCATGGAGCCCGAAGGCACCAAACATGAATATGCCATCACGCAACTGCTCATAGACAAGCGTTATCGACGCCAGGGATTTGCAACTCAGGCTTTGCGGGCATTACTTACCCAACTCCAAGCTAAGTCGGATTGCCAGGTCATTTCCGCTGTCTATGTACAAGGTAATGAACGAATGAGAGCACTGCTTAGCCAACTCTCATTTGAGTTCAAAGGGCGCTGGAACGACAATGCCTGCCTGATGGAATGGCATCGGACATCTCAACACCCGGCGGTGTTTCTGAGTACCATTTGGCATGAAAATTTTGAGCACCTGAGTGATCTGCAACTACACGAAAAGCAAAAGCCACTGGTGGCACCCAACGACTGGACCCTGCTGGAAGCGGCCTATAACCCGGAATATGAGATACGTGCAATCAATTATCGGGGTGAACAGGTCGGCCTTATCATGTGGGTGTTTGAAAAGCCCCACAGGGTCTCAATCTGGCGATTAATGGTGGACAAAACATATCAGCAGCAGGGCATCGGCAGACAAGCACTTAGTGCAGCACTGGAGGAGATCCGTAGCCTCCCGGAAGTCACAGAAATCGCAATCTGTTACGTACCAGATAACCCGGTCGCAAAGGACTTTTATGCCAGTTTTGGGTTTGTTGAAACCGGCTTTGATGAGGAGGAAGAGGAAATGCTGGCTGAGATCCGTATCAGTCGAACTGATCAGGGTATGCACTGTAAAGGGGCTTAACAAAAAGGAATAATCTGCTGTGGTTTGGCATACCCAATGCCTGCGTCTTCAAACGCACGGACGTCGTCCTCTCCGTGATAGTGGTAAGCGCATATCCTGGCCAGTATGGCTGGCGGGTATTCTTTTAGTAGTTCATCCAGACCTGCATGGCTGGGGTTACCCGACGCCACACAGTCGTGAAATATGATCTCCCCCTGACCTGTCTGGTGAATTAATA
Source organism: Pseudoalteromonas sp. XMcav2-N (assembly GCF_024124545.1). Lineage (GTDB taxonomy): Bacteria > Pseudomonadota > Gammaproteobacteria > Enterobacterales > Alteromonadaceae > Pseudoalteromonas. The sequence goes on from NZ_JAMXSF010000002.1 coordinate 182,088, forward strand.
GTTCAGGGATGGGCCGGGTATCGCCACTATAGAAAAACCGTCCGGGAAGATGCAGGGAGAACGCGCTGCCAGGTGCCTGATGACGCACCGGGTAACAATTTAACCGGACCTGCTGATGAAAAAAGTGCTCACCAACCGGGTGTAACTCAAAAGTGTGCCAGATATCTTCACGTTGCTCTGCCAGCCCAGTATAAGCCAGCATGGCACACAATGACTGGATAAGTTGCACAGGCACATACAGGCGAACTTTTTGCTCACTCAATGCCGCTTTGAAGTAGAGCTGTTCCAGCCCGCCAATATGATCGTAATGCAGGTGCGTAATAAATACCGCCTGAGGCAGAGACTGACCACCAAAAGCCCGCTTAAATCGCAACAGGGTATCGTGGCCACAGTCGATCAGTAACCAAGGTGAGTCGTTACTGCAGATAACACATGCTGAATTCCCCAGTTCCGCTGCACTGGCCGCCCCGACTCCGAGAAACATAGCGCAATCCGGAATTCTTGCCCGCGCCCGTGTTTCACTCGTATTATCCTGTGTCGGCCGGGTTACTATCGAATGTAACATCTGTCTGCTCGTCAATGAAAGCCACTCGGTACACGTCCAATGCTAGTTGCAATAATTGACAATTCAGTGACACACTCAAACTGCACACATAATTAGTTACACTAATATTTGGTTAAATTCACTAAATTCAGTCACTATGCGTTCTGAACCAAGGCTTAAAAATAGGTTATCCGATTGATATTGTTATAAATATCTTTTTGGCACTCGTTTTGCTAATTCTGTACATATCAAAAAAGAACAAAATGGAAACTCACCATGATAAAAACACTCTCTCCCTTATTCGCAGCATTGGCACTCAGTGGTTGTGTGATCCATATTGATGGCCACAGCAAAACAGTGGCCGATGTAGAACTGCAAAAAAGCCTGACACTGGATGCAGCAAACCTCTCCAGCCTGGTCGCAGATACCAGTGCGGGTTCACTGGACATCGTTGGTGATGATAACCTCACACACATCGAAGTCGATGCCAAGATACTGACCGACAAAGAGCATAGCTATCAGCTCAGTCTTGAGCAGGATGGCAACAACGCTCGACTGGTCGCAAAACAAAACACCCGGGTTGGCATTGTCTGGTACAGCGGCAATAGCCCCAGAATCGATCTCACTGTGCGTGTGCCTAAACACCTGGCATTGGATATTGACGATAGCTCTGGTGACATTGCCATTACAGGAATGACAGGTGATATTGAGCTGGAAGACGGTTCCGGGGACATCAGCATTAATGGCGCGGCCAATGTCAAAATTGATGATGGCTCAGGACAAATGATTATCCGCGGTGTCAGTGGCATGCTGGATATTGAAGATGGCTCTGGAGACATCAGTATTCAGGGTGGCAGTCAGCTTAAGCTCGACGATGCCTCTGGGCAAGTTTATATCACTGACATTAGCGGCGATATGGACATCGAAGATGGCTCCGGCGACCTGCAGATCATTGGTGGACGCTCTCTTAACCTGGACGACGAATCAGGCAACATCAGCCTGACTGACCTGAGTGGCGACCTGACCATAGTTGATGGTTCCGGCAATCTCGAGATCCGTGGCGGCAACTCGCTGGACTTACGCGATGACTCCGGCTTTATCAGAGTTCAGAACTTGCAAGGTAGTGCCAACATAAACGATGGCAGTGGTAACCTGGTAGTACAAAACATCAAAGGCCACGTTACCATAGATGATGACTCTGGCGACATCGAAGTGATTGAAGCAGGTGGCCTCACCATCACAGGTGACACTTCGGGTGGCCAGCGCATTGAAAAAGTCCGCGGTGAAGTCAACATTCGCGACTAGTTCGATGTAATACCAGTCCACATTATTAGAAAAAGAACGACACCTTTTGCAAGTAAAGCGTCACCTTTTGCCAGTGCACTTCTTGATGTCAGCTTCTACAATGGCATCATCAACTCAGGTAACAAGGTGACATCATGACTTACACAAACACAGCTCTCATTACTGGCGCGTCGTCAGGTATTGGTTTGGAACTCGCTCGCTTACATGCTCAGCAAGGAGGCGATCTGGTTCTGGTTGCCCGCTCAGAAGGTAAACTCAATACGCTGAAAAATGAACTGGAGCAAGCTTATGGTGTCAATGCCTGCGTCATTACTGCCGACCTGACTGATCCAGACTCAGCACAACAGATTTATACAGCAACCAGGCAGCAGGGGATTGAAGTCGATATCCTGATCAACAATGCCGGCTTCGGTGGCCATGGTTTTTTTCATGAACGTGAACTGCAAGCGGACCTTGAAATGATCCAGGTGAACATCAGTAGCCTGGTAGCACTGACTCACTTGTTTGTTCAGGACATGACGGCACGTAAAAGCGGCAGAATCCTTAACGTGTCTTCCACCGCATCGTTTATCCCGGGCCCGCTACAAGCCACTTATTATGCAACCAAAGCTTTTGTTACCTCGTTTTCCCAAGCCCTGGCAGAAGAGCTGAAAGAGCAGGGGATCAGCGTCACGACACTATGTCCGGGTGCTGTAGCCACGGAGTTTGCCAAAACAGGCAACCTGGAAGAGCTGGCAGTATTCAAGCAAGGCAAAAGCGCTACCTCGGTGGCCAAATGTGGTTATCAGGCCATGCAAAAAGGCAAACTATTGGCGTTTAATGAGCCTGTGTTAAACTTCTTGTTAAACTGGATAGTACCTTTGTTACCTCGCTCTCTGGTATTGTCTATGTCTCGCCGCACAATGGAAAAGTAATGAAGCGTACCTCCAAATTTACCCTGTCGCCTCATTGCCTGATCTTATTTAAAGACCTTGGTCTGGATCAGGTACAGCTGTTAAAACAGGCAAAATTACCCGCCGACCTGTGGCAGAGTTTGCCCGCATCATTGAGTGCCGCGCAGTATTTTGACCTGTGGCACGCCATGGAAGAGCAAATTGGGGAAACGCTGCCACTTCAGCTGGCACAACATCTCAACGTTGAAGCCTTTGACCCGGCCATTTTCGCCTGTCTTTGTAGTACCAACCTGAGTGCAGCGATGCACCGTCTCAGCAGTTACAAGCCACTGATCGGGCCGCTTACCCTGGATGTTCGCGAAGATGCTCAGGGCCTATTGCTCAGCCTGGATTGTTATGGCTATGACAAGCCATTACCTAAATCGGTTGAACTGTGTGAGCTGGCATTTTTCACCCAGCTCGCTCGCCTTGCAACTCGTACTCAGATCGTACCCGCAGCATTGTACGTCACACAGCTTCCTGGCAACGCGACTGAGTTTAATGATTATTTTGGTACCGAACTTAACCTCAGTCACCAGGTTGCATTACGTTTCAGCACTGAGGATGCACAGCGTCCATTTCTGACTGAAAACGCCGCCATGTGGTCTTTTTTTGAAAATGATCTTGCTCGTCGTCTGGCTGAGCTCGACGCTTCTGCCAGTATGACACAGAAGGTCAAAGCCCTGCTGATGGAGCTATTGCCATCAGGGCAGGTAAGTGCAGACCAGGTGGCCGGAAAACTGGCGATCAGCAAACGTACCTTACAACGCAAACTGGATGGTGAGTCTGTCAACTTTCAGTCCCTGTTAAGTACATTGCGCTCCGATCTGGCCCGTCAATATCTGCGCCGCTCCAGTATGTCGTTGCAAGAGATCGCCTTTTTACTCGGCTTTAGTGACGCCAATACGTTCATCAGGGCCTTTAGCCAATGGCATGGAGTGCCCCCCGGTCAGTTTAGGCATCAGGATGAAGCGGGAGCTAACAAGGATTATTCAATTTAATAGAAAAGTTGGATAGGCGTTTATTCCGATAACACATAAAATTTAACGTCACACTACCGGACGTTAATTTTGAAGAACTTATTCGCCTTAACCTTTGCAGCTCAACTTTGTGCACTCTGGCCCTCGGTCTCACATAGCGCGGATTTTGCATCCTATGCGCAACAGTTTCCATTAAAAGGGAAAAAAGACTTCCGCACAGCTCTTGAAGAAGGCGAAGCGCTCCTCGCAGAACCTACTCTGACCCCAGAGCAGCGCACCTTTGTCCTGCACAGAACCGCTTTGCACCTGGTTCGGCTCGACGATTATGACCGCGCTCAGGTCAGACTGGATGCATTAGAATCACATTTAAATGCCCACCCTGATGACTCTATGCTGGGGAAATATCATTGGGTACGCGGTGACCTGGCATATCGCCTGAGCGATAGCCAAACTGCTCAAACGCACTTTCTGAAAGCCAGCGAGTTCTTTTCGCGCACTCAGGACTGGCGCATGCTCAGTCATGCCCATCGGATGGTCGCCAATGCCGTAGCAAAAGGCAGTCCGGACCTAAATGCAATTGAGCATGTCACACTCGCCAAGCACTATGCTGAGTTAGATAACAACATTCCGCTGCACAATGCTGCATTTGATACCGAAGCCCGCATATATAAGCTCTTTGGCCAGTTAGACCGAGCACTGGAGAGTCGCCAGGCCCAGCTCACCTGGCTTAAAAAGCAGGCAACCCCAGAGCCAGCTATGTTGTCAGCCACGTATTATGGCCTTGCTGATATATTCGTTGATTTTGGCGATCATCAGGCGGCACTGGATGGATTTTCGCAATCCTATCGCTTTGATGCACAAGTTAACGATCGCCTCTATATGGGGCAGAATCAGATCAGAATTGCAGAACAGTATTTGCAACTGAATGACCTGGATGCCGCTGCAAAGGCATTTGAGCGAGCCAAAGCACTTAACGAGGAAATTAACCACAAGCGCAACCTCGGTTGGGCCATTGCCGGCTTAGGTCGTGTGCAATTAGCCAAAGCAGATTACCCACAGGCGGCCAGTTTAATTGGCCAGGGTTTAGCATTAATCAACCCAGACACCAGCCGAGCCCTGTACCTGAACAATCTCGTCTGGTATGCCAGCGCCTTGAGCCATCAAAGCCCTGTTCAGGCCATTGAACAACTGACGCCTTATTTCACCGCTACCGTGACTGATACTATGATTGAAGCAGCCAAAGTGTTGGCGTTTGCTCATCAGCAACAGCAGAACTTTAAAGCAGCCCTGACCTATCAGACACATGCCACTGCACTGCTCAAACAACAAACTGAGCAATCCAGACTGACCCGGCTGGCAGCGAAAAAACGCGATGCCGAGCTCAATTTAGAAACACTCAAAGTCAACCAGCTGCAAAGTGGACTGGATGAACAAAAGCGTCAGAGCAGAATGCAGAGTGTTGTGCTCGCGGCAGCCATCATCGTATTGCTGAACTTTTTCCTGATGTTTTATCTGTATCACCTGAAAAAGCGCAAAGTGATGGAGAAAGAAGCCACAGTGCTGAATCAGGCATTGACACTCAAACAGCAGCTACTTGCTGACGTATCACATGAGCTGCGAACGCCCCTGACCGTGCTTAAGCTCAATATTGAGGCGCTGCAACACAATTTGATTACCGATCCGGGCGCCACTTATCAGCTGATGCAAAGTCGCCTCTCAATGCTCAATACGCTTATCGCCGATATTTATGAACTGGCGCAGGCTGATACTCACAGTTTACAACTCGACTTGCAGACCTGGCCGGCGCGCGAGCTATTTGATGAATTACTCAGTGGTATTAAACCCTTAATAGAGCAAGACGACTTAATTCTGACGACAGACAACCGCCTGACAGACACCGATCTCATTGTCTGCGACAGTAACCGGATGCATCAGATTTTCAATAATCTGGCACGCAACAGCTGTCATTATAGTAATAAGCCGGGCCGCGTCAGCGTGACAATAGCCCGACAAGAGAGTCTGTTGGTGTGCCACTTTGACGACTCCAGCCCCGGTGTCAGTGATGAGGATCTGCCCCGCCTTACCGAGCGCCTTTATCGATGCGATAAATCTCGCAGTCGTGATCTTGGAGGGTCAGGGCTCGGGCTCTCTATCTGCCAGAAACTCACTGAATTACATCAGGGCACACTGTCTTTATCGCACAGTGAACTGGGCGGGCTAAGGGTAACACTCACCCTTCCTCTGAATACCTAAGCAAATTGGTATAATGCCTCGTTGATCTGCACAGCTGGTCAACTTCCCTTTCGTACAGTTTTACTTTTGAGTAATTCATACTACCTTGAAAAACATCATCGTCAGAGTGCAATACACTTCTGGCAAGGTGTTTGTTCCATTTTTTCAATCGAACCAATTAATTTAACCCATTATACAAATGAATCGGTGTAGCTGATAATGGCTCCATCGAAATCAAAGGAGACACACATTATGCTAAACAATATCGAAGGTCAGACAGTTCCACAGGTTACTTTTCCGGTACGTGAAAACGACGAATGGAAGAACATCAGCACAGATGACCTGTTCAAAGGTAAAACTGTTGTGGTTTTCTCACTACCAGGTGCGTTTACACCGACCTGTTCATCAACTCACCTGCCACGTTACAACGAGCTGGCTGGCGTGTTTAAACAAAACGGGGTTGATGACATCGTCTGTATCTCGGTTAACGATACTTTTGTGATGAACGCCTGGGCCAAAGATCAGGAAGCCGAAAACGTCACCCTTATCCCTGACGGAAACGGTGAGTTTTCTGAAGGTATGGGCATGCTGGTTGACAAAAAAGAGTTAGGCTTTGGCAAACGTAGCTGGCGTTATTCTATGCTGGTCAAAGACGGTGTGATTGAAAAAATGTTCATTGAACCAGACGTGCCAGGCGACCCGTTTGAAGTATCAGATGCAGATACTATGCTTGAGTACATAAACCCAGAGCAGGTAAAACCTGAGCCTGTCTCTATTATCACTAAGCCTGGATGTCCTTTCTGTGCCAAAGCAAAAGCACTGCTGGATGAAAAAGGCTTGGTTTATGAAGAACTGGTATTAGGTCAGCAAGCGACACTGACTAGCCTTAAAGCGCTGTCTGGCCGCGAAACTGTCCCTCAGGTATTCATTGGCGGCAAGCACATTGGTGGCTCCGACGACTTAGCGGCGCACTTCGCTTAATGTCTGTGCAGGCTTAATTACAAGCCTAACAACACATCTGTAAAGGGGCGTTACAGCCCCTCAATACTCCCCCTTGCTCAGAGGTAAAACATGAAACAACTTGAAACTGACGTCGTCGTCATTGGTGCGGGCACAGCTGGGCTCAGCGCCTATCGTAATGCCAAACAATCTACTGATAATGTGTTAATGATCGAAGCCGGTGCATATGGCACTACTTGCGCACGTGTCGGCTGTATGCCCAGCAAGTTGTTGATTGCAGCAGCAGAAGCAGCCCATAGCGTCACTGAAGCGCCAAAATTCGGAGTCAATACCACGCCCCCCGACATCGATGGTAAAGCCGTGATGGCAAGGGTGCGCAGCGAACGAGATCGGTTTGTTGGCTTTGTACTGGAAGCTGTGGATGAACTGCCCGAGCAAGACAGGATCAAAGGGTATGCACGCTTTTTGGATGCGCATCGAGTTCAGATCGACGACCATACCGTGATAACAGCAAAGCGATTTGTGATTGCAACCGGCTCAAGGCCGAATGTACCGGGATTCTTTCAAGCATTTGGCGATCGCCTTATTATTAACGACGATGTCTTCGACTGGCACGACTTACCTGGGTCAGTTGCGGTATTCGGCCCAGGCGTCATTGGTCTTGAGCTGGGTCAGGCACTGCACCGACTGGGCGTTAATGTGAAGCTCTTTGGGGTAGGGGGTAACATTGGACCACTCACAGATCCGCAAATTCAGGATTATGCCAATACCGTGTTTGCAGAAGAGTTTTATGTCGACAGCGACGCCAAAGTGTCTGATATGAAACAGGTCGGCAACAAAGCTCAGCTCACCTATATTGACCGTGATGGCAAACCGCAGACAGAGCAGTTTGATTATGTGCTGGCTGCGACGGGCAGGGTGCCGAATGTCGACAAACTGGGCCTTGAAAATACCGGTATTGAATTAGATGAGCGCGGTGTGCCGCTGGCTGATTCACATACAATGCAATGTGGTGAAAGCCATATCTTCATTGCCGGTGATGCCAGTAACCAGATCCCGTTACTGCATGAAGCCGCCGATCAGGGCACCATTGCCGGTCAAAATGCCGGGCGTTTTCCGGATGTGCGTAATGGTCTGCGACGTGCACCGATTGCAGCCGTATTTAGTGATCCGCAAATCGCCATGGTCGGAGAGAGCTTTAAACAGCTGAACGAACGATATGGCAAATGTGGCTGCTTTGCGATTGGTGAAGTCAGTTTTGAAAACCAGGGCCGTAGCCGGGTCATGCTCAAGAATAAAGGCTATATGCACCTCTATGCAGAACAGGGAAGCGGTTTGTTTTTGGGCGCCGAGTTCATAGGTCCTGCCGCCGAGCACATGGCGCACTTGCTCGCCTGGGCTGTACAAAATAAGATGACAGTACCTCAAATGCTGGAGATGCCTTTTTACCATCCAGTCATCGAGGAAGGCTTGCGTACAGCGCTGCGCAATCTTAACGCCAAACTTAAATTTGGTCCGGATATTGTCCAGCACTGTATGGAGTGTGGCCCGGGCGCATAATACATATCCGGCAGTCCAGTCTTATCCTGATTGTAAACTGCACACAAGTCGTGCCGATAAGGTTTATTGCTCATCACCTTATCGGCTTCAATGTTTTCCGCATGTCCTTAAATCGCATTCAGAGCCAAAGTGGTTACTCTGTGAATTAAGCAGTGGTACCATGAGTACCTCTTTTGTTCCACTATTCATTCAACAAGGGACCACCCGTGATACAGAGAATTGATACCAAACAACGCATGAGTCGCATCGTAAAACACAACGGCACTATTTATTTATGTGGTCAGGTGTGCAAAGACGCAGAGCAGGGCATTAAAGAGCAAACCGCCACCATGCTTGAGAAAGTCGACGAGCTGTTACAACAGGCAGGCAGTGATCGTCAGCATATCCTTTCTGCAACAATTTACATTAAAGACATGAAGTACTTTAGTGACATGAACGAAGTGTGGGACGCCTGGGTTCCTGAAGGCCATGCACCTGCGCGCGCCTGTGTGGAAGCTGCGATGGCCCGGGAGGCTCTGTTAGTAGAAATTTCAGTAATTGCGGCCGAGATCAACCCCAGCTAAAGCAGCTTTGCTTTACCGGGCGCTACAAACGAAAAGCTTGGTCTGACTGAGCTTTATACTGGCCACCAGGCATTGCGCCCTGACACATTTAGTGTATGAAAAATACACAAAAATCACATCTAAGATTCATTGTTAGTTCCTATATTTGATGCGACTTCATACGGAGTCGGAAATTATCATAAGGAAATATCATGAAAAAACTATCTCTATTAGCTGCATCAGCAGCACTTGTTTTATCTGCAAGCGCGAATGCCGCGCACTGGTGTGAAGCCTTTATTGAGCGTGTAGTACCAAACTCAATGGGCATTACAGTCTATTCAACCAGCGCTTATGACGGGCGTACACTAGATGTCATGTACAAAGATTACGACGACAGCAACTTCGGCGGCATCTATATGCGTGCTCTGGATGCGCAAAAATACCGCTACAAGGTTCGCCTTTACCCTGTAGAAGCAAAAGGGGAAGAGGATGGTGCGCGTTGTGACGATGGTGTCAAAGACTATCTGCGTACTATTTACCGCCCATAACACCTCGTATAAAGAGCAGGCTTTACCCAGCCTGCTTTTGTGACCCTGTGACTATTCTCCCGTTGCCTTAAACGCAGCGTTGGTACGTACATATAACAACACTTGCTGGTCCGCTGAAAAAGACATGTCTACAGGCTGGTGAGCTGTCACAAAACTGCCTGCGTGCAGCACCTGTCGAGCATTTTCCCGCTCGAAATTAAGCTGCCCCTGGATCACCACCGCTTTAAACTCGGTGCCTTCGCTCGACAACGTCATTTTCGTATTCGCAGGTAAGCGCAACAACACACCTGACAAGCTGCTTCTTTGCCACAGATTGGCCATTTCTATTCCGTTACCGCTCAGCTGAGCCGAGGTACTCTGATCCAGCCAGGTCAGGTTATCATAATGAAGGTTAACGGGGCGTTCACCATTGTCGAACTGCTGAGCAGATGGCTTCACCAGATAGGGGCCACTGTCTATCTCCAGATAAATCATATTCGCTGGCGCACTGGCTGAGGTAATGTGATCTTCACCGGCAGGCTGGGTCCAGAAAGAACCCGACGGCATCCACATGGCTTTGGCAGTGGGGTCGTCATTATGTAGTGATCCCTCAATCACGATACCGCGGTAAGACACATTGTGAATATGTGGTGGCGATGAGAAACCTGGCTCAAACCTGACCAGCATCCCGGTAGCACCAGAATCTGTTCTGTCACCCCACAAGTTGGCCGCTCTTGGGCTTTTGTCACCCCGTGCAGGATTAAGGTAACCCCACTCTATTTGCTCAGTGCTGACCACCTTAACCTTGTCTGCAGTGGTGTGTGCATCAGTAGCCAACACAGCAACTGGAATAAACAGGGTCCCAGCCAACAGGCTGTTGAGTGTATTGAGTTTTACCACGGTTATCGGTCTCCCAGAGCAAGCGCAGATTTAATAAGCAACGCGTGTCATGGTAGGCCCTATTGAACAGACAATAAACTGGCTAAAGATTGAAAGATTATCAACAAAACAATGACAATCTTGCTAATAACTGTGCTTTTAACCCCTTTATCTACTGATCAACGTTATAAATTTGCTAAAGTCACCAGATACACCATTACAAGGACTCAATATGTTACTCAGAGGCGTGCTGTTACTGCTCACCTGCTTAACCTGGGCTACTCAGGCATTAGAGGTCGAGGATATTCGCTTTCATACACAAAAAAACACCCTCAAACAAATTCTGGTCCAGTTTGACCAGGATATTGCTCAGCCGGGACAAGTACCGAGCCACGCACAACTGACGCATATCACTTTGACTGATCAATACAAGCAGCAGTGCCGTTGGCGCTATGTAGCATTCAATAAGCTCAGTTGTGATATACACACAAAAACCAGTGCCTATAAACCAGTAAAAGTGCGTGTTGAAACCGGATTTCCTGGGCTGCACTCTCAGTTACAAAATGACCGAACAGCAAAGTGGCACAGTGCCAACTGGCCCGTTTACATAGAAGAGCGTGAAGAAAAGCAGCTTCAGCTGGTTTACTCTGCTGACACAGAAACAGACAAACGCGTTGTATGGGATATCACGCACTCGCTGATCTTTAAGCTCAATGGTCAGTCTATTGTTCCAACGGCACGACATTATGAGATACCCGGCTCAAGGCGAAGCTATCAGCTCAGATTTGACTTTGCTGAGTCGATAGATAACGGCAAGCTGGAGGTTGCATTGCCTGCTGGTTTTCAGCCAACAGAAACGCACCTTGCATTACCGGCCTCACAACCTATTCACTCCCCGGAGCAACGCCCAGAGCCTGAGGCCGAGTTTAAGGGGCTATTTTGTGCAAAGCCTTTCCCCACAGGGCCATTCTGGCAAAACGCTTTTAAAGCGCTCCCTCCTGAAGAGGCAGGCTCCTGTGCCCCAGAAGCACTGGCACTGGGCTTTACCCACAGGGTAGAGAAATTTTGGCTAATGGAGTCTGTCATATCAGCATCGATTGCCACGCAACCTGTGATAATCAAAGGCAACGCGCGTGAAAGCCACGAAAGTGACCTGTACTATTATCCCATCGCACTCAAAGGGGAAACGGACTACCAACTGGATCTCAGCGCACTGCGTTCAGACTCAACAGGGCATCCGTTTAAAAAAGCAGGTATGCTGATGCTGAGTACAGGGCCCAGTAGCCCTTACTGGCATATCAGCGAGCAATCAGGCAGTGCTTATCGGGCACGTACCCCTGCGGCACTGTCTCTGAGCACACGTAATACAGCAGATCTCTCAATTCAATTTTATCCCGTATTCGAGCTGGCGCAGCTGCATCACTGGCTACAGACAAAAGATAAATCAGAACTCCTTATGCCCTTGTCAGATATGCCGCGTCATATGGATAACCAAATACATCAAACTAACTTGCCTGTCAGTGGCCATCTGAAAGACCGAAGTGGCATACTGTTTTACGATCTCCAAGGCCCGGGTTCGTCCTCTGTTTATGATAGTCAGATAACAGTACGTAAGCAGCAGCAAACACTGACTGCGTCAGACTTTAACCTGTCTGTCCATCATGGCTCCGGTATTACCCTGTACAACACGGAATTTGATACTGGTAAGGCCATCGCTGATGTCGATATTTACCTTGCCTGTGCGTCTTTTAGCGCGCCCAAATATCTTGGACAAAGTGATCAACAGGGGCTGCTTACGCTGCCTCCTGAACAGTGGCAGTCTTTACAGCCACAAAACAATGCTGACTGCTGGTTATGGGCCAGCAAAGACACCACACACGCCATGATGGCGCTCGCGCACCAATCTGCTCCGGCAATCAGTGGCGAGCTGCTTAAAAGCCAGCCCATTTATCAGCCCAATTCAGCCATCGACTTAAGTGTCGTTTTGTATCGTCACACCAGCGACGGCCTGCAACCTGTACTCAACAATATCGAGCTCACATTGCAAAGAAGAGGCTCCGAACACAAAGCTCGCCTTGCGCAACAGTCAGTGTCTGAGTTTGGGCTAAGACAATTTCACCTCCCCGAAGGCGTTGATAAGCAGGGCAGATATCATGTGCATGCCAAGGTAGCGGATACATCTCACTTTTTGGGTTCAATCTATGTCTCTGAGTTTATTCCACCTGAGATAGAATTTACCTGGCAACACCCTGACACAGCATATAAAGATCGGCCACTGAACGTCTCTGTGAGTGGCAAAACCATGAATGGATTTGATGCTGACAACCTTAGCGGTGAGCTAAAATACCGGTTTATTCGCTTTGGTTATTCAGATCTGCCCAGTGGCTGGCCACAAGAGTATGACTTTAGCAGCAGAAGGGAAAAGCCTGCGAGCCAGCGCAATAACGCCATTCCTCTAAGCACAAATGGCACGCTGTCTTCAGCTACTTTCACGCCAACTGAGACTTTGCCACTGGTAAAACTGGCTCTGTCTGGCAGAGTGGTCTCCGAGCAAGGCGAAGTACAATTTTTCAATCAGCAACTGACCTACTTATCCCGTGAGCACTACATTGGTGTCCGGGAACAAGACGGACAAGTACATATCATAGCCGTCGACCACATAGGCAACCCGGTGTCTGTACCGGCCTCTGTTCATATGGAAGTTTCAACCACAGAACAGGGCCAACAACGTAAAGAGCAGGTGTTGCTTTGTGAGATCCAGACACCCGCAACCTGTGCTCTGCCCGACAACGAGTCAACCTTTTTTTATCTGGATATTCGCAGCGGGAAGCAGGGTTACTTGTGGAGACGCACCGTTTCTCGCAGTGACTCTTCACCAGATGAAAGCGAATCGGTTGCACAATTCGGCTTAACGGGTAAAAAACACATAACGGCCCAAGCGGAATATACTTTCTCTGTAAACGCCCTCAGAAACGGCGAAATACTGGCTTTTATCACTGCCGGTGAGCATCAGTCGCTACGCACCTTTACAGTAAAAAAGGGAAGCAACGACTTAACTTTGCAGGTGCCTCTCAGCTGGCTACCCGGCTTTCGGATAACAGCCGTGATGCCTTACTCGGACCAACACCGAGAAGCGCTACATCAACAATGGCTGAGTGATGCCAGCGCCGTACAGGCAAAATGGCAAGCCCAGCCTCGCTTTACACGGGCGACTTCTTTGCCTGCTTTGCCAACCAAACCCGACATGCGCGGCCAGTTTGCCAGCCTTTCCGTTGAGGTGCGACCCGCTAACGCTTTGTCAATCAGGGTAGAGCACCCAGAAACAGTGGCAGCCAGTGGTCAGCTGGATATCAAGGTATCCAGCGATCAGGACGCGGATATTCAGCTCTGGCTGGTCAATGATGCATTGTTTAATATTGCCAATGCACAGGCAGGCGAGACACATCTCAATCGATTGTTTAACCGTGAAGGGTATCAGCAAAGCCTTATCAGTGACTATAACCTGAGTGACAGACTGGTTGCATCGCAATTTATCCAACAGCTGGATGAGCAGCTTTTTAAAGCTCAATATGAAGCAATGATGGCATCATCCAGAGCAAGGGTTGTCCCGCCAAATGCATTGTCTCAGGCTCTGGCAAATACCATCTGGCAACCGGTCATCCCCCTTAAAGCTAACCAGACAAAAACGGTCTCACTGCAACTGCCCCAGTTACTTGGGCGCTGGCGTGTGTTTGTCGTAGCCCTGAACACACAGAGTACACAGACGTATACAAACACCATCACCAGTCATGCGGGGCTGGAATATCACCTAACTCATGCAGCACATTTTATCCAGAGTGACAAAGCCATAGTCACCATTCGGGCAGAAAACCGACTGGGTAAACCATTACAGGATAAGGTACGACTCACACTCAATGATAAGACACTCGCAGAGCACGCCATTGAGGTGCAGGAGGCACGGTCGGTTGATGTCACACTCCCTGAGCTGCCACCGGGTGAATACATATTGCAGCTGCACAGCGAACGAATGGCATTCCCGCGACTTTCGGAGTTTAGGGTCAGCGATAGTAGCCGTATTGTGCAGCAGTCATGGCTGTTAGACCCTGCCCGCCAAAACACCGTGATACTGGCGGAGGGTGTACAGGTCGAATCAGCTGAAGCGCACTCCATTGAGCAGCTCGCCCCCAATTGGTCTGCACTACAGCAACACCATCAGCATTATCCTCATCAATGTTGGGAGCAAACGCTTTCCAGAGCATTAAGCTACAGTGTAAACCCCCTTGCCAGTGAACTTTGGCCAGAGGGAAAGCAGGCCCTCCAGCAGATGCTCACCAAGGGCGCAACTGAGAACTCAAGCTGGCAATTTGGTAAGGGATACGCTTACTACCCACACGCCTACCCAGACCCAATGTTGAGCGCCTATACGCTGCTCGTAAGTCAATGGCTCAATAACAGCCCCCTGAGTCTGACTATCGATAAAACAATACCAGAAGCCATAAGCCAGGACTTGCTTGAGGCATTACATATAGCAGAGCACCAACGGCGACCATTTGACGATGACAGTGCCGACTGGCAATGGTGGGCGCTGGCGCAAAGCCGACAGGTGACACTTGAGCAGGTACTCTCCTGGCGACACACCTTCGGTGTAACGGGCACTCGCAGTAATCTGTTACAACTATTGGCAATGAAAGCGCTCGGACACGAGCAGCCTGAACTGGAGCGTGCACTCACCCGGGTTCTCGACACCGGCTTTGAGGATCAAACTCTCAGTGCGCTGTCAGGTCCGTTGGAGCAATGTCTTGCTCTGCTGCTCACTGAGCGTGAGGCATTGAAAGCACAACTCAGTAAACTGGCCATCAGTCGTCAACACCGCCAGGGACATTTTGGCAATACGCTGAATGATGGGATCTGTGCGCTGGCCCTGCAAGACCACCAGCATAATGCAGCAGCCCCCGTATCATTGACAGCATCACCTGATGCTCAGAACAACGAATATAAAATAAAGACACCTTTGGCAGAGCCCTACTGGTTAACAGTGCAAACCCGTCAGCCTCTTTCATTGTCCAAGACGCAGAGTAATGGCCTGGATGTGACTCGACGTTATCATATATACAGCAATGACAAATGGCAGCCCTTTACAGGTCAGGCAATTCAGCCTGGCGATCTGATCAAAGTCACATTAGAGGTCTTTTCGGCTGATACACGAGCGCATGTCCTGTTAACCGATACACTGCCGGGCGGGCTGCGATTGCTCAATCCGCAACACAGCCATACTCAGTATAAAAACTGGTTAAAGGCGGACTCCCCGGATACCAGTCTGCTTATGCAACAGACATCACAAGGGGCACAACAAGTGCTCTGGCATCAGGCATATCTCAGCGCCGGGACGACAACGTTTGAATATCTGGCACAGGCACAGGCCGGTGGCAACTATCTGGCGCCGCCCGCCAGCGTTGAAATGATGTATCAGCCAGAGATAGCCGGAGACAGCAATGCACAGGAAGTGCTTATAAGCACGCGACCCTGAGCATGACTCCATCAAAACAAGCCAGATTGATAAAGTGGCAGACCTACAATTCACTGGTTTGCTTTGCCTCAGTTATATATTTCCAGTACTATGGAATTATATAGCTGAGGAGTACAACACTATGGATCTGGCATCAGCCGCAGATAAACTCGCCGAACTGGGGCACACAACCCGGTTGAGCATTTTCCGATATTTGGTGAAAGGAGGCATGCAGGGCGTCCCTGTTGGAGAAATACAGGCAGCATTGAATGTACCTGGCTCTACCTTGTCGCACCATATAAATCGCCTGGTTAAAGTAGGGTTGGTTAAGCAACGCCGAGAAAGCCGGACGCTTTATTGCGTGCCTCAATATGACGCCCTGATTGGACTAATCGGATTTTTGCAAGAGGAGTGCTGCGCCAATCAGGCCGATGAGCCCGGCTGTGATGATGTGTTATCACAAGACTGTGATAACACATAAATCGACACTACCTAAGAACAACAAGCGCCAGACTGAGCTTCAGATGCGCCGGGAAACCTCACCTGAACGCGCCTGGCCGCGGCTTCATTACCAGCCAAAGATTCAACAATCGAGCGGACCTGCTCATAACCGGTCAGCATCAGGAAGGTAGGCGCACGGCCATAAGACTTCATACCTGCAATGTAAAAGTGTGCATCATCATGGGACAGTTCATCGACACCATGGGCACGCACCGATCCGCAGCTGTGCAGGTTTGGGTCAATCAAAGGCGCAAGCTGTGACGGCGCTTCGACAATCTGATCCAGATCCAGCCTTAACTCTCGCAACATATCCAGATCAGGCCTGAAGCCAGTGGCAACGATGATGTGATCTGCCTGTATCTCAGCCTGGGTGCCAGCCACCAAATAATCGATGTCCAGTCCATGGTCAAAACGCGTGATTTGTCTGATCTCTAACTGAGGAAGCAGTTTTAGTGCACCGCGCTCAATCGCTTGTTTTGCTGCCAGCCCCAGCTGCTTACGAGCCGGCACTTTATCGTTAATACCTCTGCCCAGTAGTTTATCTATGTTGTTTTTTCGCATTCCCCAGATCACCTCAGTGCCCGGTTCAGCGGTTTGCAGTTTCAGTAAGTCCAGCGCAATATTCATTGCAGAGTGACCCGCACCTACGACCAATGTTCGCTTATTCATAAAGTCGCCTCGCTGCGCACCCAGAATATCCGGAATGCCATAATGCACTCTGTCCAGATTTGCCAGCTCACCCGGCACAGGCAGGCCATCTAACCCCAATGGATTAGGTGTTGACCAGGTGCCGGAAGCATCAATCACAGCGTCGCTATGCAACACCTGAATTCGCTGTTCATTGCGACTATGCACCGCGAAACGAGCACGGTCGCGACCTTGCGTTGTGTGCTTACTGATCCCCTCTTTCGACACTCCGAAAACCTCTGTGTTATAGAGGATCCCTTCAGCAAGCTCAGGCAGCTGCGACGCAGGTTGCAAGTACTGCTCAACCACCTCCTGACCAGTTGGGATAGCATTAAGATCGACGCCTGGCCAGCCATGTCGATTAAGCAAGCTTACAACCGCGTCGTCAATCATATAGGACCAGGGCGTAAACAAACTCACATGACCCCACTGGCGCATTGCCGCTCCGGCAGAGTTACCTTTTTCAATGATGGTGGGGCGTATGCCTTTTTCGACCAGTCTCGCTGCAGCGGCCAGCCCGACAGGTCCGGCACCAATAATAATGACGTCTTTGATTGGTTTCATATCAGATTACCTCTTGATTGAATGTGTCCAAGTCTCGCTGTCGTTCAGGCTCACAGCGCAAAAAGGACGTGCCATAATTTAAAAAATAAGCGTATACAGATATCCCGCAGTGATCGCCATCCCAAGCACGACACTCAGAAAAGCCAGGATCATCTGTGTTCTGAAGATGGATTTAAGCAAAATGACTTCGGTCAGGCTGGCACCCGCACTGCCAATGATCAGTGCCATAACCGAGCCCAGTGCCATGCCTTTTTGCACTAAACCGGCACTCAGGGGGATCACTGCCGAAGCACGAATGTAAAGGGGGATACCAATCACGGCCGCAAGGGGGATTGCGTACCATTTATTCTCACCGGCATACTCAACGATGAGCTCCGTCGGCACAAAACCGTAAATGAATGACCCTATGGTGATACCAAGCAACAGATAAGGCAGGGTAGTGCGAAAGTCTTTCCAGGTGGCGTGCCAGATCCGCAACCAGCGATTTTCTGCAGGCATAGCTGCCTCATTCGAGTTTTGCACTGCACAACCGCGCTTCTGGTTAACGGACGTTTGTGAGTCAGCAGGGACGTCTGCACAACCCGGTTTGTCTGCCTGATTAGCACTACAAGCAGATTGGCTGACCGCAGCCTGATAGGCTTCGTCCCGCACATAACGTTCAAACCCCAGCCGCTCCAGTGCATAGCCAGACACCACAGACGTGACAAGTGCAACGACAAAATAAAATAGCGCCACATCGAGGCCGAATGTCACTATCAATAACCCGATAACAATGGGGTTTAACAACGGGCTGGAAAATAAGAACACGGTAACCGGCCCAAACCCGGCGCGTGCCTGCAACAGGCCTTTGAGAAAGGGTATCGTTGAACAGGAACAAAACGGCGTGATGGCGCCCAGCAGCGCAGCAATCATATAACCTTTGCCTTTACGTGCACTCAGGTTTTCCCGGACCTTTTCTGGTGTGATGTATTCCTGCAGCACACCCACTAAATAACTCACTACAAGAAACAATACAGTTAATTCCGCAGCGAGGAACACAAACATATCGGCCGCTTCTTCAAGCATGACCTGCATTTCTGGTGACATACGTCTCTCCCGATCTAAACTTACATTTCTAGTATTATGGAAATATAAATTCAGATCAATAGTTATTTCTATAAATATAGAAATATGGGATTTAAAACCTGTCTTGCCCTATGCGCGTCATATCTCCAGCGCTTTTAACCAGGCCATAAATACCTTCAGGCGGGTTATCCGAGCCGAGTTGGGATCATAAACCAGATAACGTTTTACCGAGTTGGGGTGGGGCAGTTTAAATGGGATCACCAGCTCGCCACTATCGAGTTGACGCTGAAACAGATAAGGCACTGCCAGCGTGACACCGTGGCCATTAGCGACGGCACTGAGTGCCATATCTGTAGAGTTCACATAGGTCCAGTGCGGATGTTCAGCATAGCCAGGCACTCTATGTGCCTCAAACCACTGGGGCCAGTCATAAGCACCAGACTGCTCTAAGGCGACCAGCCAGGTCGACAGCAAATCGGCAGGCGCCGCTAGTGGCAATGATTCAGCAAGCTGAGCGGAGCACACAGGCAAAACAGGCGATGTGCCAAAGTATTCACACGCTAACGTCGTCGGCGTGTGCTTTTCTACTTCAGTGCCAAACCGGATCGCCAGATCAATGCGGGCGTGTTGTAAATCTTCAAAGCTGGCGGATGAGTGCAGACGAATGCGGATCTGCGGATACAAACTCGCGAACTCCTGCAATCTGGGCATCAGCCACAGGGTATTAAATGCCTGGGTGGAACTGATGCAAAGCTCGCCCGCCAACTCTTCCTGACGTAAACGATTTATACCCTGACCGATCATCGTTAAGGCAGGTGCAATATGTTCGTGCAACGTTTCACCCGCCTGTGTGAGCTGCATGTGTCGGCCGGTCCTGACAAACAGCCGCTGTGCCAACTGCTGCTCCAGCAGGCGCATTTGCTGGCTGACCGCCGCCTGAGAGATGCACAGTTCAGCAGCTGCCAGACTGTAGCTTTGATGTCTTGCCGCACACTCAAAGGTCACAAGCAAATTCATATTTTTAAACACGATAGGGATGCTTCCGAGCTTCTGGAAAGCCGTATTATAAGCTCTGCTTATAATACATGTCGATTTTTATCGTTGGTCTTTTATTTCTCGCAAACGCACTATGTCGCTAACAAAAACAAACACCTGGAAAAGCGAGACGATATGCAACACTTCACACAACTACATCAACAAACAACCCCTCTTTTACTGGCGAATGTCTGGGATGCTGCCAGTGCCAAAGCGGCACAACAAGCCGGATATCAGGCCATAGGTACCTCCAGTGCCGCCGTCGCCAGTGTGTTGGGCTACGAGGACGGTGAACAGCTCCCTTTCGACGAGCTTCACTTTATGGTCAGCCGTATCGCCAGTGTCACCAGCTTACCACTGAGTGTTGATATTGAAGCGGGCTACAGCCGTGACCCACTACAAATTGCAAAACATATTCAGCAACTTGCAC
Source organism: Pseudoalteromonas sp. XMcav2-N (assembly GCF_024124545.1). GTDB lineage: Bacteria > Pseudomonadota > Gammaproteobacteria > Enterobacterales > Alteromonadaceae > Pseudoalteromonas. The sequence goes on from NZ_JAMXSF010000002.1 coordinate 202,337, forward strand.
AACTGGGGGTAGTCGGGGTTAACCTTGAAGACAGCCTGGTTGGCTCAACACGTACGTTAATCCATGCCGGTGAGTTTGCTGAATGTTTAGCGTCTGTACGCAGCCATTTAATCACACAGCAGACAGACATTTTTATCAATGTGCGCTGTGACGCCTTTTTGCTGGGTCTGGAAAGCGCGCGCGAGGAAGCATTACATCGGGCTCAACAATACCAGCAGGCTGGGGCTGATGGTTTGTTCTTGCCCTGCATTGTCAAGCCAGCAGATATTCAGGCCATCACACATGCGTGTGCACTGCCGCTAAATGTGATGGCGATGCCTGATTTACCCGACATCGACACCCTAGCCGGGCTAGGTGTTAAACGGATCAGTATGGGCAACTTCGCCTTTGAGGGCATGCATACTCATCTTAACACTGCGCTTGAACAGATCCGCTCACAGGGCAACTGTGCGCCCTTGTTCAGCTGATCCGTCAAAGCGGATACGCGCCGGCCAATGCTCGGCCCAGGTATGGGTTGGCGTTTCTTGTTGCACTGCTAAAGCCGCAACCAAAAAATCCAGAAAAACCCGTACTCTGGCAGGCAGGTATTCACGTTTGGGGTAAATCGCAAATACCCCGCCCTCTGGCAAAGGCGCTCTGAACGCAGGGTAGAGTGACACCAACGCCCCAGTTTCCAGACCTGCTTTAGCCAAAAAATGCGGTAACTGAGCAAGCCCCAGACCATCGGCACATAACTGTGCCATGGCCTCGCCATCATCGGTGATATGGGTACGACGCAAGTCGCAGAGCTGATAATTTCCCTGCTCATCTGGCAGAAAAATCGGTTGTAGCTGCTGTGTTTCTTTGATCTTAAAGCCTATCCAGGCATGATTGTCAAAATCGCCTCGGCTGACAGGCGTGCCATGCTGTTCAAGATAATCCGGTGAAGCACATACTAAAAAATCCATCGGACTCAGACAGCGAGCCACCAGACGACTGTCTTTGATAAACCCTGTACGTAACGCCACATCAATGTCTTGCTCGATAATATCCACATGCATATCGTCGAGAGATAACTCCAGTGTGATCTCGGGATAACGCTGACAAAACGCTTTAAGTAACGGGCGCATGTAAAGGTGACCATAGCACACGGCGGAATTCACCCTTAACCGTCCTCTGGGTGCGTCATTGAGTTGTCTGAGTTCATCTTCACAGCTGGACAGGGCCTGAATGCTCGAACGTACGGTGTGTGCATAATGCCGCCCGGCAGCGGTGATCTTCAATTGCCGGGTGGAGCGCTGAAATAAAGTTACCCCCAGCTCAGCTTCGAGGCGACTTACGGCTTTACTGATGGTAGAAGGATCAGTATTACAGACACGCGCTGCAGCCGCAAAGCTTTGTTCCTCACAGGTTGCCAGAAACAGTGTCAGTGATCTCAGTTTATCCATGATAGTCAGTCCTGTGAATTGGGTAAACATCGTCGGTATTTGCACTATATCAGCAATGATTCATGAATAGTATTCACGACTTAATGGCAAAATCGCTGGTTTTTCCGTCTCCCGGAACCTCTTAGAGTGATGACAAAGTGACTCAGGAGACGACACACTATGTTACAGCACACTGCAAACCATGCAGAAAACTCAGGGATCCGTTATTTTTGTCTGGCATTCGTTGCCATGGCCGGACTAGCCTCTCTCAATTTTTTACCCGCCGTTGTGGATGCGCTGGCAGGGGGGATTGGTTTTTCCGCACAGCAGGCCGGTACTTTGGTGGCCAGCAATGGGTATGGCGCATTACTGGGCAGCACCTGCGCTATCTTTGTGGTTCGACATATTGCCTGGAAACCCGCTTTACTGTTCACCTTCATCGCATTAGGCGCTATGGAGCTTAGTACATCAGCATGGAGCACTTATACAGGTTTGCTGGCTTGGAGATTTATCGCCGGGGTACTGGGTGGCTTTAGTGTCGGTATATCATTTGCCATCCTCGCGCGTTTAACGAACCCCGACAGAGCCTTCGGCACCTTGCTGTTTATTCAGTTCAGTATCGGCTCTATGGTGATCTATGCCGTACCAGCACTTGAACACCTGCTCGGTGGCTACGCCGTGTTTTATATCATGGCAGCACTGATTTTTATTGCTTTGCTCTTTTTACCCGTGCTGCCGGCCTTGCCGACAGTACATAACCCCAAACAGTACCCAAAACGTCTGCGCTTAACTGCCAAAAGCACCCGGTTGCTGCTGACGATGCTGCTCTATCTGGTTGCGGCCAGCGGGATCTGGGCGTTTGCAGGCCAGATGGGCCAAAGTGCAGGCCTGTCTCAAACCCAGGTCAGCCAGAACATTGCACTGACCGGTTTACTGGGACTGGCAGGCGCGGTACTCCCCATTCTGAAATCAGGTCAGACACACCGCACCATGTATTTATATGGCGGTATTTTGCTTTCTTTTATGGCTGCCTTACTGCTTATTTATGCGCATTTTAACCTTGTCTACATGCTGGCGCTGGCACTGTTATTTTTTTCCTGGCCCGCCGTGCATGCCTACCTGCTCGCCCTCATCGCAGAGCAGGATAGCTCAGGACAGCTTTCATCCGTCGCAGCCGTGGTATCCAGCATAGGCGTGGCATCTGGCCCACTCCTCGGTGCGGCACTTTTAAACAATGATATCTATACCGTTATGTTGTGCACCTTTGCATCCCTGTTTACCCTTTCCCTGCTCTTGCTACAGCGCCCGCTAAAAAGCCTCGCGCAGCGACACTCGCAGCAAAGTGCTCCCTCAGATCAGGCTTACCAAACTACCAGGAGTATCCGATGATCAAATATCTACTGAACAAAATGCTCATATCGATGCAAAAAAAGTATGACTACGACGTCGCGTATATGCAGGACATTCTGTGCGCGGATCTGAGCGCCTTTTTTAACTACCTGAAATTTCAGTCCATGGCAGGTTATCGCGGGGGTATGCCTGCGGCACCATTATATGCCGCCAGGTTACGCGCCATCTTATGGGACGACTGTGGTCCCTGCACTCAGCTGCTGGTCAATATGGCACTGGAAGCAGGTGTGCCTGCGACTCAGGTCAGTGCAGTCGTCAACAAAGACCTCACTGCATTACCTGATGAACTCGCTCAGATAGTGGAATTTACCGATCTGGTGTTAGCCCATGATCCCAGTGCCGATGACATTCGCCCGCATATCCGTGCCATGTGGGGAGATCAGGGACTGATTGCCATCGCCTTTAGTATCAGCTCTTGTCGTGTCTATCCGGCCCTTAAATATACCTTAGGGTATGGCAAAGCATGCAGCCGTGTGGTCGTGAATGAGCAAACGCTGACGCCGTCTGACAAAAGCCGTTCCGTAACAGGGTAGTATTATGCGCAATCAAGTCATCACATCCGTCGCCGTCTTACTAGGGCTGTCGGCGCTGGCCAATGGCGTGTTGATGCTGCTTTACCCGCAACAGTGGTACTGGAGTGTGCCCGGCGTGCCTGACAGGGGATTTTACAACCAGCACTTTATACGCGATATCGGTATGCTGTATATGCTGATTGGAGGGACATTCAGCTATGGCGCTTTTTATGTCCGCTACCGTTTTCAGCTTTGGCTGTTTCCCGCTTTATGGTTGAGCAGCCACGCGCTGTTTCATTTTTGGGAGGTACTTGTCGGGATCTGCGGGCCGATTTTTCTGTTAATTGATTTCGCTGGCGTTACCTTACCCGCGTTATTAGCGCTGGGGTTGTGCTGGCAAGTAAAGAAGGCAGAAAAAGATGCATAACAAATACGCATTAATTTTAACCCTGTTTACTGGCTTAGGTCTGGGCCTGGTATTACCTACCACCCCACCGTCCCAGCCAGTCATAGTAAAGAACCTGATGCAGGAAACTGAACGCAGTCTGAAGCCATTTGAACTACAAGGCGCAGGAAGTAAGTTTGATAAGCAATCATTGCAGGGAAAATGGACATTGATCATGTTCGGTTTCACACACTGTCCGGATATTTGTCCGACAACTCTCTCTCGACTAGCAGTTCTTGAAACTCATATGTCGAGGTTATCAAACCACCAGACGCTGACGTACCTGTTTGTCTCGGTCGACTCAGGGCGAGATTCGATAGCTATGCTCGACAAATATGTACGCCACTTTAGCCCATCATTTTTCAGTGTTACCGGTCACCCGGAACAGCTCAAGTCACTGGCTCATAACGTAGGCGCACAATTTCAACTTGATCCTAAACCAGACAATTATCAAGTTGCCCACTCCGCCTTGCTTTACCTTACGGGTCCGCAGGGAAAATTGCGTGCGCGTTTTAATATTGATCACAACTTGATTGAGTTGGCGCATCAATTACACAGCGTTATAAGCCGAGCAGAGAGTGTAAAGGGGGTTTACGTAGAGAGGAGCAGGGTTGATAGCCCACTATAAGCAAAGAAAAAGGCAGCCATTGGCTGCCTTTTTTCGCGATTAATTCGCTTTCTTGATCGCTTTTTTCAGCTTTTTGATTTTCGCTTCATGTTTTGCGATCTTACCAGTACGTTTCTGTACTTCTTTCTTTAGCTTTTTAACATCAACTTTCTTAGCCATCCTGATCTCCTTTGACCGGTTTCTCTTGCTCTGGCTTGTGCTTTTTCACAAACCGCTTAATAAACTTTCTAATCTCGCGGGAAGAGGAGGTATCAAGTTCGTTGCACAAGGCGACAAACTCATCTCTTTGCGCTTTATTTATGCGCACAATTAATTGTGCATCTTTGTTGTTAGCCATGCTCTGCTTCCTGCATCGGAGGTGTATCTGCCACCCCTGTGTATATACAACGTATATACATTGTGAATGCGTGTCAACCCGCTTAAGCACATTTTATATATACATCTCCGCAGAGCAACTAACATAAACGACCATATACGTCCCCTATATGTCTCAAACCGGCCTCTTTCGATGCCATAAAAGTCACTACACTGCACACAGAACACACCATCAACACAAACAGGACAGTACACCATGAATAAAGCACTACTTGTAATAGATACCCAGGACTCGTTCTACCACACTCCTTATTGGTCCGTTCGCGATGTCGCAGACTTCCAGCACAACCTGACTCAGCTGATAGCTGCATTTCAGCGTAATCAACACAAAGTGATTAAAATTCTTCATAGTCGTGACGACGTGCCAGACAGCCCTTTCAATCCAGCCTCTGGCTTTGTTAAGCCCATGGCATTTTTGGATACGCCATTTGATAAAACTTTCCATAAATCAGTACACAACGCTTTTACCGATACAGGGCTTGCTATGTGGTTGAAAAGAAATAACATAGACTGTGTCGTTATCTCGGGCATTCGCACTGAACAGTGCTGCGAGACCACCGCCCGTGTTGCGAGCGATCTGGGCTTCCAGGTCGAATTTGTCACCGATGCGACCCTAACGTTTGATATGCAACATCAGCCGAGTGGCCAATGCTTTAAGGCCGACGAAATCAAGGTCCGTACCGAGCTGGTACTGGCTGAGCGTTTTGCCAAGATTTGTACGCTACAAGATTTTGTGCTCTAACTAAGGAAAAGGGAAAATGTCAGCACCGCAACAGTTTTACTTTGTTCTGCTAAAAAACACCTTACCACTCGATTTGGCAGGGCCATTGCAGGTGCTACTGGAAGCCAGGCGTGCAGGGCAATTAATTGATATACATTATGTCAGTGCCGAGCGCGAACAGATAATAGATGGCGGGCTGATGCTACATCAGCTCGACCCTTTACCCAGCAAACTGGATGCCAACGATGTGATGATCTTACCCGGCTGCAATGACGCTTTTGCCACCTATGACAGCCCGGCAGGTCTAGTTACTCAGCAATGGTTAAAAGAGCAGGCCAGATATGACCCCTATATTTTGACTATCTGCTCAGGCGCAGTACTCGCAGCAAAAGCAGGGCTAATCAATAATAAAGCCTGTACTACACACTTTGCGCTGATTGAACGTTTCCGTCAGACGTTCCGAGCCAGCAAGGTGGCCGACAATCGTATCTTTGTGCAAGACGGTAAGCTATTTAGTAGTGCAGGTATTAGTTCAGGCATAGACATGACACTGCACTTTGTCTCATTGCAGTTTGGTGAGTACATTGCCGCCCGGGTTGCCAGAGAAATGTTAGTGTACTTTCGTCGCAATGGGCAGGATCCTCAGCTCAGCCCCTGGCTGCAACATCGCAACCATATGCATCGAGCTTTACACCAGGTCCAGGACTTAGTCTGCAGCCAGGTTGGGTGCTCACATAGCCTACAAACTCTGGCAAGTTCGGTCCATCTCTCAGTTCGCCAGCTTAGTCGGCTTTTTAAACAAACCCTCGGGATCACGCCGGGTGAGTATGTCAGCAGTATTAAGGTAGCACATGCCAAAGCGTTATTATCCGGAAGCAGTATTCAGATAGAGGCCATTGCTGAGGCCTGCGGTTACAGTAGTGCTCGTCACTTTCGGCGGATCTGGACTCAATACGAATCCCAGTCTCCTTCACAATACCGTCAGGCTCATCAACCGTGAGAATTACACTGGCCTAAGTGCCCTTTACACTTTAAACTCCGGGTTTTCAGATAACTAAAAATAACAACATGGCCGTTTTAGACATCCTAACCGCACCTGATCCAAGATTGCAGGTGAAAGCAAAACCAGTCAGTGATATCACATCAGTACAACCGCTCATCGACGACATGCTCGATACCTTATATGCAACCAGAGATGGGATTGGCCTGGCAGCAACTCAGGTTGGCCGGGATGAAGCGATTGTGATCATTGACTTATCGGAAGAACGTAATGATCCATTAATCCTCATAAATCCGGAGGTGGTCAGTGGCAGTAATAAAGCCATGGGTGAAGAAGGGTGTCTGTCAGTGCCGGACTACTTTGCCAAAGTGGAGCGCTACACAGAGGTTACAGTCAAGGGACTGGACCGCACTGGAAAGCCCATCACAGTGCACAGCGATGAATTTCTGGCCATTGTTATGCAACATGAAATAGATCATTTGTCAGGCAACCTGTTCATTGATTACCTGTCTCCGCTAAAACGTCAAATGGCCATGAAAAAGGTAAAGAAATACGTTAAGGCTCAAAGTAAGCAAAACGCCTAAACTGACAGGCTCTGTCCAGATATTAGCCAGCAATGCTTAATTTAACATAAATGCTGGCTAAGACCGATTCAGGCGGCGCTACTCAGCCATTGATCAACCTGTGCTTTTGCCCGCTCAGTCGCTATTTCACTGCCAATATGCGGCATACTGATCCCATATGCGGTGATCACCTTAATATCGGCGATGCCAATAAAGCCCAGCACCTGCTTAAGATAAGGAACCTGAAAGTCGACAGCTTGCATCTCAGGTGTTGCCATATCCGCACCCGCACTGGCGATTATCACGGCTTGTTTTCCTTGCAACAGCCCCGATGGTCCCTGCTCTGAATAAGAAAATGTCAGACCAAAACGACAGATCTGATCAATATAGTTTTTCATCAGACTAGTGACACTGAAGTTATGCATCGGAGACGCAAAGACAATGATGTCTGCCTGTTTCAGCTCTTCAATATAGAGTAATGACGGTTGTGCCACTGCGGCTTGTTCAGCTGTTAACGCATCCTGATCACCATAAAAGCTATTGAGGATCTGATTGTCATAAACCGGCGCCGGTGTTTTGCTAAGGTCACGCACTGTAAAGGTCAGGCTTTCATTCTTATTTTGCAATTGTGATTGCAGGTAGTCGGCAATTTCACTCGAAATGGAGAATTCATTTGCCGGACTAGACTTTATAATAAGCACTTGTTTTGTCATAAAAATAATCACTTAAAACTAAATACATCATGTATTATCGTGCTTTCGTGTGCTATGAAAAAGAGTGTTAAACACAAATCAGCTTTGTCTTTATGGCAAAAATAAACTAAATTCACTGCTATGAATGGCCGTTCGGATCACTATGGATAAACTCAGAGCACTGCGCTATTTCAAGCGCGTCGTTGAATTGAACAGCTTCAGTGCGGTTGCGGAGGAGTGCTCGGTACCGGCGTCTTCCGTTTCAAGACGCATTAAAGATCTGGAAGCATCGCTGGGAGTAGAGCTGGTAAAGCGGACTACCCGCCATGTCAGTATTACTGAACTTGGCCAGATCTACTACCAACATATCAGCGAGCTCCTCAGTAAACTGACTCACGCTGACAAACTGATCTCACAGAGTTTTGATAATCCAAGCGGCACACTAAAAGTCAGTGCACCGCCGGGTTTGGCGCAGGCGCTGCTGGTTCCACTGTTCAGGCGTTTCCGACAACAGTTTCCCAACATTCTCCTCGATCTGGACTACACCAATGAATACGCACTGTTTGGTCAAGACTCGGTCGACCTGGCGATAAGAGGCGGGCCTGTCGATGACGCACGTCTTATTGCCAGGCCACTTATCCGCAGCGGCTTTACGCTCTGGGCTCAAACCCAGCTGGCTGAGAAACTCAATGCTGAATTTGGCACTTCAAACTGGTCGCTAAAGCAACTTTGTGATTGCCCGGCGATTATGTTTCGCAGCAAAACTGCGCTCGTTCCCTGGTGGGTACGCCAGGGCGACGAGTGGCAGTCGCTCGATACCAAACCTGTGCTGATCAGCAATGACAGTGCGACCTTACTGGATGCACTTGAACAGGGCGAAGGGCTCTTACTGGCCCCGGACTGGTTGATCCCACCACGCCTGGAAGACAAGGTAACCCCGGTCGCGGCGCACCACACTCTGTCACCAGGTAAAACACCGGCAGTGGAAATCAACTTAGTGTACCAGCACGCCAAGTACCAGCTCCCTAATATAAAGCTCAGTGTCGACTTTATCTGCGAGTATATGCACGCACACAAGGCCGATATGGTAAAAACCTGATCCAAACTAACCTATTGATTTTTATAGATTGGTTTCGTCTTCTAGAAAAATAAGGCGGTGTATATCAGCAATATCAACAGATCAATATTTTACTAACTATACCTAGGTGTGCGTCAAATCATGGAAGTCGCAAAACTGCGACACAAACCATTCAATTTTTGGGTCGCTTTTACGAGTGCGATGCCAATATAACTTAAGTTGATAGTTAGGTACCGACAATGGTGGAGGTTCTGGTTGGAGCTGCAACCTGTCACATACCTGCAAAGCATAACGCTGTGGCATAGTCAGCAGCATATCGCTGTCGGGTAACAAAGTCGGTGCCATCAGCACGTGAGGCGTAGTCACCGCGATGGTTCTGGATTTCTTGATTTTGGCCAGCGCTTTATCAACAATTCCCCGCCGCTCATTCCAGGGAGCAACCAGAATATGCGGATACGCCAGGAAAGTGCTCAATTCAAGCGCTTGGCTACATGGATGAGATTGACAGCGGACTGTGACGTAAGCATCTTCAAACCAGTTAAGTTGTGCCAGGCTCTCCGAAAACTCCTGCTGATGTGCGAACCCGCAAACCAGATCCAAAGCGCCTTCTTCCAGTGCCTGCTCAGCAATACGCTCTTCAAGCTGTACAAACCGTATGTTCAGTTTTGCAAATTTGCAGATCAGATGGGTAATAAAGGGCCGCAAACACCAGGCAGTATAATCCGTGGCAGCAATCGTCAATGTATGCACTTCACTGGCGTCAAACGGCCTGGCTTCTTGTAACCCCCGCTCAAGCATCTGCAAAGCGGGTAATACCGTTTTAGCCAACTGGTGCGCGTGCTCTGTTGCAAGCATACGGTTGTTTACCCTCACAAACAGCTCATCTCCCAGGCGTTCCCTTAGCCGGGTCAGTGCATGACTGCAAGCAGACTGGCTGAGATTGAGTTGCTCGGCAGTGTGCGTGACAGAGCCATTTTGATACAAAGCAGCAAATAGCTTAAGCAAGTTCAGATCTAGATTAGGTAGCTGACTCATTAATAATATACATTTAGTACGTGCAATCTATGCACTTTATTCATTTAAAATTTGAGCTTACACTGGGCACCAATCATGTCAACTTTGGAAGTCATTTACCAATGAGTATCACCATTCGCCACGCACAGAAAAGCGACGCCGCAACCATTTTACACTTTATCAATGAACTAGCCGTCTACGAAAAAGAGCCTGATGCTGTGCTCAATACTGTCGCTGATATTGAACAAAAACTGTTTGGTGACGATGTACGTGCCCATGCGCTGATCTGTGAGCAAGATGGCGAAGCGATTGGCTTTGCTGTGTATTTTTTCAATTACTCGACCTGGCTGGGTAAGTATGGCCTTTACCTGGAAGACCTCTATGTATCTCAGGATCAGCGTGGGCAAGGCGCGGGCAAAGCCCTGATGAAGTTTTTGGCCCAGCTGGCTCTGGAAAAAGACTGTGGCCGCTTTGAATGGGTCGTACTCGACTGGAACAAACCTGCCATCGACTTTTATAACAGTATTGGCGCAAAACCACAGGACGAATGGATCATCTATCGCCTGACAGGTGATGAACTCAGAGCGTTTGCCGAGCAGGAGTGATTTACTGAACGGAAAAAGAAACCAGTTCTCGGTTTAGCTGCATCATATAAGTCAACAGCGCCTGTTCGCCATTGACGTCACTGACATAACGGGCGCGAACAGGAAGCTGTGCGATATAGTGCAGCACATCATCATCCAAATTGTATCGCCACAGCTTTCTGTCAGGGGAAACACCATATAGATCGCGTTCGTACAATGAAAAATAGGGTCGTTCCAGCTTATTAGCCAAGCGACTCACTTCTTTATCCCCAATCCATACCCTGTACGCTTTATCAAGTACAACGACCTCTGTATTCGGTGTGCTAACAGCCCAGAGGAGGTCACGATCTGATACTTTCATGAATCGACTATTCTGAAGATGTAATTGATAGAGCCGCTGCGATCCTAATTCAGGTACCAAAACCAGTAAAGTCTGTTTGTCAGACCATTGCAGGACTTCCAGTACAGGATACCGGGTTTTGATATGCCGGGCACCTCCCTCGAGGTCGTATACAATTACGCCATCTTGTGTCGCAGCCGCAAGGGCACTCCCCGAAGGCGACCAACTTATAAAGCGGGATGTTATTGGTGCATCTGGCACTTCCAAAGGATAGCTAGTTTGCCCATTGGACAACCATACCTGACGTTTGCCTGAGCGAGTGGAAGTAAATGCAACTAACTCTCCATCTGGCTGAAAACGTGCCGCCTCATCGCTTAAGTTAGAGCGCAGTTGAGGGTAAAGCGCTGGCTCATCAACAGAGTTTGTCTTGAACGAGAACATCCGAATATCTGTATCGGCATAAGACTCAGTGACCAATAATGACTGACCATCCGGGTGAAAATGTGGAGCAGATACCTTATGACGAGTTGGGGTCGGCAACACACTTAATCCCCCCTTTAAGGTCAGGTGGTAGAGTTTGCCTGCTATCTCAGCAATCAGAAATCGCTCTGACGGGTGAATGCTCACTTCCTCGCCTTGTACAGCTGATACTGCAGGTGAAAACTGAAGACGATGCTGAGCGAGTTTCTCACCCGAACTCGATAACAGCACCATGTCGTGCTGGTTATTACTATCCATGCCAAGCACAACAAATTGATCGCGCTTTGGCAGATAAGCATATTCATATATCAACATCCCCGCAGGGCTGAACAAGGGCACAACTTTCCCGACTTGTGAGCTATAAGTGGCCAATCGCACCTGGTTGTCTGAATATTCCTGCAAAAATGCCACCGCTCCTTGTTTTAAGCCAAGTACTTTCCCGATACGCAGGTGACTTGAATCTAATATTGTGTCCCCACCGTGTGGCAGGGGCTGATTCGCAACCATATTAAAGCGTTTGATAGACCAGCGCTGCTGTGCTTCTGAACCTGACTGACACTGACCGCGAGCGGAAACCACAATGTATGTACCATCCAATGACCACCTTGGACGCCCATACACGCCGGGTTCCGAGCTAAGACGAAATGTTTGCGCACGTGTCACATCTTTAACCCAGATATGACTGTGGCAAGCATCTATGCTTCGCAGAAATACAATAAAACGGCCATCGGCAGAGAAACTGCCATACATTTCTGCGCCGTCACTACTGGTCAGTGGAGTACTCGCTGTAATTTCAATCTTAGCAAGATTCGTTTGGTTTGCTCGCCAACCTTCTATACTCAACCCGGCTAAGATGAGCCCTCCAAAGATCAATACGTGAGCCAGATATCGCCGCTTTGGCACACTAGCAAAATCATCACCAACAGGCAGCTCCAGACTATACCCGCGTCGCGCGTGTGTTCGGATCACACTTTGTGATTTACTGTCTTCCCCGAACGCTTGACGTAACTGGGATATACACCGCTGCAGGGAATTAGGTGACACGACCCTGTTGTGCCAGACAAGCTCGGTCAGAGTTGAAAACGCAATCACTTTGCCCTGATTTTGGATAAGCACATGCAACACCTCCATCGCTTTAGGAGGCACAGAGACAGTGCTATCACCATGAACGATTTCGTTGCGTGATACGTCAACAAAGTATCGACCAAGTCTATAATGCTTGTTTTCCATTCCCTACCAGCCTGATAATAAAAGCATATAAATCATACTGATAAATGACACATAAGCAAATTGGCGTGTACTCCAAGGTCAACATTCAGCGAAAAATCAGCCACGGCCTCTTCACCCTTCCACACTTCGTATTTAAGCTGCTTCGTACACAATAACAAAGGACTATCCATCTATGCGCATATTACTTATCGCTATTTTACTGGGGCTATTCTCCCAATCACACGCTACACCAGCCGTCTCTTTGGCGCCACTGGTTACAGGACAGACACTCACAATAGAATCAGATATATTGGATGAGAAAAGAGAAGTAACTATTTACTTACCAAAAAACTATAACCCAAAAATGCGGTATCAAACGCTCTATATTCTGGATGCGGAGCATTACTTTGAACAAGCTATCGGCGTAACAAACGCCTTACGCAACACTCGTCAAATTCCAAATGTGATTTTGATTGGCGTAAAAACAAAGGTCAGAGTCAGAGATTATCTGCCTCCTCTTCAAGGTCCTGCGCAAGGGCGTATGCAGTCTCATATTACTGAGCATTTTCCGGAATTCGGGAGTGCGCCCAGGTTCGCTCTGTTTTTAGAAAACGAGCTGATCCCCTGGGTTGAACAAAACTACACCGTCCACCCAACTCGGACCATTGTTGGCCACTCGAACGCTGGGGTATTTGGCATGTACTTGCTGTTTAACCAGCCGACTCTGTTTGCCAACTATTTGTTGGCAAGTCCGGCACCGTGGTGGAGTAGGGCGCAAATCAGTCAGCTGGTTGCGCAATTTAAAAACAGCGGTTCCACACGTCACGCCAATCTATTTTTGACGCTGGGAGAGCAGGAGAGTCAAGGCTACTATGCGTATATGATGAATTTAAGCGCTCAGCTTCACAGTCACACACCTGCGGGCCTGCGTTGGCAATTCAAAATAATGCCTGGTGAAGACCATAGCAGTATCGTCTTTCCGTCGATGCTTTCAGGCTTGCCCTTTCTGTATCAAGAGTTAATTTATCCAGATCTAGAGGAAACGGCTAAATATGGCAAAGTTGCCAACGTTCAGGCCTATTTCGACACGCTGTCAAAGCGTGATGCAACACACTACCTTGCGCCGCAACCAACGCTGGCAGACCTGGCCCATATGCAATTTGAATTTGGCCGCAACAAACAAGCCATGGCAACCTTAGATTATTTTACCACCCTCTACCCGGAGTCGGCGTATGCCCATCAAAGCCAGGGGCTGGGGTATATGAAGATGGCGCAATATAGCCAGGCCGTCGTAAGTTTTAACACGGCACTGTCGCTGCTCGATGCGAACCACATAGAGGATCAAACCGTCTCTGACTTTCTGAATGAAATGGTCACAACAGCCACAGAGAAGTTATCGCTTTAAACATACTTGGCTTGCATTTCCTGAAGCTCAGGAGGCAACTCTACGCCTTCACGCTCGGCGATGGCAAACATCGCCCGCTGTGTGAAGCCGCCGTAGATGTTGCCGTCTTTGTCTGTGATCTGCCAATCTTCCACGTCATCAAAGTGACAGGTGTAGTTATGCGCGACCTTCCCCTGGTGTGTTACTGGGGGTGTAACCAAAAACACGCTGAGTTCATCGCCTTTAATGCTTTCAACATGCGCGCCAAGGTGCTCCGAAACGCCACAGTCGCTTTCAAAATCTAATTTGACAAAGGCATCCTTAGGAAACTGACGGTACAGTGTTTTAAATTCTTCCAATGACGCTTTAGCATCTGCCACAGCCTGAAGTAACAAGGGATCGTTCGGATCTGTTTCCAGCGCTGGATAATCCTCTGAGCTAGAGCTATAGCGGTTATGCAGCCAAAAAGCCAGCACAATAAAAACAACAATCAAACCCCAGTACATAAGCCCGGCTCCTTGTAATTGCGACATCTGTTAATTTGAGCTTAGCAAAACAATACGCAGGACAAAAGCCGGTATTGGGAATATACCGGCCAGGTTTTAGCCCGATCCACCAGGAAAGGGAAGTCGTATCAATTAGCTCGATTTAGGTGATGCGCTGCTACCAGCCAGGATCCCGCCATCTACGTTCAGTTCAATCCCGGTCACATAAGCGGATTCATCTGATGCGAGATACAACACGGCATAAGCAACATCAATGGCACGCCCCATATGACCAAGCGGGATGTCGGCAGCAATGCCTGCAATAGCCGCATCGCGGGCTTCTCCTTCTCCCAACATAGCATCCCACATAGGTGTTAAAATGGCGCCCGGATGCACCGAATTACAGCGGATAGGGTAATTTTGCTGTGCGCAGTACAACGCAACCGATTTACTATGATTGCGCACCGCGGCTTTGCTTGCAGCATAGGCTGCGGCGGCAGGGATCCCCACAAGTCCAGAACGCGAAGAAATATTCACGATACTGGCCGCACCGGACGCTTTCATCAAACGAATACCGTACTTACAACCTAGTGCAACACCATCGCTGTTGGTTTGCTGTACGGTATGCCAACTATTCAAATCCAGATGTTCGGGATCATGTGGCCCGTGCGTTTCTAAAAAGCCCGTGATCCCAGCGTTGTTAACCAGAATGTCGAGTCGACCAAACTGGTCTTGCACAAAGCGCTCAACACTTTGCCACTGTGCTTCTTCGGACACATCCAGCAGGTGGAAATACGCATTTTCACCCAACTTCTCACAAAGTTGTAATGCCTCATCGGCGTTTCTATCCGTAACAATGACGATTGCTCCTTGCTCAATAAAGCATGTTGCGACCGCCGCACCAATCCCCCGGGCAGCACCTGTTACAAGGGCTATTTTATTGTCTAGTCTGGCCATAATATTCTCCGTTAGTTGATTCCTTTTAAACTAAAAAGGGTAAGGCAGAGTAACCAACACACAGTCGCAGTCAGCCGGACATAGAAAGCCGCAGCAGAGATATCATGCAAAACACAAAAGCGGGATAACTTGAAATGATATCGAAGTACCAAAACTGGCGTGTGGACACCCTGCTAATACACCATGCATTGCGCTCATAGCTATGAACGTCAATCATAGTGCTCTGTTCAGCTTTGTATGTGATTTGCTGATTTATAGCGTTAGCAGTTGTGATAAACCACTGGCAGTCTTGCTTACTTCAATTTCTGTGATCTCGTAATTCGCCAGCCCGGCGAGGTAAAAAGGGTCGTTATATAGAATTGCTTCTAACTCAGTTTGGTTCTTTGCCTTAGCGAAAATCATACCCCCGGTTCTGGGCACTTTTTTGCCAGACGCAAAAAACACACCTTGCTGATAATACTGTTGTAAAAACTGAATATGTGCAGGTAGATGCACATCAATTTCTTCTAATTCAACCGTGTACGTTATGTTGACGATAAACACTCAGTACCGCTCCTTGCGCACGTTATCAGATTGGCTGTGTCAAAAACCAACACAAGTGTATAAGTGCACAACCGTTTTGTAAACGGTCTTCTTCGATGTTTACCTTAAGCGAGATGTTATCGGACGCGCTTAACTTTTGGCGCAATGTTAAGTAAGAAGCTGTCTTTATTGACCAAAAAACCACAGATGCTACTGATTACAATAAAAATCCCATACATAGATCCTATGTACACCCAATCATTATTTTCAGCCAATAACATTACACAGGTGCCGTCATTTACGAAAAAAACATTCAGTACAGAAAATACAAATACGCTGCGATAATAGATTAGGTTGCCAGTATGGCTTGCAAAAGAAGAAAGGAGTAAAGCAAATAAGCCCAGGTAAAATCCAATGACCGACAGTGCACCAGTTTGATAACTAGGATATAACGCCAACAGGGAGAGAACGATGGCTGACCAACCCGAAATTCGATATAACATGTTCAAATCCTTTGAATATAAATTGTTAAAATTTGTAATCCTAACTCACCCCAAATTATGAGCTATACAGTACCAAATAGCAACCCATATGAGTTAATTCATTTTCTAAAAGTTTACATTATAGTACCAAATGCCTTTTATACTCTGGCTTTAAAACGTTTAAAAATCACCCAAAACTTCTCGGACACGATTTCTTAATACCGGTATCACATCAGCCTCAAACCAGGGTCGCTTTCGCAACCATAATTGATTGCGAGGACTTGGATGAGGAAGCGCAAGCTGTTTAGGTAAACTCGATTGCCAGCCAGAAACGGCCTGTGACACGTTAACATAATCGGTTAAATGATAGCCTTGTGCATATTGACCAATTAATACAGTAAATTCAATATGCTCAAACACCTCAAGCAAAGGGGCACGCCAAGTTTGTGCACAAATTTTGGGAGGAGGTAAATCACCAGATTTTCCCTTGCCAGGGTAACAAAAGGCCATAGGCACAATCGCAAATAAGGCGGGATCGTAAAACTGAGTTTCAGTCACACCCAGCCAGTCTCTGAGGCGTTTTCCGCTGGCATCATTAAAGGGCTTACCCGTTTTGTGCACAGTCATGCTCGGAGCCTGACCAGCAATCAGTATTTTGGCAGTGGGCAGTCCCTGGATCACAGGTCTTGGCTCAAAGGGCAACTCACCCCGACATAAAGTACACTGCCGGACACGCTCAATAATATTCAAATCTGGTTCCCCTTATCGCATCTTATTACCAGGCCAGTATATCAAGGGTCTATCCATTTAAAGAATACCCGCCAGCGTGCTCATAAACTATGCGGTATCTGATTTTTGGAATTTGATATTCCATCTGACATTAATATTTGTACATTTAACGCATTTGCTAATGATAATTACTGTTATTTATAGCGCGATTCAGTAATAATTCGCCTCCCTATTTTTGACCAAAGAACAAGTATGCCGATATCGTCTTACTTTGCTTATTTTACTGCCTATCGACTGAACGTCGTTGCCCGCTTTGCAACGGCTATTGTCGGCGGCTACGTGCTCACTGCGCTGTCCATCAGCCTGATGAGCTTGTTGTTGCCTGTTTCTAAAGTTGACGCCGTATTATTCAGTGTGTGTCTGAGTGTGCTCATTCACTGCCTTATTTTTATCGCTGTATTTGCAATAAAGCCACTACGTCTCCTTTGCGGTGGATTGCTGCTGCTTGCCACATTGCAATGGATGCTAATCCTGATATTAAAAGGGTAACTATGAAAGACAGTTTTTTTCGCTCTATGACCTGGTTACATACCTGGGTTGGGCTACTCTTTTGCTGGCTGTTGTGGTTGGTATTTTTTGCTGGCACACTGAGTTTTTTCCGTCAGGAAATTACTTTGTGGAGCAAACCTGAATTGCATCTGCACAACAGTGAAGTTCAAAGCTCGCAGCAGGCACTGCTGAATTATGGCTTTGAACGCCTCAATACAGAGGCACCTGACGCAGCGCGTTGGTGGATCAGTCTGCCCTCTGAGCGCAATGCTCTGTTACGCGTTTCTCACTTGCCCTACCCAGAGCCCGGTGAAAAAGCCAGCTGGATAAACCACAATCTGGCGGCCGACAGCAAGGTACCTGTGACACCCAGAGAATCCAAAGGAGGCAGTTTTTTTTATAGGCTGCACTTTGACTTACACTATATGGATCGCACCACAGCACGCTGGATAGTATGTCTGGCTAGTTTATTTATGCTGGTCGCTCTGATCTCTGGGGTAGTGATACACAAGCGTATATTTAAGGATATGTTCCAGTTCAGAGCAGGCAAGGGCAGCCGAAGCTGGCTGGATGGCCACAATCTGAGCTCTGTGCTGGCCTTACCATTTCACTTGATGATCACCTATACAGGTCTGATCACACTCATATTCACGTTATTCCCCTATCCGGCGCAAACCGTCTATGAAGGTGGAGTAAAGGAATTCAGAAAAGAATTCTATCCGGAGCGGCAACGCCCAGAGCTGAGCCATCAACCTCTGACCAGCCCGGCATTTACCCAGTCTCTGGATCACTTTTTTACTAACTGGCCAGAACAACCCATTTCACGCATTATCATAGATCATCCCCGGGATGCGGCAGCTGTCATGAAAATTTACGGCGCAAATCGCAGTGAGATAAAAGACGAGCAAGCGGTGTGGCTGTACTCTGGTAAAACAGGCGAACTGCTCAACACCGCTCACCTGGAAAACAGTGCAGCAGCCCAATTATATGGCGGTATGATAGCCATGCATACAGGTCGCCTTGCTTCCCCTGGCTTGCGTTGGCTCTATTTTTTGTGTGGCCTCGCAGGCTGTGCCATGATTGCCAGTGGCTGTGTGATGTGGGCAAAGCGATTAAGGGAACGTCAAAAGCCGACGCAACCCGTCAGCTTTGGTCTTAAGTTGGTGGAATCACTCAATCTCGCAGCAATTATGGGACTGCCACTGGCAACCGCCGCATTCTTCTATGCTAATCGCCTGATCCCCGTAACAAACAGTGGTCGAGCTGATCAGGAGGTACTGGTGTTTTTCCTTACCTGGTTGGCCACCACTCTGTTTGCCGCAAAGTGGCGTAACACGCAAGGCTGGCGTACGCTGGCACTCGTCAACGCCCTGGCCTGGCTAACACTACCACTGTGCAATGCGCTAACAACTCAAGGCAGTTTAATTAGTTACGTGAGTAATGGACAGTGGGCACTGGCCATGTTCGATACTATGGCCTTGCTGGCCGCTGCGGTATTTTTCTGGCAAAGCAAACAGCTTCAGTCTACACAGCAACCACAGCGTGTCCGCAGGGAGCGTACTGCATGATGTATCTGATCGCGACCTTACTGTGCTTCACCAGCTTCATGGCCTTCGCACTGGCTAAAACACCACACTACAAAGCCGTGTTTGGCACCCGACCAGAGCATGCGCTGAGCCAGCGCTACCTGGTTGCAGCCTGGATCATGCTTTTACTAACCCTGGTGATAGATGTCAGTCAGGCTGTTGGATATGGCAGCCTGATGTTTTGTGGCCAGATGGCCCTCTCTGTGCTGCTTCTGGCCACCTTACTCTCTTTTCGGCCAAACTGGATGAGATCACTATTTTACCTACTTCCGGCCGCCCTATTCCTGATCACTGTGTCACACGTCGCATAGAAGATTGAAGGGCTGAACTTTATTCAGCCCTTCAATCTTTTTATATATCATATAGATACAAAAAGCAGCTCTCAACCGGAGCGCACAGTTCAGAGCAAATAATTACCAAGTTGCTTAAAAAAACCGCCCATCAGAGCGATTTCCAGCGCAGCGCCAGCCAAATAAAACCCTTACTTGGTAAAAATGCTAATCTCTGCACACTGCCTGAACCCATCACTTGGTAAAATCATGATCTCATCCTTCTGAGTTCCTATTTTAGTTGGTAAAAATACGATCTGAGGAAAACTGAGTTGGTAAACTAATGATCTCTGGTGCGTTCCTACTGCAGCATAAGTTAGTAAAAATATGATCTCAGGCTGGCAGCACCATGTTTTATCACTCATTTATAAACCACACACCACCAGTAAAAGCAGATAACAGCCAATTTCTTAACCAGAATCAGCCACGGAACTTCATGAGTTGGTAAATTCGTGATCTGAGTCCAATTCAGTTAGTTATTTACTGATCTGAATACTGACCAAGTTAGTTAAATCTTGATCTACATGGAATCATAAGTTAGTAAAATTGTGATCTATTGACTGCCAAGCAGGGCTTTACACCCCTTCACATATTGAGTTAGTAAAAACCCGATCTACATTGACAGATCCAATCCGTTCTACGATCCGTTTAATATCCTCATATAATAAAACGAACGGTTAAAATGGAGTACAGGTGAAAGTCTTAATTGTCGGCGGTTCAGGTGGAATAGGGCAGGCTCTGGTTAAACGTTTTGCCAATATGCAGCCCGATACTCAGGTATATGCGACATATAGAACCACACAGCCAACGATCACGTTAAACAATGTGAAGTGGATTAAGGTCGATGCGAGTCAGGAATGCGATGTCTGCGACTTAGCAGAGCAGGTTCAGCAGGTAGATATACTCATCAATGCCACGGGGCTGCTGCATACTCCCGACAAACTGCCAGAGAAGTCCGTACAGGAATTCGACCCCGGCTTTTTTAATGAAAACCTGCTGGCAAACACAGTGCCGACCTTACTGTTGGCCAAACACTTTGCCAAAGCGCTCAAGGCAAAACACCCGACTTATTTTGTCGCACTGTCAGCCCGTATTGGCAGCATTTCCGACAACCGATTGGGTGGCTGGATCAGCTATCGCAGTACCAAAGCCGCCCTGAACATGGCACTAAAAACCATCAGTATAGAATGGCGTTATAAACTGCCAAATTGCTGTGTATTATCATTCCATCCGGGTACAACTGATACCGCCTTGTCAGTCCCTTTTCAAAAAAATGTGCCCGCAGGCAAGCTGTTTACTGCTGATTTCGTGGCAAAAAGTTTGATTGACCTGATACACAGTAAGCAGGCATCAGACAGTGGTGGGTTTTACAGCTATGATGGTTCGGCGATTACCTGGTAACCTGCCATCAGAGTGTAAACGGTCCGTACATCTGCACGTGCCCGTTCAGACCGTTATGCACACTAATATAACGAGTCCGGGGCCCTATCTTATACAAATAATACCCCCTGCTATCAGAGGCCGCTTTATTAGCCACAACACATACCTGATCGGGCCGAACCTTATACGTTCTGTTCGTTTTGGCCTCTTCAAAATCGGCGCTAAGGATCTGCTCATAGACAAACCGTTTGTCTGCAGCAGAACAGTCAACCATACCCTCAAAGGAGGCCAGTAATCCCATAAATAGCAAAAATCTCATGTTTAGTCGCAAATCGCATGCTTATTGGTCAAAAGATCCATAGAATTAAATGAAAACTATTATCATTAGAGGCTTATATGCATATTTCCGCACGCGTAACCGCAAGCGTCATGCTAATCACCACAATGTTGCTTTACTCACACGCGGGATTAGCGCAAACCACACAGGTTGAGGTTTACACACCCAGTGCCACAAAGCAACCCAGGGTAATGACCCTTAGCGGCTCAGTCGAAGCCAGACATAACGCACAACTGGCCAGTCAGGAATCTGGATTAGTGGAAGCTTTGCTTGTTGATGCGGGAGACACCGTCAGCAAAGGCGATCCATTGCTAAAGCTGGATGCCACACTGGCAGAATTAAATCTGGCACAAGCCAGGGCCGGTGCGCAGGCTGCCGAGGTTTCGGTCAATGAGGCACAGCGTCTGCTTGATGAAGTTGCAGCCCTATCAAAAAAGCAAAGTGTGGCACAAACGCTGATTGGCGAGCGCACCGCAGCACTGGCCAACGCGAAGGCTGAACAGGTAAAACAACAAGCACTGGTTGCCCTGGCACAGGAAAGACTGCACCGTCATACGCTGTATGCCCCCTTTACAGGTGTAATTGGGCAACGTTCTGTGGATATGGGCGAATGGGTCACACCGGGCAACCAGCTCTTTACTCTGGTCGCAGAATCAGACTTGCGCATTGTGGTCAATGTCCCGCAGGAGTACTTTCCTCTGTTACGTTCAACCGCCAGACTGCCGGTTATGGTGACGCCTGATATCAACGCAGCTAAGCCCATCAAAGCTGAGATCAGCCGCATCGTTGCCGTCACAGATCCATCCAGCCGGACCTTTACGGCACACATAGATTTGACCGATACCATGATGGTCCATGCTCAGTTTACGCCAGGCATGTCGGCCCAGGCGGATCTGCTCCTGAGTGCACAAGACAGTGCCGTATGGATCCCCAAAAAGGCGGTTAAGCAGCACCCGGATGGCGGCAGCAGCGTGTTTATTGCCGACAACAACACAGCCAAACGAAAAATGGTGACCATCACGGCTTCACGACCAGACTATGTTGCGGTAACAGGCCTGACTGGTAATGAGTCGGTGATCACCACTGGTATCGAGCTGTTAAAAGAAGGCACACAACTGCAAATCAGCGCCAGGGCAGGGAATCTACAATGATTGAATCAGCGGTAAAACGCGGCACCCTAGTGGCCGTGGTGGTGCTGATCACCACCATTTTAGGCCTGGTATCAGCTTTGAACATTCCTGTACAAATGATCCCAGACCTGGAAGTAAGAACCATTACAGTACAAACGGGCTGGCCCGGCGCAACCCCGCAAGATGTGGAAAAAGAGATCCTGATAGAACAGGAGCGCTATCTGCGCAGCTTACCGAATCTGCAACGCATGATCTCATTTGCCGAGATGGGTGAAGCCACCATAGAGCTGGAATTCCCTTTTGGCGTTGAGGTCAACGATGCCCTGATCCGAGTAAACAATGCACTCAGCCAGGTGCCCGCGTATCCCGAAAATGTCGACCAGCCACGGCTGTTTTCCAGCTCCTTTTCCAGCAACGCCTTTATGTTCTTCCTGCTTAAACCGCAAGCCGGCAATCCATTACAGCTGGACATGGATCTGCTGCGGGATTACGCCGAAGATTACATTCGCCCACGTATGGAAAGCGTCACAGGCGTCTCAGAAGTTCGTATTGGCGGAGGTGCACAACGACAAATCCAGATCAAGGTCGATGCAGCACGTCTGGCTCAGCGTGGTATCAGCCTGAGTGATGTCAGAACCGTGATCCGCGACCGTAACCGCGATACCTCTGGCGGTGATATCGAAAGTGGCGAAAGCCGTTACCTGTTGCGTGTGATTGGCCGCTTTGAGCAACTTCATGAGCTGGAAAACCTGATCATCAAACGAGATGGCAATGCCAATGTACTGCTCAAAGATGTTGCCAGCGTCACTCTGGATCACTTCGAAACCCGCGGTGTGAGTTATTCAAACGGAGAGCGTACTTTACGTCTGTCGGTGCGACGCGAAAGCGGCTCCAATGTACTTGATATCAAAGAACAGATGCTGCCAGTGGTTGAGGAAATTAACCAACAGTTGCTCGTGCAAAATGGCCTGGAATTGAAATTACTGAGCGACGATGTCCGCTATGTAAAAAGCTCACTGGAGAACGTCTGGACCAATCTGGCGTTAGGCGCACTGCTGGCCACTCTGGTGATGTACTTCTTCCTGCGTTCCGGGCGCGCGACACTGGTTGGTGTGATGGGGATCCCATTATGTACCATCGCTGCCTTTTTTGCCCTGATGAGTTTTGGCCGCACCATCAATGTTATCTCTCTGGCCGGGGTCGCGTTTGCTATCGGCATGACAGTGGACAACACCATAGTGGTGTTAGAATCTATCGTTCAGGCTAAACGTGAAGGGATCAGCCGACGCTTAGCTGCCATCAATGGTGTGAAGGAAGTCTGGCCTGCAGTACTGGCATCAACCGCCACCACGGTATTAGTTTTCGCACCGATTTTATTCGTGCAACAGGAAGCTGGCCAACTCTACTCAGACATTGCGATTGCCATTTCTGGCGCCATCATTGCCTCCATGCTTGTGGCCATTTTTGTCGTACCCGTTGCACTGGCAAACTTTGGTAAGCAGCAAGATCTGGAAGAAAAACGTCAGGTTGAACTAGGTGCCTACTGGCTGAAGTTATCACAGCTATTTACCCGCACAACCACCCAGGCACGTATTGCCAGCGCTGCGTTTATCGTGGTTATTATGGGTCTGGCCGCAACCTTGATGCCCGCTGCCGAATATTTGCCTGAAGGTGAAGAACCTAAGGCGTTCTCAATGATGATTGCCCCTCCGAACTACAACCTGACCGAAATGGAAAAAATAGGTACGGAACTGCGCGCCTATTTTGATGGCTTTGTGCAAACAGACAACGCTGATTTTCTGGCAGGGAAGACTGATATGCCGCCACTGGAGTACTACTCCATGTCAGTGTCAGTTGGGCGGATCTGGTTCTTAAGTGCCCCCGTTGAGCCAGAGCATATTAATCAGATGATGAATGCCATTACAGATAAATTCAGAAGTTACGAGGGAATGCGTGCGTTCTCTGCTCGGGGTTCGATTATTTCCAGTAATGATGGCGGTACGCGCGCCGTGGCGGTCGATATTGCCGGTGCAAACATCACGGACCTCTATAGTGCAGCAGAAGCTGTCTATGCCGAGGCGGATAAACTGTTTGATAAGCCGCAGATCAACTCCGACCCCAGATCACTGACACTCGACCAGCCACTCATCGAAATCCAGCCTCGCTGGGCACGACTGGCAGAACTGGGACTGGATAATAGAGACTTTGGGTATGCCGTGGCTGCGATGAGTGATGGTGCTTATGTAGATGAGTTCATCCTAAATGATGATAAAGTCGACATGTTCCTGTTCAGTGGCTCAGGCAATCGCCAGACCATAGAGCAGCTCTCCACAACACCTATCATCACCCCCAACGGACAGGTGCTACCGCTCAATGCGCTGGCCGATCTGGTTGAAAGTAAGAACAGTAATTCCGTGCGTCGTGTTGATGGTAACCGGACCGTCACCGTGTATATTATCCCGCCAAGAGACGTTGCGCTGGAAACGGCTGAACAAATAGTCCGTCAGCAGCTGTTACCTAACCTCTGGCAACAGGGCAAGATTGCTCAGGGTATTAAGGTCAACATCAGTGGTGCAGCAGATCAGTTAGAGGCCACCAAAGCATCTCTGTCTGGTAACTTCGTCATAGCACTGGTACTGAGTTACCTGCTGTTGGTGGCCATTTTTACCCACTGGCGCTATCCGTTGTTTATACTGGCGACCGTTCCTTTAGGTATGGCCGGTGGCCTGTTAGGGCTGGTGACCGTTAACGGCATTAACAGCACCTTGTCGGCCATTGGGCTCAGTGCCTTCCATCAGCCATTTGATATGATCACTATGCTGGGCTTTTTGATCTTACTGGGCACTGTGGTGAATAACCCCATCCTGATTGTCGACCAAACTCGTCGTTATGTGATGGAGCAGGGAATGAAGGTTAAAGAAGCGGTCCAGCAGGCCGTGGCAAAACGCCTTAGACCAATACTGATGTCAACGACCACCACCATTTTCGGCCTGGCACCTCTGGTACTGATCCCAGGAGAAGGAACCGAGTTGTATCGCGGTGTGGGAATTATCGTACTCAGTGGTATTTTAGTTTCAACGCTGCTCAGCCTGACCTTTTTACCGGCACTGCTGGTTGCCGTTATTAAGGACGAAAAGCTTAAGGACGAAAAACCGGCTTAAAAAGCAACCCAGCCCGGAGAATAATGCTTGGGGCTGGGTTGTCAGGTTTGCGTCTGGCCTGACTGGCCACTTATTTTTTCTGTGTGGTGGCCAACCAGACCAAGCCTATGATTGCCGTCATTGCCAATCCCGAAAGCAAGAAGGGATCAATAATCAGGGTATCGTTAAATTCAAACTTACCAGCTGAAATCTTTTTCCAGCCCATAAAGTGTTGATTCGCAGCAACAACCGCGCCAAAGAAACCAAATACCAGTGCGGCATATTTACCTACCCAATGACGTGCAGCCCCTGTAAACAAAATAATACCAAGCAAACCAATGACTGTGCGTTGAACACGGCAATAAGGACATACATATACGGCCCCCATTAACTCAACCGTCCAGGCAAGAACGGATATTCCAATGGCAGCGAGACCCAGCCACTTCGCATAGCGGGTATAGGTTTCCAACTCAAATAACATATATTTACCTTTCTAAATCAAAAAGCTAAGCACACCGCAGTCTGAACTGGCTAGCGCTCGTACTCCACAATCTGGATATACTATCACATATTCACAATAAGAATAAGTAAGATTATTAAGCTATAAGAAGGGCAATGATAATCGATAGCTTAAGTGGCCTGAGCGGCCACATTAAGATGACTTATCGCTGATGGGCTCGCCCGGTGAGCAAGGCAACCATTAACACCAGCGCCAGTACATCAATTTGAAGTGCGTTCAAAGAAAATACGTCAGAGTTACCAGTCAAGCGGACTGTGGAAGAAAATAAAATACCAAAAGAAAGTTCAAACTCCTTTAGCCAGGTAAAACCGATTTGGATCCCACCGAGCCCCGTATACTTGTAGTTCAGTATTCCAAAAGAAAAACTGACAACCTGTAACCCCTGATTCAGTATCGATAACCAGTACCACTTTACCTGTTCACTAATTGCGGTATAACCCGCTGCAGCGCTGAGCACAATAAACGGCACACTGATGAGTGACTGCCAAGATGTAAGGGGTCCGAATATCAGCCCAACTGTCATCACAAACGCAGCAAGCAGCTGTATATAGCCTATGACCTTCACACGCGTTTCTGCACTGTGCAGTGTTTTCTCCGTCCGTTGCCGGGGTCGTTCAGCTTCCTCCTGGCGCGCATCTATCGCAGCAATCAGAGCTGGGTAATTCTCTGAATCGGGGGGTATTTGTTGCAGCGCTTCGTGAAGTTCAGCCTGAGTATACTGAGAGTAATCAACTTTTATCATTATTATGTAACCCAAATAGAAATAACATCAGATGGTTGCGCGAGTGTACTCTATTTACCCAAGTTCAGCAGTAAGTATCGTTTTGGCCATTCGACGTGATACTGACGACTCCGCCATAATTAGCCGCATCTGGCAGACATAGGGTGCCCGTCAGCATATTGGATCAGATCCCATAAATTCCCATACAGGTCCTCAAAAACAGCTACCGTGCCATAGTCCTGCACAGCGGGCTCTCGAACAAAATGAATACCCCCGGCTTGCATCGCTTCATAGTCGCGCCAAAAGTTGTCAGTGCTTAAAAACAAAAACACGCGGCCGCCTGCCTGATCACCAACAAAGCGTTTTTGTTCAGGTTTAGAGGCTTTCGCCAGCAATAAAGCAACACCATGAGAATTAGGGGGGGCAACCACCACCCAACGTTTATCTTGCTCCGCCTGATAGCTATCCTCTATAAGCTCAAACTTGAGTTTACCGACATAAAAGTTGAGCGCTTCGTCGTAGTCGTTGACCACCAGTGCGATGTGCGCAATATTCTGTTTCATAGTGACCCTTGAGTTTAATTGTGCGGCTGGAATTTCTTGGTCATACCCTAGCTCTTCGGTGCAACCAGTCGATACCCCAATTTTTCGTAAAACACCGGCTCATCAGCAATCATAGAGACATAAGAGCCGGGCAACGAAAATAAATCTTACAATATCACAATAAGTCATATTGAACGCGCTCTGGCGCCTTCTTAAGCGGCGTCAACCCCCTTTACATTGCATAGTCCAGCATATTTAACGTTGCGCGGTATCTGCTAAATAGGCACACTATGACGTTGGATATAACACTAATAATAAACACTTTTTCTGCTCAAGGATCCTGATAATGAAAACAATAATACCCAAACTCACAGGCGTACTCGGTGGTGCCATGATCATGTGCCTAAGTGCACGATTTAGCTATGCAGCTGAAACGCAGGTCATGTCATCCGATGCATTACTACTGACTCAGGTTCAGATTGTCGATGTCGATCAGCAGGAGATCCGCCGTGGTGCCGTACTGATTGAACAAGGCAAGATAGCCGCTGAATACCCTGTGCCTCCGGCCAATTTTAAAGGTCAGATTCTAAATCTAAATAATCGTTGGCTAATTCCTGGACTGATCGACATGCATGTTCATGCGTTTGGCAACCGAGCTCCCCATGCTAAATCAGATTTTGCCGGCACTGAAAAGATCTCCCAACGAGTGCTGTATGCCGGAGTGACCGGATTTGTAGACTTATTTGGCCATGAGCTAGGCCAGATAGCCGCACGGGAAAAGCAAAGAGCAGGCGCCTTTGTTGGTGCTGATATCTACAGCAGTTTATCTTGTCTGACTGCCCCGAAAGGTCATTGCACAGAATACGGCCTGGAAACACGCACTATGTCGACCCCAGAAGAGGCTATCGCTCAGGTGCAGAGTTTAGCCAAAGCCAAACCCGATGTGATTAAAGTGGTATATCAGCCCAGTGACGACCAACCTTCGATTGATAAGGCCACCTTTGCTGCCATCGTCCAACAGAGCAACAAACTCGGGATCAAAACCATCGTCCACCTTAAAACCTGGCAGGATGTCATCGATGCCATCGACGTAGGCGCCACAGCATTCACCCACATGCCCGGCGCGCCGATCCCGGCAGGACTGGCAGATAAAATTGCAACAGCAAAAATGGTGGTGATCCCGACCATGACAGTGCATACCGATCTGACAGACTTCCTGTTCGACAAATCAGTGGTCGCCTCAGAGCTGCTTCAGGCCATGACAACCCCAGCCATCATTGCAGGTTACCAAAGTGCAGAAACAATGAAAAAGTGGGGAGACAGAGAAGCAAAGTGGCGTAAGCTGGATGCGCAAAGAACCGCCAACCTGGCCGAATTAGTTAAAGCCGGCGTCACTGTTTTAAACGGAACGGACGCCGGTAATTATGGCACCATTCAGGGCTACTCAGTACACAGGGAAATGCTTAATTTAACCGAAGCAGGCATGTCGAACTGGCAGGCGCTGGCAGCGACAACCACACAGGCTGGCGCATTTTTGGGGATTAACAACAGCCTAGAACCGGGCGCCCGGGCAAGCTTTGTGATACTTGACGCCTCACCGATTGAACATATTCAAAATACACAAAAAATACATGCGGTGATCCATCAGGGCAAAGTCGTAGACCGACCTAAAGCGCTTAAAAACGGATTTTAATCTCGGGTGCCGCTTCCATGAAGCGGCACCTTTATCAAAAGGTAAGTTTTTAATGCGTAGTACACCTATTGGCCTGCTGACAGGCCTGTGCCTTTCTATTTGTGTGCTGGTGTTTTACCCACAAGATCAGCATAAAGCCGAGCATATCAAAGTTGCTAACCCCGTTGTCGAACAGGTTCAGCACCCGGACCTGACGAATACAATTGTCAGCACAACACACCAGCAACCCGAGCTGGAACAGGTGCCGGCCGAGTCGGCTGAAGCACTGTTTAAACAAGCCATGCAAATACGCCAATGTCGCAACGTACCCCGTACCGACAAAGCGTTTAATCAATGGCTCGATGAGGCATTATCACGCGATGAAGTACATACGATAGTCGAAACCATGAAAGCTCGATATCAGCGCTGTCTGGGCGACACCAACCGTGATGAGAACTATGTAGAGAAACTGATGCAAGCAGCCCAAATGGGCTCTGATGAAGCGGCCGATACACTTTGGCGACTTGCCCCGACAGAAGTGCATCAGGCACTGAAATTCAGCACACTTACCAGAGATGAACAGGTTGCCCGCATGAAAGCATTCACCGCGCAAAAATATCTGGTGACTGAGCAAGTCGCTTTGCTAGGCGGGGAGAAAGCAACCTTACAGTTGATCCGTGGCTATCAATATCTGGACCCTGACACAGGCGGACAAAACTATATTCAGGCGCTGGCATACAGTCATTACTTTTTGCAAACCCGCCAGGACAGCGAGGTATATAGTCGCGTTGAGTGGACAAGGCGATATCTGGAACAGCGTATGACACTCGATGAAATTACACAGGCACAACAACTGGCCAATAAGTTACAGCATCGCGAATGAGATCATTAAACCATACAAGTGAATATCATGTGGCAGGACTTGGATTGCTCCGTCAGACAAAGATCGACAACATAAACACCGTCGTATACTGACCGCATAATTTGTACATTTTTACATGGCAGGATTATCATCCAGCTCCCTGAACGAAAAATGAGGTCTTCATGAAACCCGGTTTGACTGTTTCTGCGTTAACGTTCGCCTTGCTACAGGCGTATTCAGCACTGGCTGCTGCTGACACAGCTGGTATCGACCAGATAGAAAAAATCACGGTTACATCAACCCGTACAGCCAAAGCCAATACCGATCTGGCGCTGAGTGTCGGTCAGGTATCCGAGCAAACCATTGCTGACGACAATGCGCAGCATATCTCCGAGTCATTGCAAACCATACCGGGCGTTTTAATCAATCAACTATCGGGTGGGCAAGGGCACAACGCAGCCGTGCGCATGCCCATTAATTTTGATGGCTACACCTTATATTTGCAGGATAATATCCCGCTGCAATCGGCAGCTTTTTATACCCATAATGCACTATGGTGGACCAGCAGTAACATTGGCCTGTCACGCCTCGAAGTACTTCGTGGTGCAGGAACTAGCTTGCATGGCGCAGGCGCGGTAGCAGCCACGGTCAATGTATTGTCGAAGCCAGTTTCAGCGAACAGAAACTCACTGGGCCTGACAGTCGGGGAACATGGTTATTCACGCCTTAATGGCAGTGCCACCTGGCTGGATAGCAACCAGGGAGGCATGCGCGTATCGGCGGCCTATCTGGAAAATGACGGCTGGCGAGAGCATAACGCCGTTGAAAAAACCGAGCTGGATGTACGCCATGAATATCAGCTGGACGACAAACAAAGCCTGACGACCTCGCTGATTGCCTCATCGCTTGATCAGCAGATCCTGACCACACTCAGCATTGAGCAATTTGAACAGGATCCCTCTCAGTCAGGTCTGCCTGATGAAGTGATCGCTTTAGATCCCCGCAGAACCACAGATTATATGCGCCTCAGCACTGAATATCTGTATGAGGATAAAAACCTGAGTGTGTCTGTTATCCCTTACGCGCGTCATCGCACGTTGGAACACCTCGCGACCTGGCAGCCCAATATGCCGGTAGAAGAAACTGAAGTCACCACATTCGGCCTGTTGGCACTGGCAAGCTGGTCCCACCAAAACAGTGCTCAAACGACACTAGGCGTTGATCTGGAGCATACGTCCGGAGATACCTACTCGTTTCAGCCCACCACCAGAATCACCACCGGACGCGGAGCAGCGACATACCCGCAAGGGCATGTGTTCTACGACGACACCACCACTTTTAAAAGTGTATCACCTTATATCCAGCACCTCGGTTATCTTACCGATGCACTCAGCTATACCCTGGGTATACGCTTTGACCACAGTGAATACGAATTTGACAATGCTCTGCCTAAATACAAAGACGACGGCTTTGGCAATCGTTCCATTGCCTCTCGTAAAGACACTTTTAGCCACCTCAGCCCTAAGCTGAGCCTGAACTATCTGCTTAACGAGCAATCAAGTGTATACGCACGCTTCGCCAAAGCGATGCGATTACCTACTGCACCAGAAATGTACCACCTTAAAAGCCGCCAAAGTAGTGCACAGCTGGGGAGTCTGAAAGAAGAAACGTCCGATACCTATGAGCTGGGCTACAAAGCTAACCTGGATGCGTTGTCGATTGAGCTGGCTTACTATCTGATGGATGTGGACGACGCCATTGTTACGGCATTCAGTGACCTGGGCGCCTCTTACCGGGTTAATGCTTCCAGTGTCAGACATAAAGGCTTTGAGCTTGGGCTGAACTACCAGTTTAACCGCGCATTTTCTGCCGCGCTGGCCTACAGCCAGTCCGACCATGAGTTCCGTCACTACATTCGCGATGAGGGACGAGTTCACCGTGAAACAGGCGAATCAATGGAGCAAGATTTGTCGGGTAACAGTCTGCACATGGCGCCGGAATATGTTGCCAACTTCAGGCTTAACTACACAAGCCAGGCCATCAAGGGACTCAGACTAACAGCTGAAGCCAAAAGTATTGGCGACTATTACCTGAGTGTCGAAAATACTGATACTTACTCGGGCTATACCGTGTTTAACCTCAAGGCCAATTATCGGCTCAACAAGCGCGTGAAACTCCACGCCCGGATAGCTAACCTCACCGACAAAACCTATGCGCTGCAAAACGAAGAGCGCTTTGGCCGAACCCGAATTCAACCTGGTATGCCGCGTACAGCGTATGTCGGGATCAGCTATGATTTTTAATTATCTGACGTAATAAACATACGACAGGCGTATCCGTCACTCCGGATACGCCGCTTGTCACTACCACAATTCCCTGATCAGGCTGATTTTTCCCTCTTTAAAACCAAATATGGCCAGCATCGGCTCTTGCTGTTGCCAGCTGCCATCAGCCTGGTTAACGCCATAGGCATACTCCACAGCAATGTGGTTTTTACCAGGGATAGTACGCAAGACCCGGATCTCGCGGTTGGTTGGGCTGTCGTAACGACCTCCTTCAAGGTTGCGTAAAAATGCGCGTCGCCAGGCGGGTTTGTCAAAGTTAGCTTGATATTCAATATGCTCGTATTTGACCTCGTCGTGCATCAAGTCAATCAGGGCATCAATATCCGCAACCGTAGAGCCTTTATATGAGACAGTATCCAGCGCATCGAAATACTGGTTCACTTTGCTCAACTGGCAATCAGTGGTGCAGTCAGCTTTCGCCTGGGCTCCCAGAGAAAGCAAACTTAAAAAGGCGCAAGCCATTATTTTTATTGTTTTTTTCATTCCATTTCCTTCATTTACCGAGGACATCATTAGTGTCTGGTTTACTTATTCAATCCAAAGCTAATCACCATCGTTCGATTGTTCATATCCGTCAGTTATAGATGGTACAGTGCCCTGCTGCTCACGGTATACTTGCTTAGCGACACTCAATCCCGCCAGATATCCGATACTGGCACCACCAAGCCCAACTCCAAGCAACCAGACCAGAGCACTTTCGGTATCAGCCATACTGGCAAACAGGACCAGGTAATACACCGCTGCAGACGATAACCCGATAACCAACGCAAAGATAAGCGGGAGCCGTTCAGCCCAAATAAACATCATAATTTTTATGTTTGTCTTTTTTTGCATATGACTCTCCTGTGGCGGCTTACCATATCCACTATCGCAAATACCTTAGCATGCAAATACATTACTTATCATCGAACCGACTGTTTCGTTGTATTGAATTGTGACAGATTGGCAATCCTAATTGGCTAGTTATTCGTTCTAACTATCTAAAAAATAGGTAGTTGTAAGTTAACCTGTAAGATTTCTACTACATAAGCTATTCATCATTGCTTACATTTTTACTGGGGTTCGGTGAGGTTATATAAACCTCTTTTAGGCCGTATTAATGTATTGCTTTCCCTTCTATCAACGCAGTACACAAGCGCTCATTTAAAAAGGTAACTCAAGTGAGTTGCCGTTCAGTCAAAGCCAAACCCATAAACCTGTTTTGATAGTAATGATGCTAATATAGAAACCCCGCTTTAAAAAGGGTTTCAATATGCTGAAATAGATATAGAATCCAACTATCCAACTGTCATTTACACAGAACTGTTGCTCAGGCGTATTCAACTTTGAGGCAATATTTAAATTCGTGTCGCATGCCAACAGCTCCCATGTCCAGCACCGGATAACGACATTCAAACAGGTGAATCAAGTAAATTCAGAGCCCAGCTCTAGAATGACTTTTCAATGTGCACCAAAGACAGACCGAGACCGCTGGATAACTTAAACGAGTTCGCTTTCACCTTCCTAAAAACGGCAAACGGCTTTAAAGAAACTAAAAAAGCAATGAAAATTGATAGATTACGCATGCACTTCTTTTGTCAAACGTAGCAAGAAATATCAAAAATGTGCGCATCTAACCTTCTACACTGGCTTCAATATAAACCCCTGGAGCTAATCATGAAGATCACCAAATCAATCATCATTAATAAATCGGCTGAGCAAGTTTGGGAGTTAGTCGCCCATCAATTTGATAAAGCACATCTATGGATGGGACCGATACCCCATTCAGAAGCACTCGGTAAAGGCAGCAGCCGCTTAGGCGCACCAATGGAAGGGCGTGTTTGCAATTTAAGTGACAATCCAAATGGTGCGAAAGTCAAAGAAGTCATTACCGAATTCAATGAAACGGACAAGACCATCGCTTTTAATGTGCTGCCAGTTAACAACCCTGCCATTGTGCCTATTCGGCAGAATCACGTTATGATGTCAGTGCAGCCGATTGGTAAAAACCAAAGTAAGGTGATCTGGATTGCCTCGCCGCAGCTTAAATGGTTTGCCTACCTGTTTTACCCGCTGCTTCGACTGGTGTTTCCCGTCGCCTTTGGCAAACTATTAGCAGGGTTAAAACGTTACGCGGAAGCTAACCTCGTTCAATCAGCACCGGTCAGTGTGTGACTATACCCACCAAGATAAAAGAGGACTATGGGATGGATCGTTTTTTTAAAAGTATCGACTACATTGAAGCGAATTTGCATGAAAAAATCAGCGTGCATGAAATCGCTGCGGCATCCCACTATTCAACATATCACTACAGTAGGATTTTCAAAGCATTGATAGGCGACACCCCAAAAGAGTATCTTCGCAAACGCAGATTAACCTTGGCTGCCAAGCGACTGTTAACAGAGGATGTGAGCATATTAACCCTGGCCATGGACTGTCAGTTTGATTCTCAAGAAGCATTCACTCGGGCATTTAAGGCACTATTCGATATGACACCCGCACAATATCGAAAAATAAACGAACCATTTCGTTTGTTGTATAAAAAGCCATTTAGCCCTGACGATCTGGCATTTTTGCAAAACAACATCAGTATGGAACCCGAGATCATTGAACAACCTGCGATGAAAATCGTGGGGATTGCCAATGTATACGAAGATGGAGATCTCAGCTTGCACAAGCTTTGGTCAGGCTTTCGCCCCTATCGTGACAAAATCCCTAATCGGGTAGGCGATCACTTTTTTGGTATCTATGAAAACTATCAGGAAGACGGTGACGTCACTCGATTTGTTTATATTTGTTCAGCCCAGGTTGAAAATTT
Organism: Pseudoalteromonas sp. XMcav2-N; assembly: GCF_024124545.1. Lineage (GTDB taxonomy): Bacteria > Pseudomonadota > Gammaproteobacteria > Enterobacterales > Alteromonadaceae > Pseudoalteromonas. The sequence continues at coordinate 237,263 of NZ_JAMXSF010000002.1, forward strand.
TGATGACGTGCCGGATGGCCTGATCACACGAGAACTGACTGCACAAACTTATGCCAGATTTACACATACAGGACCCATTGCAAATTTAGAAGAAACCCTTAGGTATATTTGGGGCAGCTGGCTGCCAAAAAGCCGTTATGAGTACGCTGACAAGCCCGATTTCGAGTTATTGCCAGGCGGCTTTAATGACGCGGACCCCAACAATAAAGTGTACCTAAATATTCCTGTAACACTAAAAGCCTGAACTATCAGGCTTTTTTTTAACCCGACAATACACATTCAATACCGCAAGAAATATCAAAAGCAGCCAGCCGCTTTTCGCTATTCTGGCCTCATAAACTCAATACCCGAATTTAGAAAGAGGCACATTATGATCACCCGCGTATTAATCACTGGCGCAAATGCAGGCTTAGGTAAAGAGGCAGCAAAGCAGATTGCTGCGTATCCGGACATTGAAAAGATCTACCTGGGATGTCGCAACCGTGACAAAGCTGAAGCAGCTAAGATGACACTGGAACAACAGACGGGCAAGCGTATTTTTGAAATTATCCAACTCGATGTCAGCGATTTAAGTTCGGTGCGTTCCGCCGTGCAACAGCTATCAGAAAGTATTGATGCACTGATCATGAATGCCGGAGGCACGGGCGGTAAACAGTTTAACAAACTGAATGAACAGGGCATCACCGAGATATTTGCAGTTAATCTGCTGGGGCACAGTGTACTGACAGAAGAGCTAATTAAGGCGCAGAAACTTACTCAGGTTGCGCTCTATGCAGGCTCAGAAGCCGCCCGGGGCGTGAAAGAAATGGGCATGAAGCGTCCAGAGCTAAACACCTCATCAGTCGAGGAGTTTGCTGCTATCTGTGACGGGTCGTTCTATGGCTCCACCACAGATGCGACCATACCTTACGGGCCAATCAAATATATGGGGGCATTATGGATGTCGGCAATGGCCAGACGCCATCCACAGCTGAAATTCATCACCATGAGCCCGGGTGCAACAACGGGCACTGACGGCTTTAACTCTCTCTCCTTTGTAAAGCAATATGTTATGAAGAGCATGATGCAGGTTATGCTGTGGCTTGGCAAAGTCCATAAAGTTGAAGAGGGTGCGAAGCGCTATCTGATCGGGTTGTTTGATAAAGAGTTAAAAAGTGGCACATTTTACGCCAGTCAAAAGGGATTAACGGGCCCTATCGGGGATCAGGCAGAGCTATTTGAAGACCTGAACAATCAGCAGTATCAGGACAATGCCTACCAGGCAATTCAACGCTTTGTATAGCATCAGATACACAGTGACGCTCTTATCTGGCACAGGTTTGCGTTAGCTTGGTACGAAGCCCCTAAGTTCTATTTTGGTGATAATATTGAGATTTTGCTCTACGAAGGTTTAAATATGCTGATATGGATTAAAAAAAAGTTTGCACCGGTTCTATACGTGCAAATTTGGGAAGGCAAGTTAAAAATCACCGATATTAAAACGAAGCAAATCTACGAGGATGTCCCCTTACTGGCATTACAATCGACAAAATCAGGCAAAAAAGTGATTGCAGCCATTGGTAAAGAGGCAAATGAGCTCACGTCACCTGACATTCAGGTCATTAACCCATTTTCTCATCCCAGGCTGTTATTTTCCGACTTCCATGTTGGAGAAAAAATATTGCAGCATGCGTTTTCCACATTCTACAAAGGTAAATTTCTGAAACTGACGCCGAAAACAGTTATACACCCAATGGAAAAAATAGAAGGGGGGCTTACTATGATTGAAGTCAGGGCATTCAGAGAAGTAGCACTTGGGGCTGGCTCTGCCGATAGCAAAATTCATGTCGGATGCCCTTTATCAATTGCTCAGTTTGACTTTGACCAGGTTGAAGGTATTGATGGCATTAACTGCTCTCAGGCCAGACCTAAAAGCAGCGATGATATCGGGTTATGGCCATTACTATGGGCAGTGCTATTTATCCTGGTCACAATGTATTTAGGGACACGCTGAGCAGGATAAATAAAAAATCCGGTCATCCAACTTTCAATTACACAGAACTGTTGCTCAGGCGTATTCAACTTTGAGGCTATATTTAAACTCGTGTTGTATGCCAATAGATCCCGTGTCGAGCACGGGATGACGATATTCAGACAGGTGCATCAAAGCAAGTTCAGAGCTCAGCTAGAAAGTAATTTTTCAATGTATATCAAAGACAGACCAAGACCGCTGGATAACTTATACGAGTTTTTCACATGGCGCTAAAGCGGCTGAAATTAACTCACAGAACCACCTATTCCCGTCACCCCGGCCAACGAGCCGGGGACTAATTAAAAAACAAGTCGGTCGCATAAGGCAGGAGTGGCTAAACGTCCCTGTAGGGGCTCCCGGCTTTTCATCCATGAAAAGCGCTAAGTGAGCTGCGACGATTATCAATCGTCGTTCTCATAAGGTACGAGTGGCAATACTTCCCTGTAGGGGGCTTCCGGCTTTTCATCCATGAAAAGCGCTAAGTGAGCTGCGACGATTATCAATCGTCGTTCTCACTTAGCCCAATCAAGTTGCATGTCCCATTGGTGTTGGTTTTCTTCTTTTAACGGGGCCTGGGAGTCGTCTACTTGTTGCAGTACGTTGCTTGCTTCAACCAGCGTTGCGTCGCGGCCGAACAGGTAGCTTTGCTCTTGCACTATGGTTCTGTAGGCTTTGTTCAGTGCCAGCGCCCGTTCTTTTGATGGGGTGATCAGCTCGTACAGGTTATCAGCTGACTCGACTTTTTCTTTGTCTACCGTACCATCTGCTTTAAACCACTTTTGCAGCATTTCGCGATTCTGGCGGAATTCGTCGCCACCACCGACCCGATTCATGTATGTCAGGAACTCGCCGAGTGTTTCACCTTTGTTGGGGACATCTTTCATTTCTTTGAGGTTGATATAGCCCCAGCCGCGTGCGCCTTCTACTTTGCGAGCAAATGAGAAGGTCTGGTCGTAGGTTGAGCCTATGGTTTTGTGACAGCCATTACAAAACGCCAGCTCCTGCTTATGCTGTGGTCTCAGGTTACCTTGCTTGTCCTCTATATAGCCATTAATGGTCCAGCCAAAGGTGTTGTTGATACCCTGATCACCCAGATACAGGGTTTGCGGCAGATTTTCGAATTCTTTCTCTTTTTCTTCACGGTGATATGAAGAATTCAGTGACTGGCGGGTCTTAAACCTATGCTTTTTCATGTAGCGTACTTCTTTCATACGCGGCGCGTTGTAAATACCACCATGTTCGTCCACGCCAATGTAACGTACGGTATGCAGGAACTCAGTTTCCTGGGGGTACAGCATATGTGCCAGTGCATCTGTGGCATCCCCCACATAATGTGATTGCCTCGTTATCTCGCTGATTTTGGTGAGCTGATTGTCGCCATTTAAATCCTGGCCAATGCGTTGTTCCGAGATTGTGGGTGTTGAGATCTTATCTAAGCCTTTTAATGCCAGCTCAACCAGACTAAGGTTTGCCAGGTACACGTCCTGATTGTATACGCCACCTTTTGAGCGAAACGCTTCGGGCAAACGGATCATCACATCACCCGTGGAGCCGTTGGTGGGCCAAAACGTCGACGGGAAAGGCTTGTAGTTAAACGCCACCCAGCCGCTCCCATCTCTGGCAAAGCCCATCTCGTCAAAGGCTTTTTCCGGATAGGCCAGATTTTCCAGCGGAGTTATTTCACCGCGCCATTGTTTGTCTTGTTTCAGCTTTTCGATAAACGGGGTGTAATTATCCTGATTAATCCACGCCATGATCTCTTTATCTGGCACACCTGCAATCAAATCTGTCCTGTCAACAAAGAGGTTTTTCCAGTGGTTTTTCAGGCCCAAGTCAGAGAATTCATAGACGCCCTGTAAATGCCCATCGCGCATGGCGTTGGGTCTTTCTGGCTCTTGCTGATAAGACTGATGGCAGGCATAACAGGGGTTATTCACGCCATCGGTTTTGGTGTAACACTGGGGCGGGATCACCGACTCAGGGTTATAGACCTCATCATGCTCCATGTAAGCGGTTGCCGGAATGTCATCACCCGGTTTATAAGGTGCAGCTTTATGCGCTGACTGCGAGGCGATTAGTTCGGCAGCTTGAGTATGATGTTGTGATTCTTCGCAGCCGGTCAGTGCCAGGCCAGTGAGTACCGCCAGGCCGATTACTTGGTATTTCATTTTTATGACGCCCATTTTTGGATAAAAAAATGCGGTGCCACGAACGGGCACCGCGAGTCTTACAATTACTTAGCGTTAGGATCGTATAACCACAGGGTGTTGTTTTCCTGGATACCGTCTTCACCAATGATGATGCGGCCGTCCTGCATAACAATCACGTTATCAGGCTGAGATAGCTGATTGACATCACACTCTTGTGCACCAGTCAGGCTAGAGCGGTGCGTACCACCCATAACCACAGGCTCAATACGAGTCAGGTTGTAGTTGTTATCGATGTGGGCACGGTAAACACCACCACAATCTTTAACACGCGCAGACAATCGGATATCGCCCTCATCACCAGTCATCGTGTCGTCAATGTCGGCAACACCGATATACATGTATGCCTGTTCAACCACTTCGCCCGGAACCATGTCCTGACCAGTTACGGCTTCTACTACGCGATCGTAGTTGATGCTGATCCCTTCCAGCTTGCGCCATTCTGCTGTTGCGCCCAATTGCCTTGCCGCCTGACGAGACTCCAGGAATGCTGAACGGTTATCCATAGGCTTACCCGCCGTAACCAAGCCACCACCTTGCGCCAGTGTTGGGTAAGTTTCGGCACCGTCTGCCCAGGCTTTTACGTCAGCCACAGAAAGATAGCTTGTCTGGCCTTCAACGAAGTCTTCAGTGTCGATCTCATCGTACTCAGCAATCCAGGCTTCAATTTCGGCATTGGTGCCCGATGCAATTTCAACCCAAGTAACATCAAAGCCAGTCACAGCCGGATCGTTCAGGCCCTTGTCCTGCGTCAATTTCGCACCATAAAGCGTACCTGAACTAAGATCTTTAGGTTGATCCGCAATAAACTTAAACAGTACGCCACCAGTATCATCCTGAGAGGAGTAAACTGTGCGCTCATCAGGCATAACTAAGGAGTTTTCATGCTCGTAACGACCAATGGTGAAATGCTTCACAACATCTGGTGTATCAGAAAGCGGATTTTGCACTTCAGCAATATAACCGTAGCGGTAAGGGTTAGGGAATTCAGGCGTAACCAACTCTTTCATTCTGTCTATACGCGTGAAGGCCGGGTCATTCCACTCTGCATGTTGAGTAGAGTCGACGTCAGATCTTACAATCCACTCTTCAGATGTTAGTGGCGTGCCCCACGGAGAAACAGAACCAAAGCAGTTCGCAGCGGTGCCTTTTACTCCATCAAAGTCGAGCATCATGGCTTCTTCAATGTTCCATGTACCCGCGTCGCTCTTGCTCATTTTAAGACGGCTCATACCACCTGGGTATGATTCCCAGTTAGTAAACAGGTAACCTGTATTTTCTTCGTCAGCACTTGGGATAAAACCGTTGAAGTCCGGGTTATCATTTTCGATGATCTTGTCACCAGAAGTGATACCGTAGTGTACACCTAAGCCACCGGCCAGGCCTTTTTCGCCAAGATCGGCATACACATCACCGGTCTGACCCAGGATCTGATATTGACCAATCGCAGTCACAACCGTTTGCATCTCAAACTCTGTCACTGGAACTGGTGAGCTCACAATATTGCGTGGCAACTCATTGAAGTTAACACCGGTTAGTACACCCACAGTACCGCCGTCATAAGGGCGTCCGTTTCCATCTTCCAATGTATTCGCATCGCTTGGGTGCTGTACATTGAAGAACAGATCGCCTTGCTCAGTCAGGAACAAACCTGTGACTTCAGCGCCTGCTGGCACTGTGGCAATACGGATCAGGCCTGAGCCACCGTTTTGGCCATCTTTGCCTACAACACCGTCAGCACCATCAGTGCCGTTCGTGCCGTTCGTGCCGTTCGTGCCGTTCGTGCCATTTGTACCGTTAGTGCCTTGCTCACCCTGAACACCTTGCTCGCCCTGAGGGCCTTGTTTACCATCATCACCATCACAGGCGGTTAATGCCACTGCGACGGCAGCGGCGATCAACGAATATGCTATGCGCTTCATTAGTTACTCCGAGTTAGTTGCTACGATTGCTACAGTTATTGTTATAAAGCGCACAATAGGTTGGGCCGAACCGGTTACAGACACATTTCTTAAATATTAATATTTTCAGTCATTTATAAGTCAAAGATAAGACAACCAGGAAAGTTAGAGCGAAAGCTCAGTGTAAAGGGGGTTTACAGCTGATAACTCGAAAGAGCAGTACAAAAACAGATATAATACTCAGAGAATAGCAATCACCTTTTAGTGAGATCATGAATTTACCAACTTACGGATTTGGCGCAGAGCAGGGCGTGCTAGCCATTTATGTCGAACACCCGCCAAAACTCGCAGAATTTCAAAAGTTAAATAAAGTCATAGCCTTACAGGCAGGGGAAATCGACTACATCAACCAGCAATGTGGTAATGGCTGGCGCAAAGTTTTCAATGTGTATGCCAAGTTTATAGCAAAACTCAGCCACCCAGATCACGATTTTACTAACCAACCAAAACACTATCCAAGCTGGCAAAAGTATCGGGATAAGCGGCTGTTACAGCAGGGGAGTCAGGAGGCTTTACTGTTTTCTGTGCCAGATCTGGCTGCCAATCGCTATGACTGGCACATCATAGCTGGGCGAACTTATGCAAAAGCTTTGCTCAGAGATCATATTTTTACTAACTCTCTACACTGGGTAGATGAGGAATTTGCCATCGACCCCATTAATAAGTTGCTGATCTGCCCGTATTTGGATTATCGCCAGCTTAGTAATATTAAGATCTCAAAGTTGGCTGAGCTGATCCTGGCGGAGCATGCCAGAGTTATTGTCTGATACAGCTTAAGCCACTGAACCCTAGTGCTTTAAAGAACATATGAGCGGGGGAAAAACCGCTTTCATCCAGCAACTCAGCCAGCCTGATCCTATCGAGTGGGTAAAATTCGTGCTCCAGGTTATGGCGCATACGTTCTTCGCCGATGTGAGTCAAGCCCATCGCGCGGCAGTGCTTCAGCTGAGACTCGCGCTCAAACGGGGTCTCGGGCTTCATCAGATCCGCCAGTAACAGCTGTTTACCCGACTTTAGGTTATTATGAATTGACTCCAGTAGTGTCAGCTTAGCACCATCGTCTGCCACAAAATGCATCACCAACAGGCACAGTGCAACATCTGCCTGATACTGGCCCGGCATCAGCGGCCCCGAATGTATGGTCACGCGCGATGACAATCCACAGTTAGTAAAATTTTGATCTGCGATGGCCAGCATATCGTCAGATACATCCTGGACGATGAATGTCCAGTTCGGATTACTCTCTGCCAGCTGCAGTACTTCTTTTCCGGTTCCGGCACCTACAATCAGGATCTCAGCCTGCTCGGGTAACAGTGTCTGTAATTGTGCCTGAACCAGTTCATGTAACAGTTGATAACCCGGCACCAGACGCTCAATACGACTGTCGTAATAGGTTGCTTCATCCTTTGTAAAACTGGGCATGGTGTCTCCTTATCGTTCGCTGATGGTGACTGACGAATAACCGCCTGACTGTTTTTGTACTTTAATCTGCGTCGCAACGCGTTCGGTCATTTCGGCCACATGGGAGATCACACCCACTTTGCGCCCCTGCGACTGCAGAGCATCGAGCGCATCCAGCGCAACACTGAGGGTGTGTGGATCCAAAGTGCCAAACCCTTCATCGATAAACAATGAATTGATCTGAACCTGATTTGATGACAGGGAAGCCAGGCCCAGCGCCAGTGCCAGTGACACTAAAAACGACTCCCCACCAGAGAGCGTGTTTACGCTGCGCTGTTCATCAGCCATATCCCGGTCAATAATGGCAATCTCCAGAGACTGACCTATCACCGTCAGGCGATAGCGATTACTCAGGCTGCAAAGATGGTGGTTTGCATACTGCAATAAGATCCGCAGCGTCTGCGCCTGAGCCAGATTACGCATGGTTTTGCCCGTGGCATCGCCGAGCAAGCGATTTAGCAAATGCCAGTGCTCATACTCAGCTTGCTGAGCCTGAAGCTGTTCATACTGTTCGGCCAGATACGTTTTATTATCTTCGTGCTGTTTTAGCACAGCATTGATGCTGACCAACTTTGCCTGGTTTTCGTCTCGTTCCTGCTGCAACTGTGCCAGCCTTGCATTAAGCTGCTCCAGACTTTGCTCAGTTGCGGGGTGAGCGCGCAGTAGCAGAAGCTCTTCACTCAGGTGCGCATGCTTGCTTTGAGCACTCTGAAAGGCCTTATGCAGCTCTTCATACGTGTGCAACAGGGTTTGCCACTGCGTTTTATCCCATTGCAACAGTGCCTCGACTTCGTCCTCAGTCAATGTCTCAAATTGCGCTTTTACCTCAGTAAACCAAGTTTGATAACGTGCCTGGATTTTTTCTAACGCTTCGTACTGCTGTTGTTGCGACTGTTGTTTGTGTGCCAGTGTCAGTGCCTGAGATTCCTGTGCCTGACGCAACTCGGCTGCATGGTGTGTGGCCTGAGTGAGCGCCGCTTCAGCGCTTTGCTGCGCGTCCAGCAATGACTGGTGCCAGTTGTCTGCACTGATCTCAAGAGGTTGTATCGCAGTACGCTCACGCGTCAGAGCATCACCTTGCTCAGCCAGTTGCTGACCTGAGCGCACCGCTTTTTCGAGTTGCCCTTGTTTATCATCACGCTGTTGCTCTAATAGCTTCGCTTGTTGTTCATCGTTACTGACTTTTTGTTGTAGCTCTGCAAGTAATGCTTGCTGGCGCAACCGCTGTTGCACCTGCTCAGTCAGCGTTGCTATGGCATCATCAGGTGCTTGTTCAAACTGCTGCCACCATAACGACACTGAATATAGCTGTTTTACCTCTGCTAGGGCATCATGCTGCTCCGTTTGAATGTCCGTCAGCCTCCTCTGCGCATAAGCCAGCGACTGCTCGGCGCGCTCGATCTGGCTTTGCAACAATCGCAGCTGTTCTTCCTGTTGCTGCACTTCTCGCTGGCATGTCTGCTGTTGCTGCCATAGCTGTTGCTGCACCTTGCTAAGCTGACTGTAGGTGTGTAACTTTTGATCCAGCTGTGCCAGATATGTCTGCGGGTCGTCTGTATCACGTAACCCTGCTGGCAGCTGCGCTAAAATCTCTGCAACCTGACTGAGCTTTCTGCTGAGTTGCGCTTCATGCTGAAGCGCCGCCTGTAGCTGACCATTACATTTTTCAGCCTGGCCTACCAAGTCATGGTACCGTTGCTGTGTCTGCTCACGGGCCTTTTCTGCGGCCTGATATTGCGATTCAAAATCGGCTATCAGTGTCTGCCAGTGACTGTCGATATGATCCACACCATAGGGGTGCTCTGTCGAACCACACACCATACACTCCTGACCTGCAACCAGCTGAGCTCTTAAACTGCTTACACTGTCACTGGCCCGAAAGCGCACCTGTTGGAGATTCTCCTGAGTCAGTAACACGCGTTGTCTGGTCAGTTCGTCCTGCTGCTCTGTATCTTTGAGCTGCTGCTGCAGACTATGATGCTGGTGCCTTAAGCGGTCAATATGAACACGGTGTTCACCCTGTTCCTGCTCCAGCTCTTTACGCTGTTGCTGACTTTGTTGTGCCTGTAATAATTGAGTCCGCTGAAATTGCAACGTCTCATAATCGAGCCCGCTGAGCTCAGACTGAGTGGCACTCAGACTGGCCTGAACATCTGTCAGTTGTTGCTTTAACTCAGCCAGTTTGGGTTTTAGCCCTTGCTGTGCCGCTCTGTCTTTATCAATATTGGTCTGAGTTTGCTGTTGTTCAGCCACCAGTTTAAGACGTTGCTGCTGACAGCTCTGCCAGTGCATCAACGCATTGCTGGCCTGCGACCAATGCGCACTCAATTGGCTAAGCTCAGGTTCGGAATCACAGCGAAGCTGCAATTGCGTCATTTCCTGTCGGTCAGTCTTCAGTTGCGTACTTAATTTTTCACCGCGTTGTATCAAGGTATCATACTGCACTTGCAGTTCATTGAGCGCCGCATTACTCTGTGCCAGCAGCTGTTTATTGGCTTCGCGCTGTTGATCTAGCTCACGCAATGTATGCAGGGCAGGCGCAGCTGCCTGTAATTGTTGTTTCGCCTGTGTAAGTCGCGTCTGAGCATCTTGCTGGGCACTCTGTGCAGAGCAGATCTGCGGGGTATAATCCTGCCGTTGCAAGGCACCGATATCCGCGTCCAACTGTGTTAACCGGGCGGCAATTTCTCTGGCCTGAGTCCGGTTGTCCGCGATCACTTCTACCGACTGTGCACGCCTGGCTTTATTGTAGTCATCCTGTTGCTCCGCCAGACGCTGCTGATACTGTACCTGCTCCTGCTCGGCCTGATGACACTGTTGAGTCAGTTTTTCACAAGTTTGATACCAGGTAATCCCTTGTTCAAGGTTTTTTTCTTCCTGCCTGGCATCCGCAATAGATGTCGTCAACCCGGCCGCTTTAGCCTGGTGCTCAGCAAGCACCTCATCACTGAGCAGCGTTACGTGATTAAGCGCCTGTTTACGCTGCTCCAGCGCGTCCTGTTTGGCTTTATGATGTTCAAAAATCGCCTTACCTATCACACTGAACTTGGCCGTTCCGGTCAGGGTCTCCAGCAGCTGTGCCCGCTCATCGCTGTTCGCTTTCAAAAAGGCGGCAAATTCATGCTGTGCAAGTAAAACTGCCCGGGAAAACTGCTCAAAATTCAATCCTAACAGTTGCTCCAGCAGTTGTTTGGCTTCAGTAGTTTTGGTGGCAAGTATGGTGTCATCATTTACCCGTACAACCTGATGTTCGGCCTCTTTCACTCGCCCGTTGAGCTTATTGCGAGCACGGCTGACACGCCAGCTTGCACGGTATTGCTCACCATCCTGACCACAAAAAGTCACTTCAGCCAGGGCACTGACACAACCACGACGCAATAGATTGCGCGGATCATTGAGCTTAAGCTCATCGCCATTGAGTAGCACTTTGTTTTTGGCATCTGCTTTTAAGCGCGCTGTCTTACCATAGAGCGCCAGGCAAATGGCATCCAGCAGAGTGCTTTTGCCTGCGCCGGTGTCTCCCGTGATGGCAAACAGGCCAGTATCTTTGAGCGGGGGTTGAGTAAAATCGATTTCAGCATCAGCCAGCGATGCCAGATTCTGTACTTGGATCCCTAATAATTTCATGCTTCCTGCTCCTGTACACTGGCCAGCACCTGCATCAGGCAATTTTGCAACGCATCGGGAACCGGTTGCTTGCTGTCAATTTGTGCCTCATACGCCAACTCCAGTAAACGCATAGGCTCCAGTTTCTCGACCTGACCCAAGTCTTCGAAGTAAGGCATGTCTGAAGATTGTTGTGTTGTACTGATCCGCTCGATACCACAAAAGTGGACACGTTTATCAGTCAACGCCTGCTCAATCTTAACGCGGAACTGGCTATCCGTGTCACTGGCATTGAGTCGCAGCCTCAGGTAAGGCGTCGCTTCAGGCTTGTCTTGATAGTCAGAGAGGTCCAAATCACTCAGTAACTCAAGCAGTTCATCCAACGTAGCGCCACCACGTTCAGGGAGCAAAAGAACCGGCTTTAGGCGAGGAACGTCAAGGGGCTTTACACCACTGAGGGCATTGTCGGAAAACTCCACCAGCAACACCTGATGCCGATAGTTGCGCTCCGAAAATGACATGGGTAGGGGCGTCCCACAGTATCGAATGGATTCACTGCCTGCGACTTTTTGTGCTTTATGCAAATGTCCCAGTGCCACATAGTCTGGGCGCTCACCAAACACCGCAGCGGTAATAGCATCGAATCCACCTATCGTGATGTTGCGCTCAGAATCACCTGAAATGCTGCCACCTTTCGCATGCAAATGGCCCATAGCCAGAACCGGGTGCTGTTCATTCAGGCTTTGATATGCAGCATGATAAGCACGCTCGACACCTTGCTGATACGCCTGGGGGTCGTCAGGTTGGCTGTCCAGGTCGGCACTACGCAAAAAAGGCATAGCTACAACCTGCAACGTGCCCTGTTCGGTCACGAGTGTTTTAATCACATCCTGAGGAGTATGCTTATCAAAGCGACCCACCACATGCGTATCAAACTGGCTCAGTAACGGCTTGGCTGTTTCTATTCTGTTAGCAGAATCATGATTGCCTGCCGTGATCACAATATGCAGGCCTGGGTTGTTCATTTTTGCACGTTTTATGAACGTATACAGTTGCTGCTCAGCCAAAGCAGAGGGCGTAGCGCTGTGATAGATGTCGCCACTGACAATTAAAACATTGATTTGATGAGAGGTGAGCGTGTCGCACAGCCAGTCGAGAAAAAACTGATGTTCAGCGTGACGGCTGTGCTCATAAAACTGTTGACCCAGATGCCAGTCGGATGTGTGTAAAACCTTCATGCAGCGTTCCTTAACCTTAATGACGGTTAATATACACTGCTTAGACGAAGAGGTTAATGGCTGAGTTGACGCCAGGCGTAAATCACGACAGGTATCACCAGTAACCAAAGTGCTCTGAGATAACGGTTTTGTTTACCATGCAATCGTTTCAGTGCCGATTTTTCGTTACATGCGGCCACTTTATCAACGTAAAAATAGCCGTTGTCTAAATACTCTTTACAGTTCTGTTCGTCCGCCGGTATGGCAACGAGTTTCTCATGTTTTTTTAGTATGTAGAAATCCATACTGCTCACCACATTTTAAGCTAAACGGGTACTTAGTACAGAGCAAAACCAACGCCAGTTTTACTCGCCGATTGAAAAGTCCGCGATTTTACTGGGAATTTAGTTCCGATTTCAACCATTGAATTTGGCTTTTTTAATTTATTTGTAAAATAGAGACAATAAATTTGCAAAATGGGGACTTGGCACGGAAATTTATTGTCATTTTGACACACAGGTCATGTCACTTTTACATACCAAGAATGCAGGCCCTATAAAGCCTTCATAACTTGCCTTCAATTACATCACACCTTTAACCAATGAAAAAACAAATGCGCTCACCGCATACTGATTATTTTAATCTGGATAACAAGGTCAGCAGTAAAATAACAATAATCAGCGCCAAATCGCGATATGATAGAGCCCGACAGTAACCAAGGGGGACCACATGAAGGATCGGCTGATTGCCGCACTGGTATTAATTTGGGTAAACACCGCAACAGCACACCAGATAAAGGCCGCGATGACAACAGTGCTGATTGACCCCGGTAGTGACCAGCTCGAACTCATGCACCGATTTTATCTGCATGACACAGAGCATGCCGCTGAAAAACTGTTTGGTGAAGAAGCTGACCTATTTCAAAATGCGTCAGACAGAACTCGCTTTGCTGAGTATGTGCATGCGACTGTAAAGCTGAAAGATGAAACCGGTAAAACCATACCTCTTACCTTATACAGCGGTAGCATAGATGGTCAGTTTTTCTGGGTCACCCAGCGTGCCCCCATGCCCGATGTGTTGAATCGCCTGCAAATGCGTCATAACGCGCTCAGAGATGTCTGGTCAGAACAAGTCAATATGGTCAACTTCAAAACACAGGACACGGTCCACACTTTGCACTTCAACGGCGCTGATGACTGGTTATGGGTGAACTTATCTAAGTAGCCAACCATTTTTTAGCACCAATAACGCTAAAGTAGGGCTGTTTTCTCATCGAAAAAACATATTCCCTTTGAATACCAGTACAATCTCCCTTGCTGCATTGCGAAAGCGTTATCCAGTCACAGTCAGGTTTAATTTCATGGTCAGTATTAATATCTGGCCAGTGTGCAGCGTCAGGGCACCCAGCATTTTGCACAGCTGGACTCACTCAACCTGGCGCCCGAGCTGGCTTACCAGAGGTAAACACCAGCCCAAACAAGGCGCTCACACCTGAGCAGGCAGTTGATCTGATAAACAAGGTGATTGTCGCCACTCATTCATCCCGTAGCGACCTGTTATCTTAGCGTGCAATCTGACAAAGTGCTTTACCTTGCTCAGCCTGCTTGCTGCCACACTTAAGGAAAACCTGCCCCTGGGTGTTGTAAAACTGCCCCTGCCATTGATTGTCTTTTTCCAGCTGAATCGTGATATAGCCAAACTCTCCCTGAGTATTGCCCTGCGCGCGTTTACCATCAATCTGAGTACTAAACCCACTGTTAGCACCGGTTGAACTCAGGCTGACGCCACTGTTCCCCACCACCAACTGAGACGGACGACCGCTATCCTTACCAAAAGCCAATGACTGGTAAATATGCATATGCCCCGACAGGGACAAGCTGACCGCAGGCGGTAACTGCTGTGACAGGGTAGTGTTGAGCGCCGTTTGCAGCATGTTTGTGATTGAGGGCGTGCCAACCGGGCCGCTTTGTCCCCACAGCGGTCTGTGTGTCATCATCCATAACGGGGTTTTCACCCGCGACGCGAGGTTCTGCAACTGGGAGTACTGGTCACGATATTGGCGCGTAAGAGTTTGTGGCGAGCGAGAATCGCAGGCATTGGCCGAATCCATCACCCACAGCGCCAGAGAGTCCAGCTCCAGCAGATAGGGGTCTATCATCACAATATGATCGCTTGCCTCGCTGGGCGGCTGGCTGAACTCTCCCTGATAAGGGCAAGATTGCTGTGCAATACCGTCGGGTAAGTCTGAACCAGGTCCCAGAAAGTAAAACCAGCCTGGGCCTGCGCGGCTGCATAGTTCATGATTGCCTCGGGCAAATACCCAGGGGGCGCTGGCCAGCAAAGACTTAGCCGGTGCAAATAAGTCGGCCTGCCAGCTCTGCCAGGTATCAGGTTTCGGACTGCCACTGGCATTTTGCGAGTAATAGGTTTCAGTTAATCCACATGACGGGCCACCATAGCCACCATCTCCCGCATCATAAGCATAAATGTCTTTGCTGATACTGCCCGAGGTGCCGCGGTAGTTGAAATCGCCCATATGCAGGATTAACTGCTTGGTTTGCTGTGCTCCCAGATCCGCAAGCTGAGCAAAGGGCTGCGCTGCACTTGCGCCTGCGCACACAGAGCTTTTACAACCCGAATCACCAAACACCTGAACTTGCTCAGGTGCCAGGGTAACTGGCGCCAGTTCAATGCCGCCATAAGACAGGCGATACTGAGTATCCGGGCTGATCACAGCCTCACAAACCGTCACCGGAAAATTATCTGGATCCGGATTTAACCGTCTGGCCCGGGTTTTTATCGCCTCACCACCTGAGGGCAGCAATTGTGGGCATTGCTGATCTGTGATGTGTGCACCATCGACTATCGCTCTGGCATAGATTTGCACGCCACCTTTTTGCGTGGGTGCCAGCATAGTATAAGCGGCGTAGACTTGCGGGTTATTGGCGGCACTGTCTGCAGTGCCCATACACCCAGAGAGTAAAACAAACAAAGGGAGAATGTGTTTGCGCATTGTTTTTCCTTTATTGCGGCTCCGTTGGCTCCCTTAGTGTAGACCACATTAAAGCGGTAATTATATTACCGCCTGTTTCAGTTAGTTCAGCGAGGTGCATTATGGTGAGTGTAGCGCTCTACCAGTTTGTCGATATCAGGGCGCAATCTTTCTATTACCCCATTAAAACGTGTCAGTTGTGCCGCATCAAACAACCCCTTGCGCAATAGAAAGTGCACCTGATTGTTATGGACCGGATAGTCCCATATATAGACGTTCTTTATGCCGAGTTTTCGCGCCATAAACCGGCCAAGTATCTCGTCTTCAATAATAAAGTCGACACGCTTTTTAGCCAGCATCTCGACGCGCTGAGTGCTGCCAGAAATCCCGACCAGCAAATGCCCAAAGTTTGGACTTTCGGCGAGGTTTTTAAGCTCTTCGCCATAGTAAGAGCCAATACTTAAACCTATCCGGTACCCCAGCCGCAACAGCGCTTTTAAATCTATGGCCATACGTGGCTGACGAAGAGAAAAGAGCCGCATTTTTTCCCACCGGTAGGGGGCTGAAAATACCCCTAACTCGGCACGTTCCTGCACGTAGCTAACCATCAGCAAGACATCGACGGTTCCTTTACCCAGTTGATCTAAACTACGGGCAGACGTGGGCAGACGCAAAAAACGCGGACAGATATTCAGCTCGGCAAACACCTTGCGGGCAATCTCTACATCCAGCCCATATGCACCGGCCTCATCAACGGCCGTCAGTGGCGGCCAGTCTGCCACAACACCAATTTTCACTTCGCTGACGCACGGCTGCTGCGCACGAGCCTGCGACCCAAAAAACACCCCGCCCAAAATAAGAAAGCACCACACTCTGAGATACAACCTGATATCAATCACTCTCATCTGCTTATTCTCTGACCCAATTCCCTTAGTTATAGCCATTATCGCGTCAGTTTTAAATCAAAGCGGCTAGTTTGGCAGAAAAGCGCATTCAATGTAATAATTTTGCTATATAAAATTAACATAAACGCGTTTAAATATCGCCCAAAAATGATAATTAGAGTATTTACTTATGAGCCTATCCCGTCGCGAATTCTTTAAAACCAGTATGATGCTATCCACTGTTCCCCTCACTCTGGGATTGAGTGGCTGCACCTTTTCTCAAAGTCCGTTTAGTCACGGCGTTGCCAGTGGCGACCCGTTAGATGATCGGGTGATCTTATGGACCCGCATTACCATTCCACCTGAGGTGCAGGAGCGGGTGGATATGGCCACGCTCAGTGTTAAAGTGCTCTGGCAGGTCTCAGAGGATCCGCAGTTTTCTGTGCTGGTGACAGAGGGGTATGAGATAACCGATGGACAACGCGACTTCACCGTTAAGGTAGATGCAACGGGGCTTGCCCCCGATACCCGCTATTATTATCGCTTTATCATTGATGAGCTGGATAAGCCCATCATCTCGCCAACAGGGCGCACCAAAACCCTGCCAGC
The DNA here is from genome assembly GCF_024124545.1 of Pseudoalteromonas sp. XMcav2-N. Taxonomy (GTDB): domain Bacteria; phylum Pseudomonadota; class Gammaproteobacteria; order Enterobacterales; family Alteromonadaceae; genus Pseudoalteromonas. The sequence goes on from NZ_JAMXSF010000002.1 coordinate 254,211, forward strand.
GTATGATGTCAGCCAGGTTAAACTTGCCATGACGTCTTGCTCACACTTTAGCTATGGGTACTTTAATGTTTATGCCCGTATCGCGGAAATTGACGACCTGGATGCTGTACTACACCTTGGCGATTACCTGTACGAATACGGCAATAAAGATGTTTACCGCAACCCCTTCTTGTGGAACAGAAAAGTGCAGCCAGCTCATGAAATGGTGACGCTGGACGACTACAGGGTTCGCCATGCCTGCTACAAAACCGACGAAGATCTGCAAACCCTGCATCAGAGCCATCCCATGATCTGTATCTGGGACGACCATGAATTTACCAACGATACCTGGTCGGGCGGGGCAGAAAACCACAATGACGGCGAGGGCGACTGGCAAACCCGTAAAGCTGCCGCAATTAAAGCTTATTATGAGTGGATGCCGATCCGTGAACCCAGCGACAACAACCGGGAGCGATCTTACCGCCGCTTCCAGTTTGGATCTTTGCTGGATCTGAATATGCTCGACACCCGTTTGATCGGCCGCGATCAACAAGTTGAGATCAAAGATCCGGCACGTCTGGATGAGTCACGCACTTTACTGGGCTACGAGCAGGAACAATGGCTGTACGATAATCTGTTTGAGGCCAAGCAAAACGGCGTGCAGTGGAAGCTACTGGGCCAGCAGGTGCAGATGATGCAAATTCAGATGCTGGGCAAACCCATCAATGGCGATGCCTGGGATGGTTACCCGGCAGCACGTCATCGCCTGCTAGATTTTATTGAACAAAACCAAATAGATAACGTTGTGTTCTTAACCGGTGATGTACACTCGTCGTGGGCCGCAAACATCTGTAAAAACCCCTATGACTGGCACGAATACAACCGCTTTACCCACGAAGGAGCCATTGCGGTAGAGATCGTCACCTCGTCAGTCACGTCGCCATCAATCCCGGTGCCGGGCTTGCAACAGTTGGTGGGCGATGTTGGTAAAATCCTGATCCCGGAGAATCCTCATATTCGTTATATCGACCTGGCCAATCGCGGCTTTGTAACTCTGGACATCACTCAGGATGAACTAACCGCCAGCTGGCACCATGTGCCATTTGTCGGCTTTAAGAATGATCAGTCGCACATTGGCAAGCGCTTTACCGTTAAGGCAGGCAAAGCAAAACTGGTTTAATCGCGGCGCGAGTGGCACTTTTGCGTGATCAGGTCGTATCAGTGCCAATTAGTGACCTTATCAGGCTCTGCGCCTGAGTCATATACTACCAAGCGACATATGCTTCATGGTCCATCTGCTGGTATGGCAGTGTATTCAAGTAGATCCCGCATCAAGTGCGGGATGACTGGTCGTGTTAGCTAGGTTATGCGTTACTCGCTTAATCTCGCTCGTTTGCTAAAGGGCAACTATGTCTTTAGTTAGACTTTATTAAACCTTTGGAACATTCATATTTGCACTCAACTTTACCCACATATCCGTCATCCCAGCTTCGCCTCCGTCATCCCGGCTTTGCCTTCGTCATCCCGGCTTTGCCTTCGTCACCCCGGCTTTGCCTTTTAATCTCGCTCGTTTGCTAAAGGGCAACTATGTCTTTAGTTAGACTTTATTAAACCTTTGGAACATTCATATTTGCACTCAACTTTACCCACATATCCGTCATCCCGGCCTCTCCTCTGTCATCCCGGCCTTGAGCCGGGAACCACCGACAGCAAAACGGTGGCTGACCTGAGCAAAAGTCCAAAGCAAACAATTAAAAACAAAAGCTATCAAAATCAACCACATAAAAAACATTCAAACTTTTTTTCAAAAAACTTGCTTGAAAAGCATTGGCCCCGGCCATAGATAGATTTGTGAGGACGCCGGAAGGGTCCCGAACCAAAATAAGACTTTGTTTTAAAAGTTTTTATTTAAGTAATGTTAGAGTTAAAAACCCGCTATTTACTGGTTTATTGCAAAGAGTAAATGGCTTAATTATCGCTTTATGAGGATACGATTATGCGTACAGTAGATTTATCACCCCTTTACCGTTCATTCATTGGTTTCGATCACCTTGCATCTATGATGGATGCGGCGCAGCGTAGCAGCGAGAAGCAACCCAGCTATCCGCCTTACAACATCGAAGCTTTAGCTGAAGACAAGTACCAAATTACCATGGCGGTGGCCGGCTTTACGGAGCAGGAGTTATCGCTTGAGTCGGAAAATAACACGCTGACCGTTAAAGGCGAAAAGCAAAATAAAGAAAACAAAACCGACCGTAAATTTATTCATCAGGGCATTGCCGAGCGTAACTTTGAGCGCAAATTCCAGCTGGGCGACCACGTCAAAGTGATTGGCGCAGAGCTTGAGAATGGCCTGTTATTGATTGACCTGGAGCGCGAAGTACCGGAAGCGTTAAAGCCAAGAAAGATTGAGATTGGCACCGGTAAGTTGCTAGAGAGCAAATAAAACACTTACTCCCTTTTTCCTTGTATTACATTGTTGAATTCCCACCCGCCGCCCGAAAGGGCGGCTTTTTTGTGTGCCATAGCAAACAGATTAAATAGCCACGCCCAGTGCTTCGGCCACTCGGGTCGCATATGGGCCTAACCAGCCCAGCACCGGGGTAAAACGCTCGACCAGCTTTTCACTATGGCTGGCAAAGCTCTCGGCCTCTTTGGCTATTTTTGCCGCGCGGGCCAGCGACTCCGCCACCTCAGCCTTATCGGGCTGCGCCTGTTCGATTTCTTCTTGTGCCTCTTCCAGCGCATTATTCAGTTTGCGTGGCTGCGCAATGCCAAGCTCACCCAGTGCAGCCTTGAGTTCACTCAGCGCTAGTTGAATATCCACCGCCTGAGGCTCAGGCATAGTGATTTTGGGGGCGGCCACAATCTGGTTATAGTCGCCTGTGCTTAACACCGCGCCACTGACATTGCCACCTACCTGTATTGTCCTGTCTGTCATGGGGATTACTCCTGTTCTAATTCATTGAGTTTTTCGATAATTGGGTCTATAAGCTCACTATCCGGCTCCTGTTCTGCTTCCTTGCAATGGCGAAGGTAGTTACCCAGCAGCCCTCTAATCCACGCCTGATAAGTGTCAGGCCACTGTATAAAGTAGGGAGAAAATCGCTGTACAGCCTCATGTGAACTAGCCTCCGCAGCTTGGTGCTGATCCAATTCGCTTTGAAAGTTCGCAAGATTATTCAGTGATCTAACTAGGTGGGGTAAAAAGGCATCAGGGCAAGCCCGGGCCAGTATTCTGTAGTGTTCAACGGATTCCTGTACGGAAGTCAGACCGGCCTCTCGCTGGCCTTGCGCGCTTTGCAAGAGAGCAAGGGTATTCAATGACATAGCCAAATCAGGTAAAAAGCTATCGGGATCGGCCTCTGCCAGCTTTTTTCTTAGTTCAACGGCTTCCAGCGCGGAGGCCAGGGCAGCTTTGCGCTGGCCCAAATCGCTTTGGCGACCAGCAAGATTATTCAGTGACATGGCCAGATCAGGCAAAAAGGCATCGGGCCGGGCCTGGTTCTGCTGCCTTAAAAGCTCAACAGCTTCCAGTGAGGTAGTAAGGGCAGCTTCGTGCTGACCGAACTCATATTGTCTGTTGGCCAGACAATTCAGTGATATGGCTAGGTCAGGCAAAAAGGTATCGGGGCGGGTCTGCGCCAGTACTCTGTAGTGTTCAACGGATTCCAGCGCAGTGGTTAGGGCTGCTTCGCGCTGACCCAGCGTACTTAAGAAGAGCGCGAGGTTATTCACTGATGCTGCCAGATCAGACCTAAAGACATCTGGACGGGCCTGAGTCAGTACCCTGTAGAGTTTAACAACTTCCTGCATCGAGGTCAGGGCGGCCTCGTGCTGACCCAACTCTCTTTGTTTGTTAGCAAGACCATTCAGTGACATAGCCAGATTGGGCAAAAAGGCACTGGGTGTGATCTGAGCCAACGTTCTGTAGTATTCAACAGCTTCCTCGACACTAGCCATACCCGGTTCACGCTGACTCTGCTCGGATTGCAAGAGTGTAAGGGTTTTCAGTGATGTGGTTAGGTCGGGCAGAAAAGTATCGGGATGGACCTGAGCCAACGTTTTATAGAGTTCGACGGCTTCCAACGCTGCTCCATAAGCGGCTTCGCGCTGGCCCAGCGTGCTTAGAAAGAGCGCAAGGTTATTCAGCGACGCAGCCAGATCGGGCAAAAAAACATCGGGGCAGGTCTGAACCAATACCCTGTAGTGTTCAATCGCTTCCTGTCCCGTTGTTAGAGCAGCTTCATGCTGGCCAAGTTCACTCTGCAAAACCGCAAGGGTATTCAGTGACGTGGCCAGATGGGACAAAAAGGTATCGGGACAGGAATCAGCAAGCTTTCTCCTTAGTTCAACGGCTTCCTGTGCGGAGAGCAGGCCAGCTTCGTAATGGTTCTGCTTACTTTGTTGTTTGGCAAGAGTATTCAAAGACATGGCTAGGTCGGGTAAAAAGGTCTCAGGGCGAACCTGAGCCAGTACTCTGTACTGTTCAACGACTTCCAGTGCGGAGAGCAGACTAGCTTCTTGCAGGTCCAGTTTGCTTTGTTGTTTGGCAAGAGTACGCAGAGACATGGCCAGGTCAGGTAAAAAGGTTTCAGGGTGAGCCTGAGTCAGAGCTCTGTACTGTTCGACAGCTTCAAGCGCTGCTGTGTGGGCGGCTTCATGCTGGCCCAGTGCACTCTGGCGAGAGGCAAGGTTATTCAGTGACGCCGCTAGGCCGGGTAAAAAGGTATCTGGTCTAGCCTGAGCTAGAGCGCTGTAGTGTTCAATAGCTTCCATTGCTGTGGTCAGGGCCGCTTCATCTTGGCCAAGTGCGCTCTGCAAGACAACAAGGGTATTCAATGACGTGGCCAGATCGCACAAAAAGGAATCGGGATGAGCCTCAGCCAGCTTTCTTGCAAGTTCAACGGCTTCAAGCGCAGAGACCAGGCCAGCTTCGTGTTGGTTCAATTTGCCTTGTTGTTTAGCAAGAGTATTCAGAGACATGGCCAAGTAGCGTAAAAAGGTCTCAGGATTAGCCTGAGCCAGTGTTCTGTACTGTTCAACAGATAACAGCGCTGCTGTGTGGGCGGCTTCATGTTGGCCCAACTCGCTTTGGAAGCCCGCAAGATTATTCAGTGACATTGCCAGATCAGGTAAATAGATATCAGGGTAGTCCTGAAAGAGCTTTCTCCTAAGTTCAACAGCTTCAAGCGCTGCTGTGTGGGCGGCTTCATGCTGGCCCAGTGCACTTTGGCGAGAAGCGAGATTATTCAGTGACGTGGCCAGGCCGGATAAAAAGACTTCGGGGCGGGCCCGAGCCAGTACTCTTAAGTGCTCAACAGTTCCCACCGCAGTGATTAGGGCGCCTTCGAGTTGGCCCAAAGCGCTTTGGCGTAAAGAAAGCGTGTGCAGTGTCGAGGCCAAAAGAGCTAATCTATCTTCACTGGGCTGCTCAACCTGACTCAGGCTTTGCTGATATAAAATTGTTGCCAATTTACAGGCTATTTCGGCCAGTGCAACAGAGCTAAGTGGCATAGCATCATTGAGTAATGCTAACAGAGCAGGATTATGCTGATTATCTTCAACCAGCTGGTCTGCCCACTTTAACAACTGAGCCTGCTGAGCGGTTGTTTGGCTAACCGGGCAGGCAAAGTCCTGCAACAGGCGAACCAGCGTGGCGGCGGCCAGCTCCTGACCGTATTCAAGTGTTCTAGCCAGGATGTCAGGCGCTTTTAAGCTTCGTTCCCTGTCACTTTGTAAAAGCTGTATGCACATGGCCTCGGCGATGAGATCGGGCTGAGTGGTCGACAGTCTGGCTGTTTCATCTCCATCTTCCGCTGGCGGAAACGCCTGCTGCAGCGCCAGTAAATCTTTATCCAGGCTTGGACTGTGCCAGCCCATGGCGATCAGCTCAGTGCTGAGCGTCTGGCGCATATCGGCAATACGGAGCCCGCCACACAGTAAATGAAAGCACAGGCAATGGGCCAGCTTAGTCGCATCGCCCCCTTCGCCAAAACACTTGTAAAAGCGGTCGATTTCTCGCTGCGCCAGTTTTTCAGCCGCAGCCAGATAATGTAATGACAAAGCCGCGCACGGCGACATGTCTCGGCAAAGAATACCGGCCATAACCAGCGCCAGTGGATTACCAAATTGCGGGTCGGCCAGCGCAGTATCAAAGTCGGGTTGTTCACCAGCCTCGGGGATTGCACTCGCTTGTGGGTTCGGCACCAGCGCTTGCGCAGCATTCAGTGCAGCACACAATACCGCTCGCCGTATTGGGATATCACTCAGACCGGCCAGTACATAAGGCTCGTACTGAGTAAACAAATCAAGCCGCGCCTGGTCACTGCCTAACGCTGAGCCAGCTAACGTACGCCACCAGCCAGCCTCTTTACTGGCTTCGCGCTCCAGCAGCAAGATGCGCACCCGGATACCGTCGGCAAGGTCGTCGAGCTGAGAGAGGGCATCCAGCCATTGCGCTAGTGCCTGCGCATTAGCCCCGGCGTAATCAACCACCAGCAACAAAGAGTGAGACCAGTTTGCCTGGGCAAATTTAAAGGCACGTGCCAACTCTGCTAAGTCATCGCTACGTACAAAGCCAGCCGCCCAGCCCGCTTGCTGCTCTGCCTGCTCGCACAGCTCAATGGCCAGGCGCGTTTTGCCACTGCCTGCGGAGGCGGTGATGGCAAAGACGGAAATATCCCTGTTGTCACTTAGCCATTCATGGAGCATCGAAAGCTCGCGCTCTCGGCCCTGTAAGCTCACTGCTTTGTTGTGCGCGCTGAGAATATCCAGCACACTAGCTGGAGTTTGCCGGCCCCGACGGAGCCGGGCAGGGGCATGATAGCGCACCAGCGGAATGCGGAATTCCACAGACCCACCAACCTGATTATGATCGCCGCTAATAATAATGCTCTGATTGGCACTGCCCTGAACCGAAATGCTGCGCTCAGCCATACCTATTCTCCCTGGTTTGTGCTTATTTTTTATCCTAATGCAGGAGTGCAGGTCAGGCAAGGGAGAATTATTACCCAGCTCTGTAAGCTCGTGTAACTGGCACACCACAAATTGTGTTCCATACTTGCTCTCGGAAACCAAAATCCGGGAGGATAATTATGTTGGACTCAACCCCACAGACCACTAAACAAGACACCACCTTTGTACAAAGTTATGGCATACATACGGGCTTTATACCCCGCTCACAACTGATAAAGAAAAACTGGATGCTGGCAGGCGATGATTATGCCAAGTTGCAGGGACACTGGCACGATAATGCGCTCACCGCCATTTATGGCAACTATTTTGTGGTAGAAAAAATTAACGGCGTTGAGGTCAGCGATGCCCAGGCGCAGGCTACCCTTGAGGAGTTGAGCCGGGTAACGCTGGCGCAGCAATTTGGCCCGCAGTACAGCAATAACATCAGCTTTTTTGCCTCCGACCGCAGTGTCGGCTGGGAATACCCCATACTCACCCCAGCGCAGGCCAAAGAAATCAGCACCAGTCTGGATGTGATAGCCTACAACAAGGTACTGCGCTATGCGTTTGCCTCAGCCTATGCGTACGGTCTGGAGCCCGGTGGCACCTTTGCTTATAATGATGATCCACTTTACCAGAAGTTAATGCTTACAAATGGTAAGCTCGAGATCATAGATACATTACTGAATGTAGACGGTGTCTATGCCTTTGCCGTTAAAGTACCCGGCATTGCTTCTGAGGGCCTGGAAGAAGAAGTGATCATTGCCTACAAGGGCACCAACCCGTTTAATACCGGCGACCTGTACGAAGACTTTAAACTGTTTTTTGCCAACCTGGCCGAAACCGATATCGCCTGGCAACGCACCGCGTATGAGTTTTGTCAGCGCATTTTGGATCAGTATCCACCCAATCAGGCATCTATTGCGCCCGGTTATCAGATACCCGAAGCGTCAACCAGCCACAATGTAGTTTTAACTGGCCACAGCCTGGGCGGTTATACGGCAGTCGACTCAGGCGTACGCACCGGCATTCAAACCCGGGTTTTTGCCTCGCCCGGTACTAAGATCATCGACACTTATGCCCGTTATTTCGCCAACACCATGCGCCTGCGTAACGTGATCAACTTCCGCACTGACTATGATCCTATTTCCTCTTCGGCATTGCGCCATGATGAAAACGAAGTGGAATTCCCGGCTTTTCCGGGTAAAAACCTCTTTGTGAATCATTTGCTTGAAAATATGATCAAGGAACGCCTGATCCCGCTCTACCACAACTGGCAAGATCCAACAGCTCGCCCAAGCCAGCTATTCATCACCCCGGACGCCAGCACAGGCGCAGGCCTAAAATTCCGCACAAATGTTTGGGGGTCCACTACAAAAGGCGATTAAGTATCACCTTTTGTCAGTGGACGCGAGCCCTGGATGGACGACGAAAGACCGACGATTAAGTATCGTCGCAGCTTGAGGAGATGAGCGCATGGATGCGCGATGGACGCAACTACACGGACGTACTTTACTCATAGCCTACCCTAAACCAACGATTAAGTATCGTCGCAGGCTCGGCGCCCCCGCATGAGAATAATACCGAGTAGCCTTTAAGAAGTTCCCGCATCAAGCGCGGGATGACTGGTTGTGTTTGCTAGTTTGTGCATTACTTGCTTAATCCCGCTCGTTTGCTAAATGGCAACTATGTCTTTAGTTAGACTTTATTAAACCTTTGGCAAATTCATATTTTCACTCCACTTCACCCATCACATCCGTCATCCCGGCCTCTCCTCTGTCATCCCGGCCTTGAGCCGGGAACCACCAACAGCAAAACGGTGGCTGACCTGAGCAAAAGTCCAAAGCAAACAATCAAAAATAAAAGCTATTAAAATCAAGCGCATAAAAAATATTCAAACTTTTTTCAAAAAACTTGCTTGAAAAGCATTGGCCCCGGCCATAGATAGATTTGTGAGGACGCCGGAAGGGTCCCAGACCAAACTAAGACTTTGTTTTAAAAGTTTTTATTTAAGTAATGTTAGAGTTAAAAACCCGCTATTTACTGGTTTATTGCAAAGAGTAAATGGCTTAATTATCGCTTTATGAGGATACGATTATGCGTACAGTAGATTTATCACCCCTTTACCGTTCATTCATTGGTTTCGATCACCTTGCATCTATGATGGATGCGGCGCAGCGTAGCAGCGAGAAGCAACCCAGCTATCCGCCTTACAACATCGAAGCTTTAGCTGAAGACAAGTACCAAATTACCATGGCGGTGGCCGGCTTTACGGAGCAGGAGTTATCGCTTGAGTCGGAAAATAACACGCTGACCGTTAAAGGCGAAAAGCAAAACAAAGAAGACAAAACCGACCGTAAATTTATTCATCAGGGCATTGCCGAGCGTAACTTTGAGCGCAAATTCCAGCTGGGCGATCACGTAAAAGTGATTGGCGCAGAGCTTGAGAACGGCTTGTTATTGATTGACCTGGAGCGCGAAGTACCGGAAGCGTTAAAGCCAAGAAAAATTGAAATTGGCACCGGTAAGCTTATAGAAGGTTAACACCTTAAGAGTAGTAATTACTCGCTCCCTTTTCCTTGTATTACATTGTTGAATTCCCACCAGCCGCCCGAAAGGGCGGCTTTTTTGTGTCTGCCAATTACGCGACACTTCGAGTATAACTTCCTATAAATACGGTAAATTCATACTATTAAACGCATGCCACGGCGCCTTTTCGCTGCTATTTTGATGTAGAACATGGTCAGCGAAGATCCACAGAACTTAGATTGATTTTTGCATAGGGAGTTGTGATGCTGGCGACCACTAAGGTAAAGCTGTAAGCCATTGAGCGTGAGGAAGGAGGTGCAATGCTCAACCTAAGTTTTATCCATCTGTCGGCTTTTTATGAGCTCACTGCGCTGGTGGTATTGGCCGCCGCACTGGGGTTTATTGGCGTGTTACTTCGCCAGCCCATGATTGTGAGCTTTATTGCCGTGGGGGTGGTTGCCGGGCCTTCGGCTTTAAACATAGTTCAGTCTCATGAGCACATTGAACTACTGGCCGAACTGGGCATCGCAGTATTGTTATTCCTGGTGGGCCTTAAGCTTGACCTGAAACTCATTCGTACACTTGGGCCGGTGGCACTGGCTACCGGACTGGGGCAGGTTGCATTTACCTCCGCCATTGGCTTTTTACTCGGCAAAATGTTGGGGCTGGATACCGTTACCTCCTTGTATGTTGCCGTTGCGCTGACCTTTTCCAGTACCATTATTATCGTCAAACTGCTGTCGGATAAACGCGAAGTAGACTCCCTCCATGGGCGTATCGCGGTGGGCTTTTTGATAGTCCAGGACTTAGTGGTGGTGCTGGCGATGATGGTGCTCTCAGCCCTGGGCATAGGCGCACAGTCGGGTGGCACACACTCAGCGCTGGCGCAAATAGGCAGCGTAATGCTGTATGGATTGATCATGCTTGCGTTTGTGCTGGTGTTTATCCGTTATATGGCCACCCCACTGGTCAGCCGCATCGCCCGCTCTAAGGAGTTATTGATCACCTTTGCCATCGGCTGGGCGACGTTACTGGCGGCAATTGGCAGCCAGCTCGGCTTTAGTAAAGAACTGGGCGGCTTGCTGGCGGGAATATCTTTGGCATCTACCCCATTCAGAGAGGCCATTGTTGCGCGCCTGGCCTCGCTGCGCGACTTTCTTCTGCTGTTTTTCTTTATTGCCCTTGGGACCCAACTGGACCTGAGCCTGCTTGGCGCTCAGGTGTTCCCGGCGCTGATATTGTCGCTGTTTGTACTCATTGGTAACCCTATCATTGTGATGGTGATCATGGGGCTGATGGGCTATCGCAAACGCACCGGCTTTCTGGCCGGGTTAACCGTAGCGCAGATCAGTGAATTTTCACTTATCTTTATGGCCATGGGACTCACGCTTGGCCATGTGTCGGCCGATTCTCTGGGGCTGGTCACACTGGTGGGGCTTATTACCATTGCCATGTCGGTGTATATGATCACTTACTCCCATGGACTGTATAACAAGCTGGAGCGCTGGCTGGGCGTGTTTGAGCGCAAAAAACCATTCCGAGAAGAAGCGCTCGAAAGCCAGCCATCATCAGAGCAAGTCTATGATGTGATCCTGTTTGGGCTTGGCCGCTACGGTAAGGCACTGGCCCACTACCTGCAAAAAGAAGGCTTCAAGTTGCTGGCTGTAGACTTTAACCCCGACGAAGTCAGGCGCTGGCGTAACGACGGCCACCTGGTGATGTATGGCGATGCCAGCGATCCGGCGTTTGTGAACGACCTGCCGCTGCAGGGCGTTAAGTGGGTGGTGTCGGCTATGCCACAGCATGATTTGGGCGTAACCCATGAAGATCCGCGCCTGGCACTGATAGACGGCCTGAAACAACAACACTATAGCGGCGGCATTGCCATTTCTACCCAGCACCAGCACGACCAGCCACTGCTGGAAGAAAAAGGCGCTACACTGGTACTGATGCCATTTCATGACGCCGCCGAGCGGGCGGTAGAGCGTGTTAAGGCGGCAACACCAGCCAGCGCCCAGTTAGAGGTAAATAATGAGACGATTTAACAAGATATTATGTGTGGTAGACCCGCAAGCAACCATGGACACCGCCGTGGTGCAAACCCTCCAGCTGGCGCGCGATAACCAGGCAGACGTTACCTTTATCTCGGTATTAAAGGAGGCCAAGCACTGGCGCGCATTTTTTACCAGCAAAGAAGAGTACGCCAGCCAGCTAGAAGAGCTGATCGCCAACAAGCGGGCCGCCATTGAAGCCAAGATCAAAGCGCTGGACTCAGACCAGGATCCCGCCATCATAGTGTGCACCGGGATCGGCTTTATTGAGATCATTAAGCGCGCGGTCGATGATCAGTACGACCTGGTGGTCAAGTGCGCCGAAGACGCAGACTGGATGGATCGCATGCTGGGCAGTGAAGACATGCACTTACTGCGTAAATGCCCCTGTCCGGTGCTGATGCTTAAGCCCGGCCAGCTCGATGCCTTTGGTAAAATTCTGGCCACGGTCGACGTGAACGACAGCTTCAGAGAGCTGGATGATGAACAAGTGCAAGACAAACTCAATCAGGCCGTAATGGAATACAGCGTATCGTTAAGCCTGCCCGAACTGTCTGAGCTGCATGTGGGCAGTGCCTGGGATGCCTACGCCGAAGACTGGCTGCGCTACGGCACCTTTGCGCATCAGTCGGACGAACAGGTGGATGATTATGTAGAGCAGGGGCGCAGAGACTGCGCCACTAAACTGGCCCGGCTGGTGACAAAAATGGACGCACTGTTCGACAAGTCGGCCGTTCAGTACCTGCAACCCAAGCTGCATCAGGTGAAAGGCAAAGCCAGTAAAGAGATCCCCCTGCTGGCACAAAAACACCAGATTGACCTAATCGTGATGGGCACCGTCGGCCGTGTCGGTATTCCGGGTTTGATTATAGGCAACACCGCCGAGTCCATTCTGGAACAAACCCAGTGCTCCGTACTGGCCATTAAGCCCAAAGGCTTCCAGACCCCAATTAAATAACCCGCGAGGGTGACCCACAGGTCCACCAGCTGACGAGTCGGTGGACCGCTTTTCGGGCGTTTCTCACTTCGCCAACGCCAACATTGTTGTAAGGCTTTGCGCCTCGTACAGGCAAACTGTACCCAATGAGTAAAATCCATCCCATTGTCAGCCATCATAAAATACCGTTTAATAAGGGTATAAAGCCCCATACCGGACTTTTGCGGGATTAAGCAGTTTAAAAGGAATATTGATGTCAGAACATAACCCCGAACTAACTCCAGAGATCCAAGCACTGATTGAAAAGACAGAAAGTGGTGATGCAGAGGCGCAAAATGAGTTAGGCGATGCCTATTATTTTGGTGATGACGTACCGCAAAGTGATAAGAAAGCAGTTAAATACTATCAGTTGGCTGCTAAACAGGGATACGCCGATGCCCAGTTCAACTTAGGTTTAATGTATGAGCAAGGCAAAGGCGTAGTGCATAACGATGGGAAAGCGGTTGAATACTACCGGTTAGCCGCAGAGCAGGGAGACGCCGATGCACAATGCAACTTGGGCGTCATGTATCAGCATGGTGATGGCATAGCGCAAAATGATGAAAAAGCATTTGAATATTTTATGCTGGCCGCAGAGCAGGGAAACGCGATCGGTCAGTGCAACTTGGGCGTCATGTATCAGCATGGTGATGGCATAGCGCAAAGTGATGAAAAAGCTTTTGAATACTTCCAGAAAGCAACAGAACAGGGATATTCACTCGCTCAACACAATTTGGGCGTAATGTATCAGCGAGGTGATGGCATAGCGCAAAGTGATGAAAAAGCTTTTGAATATTTCATGCTGGCCGCAGAGCAGGGAAACGCGATCAGTCAGTGCAATGTGGGGATTATGTATCAATATGGCAAAGGTATTACGCAAAGTGATGAGAAGGCCATTGAACATTATGAGCTTGCCGCTGAGCAAGGAAATGCCCGCGCCCACTGCCAATTGGGTGTGTTGCATAAGCATGGCAAAGGCGTGATGCAATGTCAAAAGAAAGCAGCTGAGCACTTCATGCTTGCAGCAGAGCGAGGAGATGCCCGTGCCCAGTGTCATTTGGGTGTGATGTATAAGCATGGCAAGGGTGTAACGCAATGTAATAAGAAAGCCGCTGAATACTATATGCTCGCAGCAGAGCAAGGAGATGCCCGTGCCCAGTGTCATTTGGGTGTGATGTATAAGAATGGCGAAGGTGTATTGCAATGTAATAAGAAGGCCTTTGAATACTTCGTGCTTGCAGCAGAAAAAGGAGATGCCCGTGCTCAGTTTAACTTGGGCTATATGTATGGCCAAGGAGAAGGTGTAGAACGAAGTAATAAGAAAGCCATTGAATACTATCAACAAGCAGCGAAGCAAGGGGATGCCCGTGCTCAGTTTAACTTGGGCTATATGTATGACCAAGGGGAAGGTGTAGAACGAAGTAATAAGAAAGCCATTGAATACTACCAACAAGCAGCGAAGCAAGGGGATGCTCATGCTCATTTTAACTTAGGCGTTATATATGAGTTTGGCAAGAGTGAAGTATGCTGTAATCAAAAAGCAATTGAACACTACCAACTAGCTGCAGATAAAGGAGTTCCACACGCGCATTGCCAATTAGGGATTATGTATGGACTTGGTAAAGGTGTAACGCAAAGTAATGAGAAAGCCATTGAACGCTTGCAGCAGGCCGCAAAACAAAACCACATTCGTGCTCTGCTCTATCTTGCTTATTATTACTTTGAAGGACGTAAGATTGCCAAAAGCTACTCCAAAACCAAAGATTTGTGCAAGCAAGTATTTAAAGATCCGGAATTCAGCTTTAAGGCCTACGAACTACACGATAGGGCCGAGCGTTTTGAACAATCAGAGTCAATTAGCGCTTTGAGAGAGAGGATACTCTCCCACCTTCAAGTCAAAAAACATCGTACTATGACTCATTACACGTCTTTCGATGTGGGCCAGGCCATTTTACTGGAAAAAAGCCCTTTCAGGTTAGGCCATATCAACGCGGTAAATGACCCCAATGAGGGAAAGTTACTCTGGCAGGAATTAGGTTACGAGCCGGAGGAGGGTAACCCGGTATTTATCGGCTGCTTTTTACCGGACAGCGACAGCCTGAATATGTGGCGCTTCTACAGTAAAAACCATTTAAACGACGATGCCTGCGGCTGCGCTATCACCTTCAGGACGGCAGGCTTTTTTGACTATCGTTTACTGGAAGTGCAGAGCAACCACATAGAGCAAGAGGAAAGGGTGCCCTCATTTGCCAATACCGGCCAGTCGCCTCAGGAAAGCGCTGCGTTCTATCGAGTTGTGTATCTCAAAGATAATTTTAAGATACTGGGTGAGGGTGCCAAAGAGCTGCGAACTTACTTCAAAGACCTCAAAAAAGAAGTCGATAAATTTGTAGGCAAGAAACCTGCACCTGAAAAATTACAAACGCTTGCCTGGCTTCTCGGCCCATTACCCTACCTGCTAAAAGACGCCCATTATAAGGATGAGCAGGAACACAGAGTAATAGTCTCGCACCTAGACTATGGCGCAAAGGAGATCCAAAGCTCTGCTCCTGATTTTGCCAACGGCACAGCACCGCGTTTGTATCTGGAGCTACACAGAGACGATCATCTGGCACCGATAGAGTACGTGACGCTCGGGCCTAAGGCGCCGAACAAAGAGATGGTGGCACCCTACTGGCGCCATCAACTCGCCAGTAAGTTTGAATCGCAGCTTGCAAGACGCAAAGATAAACAGCTGAATATTCGCCCCTCGCGCTGCGCTTATAAATAGTGCGAGGCATCTTCGGTCGTTGTAGTCGGGCGTTTGGCGCGTTCAACCATCAACAGACCACAAGCGACGGCGGCCGGTAGCCACATGGCCAGCCGGGCTCTGAGTAGCGCGGGTTCCATGCCCTGACGACGGGCGCTGTTTACCAGCGCCTGTTCAAACGACATCGCCTGACCACAATGACTGAGTAAATCCGCCTGCCAGTGGGTGAGCGGCTGGGTGATCAGCCGGTAGTTTTGCCGGGTCAGGGCGATATAGCGAGCTTCTCTGCCAGGCAGGGTGTGCGGTTGGGCATTTTCTAACTGCTCAACCATGGGCAGAAGATCATAGTCGCTAACCAGTAAACGCAAGCACGGTGGCACCATCAGGTTGAGCGATGCGCCGCCGCCCAGCAGTTCAAATTCGTTCAGTACCAGCTCGGATGGGGGGGTGTTTTCCAGTCCTTCGGCCAGCAGCACCTCAGCTTTGGCACGCTCGAACCGCGCCAGCTCCACGGGCACATCGAACATAGCGCGCTGTTTGTCGTCGAATTCCCCCTGCGGGCGGGTATTAGCCAGAAAACTGACAAACGATTTACCCAGCGTGTGTAAAGTGAAAGACCGCGACGGTAAGGTCACGATATACGCCTTGGCAAACACCTCAAAAACGTCATCACCCATAAAGGTGCAGAGCAGGGCAAATTCCCCTTTCAGACATTCCACCAGTCGCATAACGTAGCCAGCGGCATAGATATCCATCCGACGCTCGGCAGGCAACTGTGGGGTCGATTTAACACACTGTTCAAGTGTCAGGCCATCACGCTGGCCCGCTGTAAGCAACTTTTCGGGTAAGTCGCCACGAGAAATTAAAACGTGAGACAACCAGTGTTGCAACTGGCTGAGTTGTGGGGTTGAGTAGGTCATTTTGCTACCGGTTTTAAGCTGTGTGCCAGGTCTGTATTTTGATGCATTTCCCGTACCACAGGCGTTGAAAATTTCGCCATATCGCTCTGGTGCACGGCCTGCGCGGGCATCTCGCCATTAAGTACCTGCTTTGCCTTATTCAGCTCCGCCACCAGAGTGTCAAATGGCGGAATATTGGCGTCCCACTCCAGTAAGGTCGACACGCCGCCGGTCAGCTGTTGTGCCAACGCATAAAGCGCCCAGACTTGCTGCGGTACAGGCTGGTCGTGGGTGTCAATCAGACAGTCGCCGCAATCACTTGGGCCCGCCAGATGGATCTGCACAATCTGCTGGTGGGGCAGGGCACGGATATACGCCTCAGGATCAAAACCATGATTAAACGCACTGACAAACACATTATTGACGTCGAGCAAAATACCACAGCCGGTAGCATTCACCAGCTCGGTAAAGAAAGCCGGTTCACTCAGGCTGGAATGGCAATACTCCAGATAGGTAGACGGGTTTTCCAGCACAATCGGGCGCTCCAGCACTTCCTGCACTTGCTTAACCCGGCGGATAACATGGTCGAGACTTTCATCCGTCAGCGGCATGGGTAAAAGGTCGTGGCTATTTACTCCGGCAACCCCTGTCCAGCACAGATGATCCGACACCCACGCAGGCTGCACAAAATCGCTCAGTGCTTTGAGCTTGTTCAGATAGGTAAAATCAAGGGGATCTGTGCTGCCAATGTTCATCGACACGCCATGCATCACCATAGGGTAGTGTGCTCTGAGTGTTTCCAGCACGTGACGGCCATAGCCAAAATTGTCTATGTAGTTTTCGCTGATGATCTCAAACCAGTCCACCGGCTTTTTTGCCGTATCGTGGTCAATGCTCATCAGCTCAGGATAATGCTGACTGCGCAAGCCAATCCCAAATCCTAAGTTACCGGTATGAGAAAAAGAGGCTGCGGCATCACGCCGCACCTCCTCAGTATGGTTATCTGACATGGCGCTTCCTTATGTTGAAGGCGGCAGTGCCAGACGAATGTCATCCACTTCTGGTGGCGCAGGGATTTCACCGGTCTGCTTATTAACCAGATCGTTGGCATTACAATACGCCTGCCAGGCAATCTTGTACACCGCGTCCCCTTCTTTATAGGGCATTGGCGTAGTGTCATCAGATGAGTCGCAGTCCAGCTGTGGATCACCGCCATCAGGCGTAACGTAGCTGATAGGTGTAAAGTTGTTGTCTTCATCAAAACTAAACAACTGCATTTTATAGCCATCACTGTCATCGGCTGGCAGGGATGGGAATAACTGCGACGCCGAAATAGGCACAGCGCACCCACCCAGGTTATTACACTTGTTGTCGGCCGGCGCACTCTTAATGCCTTTAGCGCCACTGGCACCACAGCTGCCACCCGGTGTTGTGCTGTGAACAAAACCACAGCCACCCTGGGCTTTACAATCGTTTGAGCCTTTACAGCTATGGAACACCTGGGCTGGTGGTAGTCCTGCATCCTCCGATCTATAACTCATACCCTGGCAGGCATGGTACAACACGCCTTCTTCCTGCGGCGCAATGCCAGTCACCAGATCAGGTGCCATCCCGGTCGTGGCCCAGCAAATTGAGACACGGTCACCAGAGCCACCCATTGCAGGCCCGGGGAACTCATCGGTTTTCCCTGACCAGTAGCGGTCCAGCGCAGTTGTCAGACCTTTAATGGTTCCGACTGCCGACTGGCTGAACAGCAGGTGGGTTTCCAGTTTGCTTTTTTCTGTGCGGCTCAAGTTGTTTAGTGCAGAAACGATTTCATCAACGCCAGGTAAATCCGGGTGCTGCTCTTTTGCTTCATCACAGGTACCTGGGTTTAGCATTTTCTCATTCCAGCGATTACCTTCGGCATGCCAGTCTTTCCAGGTTAGATATCTCTCTTCTTCTGAGTAGCTGGGATCACTGTATTTAACGATCAATTCCAGTGTTTGCTTGAAGATCAAGAAATGATCTTTGCGCTTATTCATGATCCGTGCACACGCCGATCCTGAGATTGGTGTACCCGGATAATCCGCTTTAAGTGCGTTCTCATCAGGCTGATACTTCTCTTGCACGGTATGCGTATCTTGAGTCTTTTGCGCAAACAAACTGCTCAGGGCTTTTTGTGCCCAGGCTTCATGGCTCCATTTTTGGCAAATTGTTTCAACCACGCCCTGACCTTCGCCCTGATCGGTAATGGCGTTGATGTTATTGATAAGTTTAACTTTGAGTTCATCGTGGCGAGTATCATCCAGCTCTGGCGAATTCAAAGACCCGTCAACGCCAGGAAATTGTGCCTGGTACTCGTCATCGCCAGGACGGACGTTAAAGTAGTCTCTTTGTACCGGTGTTGACCCTAACAGCGCATCGAGCAAAGACGTGCCATCGTCATACTGGATTTGCAGGTAGTTCCAGTAACACAGGTACATATGGCCGATTGAGCCAAACAGCGGCAGATCGGTTTCAGTGTAGCTGGGTTGCCACCAGTCAAACGGGGCATTTTCAAAGTACTTGGGACGACCATCTGCACCGGGTTTGAGGTACTGGGGTGCAATAATTTTTTGTGCGTCTTCTTCGGTTTCTTCAATCAATAAAAACAGCAGCGCCTGCTCTTTGTTAAGCTCCGTCGCATTCACCCTGAGGTCCTGCAAACTTTCACCCTTAAAGTGAGCTTTAAAGTAATCCCTGACTTCAGGACTAAGCTGATTCAGATCGCTGTCGCAGTCTTTAAAATCCAGAATGTGTGGGATCATGGTCTGATTGTTGTAACACTGCCAGCCATATTTCTTATCGATCAGTGCCTCACTGGTAAAAGTCGGTGTAAGTCCAATCTTGCTGGCCATGTTGGAAGCCAGTTGCAGGTGCAGCATTTCTTCAACAAACACGCTGTATACACCATTGAATACTTGCTCGTTGACTGTTAAGACATCCGTCGGTGTCGGCTTCACCACGGCGTCATATTCATCGAATCGCCCCTCAGGCACCGTACCAGCGGTTGCTGCCAAACCAGGCCACCAACGTCCCGGATATAACCCGGAGTTGTCACCAATCTGGTGCATCCCATAAATGGAGTATAGGCCGGTCATATACAGTGGAATGGTAAATAGCTCAACGTTGATAGCCGCCTGCGCGATGGCTTTCACACACGAGATATCAGCAGCCTTGTAATCAACGCTACGCGCTTTTATCTCCTGCTCTTGTTGCTTTGAAATTCTGAGTTCGGGCTTAATGATTTCTTTCAGCCCGCTCAATACGTCTTTATTAATTGGTTCGTTCATGAACTTGCTCCTTCGTGACGGTTTGACTACTGCCCATTCGCTTCTTCAAGGCCGTAGTGCTCGTAAAAGGTAGTTCACAACAAAAGAAATTCCTATTACACCCTATTACTCACAAGCAGAGTGTGCAAAAGAAGAGGGATGTTTACCGACGCCGTTCAATCTCACAAAGGTCAGACGTCTGATTGTCGCAATATTGTGACGCTTGGAGCTGAGTTTTAGCGCTGTCGGGACTCAGCCTTGCTTCGGCATCAATATCAATCCCATTTGCCAGGCAGGCTTCTTTGTAAGCTTGCTGTTGCTGTGCATTTACAATCCCGTTGGACAATACCAGTGCCAGCCCGCCAGCCAATTCCAGCTCATGAAATATCAGGTTGCTGGCAGCACGGGGAGCCATTTCTATACTGGTCGATTCTTTATAAACGCCGCAATATTCGTCAAAGCTGACTTCGGTCTGCGGCACAAAAACACACCCCGACAACAATAGGGTACTTATCCCCGGCAACAGGTATTTCCCTGACAACATAATCAATATTATCCGTATTTATCACTTTGGGTAAGAGTATGCAGGGCACTCAAGAAATTCAACGGGTTACAACATAAGTCTGACGCAATTTTACATCTGCTGACATTTTGCAGAGCAACAGAGCGTAAAGCCCCTTTACACTCTGTTGTTCAGACCAATCAAAGAAACTACTGAATAAGGCCCTTGTACTGACGTCGATACGCATGCAGCAGAGGTTCCGTGTAGCCATTTGGCTGTGCTTTACCTTGCAGTACCAGCGCCAGAGCCGCCGCAAAGGCCAAGTTGTCTTCGATGTTTTCGCCACTCATAGGCTGGTATTGCGCGTCATGATGATTTTGCTCATCGACGATTTTCGCCATACGCACAAAAGTGCGCTTAACCTGCTCCTCAGTGCATATGCCATGGTGCAGCCAGTTCGCAATGTGCTGGCTGGAGATACGCAAAGTTGCTCTGTCTTCCATCAGGCCAACATGATTGATATCGGGTACTTTCGAGCAACCAATGCCCTGATCTATCCAGCGCACCACATAACCCAGAATTCCCTGAGCATTATTGTCCAGCTCGGCTTGGATATCTTCATCGCTAAGCTGTCGTGTGCCCAGTAACGGCGGTGTCAACAGGTCGTTAAGGCTTGCCATCTGCCGCTGGGCAATTTGCTGCTGCAATGTCGCCACTTCAACTTCGTGATAATGCATGGCATGCAAAGTGGCCGCGGTGGGAGAGGGCACCCAGGCGGTATTGGCACCCGACTTTGGATGCGCCAGCTTTTGCTCCATCATCAGCGCCATTTTATCCGGCATTGGCCACATGCCTTTGCCTATCTGCGCCTTACCCGCAAAGCCCGAAGCCAGACCTGTGTCTACATTACGATCCTCATACGCCGCAATCCAGGGCTGTGCTTTTATCTCGCCTTTGGGTAATACCGGGCCTGCCATCATAGACGTGTGGATCTCGTCACCGGTTCTGTCCAGGAACCCGGTATTAATGAACACCACGCGGGAGTGAGCCGCGTTGATACAGGCCTGTAAGTTTACAGATGTACGACGCTCTTCATCCATAATGCCCATTTTTAAGGTGTTTTCAGGTAATTTCAGCAACTGCTCTACTGCACTAAACAACTCGCCGGTAAAGGCCACTTCTTCCGGGCCATGCATTTTGGGTTTGACGATATTCACGCTCTGAGCAGTGGAGTTTTTAAGCACACCATCACCTTGCAGATCGTGCAGCGCGGCGGTTGCGGTGATCACCGCATCGACTATTCCTTCGAATACCTCTTCACCATGCTCATCCAAAATGGCGGGTGTGGTCATCAAATGGCCAACATTACGCACAAACATCATAGCGCGGCCTTTGAGGCTCAGCGACTGGCCATCAGGTGTCAGGTAAGTTTTGTCGGCATTTAGTGAACGGGTTACTGTCTTACCCGCTTTTTCAAACTGTTCTTCGAGTGTCCCCTGCATCAGACCCAGCCAGTTGCGGTAAACCAGTACTTTATCTTCGGCATCCACAGCTGCAACTGAGTCTTCACAATCCATAATGGTGGTCAGCGCGGATTCCAGGATAACGTCTTTGATCCCGGCCTTATCTGCCTGGCCGATCGGATCCTGAGGATCGATCAGGATTTCAAAATGCAGATCATGGTGTTTAAACAGTAACGCCGACGGGCTCTGCGGCTGCCCGTTATATCCGGCAAACTGCGCAGGATCCGCCAGTTTAACCTGACTAGAGTCGTTAAGCGTGATGACCAGCTCACCTTGTACCACCGCATAATTAGTACTTTCAATATGAGAGCCATGTGCCAGCGGCAAAATACGGTCCAATAACTGGCGAGCATAGGCCATCACTTTAAAGCCCCGCACCGGGTTATACCCACTCGCGCGCTCCGCGCCGTCCTCTTCGGGCAATACATCTGTGCCATACAGCGCATCATAGAGTGAACCCCAGCGGGCATTGGCTGCGTTTAGCGCAAACCGCGCATTACTGACGGGCACTACCAATTGCGGACCTGCAATACGTGCAATTTCAGGCTCAACCAGCTCGGTGGTGATAGGCTGCACAGCAACATCAGGCACCAAATAGCCAATTTCGGTCAAAAATGTCCGATACTTATCAGCATCCCAGCTCGGGTTAGCCAAATGGTAGTCATCAATTTGTTTCTGTAATAGATCGCGCTTGGCAAGCAACGCCCGGTTTTTGGGTGTGAGAGTGTGAATAATAGTCGAAAAACCTGACCAGAAGTCATCTGCGTTAATTTGGGTGCCAGGCAGCAGCTCCTGATCGACAAAGTCAAACAGGCGGGTATCGATACGCAATCCGGCCTGTAAAATGTGAGAACTCATGTGAGTGATCCTTGATCGGGTTTGAACGGGTCACTTTAAAATAAGCCAATTTCACTAAAAACAAACCCTTTTACCCATTCACAATAAATATACTGGCAATAACAACTATAAATTTAAAAAATTCAACTGGTCGGTCTAGTGTTTATTTAAGCGCCAGGCAGCACTCTCACACTCGCTCCTGGCAAACAAACATAAACCAGTTAGCTTAAACCCGTTCGAAGGAATTTTGTTATGAGCAGTTATACCTCTCAAATTGATCGTTTTACTACATTGTGCCAGTCTCAGGGCGATACATGGCAGGGGATCAACCCCGAATTTGCAACCAGAATGCACTTACAAAACCGCTTTAAAACGGGCCTGGATATCGCTAAATACACTGCAAAGGTAATGCGTGAAGATATGGCGGCTTATGATGCCGACAGCAGTCAGTATACGCAGTCACTGGGCTGCTGGCATGGCTTTACGGCTCAGCAAATGATGATGGCCATCAAGCGCCACAACAAGACCACTAAGCGCTCTTACGTGTATCTGAGTGGTTGGATGGTTGCCGCGCTTCGCTCTGAATTTGGGCCACTGCCAGATCAAAGTATGCACGAAAAAACCGCCGTGCCTAAGCTGATTGAAGAGATCTACACCTTCTTAAAACAGGCGGATGCGCGTGAACTCGATCACCTTTACAAGGCGCTGGATGAGGCCAAAGCGCAGGGCGGTGATATCCAGGCAATTACAGCACAGATAGACAGCTTCGAAACTCACGTAGTACCAATCATTGCTGACATCGATGCCGGTTTTGGTAACGAGGAAGCCACCTACCTGCTGGCAAAACAAATGATTGAAGCCGGTGCGTGTGCCATCCAGATTGAAAATCAGGTATCGGATGCCAAGCAATGTGGCCACCAGGCCGGTAAAGTCACCGTACCTCATGAGGACTTTCTGGCGAAAATCAATGCAGTACGTTACGCATTCTTAGAGCTGGGTGTAGAAGATGGCATTATTGTCGCCCGAACAGATTCTCTGGGTGCCAGCCTGACGCAGAAAATCCCGGTCTCTAAAACACCTGGCGATTTGGCCAGCCAGTACAACGCGTTCCTCGACACCACAGTTATCTCTGGCGCTGCAGATCTGAACGAAGGTGACATGGTCATTAAACAAAATGGTGAGCTGTGCAAGCCAGTTCGCCTCGACAATGGCCTGTATCAGTTCAGAGAAGGCACTGAAAAAGACCGCGTTGTGCTTGATTGTGTCACCAGCTTGCAATCAGGCGCCGATCTGTTGTGGATTGAAACTGAAAAGCCCAATGTAGAGCAAATAGCAGAACTGGTAAACCGAGTCCGTGAGCAGGTGCCCAATGCCAAACTAGTCTACAACAACTCACCGTCGTTTAACTGGACACTGAAGTTCCGTGAACAGGTTTACGCAGAGTGGCAGGCACAAGGCAAAGATCTTTCTGCGTACCCGGATCCAACTCAAGATCCAAAAGCGCTGATGTCTCCTGAGCTGGATCAATCGGAGCTGGCTGCAGAAGCCGATGCTAAGGTACGTACCTTCCAGCGTGACGGTGCCGCTCAGGCGGGTATTTTCCACCACCTGATCACCTTGCCGACATACCACACTGCCGCGCTGAGCACAGATATTTTGGCTGAAGGGTACTTTGGTGACCTGGGTATGCTTGCCTATGTACGTGACGTTCAGAGACAAGAAATTCGCCGCGAGCAGGCTTCTGTAAAACATCAGGACCTGGCTGGCTCAAACATTGGCGATACACATAAAGAGTATTTCAGTGGTGAAAACGCACTGAAAGCAGGCGGTGAAGCCAACACCATGAACCAGTTTTAATTGTCATATAGTTCCTTAATCAAGCGAGGGCCTTCGGGCCCTTTTTAGATCAGATTTTTACTACCTCTAATTCCAGCACCATAACCACTGCCCGCACAACTCAACGACCTAACGGTTATTGTCGTTTGATTTGCCCCTGTGCATTTCAACCAGATAAGCACGGATCAGAATTTTACCCGCCCGTCTATACTCACCCGAATTACTGGATCAGGATTTTATTAGCTGGGGGACTTTCGATGTCTGCCAGGGATAAGGACAGAAAAAGTGGGTAAAACCATTGTGTTTTGGCTCAAAAATCGAAAAAAGCCACCGATTTTTAGCTGAAAAATTCGACTAGTTGCAATAATAAATACGGCTCAGGCCACATTTTTACTAACTCTGATGGTTATAAATCAAAATTTTACTAAGTCCGCACACGGATAAAACAAAATTTTACTAACTAGATAGCCAATAAATCATGATTTTACCAACTCAGCGTACTGTAAACCCCCTTTACAGATCCATAATTGCACCACAATTATTGCATACTCTGAAAAAAGTCTTATGTACTACTAAGAAATTATGAAAAAAATACTGCTTCAATCTGCTTTTGCGTTACTCAGTATAGTCACAGTTAATGCACAGGCAACCGGCTCTACTTTAACTCTGCAAGAGATAAAAAAGCTCGAGCTGTCGGGCAATTATGAGCAGGCACTCAGTAGTTTGACCCCATTTTACATCCATACTGATGCAAAAAAGCAATTAAAGGCGCGCTTTGTTGAAGCACAAATCTATCGCAAGCAGGGCAATCATCAGCAAGCGATTGATGCGTTAGACAAATTACCCAAGCAATTTCAGCTGGATGTCGACAGCCAGTTTCAGCTTTATAAGGAGCTGGGGATTAATTACCGACGTATGGGCAAGCTGGATGATGCAGAAAGTAACTACAAGCAAGCTTTAGAAACAGCTAAATCAATGAATAATAAGGACTTGATAGGTCAAAGTTATTCTAATCTCGGAACCTTGTATGACTACAAGAATGAAATGGCGATGGCGATGCAGTTTCAGCTTAAAGCCAGAGATGCGCTAAAAGACAGTCAGCTTCACGGGGTGGTGGCAAACAACTTTTATAACCTGGGCGATATGGCAATGCGCTTTAACGACCTGGAGCAAGCCGAGTTCTTTTTTACTAAAGCCTTGGTAGCAGACAAGAAATCGGGTGATCTAAGTAATATTGCCGGCACGGCGCTGAGACTGGCTCAGGTCACATTTAAGCGCAAAAACTACTTGCTGGCCGTAGAAAAAACCACAGAAGCCATTGAGCTGCTTGAGCAAATTCCGGCCAATGTCAGCCTGGCGCGTGCCCATAAACTAATCAGCCAGGCCTATCTCAAGCTGGAAAAAGGAGCCAAGGCTGAAGAGCATGCTAAGTTATCGATGCATTACGCCGCGCAAAGTGATAACCAGATACAGCGTTTCTATGCCCACGTCATTATGGCCCGTGCCTATTTATATCAGCATAAACCAGAACTGGCCCAGCCCCACTACGAGTGGCTGACACATTTTATGGATGTAGAAAATGAGAACTCTCATATGTCTCAGGTTTACTATAACCTCAAGGCCAAATACGATTTTCAGCAAGGCAACCATCAGGAGGCGTATGAAGCCCTAAGCCAGGCAAATACCTTTTTTGCCCAGAATATAGAAAAGGCCAACTCAGAGCAGGCACTGACTCACAAACGCACCATAGATACCGTTATGCAACAGCAACGCTTAGATGACTCAGAGCATCATCGTAAGCTTACAGAAAGTCAGTTGCGCAATGCACAACTGATGCAGCGCATGTGGCTGTTTGTTGCCCTGACCTGTCTGTTATTGGGTATTTTGATCACCTATATTTTATTCAGCAAAAACCGTACGACGCGCCTGAGAGCCAACCTTTACCAGCAAAACCTTAAACAAAAAGATCAAATGCTGGCAGATATTTCTCATGAGCTGAGAACGCCGCTGAGCGTGCTTAAGTTACACATAGAGGCACTGGAATATAATCTGCTGGAAGACGACACTCTGGCATACAGCAAGATCAATGAAAAAATATCCCAGCTAAACCATCTGATCTCAGACGTTTATCAACTCTCGCAGGCTGATAACCAGGCAATGGTGATCAATAATCAACCCTACTGTACCCGTACACTCGCAGACAGTTATTGCTACGACATCAAGCGAATGGTGCAAAGCAATGACCTGCACTTTAGCGCCGATGTTTCAATTCCTACTAATGCCAGTGTGTTGATAGACAAACCTAAGCTGGACAGGGTAATAGATAACCTGGCAAAAAACGCCTGCCTGTACACCGATAAACCGGGTCAGGTACGTCTGAAAATCCGGCAAAACTGTGAGGGACTGATCATTCAATTGGAGGATTCATCACCGGGCGTGTCTGACACTGAAAAGCCGCGCTTATTTGAGCGTTTATACCGGGTAGAAAGCTCGCGCAGTCGAGCAACCGGAGGATCAGGTCTGGGGTTGTCCTTATGTAAAAGCCTGGTGGAGTCCATGTCAGGTGACATTGAATTAAGAGATAGCAGACTAGGGGGGCTCTCTGTGCGGGTTACATTATATGCGGCCTCAGCCACACCTAAAGTAAAAGTGCCACAGACCGCATCACAGATTTAGTACTCAAAATGCCTGACATTATTTCAGGCATTTTTTTAGCGCTTTATTTAATCATACTTATCGTTCTTTTTTAAAACAGGTAAGATTAAAAAACATTCGCTTGGTACTAAAGTCTGACAATATCAAACCATCCGTATATTAACTTTTTCGTATCGCTAAACCCGCTATCGCTTCACAGATCCGACCTCAATAAAAATCATCCCATAACTGATCCGATCAGGTGTCACAAGGGTGCTCCTCCATTTTCTTTCCACAATGATTGGTTTTAATAAGCAATATACACGGGAGGAATGGTCTATGACACAGCGAACTATGAAACACAATGAATGGGTAAAAATTGTTGAATCCAGACATCGTCAGAAAAAGCAAAATACGACAGTAAAAACCACTTTACCAATCTGGTCTATGTTGTTGGGCGGCTTTATCATACTTTCAGCTGCATGGACCTACTTTGTTGATAGCTCATCTGAAGACATTCAGATCGCAGCAATTGATTCAAGTGCTCAAAAACGCATTACACGCTACTTTTCTAAGCAGTTCATGATGGGCAGCTGGAAGTTTAATAATATTGATTTTAAAAGCGGCGAGCTCAATGTGTTTATTCAGATCCCGACCAAATTGGCAATGTCTGAAAGCGAAGTGAAAGAGTATATTCGTAATTCTCTGTGCCCGGCAGCCAACAGTCGTGTTTGGCAAGATGTACAAAATAACGACATGTATATTTACCTGTATACAGACATGCCACGCAGAGGCAAGTACGCCTTGTGTAATAGCTGATCATACCAAATGCGAAAAGGGCCTGAGGGCCCTTTTTTATTATCTGCGACACGCTTATAACTCCCCCCCCTTTTAGCCACTGTACTATGAAAAATGATAACCTTTGTTGACTGGTGTATTATGAATTTACTTTCCAGCATACTCCCAGTTCTTATGAATTAAGGAAAATCAGTAATATAAAATGAGTGACCAACAATGAAAATAATAAAAATACTCTTAGTCATCGTGTTTGCCGCCACCCTAGGTATCATTTTCTTTCACCAAACGTTGATATCCTCAGTACTTTTGCCCCAATATATTAGCTGGGCTGAAGAAACTGATATACAAGGTCGTCAGATTGGCGAACCTTTAGATCAAAAGCACTTAGCAATTGCAAAAGAGATAGGCATACAATCTCCGGAAAAGGTGAGGATAGTCTATGTTGACGAAGTCCCTTTTCCTCATGACAACTTTGCCTTGAAAACGTTAGGCGAAGCACTTGGGTTTGTGGGAGAGGGCATTATCAATAACGCGCAGGTAATTGGTTATTCCATCTACGTACGTCATGGCTTTGAACTCACAACACCTAAACTGGCACATGAACTTGTTCATGTCTTGCAGATTGAACGCTCCAGTCTGCAGGCTATCGTGACACAACACTTTTCTGACCTGGCAGAATATGGCTATGATAACTCTCCATTGGAAGTAGAAGCTTTCAAGGCCAATGAAATTTACAAAGATCGTTAGATCGCAAAGTACAGAGTCGCAAACTCAACAATGAGTATTGCGACTCCACAAGGTATTACCTGCTGCAGGAAACAAGTACTCACACGCTTCCTGCAGACACATTCGCGTTAGAGGTTGTCCCTTACTCAAGTTCAAGTTTCGCTTTTTCCGTTAATTCACTCGGTAACTCGCGAGATACTGAGACGCCAAGTTCTTTAAACTCAGAGGCCTGTTTAATCAGGTTCCCTTTGCCGCTGTAGAGCTGTGCCATCGCTTTATCGTACCCTTCCCGAGCCTTATCCAGTTGTTTACCCACGCCTTCCAAACTATGTAAGAAGGCATTCAGCTTGCTGTAGAACTTTTCAGCACGCAGTGCCAGCTCTTTACTATGTTTACTTTGCTCTTCAAAACGCCACAACTGTTTCACGATATTCAGGCTGGTCAGCAGGGTAGTTGGCGTTGCAATCAACACCTTATTCTCGAGGGCGTATTGATATAAATCGGGCGCATATTTAATGGCCTCAACAAATGCTGACTCCACCGGAATAAACATGATCACCACTTCGGGAGAGTTCAGCCCTGGTAGTCGCTCGTAAGATTTGTCTCCCAACTCTTTTACCCGTGCTTTTACTGCTTCAACGTGGGCGACGATGGCCTGATTTGCCTCGCTATCTTGCTCAGCATTGACATAGCGGGTATAAGCGTTCAAAGAGGTTTTCGCATCCACCACCAGGTGACGCGCTTGAGGCAGATACACAATGACATCGGGACGGTATTTACCTTCTTCGGTCGAAAAACTCACCTCGCGCTGATAATCATTACCCGGACGTAAACCCGCACTGTCGAGCACATTTTCGAGCATCAGTTCACCCCAGTTACCCTGAGTTTTCTTCTGGCCCTGCAACGCGTTTGTCAGCTTATGCGCCTGCTCAGTGATAGCCTGGTTGTTGGCCTGCAAATGCAATAACTCGGTGCGCAGTGCGGCTCTTTGTTTGAGTTCTTCGCTGTGAATGGCTTCCATTTTATCCCGAAAGCCCTTTAGTTCGCCCTGAACGGGTTGTAACAGCTGAGAAATTTTATCCTGACTGTGACGAGCGAACTTTTCACTTTTGTCCTCAAAAATTTGTGTCGCCAGATTTTCAAACTCTTGCTTTAAAACGGCCTTTGACTGTTCAAGTTGAGCTAGTTGCGCATCAAAAGACTGCTGCTTTTGTGCAAGGGTGGTTTTCACATCGGTCAGCTCCAACTCAAGGCGGTGAGCGTACGCTTGAGTATCCTGGGCCATATCTTCTGCTTTTTGCCAGCGATTCTGTAACTCACTACTTTGACGTTGCTTTTCATCCAGCCGAGCCTGCAACTGCTGACAATCACCATGTAGTTGCCAATGTTGGCTCTGTGCCTGTTTAAGCTCATCAGTTAATTGTGCAAGCTGACTCTGTAGCTGCTCATTTTGTAGCATCAACTGTTGTCTGGCAGTTTGGTTCTTTTGCCGAAACAAACTATACAGGGGAGCAAAAACACATGAAGATAACACGGCGCCGGCACTGAGTAATGTCAAAATTTGAGCAGGAGAAAGGGTGGCTAAACTGGACCAAAACATAGGCATTCTCTTGATGTAACTATGTTTAGATGATATCAACTACACAGCCTAAATGCCTATTATATTATGATTTTCTTGAAATTTGTTGCAGGAAGCTAGCGGCGCATCAGCGCCGTCATTTAAGCATCAAGTTGCTGCTCATTGAAACGATATCCGGCACCATATACCGATTCAACAATTTTGGGCGAGCACTCGATTTGCTTGATCTTTTTACGGATGTTCTTGATATGACTGTCTATAACGCGGTCGGAAATATCAAAGTTGTCGGGCTGAATATGATCCAGAATCTGCTGACGGGAGAAAACCCGGTTAGGCGCCTGATACAACATGGCAAATACGTCAAACTCAACTTTAGTCAAAGACAAGGTGTTGCCTTTGATAGAAACGATTAACTGATCCACATCCACCACGATGGCGGCTTCCTGAGACGCGCTAGGGGCAGCCTGGCAGCGACGCAGAATCGCTTTGATACGCATCACCAGTTCAGCAGCACTGAATGGCTTACAGACGTAATCATCGGCACCAAATTCCAACCCTTTTAACCGGTCAGCTTCAGATACCTTTGCCGTTAGCATCACAATCGGTACCATTGAGAACTCTCGGATCTGGCGCATACACTCAACACCATCCTGGTTGGGTAGCATGATGTCCATCAAAATGGCTTCAGGGTTATTTTCTCTCACCCAGTCGACCACCAAAGCACCATCTGCAATATGGGTAATTTCGAATCCAGAAGCTTTAAAAAACAGCATTACCTGCTCTGCAATATCGTAATCATCCTCAACGATAAGAATATGGTGCTTAGATGTCATTTAGCCTCTCGATTTAGCCTTTAGTTGTGAAAGCTGCTTTTTAACCTGACCCTTGAGCTTATCCGACAAAGTTTCATCAAACAGCAACATGGTCAGAATGCTGGCCAGATCATCTGAACTGGCAACCTCGTTTAGTAGATCATAATCACACTGTGACTGAGGTTCAATAAAGTTTAACTGTGAAATTGCGTTTTCGTAGCACAACATAGCTCGCCCCTTGAGTCCATCGCGTCCTAATTCGCCAATATGGCTATTAAAGTCGAACAATGTGGATCAAATATGGAACAGCTTAAAAACGCATAAAAAAAAGCCGGTTAACAATTAACCGGCTCGATACAAAACTTGTATTTAATAGGGGGAAATCAACAATATGCTTACTACAAACTTGGCGTTAACAACAAGCATAATGATAGACCCACCCTTGTTCTAAAAAGTTCAGAAAAAATTAGCTTTTTATCATTTCGAGCATTTGCGCTTCATTAAACTGAGTCAAATTCACGCCTGCATCAGCAAACAAAGCGTCTACCAGAGCCTGCTTGTCTTTTTGCATCTGATAGACTTTCTGCTCAATTGAATTAGCGATGATCAGCTTATAAACAAACACGGGCTTATCCTGACCTATCCGGTAAGCTCTGTCTGTCGCCTGATTTTCGACGGCAGGGTTCCACCAGGGATCAAAATGGATCACGGTATCAGCCTGAGTCAAATTCAGACCCGTTCCGCCCGCTTTAAGACTGATCAGGAAGACATCGACCTCACCCTCAGTGAAGCGAGCAATTACTTTATCGCGTTGACGTGTTTGACCTG
Source organism: Pseudoalteromonas sp. XMcav2-N (assembly GCF_024124545.1). GTDB lineage: Bacteria > Pseudomonadota > Gammaproteobacteria > Enterobacterales > Alteromonadaceae > Pseudoalteromonas. Next base: position 285,719 of record NZ_JAMXSF010000002.1, read on the forward strand.
TCAGCATAGTGAAAGGGATATTCAAGCCGTCACAATGGCTGGCAATCATGTCCAGTACACTGGTGAACTGGCTGAAAATAATCACCTTGCGGCCTTCTTCTAAGAAAATAGGTAAGTGACCTGATAGCCAGTCAAACTTTGCGCTGTTGAACGTCTGAGTTTTATCAACCAGGCTGGGATGGCAACAGATCTGACGCAACTTTAGAAGGGCATCTAAAAATGCCAGCTTACTGCGCTCCACACCCTGTTCTTTAAACAGATCAACCAGATTAGATTCGATTTTAGCCTGTACCTGATGGTACATATCAGCTTGTGCACCGCTGAATTCAAGCTTTTTAACCAACTCAGTTTTTGCTGGGAGCTCGCGCACAACTTCGGACTTAGTTCGGCGCAAAATGAAAGGCGCAATTAAAGACTGTAACTCTTTGGCACGTCGAGTATCGCTTTCTTTTTCGATAGGCTGCTGGAAGTAGTGCTTAAACTGTTGCTTGGTACCCAGTACGTCAGGCATCACAAAGTCGAGCAAAGATTTTAACTCAAGGAGGTTATTTTCGACCGGCGTACCACTCAGACAGAGTTTAAATTCAGCAGATAGCTGCTTAACACATTTGGAAATCTGCGCGGTTTCATTTTTAATGTACTGTGCTTCATCAAGCACAATAGAATCGAATTCCAGCTCAGAGTAGTGCGCTAAATCACGTTTTAGTAACGGGTAAGTGGTGATAATAAAGCGTGCATTAGCGACCTGGTTGAGCTGCTTGTCACGCTGTGCGCCATGCACCGTCAGCAACGGCAGGTGTGGCGCAAAACGGCGGAATTCGTTCTGCCAGTTACCAACCAGACTAGTCGGACAAACAATCAACGAAGGCTTGGTCACTAACGTGTTATGTTGGGAAATAAAATAAGCTATCACCTGAAGCGTCTTACCCAGCCCCATATCATCAGCAAGAATGCCACCAAGTTGATGGCGATTCAGGAAACGTAACCAGTCTACTCCCTGCGCCTGATAATCACGGAGCGTAAAATGCTCAGCAGAGTCGGGCACACCTGAAGCATGCTGTTGTTCAGGCTTGCTCAGTTCATCAAGATAATCTAACAAGCGCCTGTCATCAGACACACTTTCAACTGCGTTTAGCTCAAACAGCTTACTGGCATACGACAGAGGAAATTTGAACTGCGAACTGGACAGGTAATAGCTAAACCTTGTTTTTAGCAGTATCAACTCGTCGTAGACGGCTTTAGGTATGGCATAGAACTGCTCTGCGATATCAATGTACTGATAAACATTAGCCAGAGAATTGACTTCATGGGAAGGTACTTTGTCCCAGTCCAGCGTAACCAGCTTATCATCAAACATAACCCGGCCAATGACGTGGTGTTTTTTGTCTCGTTTTAGTACCAAAGTGACCTTGGGCGCCAGTACCGCTCGACCACCTTGTAATTCATCTACCTGCCAGAGTTTACTTTGTAGGTAAGGGCGAACTTCGCTATTAAACCAGTGATAGGTAACATCATCATCATGCGGAAGCACAAAGTGATTTTGTTGAGCTGAGAAGCCAAGTCCATTAAGCATTTTCTCGCATCGGTTAAGCTGCTTAGCTTTGGAGTAACGACCCTCTTTATCCAATAATGACAAAGCCAGCTTCAAAGGTGAACCAGGCTCAATACTCAATCTGGCAACCAGCTTGTCTTTGTTGATAAGATGCTCATGTCCATGAGGCGGCGGAACTATATTGTCGGCAAACACATCCTGAAATCGTTTAATCACAGCCTCAATCTTACTAGCGTTGATCAAAGGCATTGTGTGCAAGTGGGCAATTTCCTGAGCACTTAGTTCCGATTCGATCCGACCTAGTAACATATTTTCAGTATCGAGATAGACAGGCGGATCCGTTTTGATCAATTGCCACTGCTCGACCCCACTTAAATGACTGGTCAAGCGATATTCATCACGCTCTTTTTCCCAACTAAACTCCAGGTGTTGCTTATGACCAAAAGCAAGCGGTCTGCGGCTGTTTTGGTAAAAACAGCGCTTGCTCTGCACAAGCTGTTGTAAGGCTGAAAATCCCCAGCTTCCTGATAGCTCGAAGTGACCTGGCGTATTTTGCGAGCGGATCCAGGAAAACAACCTGAAGTCGCTTTCCAGGATATCCTTTGGCGGTACCTGACTGTTGAGCTGGTGTTCGGTCAGTGCGCGGCCAAGAGGATAAACACCATCGGGCTTTTGCGGGGTGGTTTTTGGGTTGACCAGCAGTTCATTACCACGGGACTCGAGCACGAATAACAAAACATTGGTGACATCCAGATCATTGGCCTGTTGCAATTGTGCGAGCTCATTGAACCAATCGTTGACCAGATAGGACTCACCAAAACCACCCGAGTGGTCTATTTTCAGCTTCAACAGGACAGCCGCGATGTGGCGACATTTAGGGTTGTTTGAACACGTGCACTGGGCTTCGACAGAAGGCGTCCCTTTAATCTGTTCTATTTTGATGTGTTGAGTGAAGGTATTGCCGAAGTTACCCATCACCTGAGCGTCTATCTTTGTAAAGTCCTCAGAGTGCTCCAGAAAGCTAATCTGTTCATCATGCAAATATTGCTTGGCCTTACTTAACAAGGCAGCATTGAAATACTGTTTGAGAAATCGTTCGGACAGCGGAAACTGGGTCGACTGTTCTTGTTTAATTTCCTCAAATAGTGCTAGAAGTTGCTCTTTAGATAACTGCGAAGACATTCGTTTACAATAAAAAAGACGTAAAAGAGCAGTATATGAAATTACGTATTTGAGCTAAAGGGGCAAATGGCGATAAATCCGGAAAATTTGACTGGTTGGATGACAACAGTGCGGATACAGTACGAATAACGGCCGATAAACCCGGCCGTTATTGTTTAATTGAAACTTGCAAGCAATTTTTCTAGTTGCTCCAGCCGTTTCTCGGTCATAACGCGATCATCTATCTTAACTGTGACAGCACCGCTCTTTATGTTTCTTTGAATTTTGACATAGTCGTTTTCAAGTAATGCAATGTTTCGGGACTCTGTCTTTGCAAAAGTGGTCAGATAATTTGTGAGTAATACCGCTCGTTTTTCGTCACTGACGGCCTCCGAAGTTAGTTTCTCGGGCATATACTCTGCCACTTTTTGCTTAAACCCCTCACTATGTTCCTGAATAGCACTGATCAGCTTTTTAGCAGCTTCACGGCCCAAATGGTTCGCCGTTGGATATAGACTCACAACTTCGAGCGGGATTTGCTCATATGCTTTTAACGAATCTGCAATAGCGGTATGTGATAAGCCCTCTATAGCTGCAATTTCACGGTAAGATCCTTTCTTACCCTGTTGGATAAGTACCTGCTTGGTTTGGGAGAAGGCTTTACCTTGTTCCCACAAACTCGGCGCTATATATTGATCCGATGACACTGAAAGTACTTTGGCATCTTCATCTGTGAAGTCAGCAGAAGTTAAAATGACATAATCAGCGCCTCCGAGCAGGCAGGCTTTCCTGCGTCTGGAGCCTGACAACACTTCGTGCACAGCGCCTTTCTCCCAGCATAACGCAGGGTGCAGATTGCGCTTGTCGGCCTCAATAGCTGGTAGAATGTCAGCCACAGAACGCTCGTTAAGCAGTGTCTGGTCACGCCTGTTATCGCCATATACTTTTGTGATCTGAGCGATCTCGTTGTGCTTAATTACCTTACAGATCAGAGTGATCATTCTGTTAGGATCGCTGGGAGCCGGCATGGTGATCACATCACCCACTTTTGCCTGATCCAATAGATCATCTAGACTACTGCCCTCAACGGGTGTTGCAAATGGATCGATGCGTGTATCGTTCTTACGTTTTCTAGCCATGAAATTGTTTACCTGCTTACTGATCGAGTGATGACTGAGTTGATGGCCAATTTGACCGAACTAACATTTCTAGCTCATCCACGACATCTTTTATATTTTCCTGTGATTTGATCAAAGACTCTCTGCTTGCAAGTGAATCAGAGGTTTTTTGATCAAAAATAGTATTAAACGATGAAGAGCTTGCGGTGATCGCAGAGCTGTGATTTATAGGGTAGCTCATCACTTGACGACCAAACGCACTACGGACATCTTTCACGATATCACGTTGTGAATGGTTTCCTTTGACGTAATTGGTGACCAAAAACTGCATGAAATCCCAGCCTTCATGTCCAAGCGCTGCGACTGTATGGTAGATCTCTCCCAGTCTTTTTAAGTACTTGTTATTGGCGTCGAAATCGACGGCTTCCGGATGTACAGGAATAAGCATAGCCGTAGAGGCCATCAGCGCGTTGTAGAACATGAAATTAAGCGAAGGTGCTGTATCTATCAAGATAATGTCGAACTGTTCTGAGACTGGCTCTATGACCTTTTCTTTTAACTTATGGTAATGACGTGTTTGTGCATAACTGGATGATTCTTTTAGTTCAGTAGCAGTCTCATGTTCAAAGTAAAAATCGTCCATACCTGACGGTAACACGCGAATATTAGGAATATGCGTTTCTCTGAATGCATCCGATACCAATTGTTGCCAGGTTTCACCTTCATCTAACTCGATACAGTCACGCATAAGATCGCCAACAGTGATTGGTTCCGGATCCTGAGAAGGGAAGAAACTGGAAGACGATCCTTGCGGATCCAGATCGATGATCCCAATGCGATATCTTTTAATGTTGGTGGTCGCAAGGGCTGCTGCGATATTTACCAGACTGGTTGTTTTACCACATCCACCTTTGAGGCTGTTTATTACAATAACCTGTAACTTGTCATTTGGTTTTCTGTGGTCAGCTTCAATACCTAATATCTCAGCCATTGAGAAGATATTGGCCAATGTATAGGCGTAATGGCCGTTTGCACCTTTTTGGATAGCCAAGTGATCAAAATCACCTTGATCATGACGTCGCTTAAGTGTTCTATTGTTTACGCCAAGTAAGTCTGCTGCTGCCTTTTGTGTATATGTGCGAAGTTCTTTATCTTCACTTTTGAGATGTGCACGATAATGCTGAATTCGACCTTCTAAGGATTTTTCAGCGACTTCTGCGGTTGCTTTAAGCAGCCTGTACGTTGAGAGCGCATTGCTATTGATAGACATACGTTATTTCCTTCAAATGATGGGAATTATTATAATGTCCATTACTTTTGCAGTAAACATAAAAAAACAAAGACATCTATATTTACACTTTACCTAAAGTATAAATAAATAAGTTTAGGAATGGTTAGATCTATAGGTATTAAAGGCTAAGAGACAAATATCTACACTTATCTTGCTGTTTTTTATGAAAATATTATCAAACTGCTGGATCAAGAAAATACTTGGTTAAGATCAGATCTTTTCGTACTCCTAGATCGGTGTTTTACTAACAGGGTTTTTAATATTCCCAATATGCACAACTTATACACATACTTGTCCACTCTCTGTGCGTGATGGATCCATATTTTACTAAGTTAATTCAGTAAGTTATACACTTTATTTATCGTCTACACAGGTTTCAATAGGTATAGATCTGATCTGTACTTAGAATAGATCGGATCCTTACCAGCTTGATCCGTTTTTATCCACAACAGAACAGAGAAAGCCTGGCTTACAGGCGTGTTTGTAGCCTTTAAGGGCGTTTTTGGAGTGGTTTGGTGTATGAGTTGGTATAAACTGGATCTCTGGAAGTCGAGTCTTAGTAAAAAAGTGATCCAAGACTGATTTTTTAGTTCAGATCAGTTTTTTACTAACTTAAACAATTAACTTTTGATCGTGAATGTGTTGTCATTAACCGTCGCAAAATTCTGGAAGTAATAAAATGAGCCGTAAGGTAAACATCTCCGTTGATAATTTACCTGATTCCCTTAGAGGTCAGATCCATGGTGTTGAAAGCGCAACCGATAACGAAAGTTTAGCGTTGTTTACTGACAACAAAGATGTTCGAGTATCATTAGAAAGTGCTAGTCATGGTTTGCGAGCTTATTCTAACACTTTTAATCATTATGACCTTTGGGGCCGCTTTGTGCGCTCTGGCTATAAAAAGTTACCTCTTGAAGAAGCGCCAAAGAAAACCATTATTTCCAGAAGAATTTCGGAAAAAGTCGATGGTATTGTTTACGATGGTGAACTAAAAATCACTCCGGCTGTTGTAAGTAGTAAAAAAGATGGTGAAGAAGCTGAATTTCTTGTGTGGCCGTCGGACCGAGAGGAAAAAGTTGAGCGTGCTCTTATTCGTCTGGCTTCAAAAGGTAAGATTGTAAAAATCAATTTTAAGTCCGGTATTCAATATGCTGTGATTTTCTCTATGAATGAACTGGCCCAGGAGCTAAAAGCTGTTGGTCAATCAATGCCTTATCCACAAATTAAAGAATCTTTAGAGGCTTTGCAAGGTTCAAAGCTGTCGTTCAAATACCGTGCAACAGACACAAAGAGTACAGATATAGATGACTCGTTTTACGAGTCTAATATGAACTTTTTATCGTCACTTCACTTCAGTGGTAAAAAAGGGCAGGGCGGTAACGTTAAGTGTGTGGCCTGTCTGAATGCTTTTGTTCATAATATGATCGACAATTTAGAGTATAAAGGATACTACTTTAATAGCGCGCAAGAACTTAAACGTGGCCTTTCTCGCTGGATGATGTTGCGCTTATACCACTTGTGGAGATATGCCGCCCCGGGAAAAACTTATCATTTCCGTCTATTATCTATCATGGAAAAGTATGGCTCCATCTACCCAGATGATGAAATAACCGACAATAAATTGAAAGCATTACGACGAGATATGACGACGACTATGAAAGATCTGATCGAAAAAGGGGCTATCTCTGAGTATCATATTTCTAATGTAAAAGATGATAAAAGTGGCAAAATCGTAGACTATGTATACGAAATGCATCCTTCAGCGCAGTTCTGTGATGAAATATTAGCTTTAAATAAACATAATAAGCGAATTGAAATCCAGGGTGGTAAGCGAATTGTCGAAAACGCGGAAGTGATAGACGAAGACATCTTGGAAGAAATCGTGAAAAAGTAACTTGATTGGTAACAATTGAGTTTGGCGCTTTCATGTAAAGAACGAACTATTATTATGTTAAATTTTAAGTGACATTGTATTTTCGACATGTCGGGCGCAGAGTTTTGACATTAATAAGATGGATTATGTGTCTTTCTGAATTGCATAGTGTTGATAGAAAAACCAGATTTAACAACACATAGAATCATATTTCGTATTACATATCTTGTGTTCTTTTGATGGTAAAACGTTCGCTGATATCCGACCTTTGAAGTAACCTTTTTGTTCAGGGATATATTGATAGCAGGGTAAAGGGTTTCAGTATAGGTAATCTTAAAAGAAGAATTTCAACACCTTAATTAATGATGTGTTCTTTACGAGATAGTAATTAGCATCAAACTTGGATGGACTGGGCGGTCATGTGGATCAACCTCAAACTTGTCAGTTTTCAGTCGGTGTTCCGACGTATCCGGTCTGAAGGTTAAGATACCGACTGTTGTTTTAGCTGAATGGCTCGCAAGGCTGCGATGATGGAGGTGTTAATCATTAAGTTTATGATGTGTTCTTAAGGGGAGGCTCAGCTTCTAAATATGGCGAGGACAAGTGCCCATCAGGATCAAAACTAAGCGGGTTTGTATTCGGTGTTCAGACCAGGAGGGTATCCAGGTTAAGATACCGATTGCGGTGGCAGATGACAGGGGCACGAGGCTGCGATGATTTATGTGATCTGTCACTTAATTTATGATGTGTTCTCCATGAGTAGGCACTCAACTTACAAATCTGGGACGGCTCAAGTATTGATGGCTGTGTTAGGAGGTTGCGATGCTTTGTGTGATCCATCGCTTATTAATGATGTGTTCTTAAGGGGAGGCTCAGCTTCTAAATATGGCGAGGACAAGTGCCCATCAGGATCAAAACTAAGCGGGTTTGCATTCGCTATTCAGACCAGGAGGGTATCCAGGTTAAGATACCGATTGCGGTGTTCGATGACAGGGGCACGAGGCTGCGATGATTTATGTGATCTATCACTTAATTTATGATGTGTTCTCCATGAGTAGGCACTCAACTTACAAATCTGGAACGGCTCAAGTATTGATGGCTGTGTTAGGAGGGTCGAGTAGTGAGGTTGCGATGCTTTGTGTGATCCATCGCTTGATAATGATGTGTTCTTAAGGGGTGGCTCTGCTTCTAAATATGGCGAGGACAAGTGCCCATCAGGATCAAAACTAAGCGGGTTTGCGTTCGGTGTTCAGACCAGGAGGGTATCCAGGTTAAGATACCGATTGCGGTGTTCGATGACAGGGGCACGAGGCAGCGATGATTTATGTGATCTATCACTTAATTTATGATGTGTTTTTCATGAGTAGGCACTCAACTTAAAAATCTGGGACGGCTCAAGTATTGATGGCTGTGTTAGGAGGGCTGAGTAATGAGGTTACGATGCTTTGTGTGATCCATCGCTTGATAATGATGTGTTCTTAAGGGAAGGCTCTGCTTCTAAATATGGCGAGGACAAGTGCCCATCAGGATCAAAACTAAGCGGGTTTGCATTCGGTATTCAGACCAGGAGGGTATCCAGGTTAAGATACCGATTGCGGTGTTCGATGACAGGGGCACGAGGCTGCGATGATTAATGTGATCTATCACTTAATTTATGATGTGTTCCCCATGAGTAGGCACTCAACTTACAAATCTGGAACGGCTCAAGTGTTGATGGCTGTGTTAGGAGGGCCGAGTAGTGAGGTTGCGATGCTTTGTGTGATCCATCGCTTACTAATGATGTGTTCTTAAAGGAAGGCTCTGCTTCTAAATATGGCGAGGACAAGTGCCCATCAGGATCAAAACTAAGCGGGTTTGCATTCGGTATTCAGACCAGGAGGGTATCCAGGTTAAGATACCGATTGCGGTGTTCGATGACAGGGGCACGAGGCTGCGATGATTAATGTGATCTATCGCTTAATTTATGATGTGTTCTCCATGAGTAGGCACTCAACTTACAAATCTGGAACGGCCCAAGTGTTGATGGCTATGTTAGGAGGGCCGAGTAGTGAGGTTGCGATGCTTTGTGTGATCCATCGCTTATTAATGATGTGTTCTTAATGAATGAGTACTCAACTTAAAAACTTGGTGCGGATCAAGATTTAGGTACTGACGATTGTTTTAGGAAAGCAGGGCTGTAAGGCCGCGAGCATTCCGGTGTTTTATACCTTTATTTATGAAGTGTTCATCATGATGAGGGTATCAACTTAAAAATCTGATGCGGAACAAGGTTTAGGTACAGTTGTCTGTTTTGGGTTAAAATATCAGTAAAGTAGCAATGTATCATGATATCTAACTCTTTAATAATGATGTGTTCCTTTCAGGTGGTAAAATAATCGTTGATTAACGACTTTTTAAAGCCCCCACCACATAAAGGCATACATTGATAGTTGGGGAACTAAACAGTATTGGGTAACTCTAATGTTATATTTTTACTAAATATTGATGATGTGTTCTTGATGTGAAGGTTCCCTTATTTTTTTGGCTAGGAGTATAATGGTTAGCCAGCTTACGAGTGCTCTTATTAGTTGTAAAAATTGATCTAGTGACAGTGTTCGGATATAGATAATAACGGCTGACGTACTTTAGTGTATTTTGAAAAATGTTGGATATGGATTAATGTTGTTAGATATACCTGATTTGAACTTGGTCGCTTTATTAAAGAAAATAAAATTTCATGTTTTCAACCTGACGCTGGGCATATTATGTTTATGTTACATATCACTTTACCGAAAAAGCCATTGCTTACTAAAAGAATAGTGAACAATGTAAGTGCTTACTATCATATTTTTGATTTGACCTCAAAGTTATAATGAAACGGATTACGTGAGACGAGCAACGAAGATAATAATTTCAAGAACAGACACATAACCTAAATTAGTTAAAAAAATTAATGATCCTTAAATAACATACAGATACATGAACAGTAAATTTTTCACTCAAGTATATTAGTAGTTCATCAAACTAACCTTTCGATCGGAAATAACTAAAAAGGAATAGATACCCACTCAGTGTCTGTACTATCAACTTTGTAGGTACGTTAATTCAGCTTCTACGTGTGATCCTCGTTAACTTTTTCTAGATAAATTCTTTCTATCAAATAATTGTATTCTTTCTTTCGTGGATCTGTATCTTCTCGAATATAATTTTTTAACTCACCAATCTTTGTTTCTTTTTGCGGATTTAAAAGAACGAATGGAAGTGCACCGCTTACATGATATCGATTCTTTGCACTAAAACGAACATTCACCTCTGGGCTAACTCTGGTAGGGCGCCTAATCCGTAACTTTGCTGATGACGATAAACTTGAAACCCTAAGTCGTTCTTGTTCTACGATTGATTGCCAATTATTTTGGTCGATTGCTCTTGGATTAGTATATTGAGATGAGCGTTGGAGTATGTCCAAAGCGGCCTTTTTAGACAATGTTTTTGTTGAGTGTTTGGTCATCCAGGTAAAACGGACTGAATATGGCACTGTGTGTTCAAAGTGTATCTTTCTATAAGCTGCCAAAGTTACTAACCCTGGCACTGCACTATGCACTGCTTCAAATCTTGCGTCGTTATTTGCAATTTCTAAAACTAGTTCTTTAAAGGCATCTTTAGCTAAGTTAATTTCGACTAGGCGATTTCGAATTTCACTTTTTGGGTCGTTAACTAAAAGCAATCCTGGATGGCGTGTAAGTACTTTGCCACTTTCTTTCTTATCAAGAAAAAGGTCTTTAAATGATGTAATACAATGTGAAAGAGCTACATCTCCCGTCAATTTTTCTACAGGAATACTTTCAGGAGCCGAAGTCTCGTCCTTTTTTTCTACAGCAGGAAGCTTAAAATATACAGCTTGTGTAACATCTGCTGCTTGTATCTCCTCACAGAACAAAGATATTTGTTCAAAAAGATAATCAAAATGTGACCTTATAGACAGTTTACTTTTCATGAGATGACCAATCAGAACTATTTAAAAACAGAAGTGATTATACACTTACTTACTCATTTTCTTGATAAAATTTGTTATAAGCTGAATTTTGCTGAGATAAAAATTGAACCAGGAAAATGTATGATGTGTTCCTTTTATTTTAGACTAGCTTGCTCTTTTTTACAACTGGATCTGGAGCCGTTGTTAATTTAGTAGGAGCTTAACTTATTTTGAAATATAGAGAATTACTCGTAACTTCAAGAGCAGGGGCTAAAGTAAAAATAGGTTGTTTGCTTTTGTGGGTCTAAATTAACATTTGTTGTAGTCAAAAAATACTGGTACATCCTTTTCCATAAAATGACTCTTTCTACATCAGTTATTTCTGCAATCAATGAAAAGTAGCAATCTCAGGCACATATTTTTTCTTCGTAATCTACTGTTTCATTTCAATATAAGGCCGCTTATCAGATCTCAAAAATGATAGCCTGAAATGCTCAGAACAATCAAATTTGCTAAGGTCAACTTCGGTGGAAAATAGTTTTCTTAGAAGACTTGTTTATGTGTGACTTAGCCGCAAACCTTAGTCTTACAAAAATGCATCAATGATGTGCCAAATAGATCAAATTTAATTACCTATAGGAAACACATCTCGATTACCTGTCTTAGCTTTTGAGCTCTGGTACTAAAATGATCGTCAATCAGGCCATCTGAAATCGGTGATTGATAGTGGCTGTTAGCTCTAACCCCGAAGTTGAACTTGTGATGAGCTATAAGTCCGCGCCGTTGTCGCACCAAAGAGCCACAGTATGTTTCTCTGATATTACAATAATGAGCGCTCGCTATAGTGCGCAGACTTATCCAACGAATCACTTTATGGCCCTTTAAGCGATGTAGCTTTAACTGCCACTTAAATCCTGCAGTTGTAAATTTTATTACTCCAGTTAATGGTTAGCCGATTTCCTTAGCAATAAACGATCGTTGGCTTTCCATGCTGCATGATACTTCAGTTAAAATATGTCGCTGTAAATTAGGCAGCACGTGTGATGGGCATATTTACACATTGATTGATTTAGACAGAAACCTGGCATGGCAGGGCTCGCAATCTGTGCATTAAAGTAAGGACATGCTTTTGGGTCAAAAGTGTCTATCGCAAGTATCTTATTCGAAATTGTAGTGTGTCATGGTATTAAGGCTGGGTTAGGCAACTGCTAAATGAGCGCCGCCGTTAAACTTTGACTAGTTCTAGACATGATACAGATTGTAGCGATAACCCCTTGAAATAACCATGATACGATATTCTGTCTGGATACAAGGGTCATCATCTTATAATTGCTTTGTAGCAGGACATTGTAATCATAAGTTATCTTAGCAAATATACGCAAACTTCTTGATAGCGAGTTAATTTAACATAATTCTTTGATGTAAAGAATTACTCGTAAACACATTAAACAGACCGACTGAGATAACCTTATCTCCTGGAGAATATAGGGCATATTACTGAGGTGCTGAGTATAATAAAAACTCCAAAAAATGTATGATGTGTTCTATATTTTCTTTGAACTATTAAATTCTTCGAAATATCCTTGAAGCTGTAGCGTCTATAAGGTACCTTGCCTTTGAGGTAACTAATGAGGAATGAGGAAAATATGAAACCTTGGAGCCCAGATAGCTGGAGAGAACATCCGATTGTTCAACAACCTGAATATCCTGACAAATTAGAGCTTGAATCAGTAGAAAAACAGATCAATGCTGCACCGCCTTTGGTATTCGCAGAAGAAACTCGAAGTCTGTATAAGAGCTTAGCAGATGTGTGTGAAGGGAAGGCATTTTTGTTGCAGGGTGGAGATTGTGCCGAATCGTTCGCAGACTTCAGTGCGACCAGTATAAGAGATACATTTAAGACGCTGTTGCAAATGGCTGTAGTTCTGACTTATGGCGGCAAGTGTCCGGTTGTCAAAATCGCAAGAATGGCAGGGCAATATGCTAAACCCAGGTCATCCGATTTTGAGACGATCAATGGCGTGGCATTACCTTCCTACCGAGGTGACATAGTAAATAGTTTTGAGTTTACAGAAGATGCTCGCATACCTGATCCGAAAAGATTACTGACGGCCTACCATCACAGTGCATCAACGCTCAACTTGCTGCGTGCGTTCGCGCAAGGCGGGCTTGCAGACCTTCATCAAGTCAGCCGTTGGAATATGAGCTTTGTTGCAGCAAACCCGATGAAAGAGAAATTTCAGCAACTCGCCAATCGAATCCAGGAAGCACTTGAGTTCATGGAAGTGTGCGGTATCGACTCTACTGTTGCCCCAAGTCTTAAAGAGACTCACTTATATACATCACACGAAGCACTGTTGCTTGGTTATGAGCAGGCTCTCACTCGCAGAGACCATTTAAGTGGAGACTGGTATGACTGCTCAGCTCACTTTGTTTGGATTGGTGAACGTACAAGGCAACTTGACCACGCGCATATCGAATTTTTCAGAGGAATAAAGAACCCGATTGGTGTGAAAGTAGGCCCAGGTATGAAGCCAGACGAGCTTATCGAGTTGATCGACGCTTTGAATCCAGAAAACATACCCGGCCGCCTTACGCTAATCACCAGAATGGGGGCTGATGTTTTACCAGAAAAGCTACCGGCTTTGGTCAGAAAGGTTCAGCAAGAAGGGCGTAAGGTCGTGTGGAGTTCCGACCCGATGCACGGTAATACTGAAAAGGCGAGTACAGGCTATAAAACCCGTAGCTTCAATAACATTTTGCGCGAAATTAGTCAGTTTTTCGCTGTGCATAAGGCTGAAGGCTCATACCCTGGTGGTGTGCACTTAGAAATGACTGGTCAGCACGTCACAGAATGTATCGGCGGTGCATATGGTCTGTCTGATGAAGACCTGGCGCAACGTTACCGCACACAATGTGATCCACGTTTAAACGCAGATCAAGTACTGGAACTCGGATTCTTGGTTGCAGACCTGCTAAAGGATGCGAGAAACCGAGTATAGAACAAAGATAAAAGGGCCTTGAAGGCCCTTTTATTAATATTTACGCCTTTCCAGATTAGTTTCAGACATAATCTTGGCAGATATCTCCTCGACTGAGAATTTAGTGGAGTTGAGGTAAGGAGTTTTATTTTTCTTAAACAGCATTTCCACTTCTCTTACCTCAATCCGACATTGTCGTATCGATGCATATCTTGAGTTCGCCATACGTTCCTGTCTGATGGCCGACAAACGTTCAGGGTCGATCGTTAGACCAAATATCTTCTGTTTGTAAGGCATCAAACACTTAGGTAAAGCGCCTTTTTCAAGGTCATCTTCTGTCATTGGATAATTTGCAGCTTTGATACCGTACTGCAGGGCCAAGTACAAACTCGTCGGCGTTTTGCCGCTGCGACTCACGCCAACCAAAATAATATCGGCTTTTTCGTAGTCTTTTACATTTGCGCCATCATCGTTGGCCAGTGCGTAATTGACCGCATCAATCCTGAAGTCATATGTAGCTTCATGAATGCTGTGTGTGCGGTGAACTTTTGGTACCGGAGCGACTTTCAGCTCTCTTTTTACAATTTCGCTGGAGTAAGACAAGAAATCATAACAAACCCCGTCTGATGCAAGAATAATATCGGACAATTCGGGGTTTACAAAGGTGAAAAACACCAGCGGCTTTTCGCCACTTGTTTGCGCAGTAGCATTAATTAGCTCTTTGATTTTTTCTGCTTTTTCGACAGTCTCTACAAAAGGGATCGTCTTATGATTAAAGTCAACGGGAAACATCGACAACGTCGCATGCCCGAATACCTCTGATGTAATCGCTGTTCCATCAGATATATAAAATGCAGTTCTCATTTTAACCTTTCAATTACTTTTTTAGTATTTTTTCGTGTCGCGGTTTACGCCGCTATGCATTAAGTTGTAGAATGCCTTCGACCTATAGGAAGGTCAATTTTTCTCTCACATTAAATACAATTTGTTTTTGGAGACAGTTCCGTGCAAGACTACGTTCTCTGGTATCAAGAATTAGGTATGCAAGACGTACCTAGGGTTGGTGGTAAAAATGCCTCTCTGGGTGAAATGATATCTAATCTTGCCAATGCAGGTGTACAAGTACCCGGTGGATTCGCAACAACGGCAGACGCCTTTAATGAATTCCTCGAGCAATCAGGCCTGAATGAGAAAATTCACACTATTCTCGATTCCCTCGATGTTGACGACGTCAACGAACTTGCCAAAGTCGGCGCACAAATCCGCCAATGGGTTATTGATACTCCTTTCCAACCAGAATTAGACCAAGCCATTCGCGACGCATACGCCTCACTACACGGTGATGAAAGCAACGATGTCTCCTTTGCTGTTCGTTCCTCTGCAACAGCCGAAGATATGCCAGACGCTTCGTTTGCAGGACAACAAGAGACTTTCCTTAACGTTAAAGGTATCGACGCAGTAATGGTCGCTATCAAGCACGTTTTTGCCTCTTTGTTCAACGACCGCGCAATTTCTTATCGTGTTCACCAGGGCTACGACCATCGCGGCGTCGCGTTATCAGCTGGTATTCAGCGTATGGTACGTTCAGACAAAGCATCTTCAGGTGTTATGTTTACTATTGATACAGAATCAGGTTTTGAGGACGTAGTTTTCGTCACCTCGAGCTATGGTCTTGGTGAAATGGTCGTACAAGGCGCAGTAAACCCAGACGAGTTTTACGTCCACAAGCCAACACTAGCCAAGGGCTTGCCGGCAGTTGTAAGACGTAACATTGGCTCCAAAGCAATTCAAATGGTCTATTCGAACGATGAGTCTCACGGTAAGCAAGTAGAGATTGTTGATATGGACCCTGAGCTGTCAAACAAGTTCTCCATCACAGACAGCGAAGTACAGGAATTAGCAAAGCAAGCTGTTATCATCGAAAAGCATTACGGCCGTCCAATGGATATTGAATGGGCAAAGGATGGTAACGATGGCAAGCTTTATATCGTACAGGCTCGCCCAGAAACGGTACGCTCTAATGAAGATGCTAACGTAATGGAGCGTTATCAGCTTAAAGAAAAATCAAGCATCGTTTGTGAAGGTCGTGCAATTGGCCACAAAATCGGTAGTGGTGTCGTACGCGTACTTAACTCGATTGACGAAATGGATAAAGTCGAGCAGGGCGATATCCTGGTTACTGACATGACAGACCCGGATTGGGAACCTATCATGAAACGCGCAGCTGCAATCGTAACGAATCGCGGCGGTCGTACCTGTCACGCTGCAATCATCGCTCGAGAGTTGGGAATTCCGGCAGTAGTTGGTTGTGGTAATGCGACCGACACCATTAAACATGGTGATGAAGTAACGGTTTCATGTGCAGAAGGCGACACTGGATATATCTACCAGGGCAAACTAGACTTTGAAGTCATCTCATCACGTATCGATTCAATGCCTGACATTCCGATGAAGATAATGATGAATGTGGGTAACCCAGACCGTGCTTTTGACTTTGCTAAGTTGCCACATGCAGGTATTGGTCTTGCTCGTTTAGAGTTCATCATTAACCGAATGATTGGTGTACACCCTAAAGCGTTGATCAATTTCGACAGTCAGCCAGCTGATTTACAAGCTGAAATCAAAGAAATTATTGCTGGTTACGAGTCTCCTGTTGAGTTCTACATTGCTAAACTTGTCGAAGGGATCTCTACCCTTGGCGCAGCATTTGCGCCAGAGCGCGTGATTGTTCGTATGTCAGACTTTAAGTCTAACGAATACGCAAACCTTGTTGGCGGTCAGCAGTATGAGCCGGAAGAAGAAAACCCGATGATCGGTTTCCGCGGCGCATCTCGTTATATTTCAGAAGATTTCCGCGAATGTTTCGCACTTGAGTGTGAAGCAATCAAACGCGTTCGTAACGAAATGGGTCTCGATAATGTTGAAATCATGATCCCATTCGTTCGTACACTTGAAGAAGCTGCAAAAGTTATACAGCTACTTGAAGAACACGGTCTTAAGCGCGGCGAAAATGGCTTGAAGGTTATCATGATGTGCGAGTTACCTTCTAACGCATTGTTAGCAGAAGAGTTCCTTGAATATTTTGATGGCTTCTCGATTGGTTCGAACGACTTAACTCAGCTTACTCTTGGTCTTGACCGTGATTCCGGCCTTATTGCTCACTTATTCGATGAGCGTAACCCGGCCATCAAAAAGCTGCTTTCTATGGCAATTCAAACAGCCAAAGCAAAAGGCAAGTATGTAGGTATTTGTGGACAGGGACCTTCTGACCATGAAGACTTTGCAGCCTGGTTGGTTGCTCAGGGGATCGATTCAGTATCGCTTAACCCTGATACTGTTCTCGAAACCTGGCTATACCTTGCTGAGCAAAACAAAGCTTAGAAAGAGATTGATTAAGGCCTGCATTATGCAGGCCTTTTTTAAAAGAATTATCTAAAACGTTTGTCTAGTTGAACACAGGCACTCTTAAACCATACTTGACTCTTTTTCAGCCATACTCGTGCCCACGGGTAATTGAAGGATAAGCAAAGCAACGCACCAAGCAGAAAGAAAATCGACGGGCCTGGTACCACAATAAACACTATCGCTAGCAAAGCACAAACCCCTGCAACTAAGTTCATCATAATTTTACTCATAGTGTGACCTCAAATTCGATATTAGTATTAAATTTACTCCATATACCTGCTTTGATCCTTTTCAAAGTGTAACAAAACAAAAAATTCCAGATTTTTAACGAGACTCAACATGATACAATAATGCCAAAGCAATAAATTATTACCGTCATGATTGCCGAAATTACCCAGCAGAATTCTGCCAACACATTATTAAATGACTACATCAGTAAAATTTGCGGCCAAGGCTTTAGCGGGGATACAGATACAAGTTATGCGACCCGTATAGTCACTGCTACTGATAACAGTATCTATCAAGAAATACCTCAAGCCGTTATCTACCCTAAAAATACCAAAGATGTACAAGTTGCAATGCAAGTAGCATCTCTGGACCCTTTTTTGTCTTTAAGCTTTGGACCCAGAGGGGGAGGAACAGGTACTAACGGGCAATCTCTTACACCTGGGATAGTGGTCGATCTCTCTCGTTACATGCGAGAAATTCTTGAAATAAATGAAGAAGAAGGCTGGGTACGAGTACAAACTGGCGTCATAAAAGATCAATTGAATGATTTCCTGAAGCCTTACGGATTCTTTTTTGCGCCAGATCTATCAACCAGTAATCGCGCGACTATTGGTGGCATGATTAATACCGATGCTTCTGGTCAGGGCTCTCTGGTCTACGGTAAGACCAGCGATCACGTACTGGAACTTAAAACCATACTTGTAGATGGCACTGAGCTCAACACCAATAAACTTGAACTTGAAAAAGCGGAACTTCTAGCTGAGCAGACTAACAGAGTTGGTGAAATATATAAGACAGTATTAACTAGCTGCCGGGAAAACAGAGAACTTGTCCTTGAGAAATTTCCGAGACTTAATAGATTCCTCACGGGCTATGATCTCGAAAATGTCTTTGACGATGAGATGACCACATTTGATTTAAGCCGTGTAATCACAGGATCTGAAGGGTCGTTAGGCATAGTTACCGAAGCGAAACTGAACGTAACCCGCATACAGCCGTACAAAACACTCATCAATATCAAATACGATTCTTTTGAGTCTGCTTTGAGGAACTCACCTTTCTTAGTTGCAGCAAATGCAACTTCCGTAGAAACAGTAGACAGTAAAGTTTTGAATCTAGCCAAGCAAGACATCATTTGGCATTCAGTATCGGACTTAATCTCGGATGTTCCAGGAGTTGAGGTTCAGGGCCTCAACATGGTTGAGTTTAATGGCGAGACCCCAGAAGAAATCGAAGGAAAGGTTTCTTCGTTATGCAATCAGCTTGAACAACTTATCACCAACCGAGAAGCGGGTGTTGTTGGCTATCAACTTACTAATGATAAAGCCGATATACTAAAAATATACGCTATGCGTAAAAAAGCAGTGGGCTTGTTGGGTAACACTAAAGGAAAACAGAAGCCACTTGCTTTTGCAGAAGATACCGCTGTACCACCAGAAAATCTTGCAGAATTTATTTTAGAGTTCAGGGCACTGTTGGACAGTAAAGGTTTGCACTATGGCATGTTTGGCCATGTGGATGCCGGCGTACTACATGTTCGACCCGCTTTAGACATGTGCGATCCTGAACAAGAAAAATTGTTGCGTGAAATATCAGATCAAGTCGTTGCATTGACCGCTAAGTATCGTGGGCTCATGTGGGGCGAGCATGGTAAGGGATATCGAAGCGAATATGGTCCGGCTTTTTTTGGTGACGTACTTTTTACTGAACTTAGAAAAATAAAATCAGTGTTTGATAAGAATAATCGCCTGAACCCGGGAAAAATCTGCACGCCGCTAGAGTGTAATGATAGTCTGGTCAGTGTTGATGACCAGAAACGTGCATGGTTTGATAGAGCTATCAATATTGAAGTCAAAGAAAGTTTCGAAAATGCGATGAACTGCAATGGTAATGGACTTTGCTTTAATTATGATGAAGCCTCTCCCATGTGCCCGTCATATAAAGTGACCAAAGATCGCCGTCACTCACCTAAAGGCAGAGCTTCTCTGATACGAGAGTGGTTTCGTCTTCAGGAAGAGCAGGGGGTTGATTTACTATCTTCAGAGAAAACGCTGATAGAAAAAGAAAACGATACCACCTGGTGGGAGCGTTTTAGAAACAACCGAAAGAAACAACAGGGCATCTATGACTTTTCACATGAAGTTAAAGAATCAATGGATGAATGTCTTGCTTGTAAGGCGTGTACCACTGCATGTCCGATTAAAGTTGATGTGCCAAGTTTTCGGGCTCGCTTCCTAAATCTATATTACAGTAGATACAACCGTCCATTAAAGGATCACCTTGTTGCAAATGTGGAACAAACAACGCCTCTGATGGCTAAGCTGCCAAGACTTACTAACTTTGTTGTGAATTTTGCTCCTGTCAAATCAGCATTGAAAAATATTGTAGGTTATGTAGATACGCCAACGTTAAGCGCCCCAACTTTAGACAAACGCACCAACAGTGAGTATAAGTACGACGAAAAAAAGTTTTCTACACTGTCAAAAGAACAAATGTCCGATATTATTTTTATCGTTCAGGATCCGTTTACCAGTTTCTACGAAGCTGAGTTAGTAGAAGCATTTATGCAAGTAATTACTAAACTCGGTAAAAAGCCAGTGCTCTTACCATTTGTTCCAAACGGTAAAGCTCAACATGTAAAAGGGTTTTTAAAAGAATTCAAATCAACAGCTAAGTCTGCGACTGAGTTTTTGTCACGTATTGCCAGTTATGGCCGCCCACTCGTAGGATTAGATGCCTCTTTGGTACTGTGTTACAGAGACGAATATCTCAAGATCCTGAATGAAGACAAATTAGCATTTACAGTTCACCTTGCGCATGAGTGGCTGTCAACTCAGGACTGGAGTTCAGTTGGGAAGTTGTCAAACGTAAACGGCAACTCCGTTGTCAAGTTACTTAGTCATTGCACAGAGACCAGTGCTATGCCTGAAAGCAAAACTGTTTGGAAAGATATCTTTGAGCATCTTGGTGTGAACTTGGAGACTCCAGCAACAGGATGTTGCGGAATGGCTGGCACTTATGGCCATGAAACCGATCATCAGCACAACTCAAGATCATTATATGAAATGTCGTGGCAAAAACACACGAGTAATATGGCAGAAGAAACAGTACTGGCTACGGGCTTTTCTTGTCGTTGCCAGGTTAAGCGTTACGAGAATAAAAAACCAATGCATCCGATAGAGTACATTGCAAAGAGTCTTTAATACAAAAGATGGTAGCGATACGTATTTGTGTCGCTACTTTTCGATTTTACTTACACTCTATCACTGATTTTCTTATCAAACCTCAATTTAACATAATTTAAAAATCACGACTTCATTTGACTGTTTTTTGAGATCAACGGGAATAATGTTGCGGGAGTAGCATCGCGCTAAATGGTATGATGTGTTCCACTACGCTTCTAAATTCAAGAGATTGGAGGATTTAAACTATAGTGGTGTGAACAAGGGCCAGGGTTTACAGAGCTTCCTTTTTTAGTACTGAAATAAGCGATTCAGATACGCTCTTTGAAAACACAGGTAATTCGAATCAGGACTTTAGCTTTGCTGAAGAGATATTTTTTATACTGAGTTTAAACGCCTGTTTCACAAAGCCGATATGAACGAATCACATTTCAATATGGATTCGTGTTTTATTAGACTGTAAGCGAGCTCTATTCGATTTTCATGAAGTAACAACGATACCCAATGATGCTCAAATAAATCATTAGGCTTTCGTGGTATTAAGAATAAAAAAGAGATCTACAATTTACGTTTTATCCCAGACTTGGCTCTTTCCTTAATATTAGTCTGGATATATATCTGATCGGTCGTCGCTATTTTTGAATGGCCCAGATCTTCGGATAAATGTTTAAGAGGGCGGTGCTGCGCATCGTGCGTGGCACCTGTGTGGCGAAGCCAATGCGATGTAGCTGCTTGTAAGTTTTCAGCTTCCTCGTGAAATCCATCCTCGTTGAGCTTTTTAATTGCCAGATCAAAACTTTCCTGCACGATTCTGCGAATTTGTCTTACATTCATACCTCCGCTACCGCGAAGCTTGTGAATAATTGGGTGGGGTTCATCGACGCGAGGTAAGGAAGTCAGCCCTCTGCTTAAACGATAACGCTTTAAATACTCGATGAATTCTTCGCTTAATGTGACATCTCGAAGCTTGTTTCCTTTGCCCATAATACGCAAAAACCAAAAACCATCTTGGTCTTGCCAGAAATGACTCATTACAGGTGCCCATTGCGGGCGGTCAGACAATTCGGATATCCTTAAATATAAGCCTTTTAAACAAGCTAATGTGAACAGGTTTCTTTCAAGCTTAGGGTCCTTTTCACACCGGTCTTTTGTAACACCAAACACATATTCCCACTGCAGGTCACTCAGTGTGTCTGGCATCTTAATTTGTGACTGTACGACGAGATAAGGACAGTTCTTTTTCACCACAGGAACAAAGTTAGCGAATGATTTTTCTTCCAAAATGGCAAACTTATAAAACACATTTAATGCGGTGAACATTGATGCGAGTGTTTGCTGACTCACCCCATTAGCCTTATAAACAAAGGGTCGCCAGTTTGAATTCACAACCCTTAAACCATTGCTATCCTTAAAACGCCATTGCACTGATTGAGCAACCCAGGCGTCACTGGTCTCAACGACGAACTCAACATATGCCTCAATGTCTTCACGTTTCAGATCAAATACAGAGGCTTTTTTTATTGTCCAGGACCACAGATAAAAGCGCTCTATTTCATTACGAAATCGATTAAATGTGGCTTCTGACTTGCGGCCATATACATACAAAAATTGATATAGAAACGCCAGATCGTTTTTACAACAATGTGGATCAAAGACCTCACTGGTTAGAAAGTTGGCAATATCTGGGTATTCTGTCTCGAGTGTATTGTCCTCAAGATGTGCGACTAAGTACCTGAGCTGCTTAAGCGTATCAACTAATGGCGTCATTGTATGTGTATAACACTGATTATATAAACAGTGTTTTATTCTGAACTAAGCTCAGCAAGATTGCAACGGAAAACCGAGCTCGCGCGTTATCCGCAGCGAGCACTTAAGCCTTAATTTTCTGCTTTCGAAGCATGCAATTCGCGAGTGTACTCGAAGATGATGGCAAGATTACAAATGAACCAGAGATCTTTGATTATGAATAACCCCAACCCGTCTATCAGAGTAGTCGGTGAAAACCCACCATCGGCTGTGAACAAAAATGTCTGTGTCATAATAAATACAGCACCTGTACCGACTATACCAATCAAAACCAGATTACGTCTGCCAAGCCAAATGCCGGCACCAAGTAGTATTGCAAATCCCAGGTCATAAACACCGATTAAATCTGACGCTTGCTGGATTGTGAACACCTGATAAAGCCATGCCATAAACGGGGAGGTTTCGACCAAAGGCACTATGGCCTTGGCTTCCAATTCTAGAAACTTCATTCCACCAATCCAGAAAAGTACAATAGCCACGGGAATATAATTTAATATCGCATGCTGGCGTGCTGAGATCCGCTTAGTGAAACATAAATAAAGTGCCAAAGGTAACAGAGCAAAATACTTAATAATCCCCTGACCTGAACCAATAACCGGAAACCCGCCGTGTGCTGCAATCCAGCGACCAGCGTCGAACAGGGTTAGCAACATAATACCACTCAATACAACGAGCAAAGCAAATTGCGGTCTGCGTAACTGAGTTATAAAAAGCGCTGCGCCAACGCTTATACCCGTAATTAAGAAAAATAGCCCAAATACCTGACTAAGACTCTGCATTGAATATAAATCGTTGAGCGAGTAAAAACCCAGGGCTTTTTCTACATAACCAATATTCCCCCCAAGAATAAACGAGCTACCGAGTAACATCAGGCTTAGGGCAACGGCAAAAGCAATCACCTTATAATTTATTGAGTGTGACATAATGGTCCTATGCAAATGGATGTACCAAGAAGACCGGACAAGCCCGTTTTAATTTCACTAAGGGTTAATTTTTTGATGAGTGAGAATCAAAATGGAGCCATTTGTGAGATTGTTTGTATAGGTGCACGTTACCCATGAATAAGAAAGATGAGGGCGTTAACTCGCCATGTATCTAAAAGGAAAAATAAAAAGGGCAGTGCGCTAAAGGTAACACAATGCCCAATCGATAATTCAGCTTTAACTGAATAGGTTATAGATAAACTAAATGTAAGCCAGGAGAAAGGTCAACCGGCTTACAGCAAAAGCTTAGTTTGTTTGGGCTTTAAGACTAACGCCACTATACGACGAGTAGCCTCGTAACATGATATGGAACGTGCCTGCCGATGGGTTATTAACCGTACACACCTCGTTATTGCCATTTTTATAAGGACGACAGTCATAAGTCGTACGAGTTGGCTGCGCGTTTGCACGTACATACAGGTCAGCATCGCCTGAGCCACCGCTCATTGTAAACGTCACTTTGCTTACCCCATTACCAACATTAAATGTGTAAAAGGTTTCACTGCCCGAACCACCACTCAGGCTGGATTTGGTTACACCATCTTGCAACTCATTACCACCGGTGCCATTTAATGCTGCATCAACCGCGGCTGAAGCATCAATGATACCGCTACCACAACTGCTACATGTGGCAGGGAAGCTACGAGCAGTACTCTTCAAGATACTTTCAACTTCGTCCGGGCTTGCTGAGGGTTTAGCTTGCTTGATAAGGGCCGCTACACCTGCAACATGAGGTGCCGCCATTGACGTACCTTGAGAGTATGCATAGCTATCACTTGAAGGTCCGTTACTACCAGAGTTGTAAGTAGACAAAATACCTTCCGGGTCATTGGCAAAGCTTTGCGCGCCACCTGGTGCTGCAACGTCGATGTTTGAACCGTAGTTTGAGTAATAAGCGCGGCCACCGTTACGACCTACAGAAGCAACATTGATGATGCCGGAGCAGTTACCCGGATTGAAATTGGCAGAATTTGAGTTGTCGTTACCCGCTGCAATTACGATGGTCGTACCGTTAGCACGCGCCGTGTTAATAGCGCTCTGTGTCGTTGAGCTACATGCACCGCTACCACCTAAGCTCATGTTGATGACATCAGCCGGGTTTGCGTTAGATGGTACGCCTGATACTGAACCACCTGATGCCCAGATGATACCGTCTGCGATATCAGAAGTCAGACCGCCACATTTACCTAGTACACGTACAGGTACAATTTTGGCGTCATAAGCGACACCAGCCACACCCTGACCGTTGTTTGAAACCGCCGCGACCGTTCCCGCAACATGTGTACCGTGCCAGCTAGAGCTGCGAGCACTATGTGTATAGCCGCATTCATTGGCAGATACTGCATCACCCGGGTCACGTGCATCACTGTCACGACCACCGCCGTCGTTTGCTACTGACAAGTTGGAGATCATGTCGTAACCTTGCAGGATGTTTGCGTTCAGATCTGAGTGAGGGCGGTAACCAGTATCCAGTACAGCCACTACCACACCATTACCCGTTGCCTTATCCCACGCAGCAGGTGCGTTGATACCACCAGCAGACTCAAAATAGTGCCACTGGCTTGAGTACTGTGGATCATTAGGGGTAGCGAAAGGTTGCAACATCTGGTCGATTTCGATGTATTCAATATTGCCTGTCTCGACCATTTCCTGCATCAGACTATGCGCATCAGCCGCAGAAAGCGTTTGGTCAACGCGCATAACGTGGTGATTGCTCAATGCCATTTGACGGACATATTTAGTTTGTAACGACGCTTTCTTTTTGCTCTTGAAGCTCTTAACAAAAGTTTGTGCTCGCGAATTCATCATCGCCGGAGACATCTCGGCCTCAGAGATGGACATAAGCTGATTGCTATTGTCCTTGTATTTAATGATAAACTGCGTGCCTGCGGTGTTTTGGCCTTCAATTTTCTGGCTCAACTGCGCCATACTTGCAACGCTATTGAACGCTTCAGCGTTATTTGCCGCAGCTTGAGTTGCGGCGAACATGCCTGAAATAGCCAGCGCAACGGCACCAATTTTTAAATTATTAGTTGTCATAATAGTTTTTCCCTAGATTTAGTTGTTGTTCCTTCCGTTCAGCAACGCGTACAGAAGGCACTTGAATGTAAACACGCAGTTACTTTTAATTTAAATTCCGTTTACTTATAATGCATGTAATTTGGGTTATAAGCGTTGAGCAGATTTCACACAGCTAGTTGTTTTGTAATATTTAATTCACGATTATTGGAGTTGTTATGATATATTTTTCATGTAAATGAATGTAAACAACTAGTGATAAATTATGAGTAATTCACACCTCTTTGGCCCTTTAATAAACACATGATCTGCATTAAGAAGTTCCAGTAGGTTTTGTAAATTCTGACTATCTTGAGTTATGGGCGGGCAGTTTTCTTTTAACTTTGTGAACACAGATATGTTCCTGCAAAAACACCTTAGAAAAGAGTAATAGCCAAAAATCAGCGCACTTTTCAGGTGCTGCTTTTTGGCTTAAGCTTGTTATCGACTACTGTTTACGACATTGCTGTGCGTCAAAGTCGACAATTATGCTGGTGTTTTCTGCATTACCAGAGATCTTTAGGTAAGACCAATACTCGCTTCCAGCTGCGATTTGAATGCATTCCGATGTGCCACCAGAATTAGATTGTGCGTCCTTATCGTTATCACTTGGCCAGCCACCATTTTTGTACAAAATGTTCAGACTTCCACTGCCATGCGCTGTTGTAATAGCCAGGCTTTGTGTAGAGGTAATATCTCCAATAGATAACCATAAAGTACC
Source organism: Pseudoalteromonas sp. XMcav2-N (assembly GCF_024124545.1). Taxonomy (GTDB): domain Bacteria; phylum Pseudomonadota; class Gammaproteobacteria; order Enterobacterales; family Alteromonadaceae; genus Pseudoalteromonas. The sequence continues at coordinate 312,030 of NZ_JAMXSF010000002.1, forward strand.
GTCTCCTCCCAGACAGGCCGCTTCGCCCGCCACCAGTCGACCGCCGGTTACTGGCTGCTGAGTCGCACATGCATCAGGTACCGAGCCACTGGTATCTTTGGGCATGATCTCAACGGTATAGTCCTCAACTTCTCCATCACCTACCGAGCCACAGGCACTGGCAGCAGCGCCGTTGTACTTCATAGCAATACGTAATCTCGCTTTAGAACCCACCATATTTGCAGGAACATTAATTGAGCCTGTCACTTCGCCTTTACCAGACACGTCTGACATAACCTGCTCAGTTTCTTCGAACTGACCATTGTTATTAAAATCTATCCAGGCAACCCAATGCTCGGTGTAACTTCCGCCTGGCGTAAAGGTAAACAGGTTAGATCCCTCTGTAAGCTTAATAGTCTGATTAGAAAAATCACCATATCCGTCTGCCTGAGAAGGGTTGCTAAACGATCCATTTTGTACATTTGCGATCCATTCATATCGGGTGTTGCCACTGGCTGAACAGTATTCAATGCCGGAAATGCTTACGGCGGCTTGCGCGCTGTTACTCAGTCCATCGTTATCTGTCACTGTTAAAGTTGCCAAATAGTCGCCAGTCTGAGTGTAGGTATGGCTTGGGTTCTGCTCATTGCTTGAGTTGCCGTCGCCAAACTCCCACTGGTAAGTAACAATATTGCCATCCGGATCTTCAGAACCTGCACTGCTGAAGGCGACGGCTTGTCCTGACATGGCAGAGTAGGGGCCATTGGCTAGTGCAGTAGGGGCGACAAGTTCTGATTTCACCTCAGCAGTTGCAGTATCTGTTGCCGTGTTACCGTCATTATCTGTTACGGTCAGTTTCACTGTATATACCTCTGCGTTTTGGTAGGTATGCACAGGGCTTGCAGCGGTGGAGGTGTTACCATCACCAAATTCCCAGTAATAACTAACAATACTTCCGTTAGCATCGTTTGAGCCTGCACTGCTAAACTGAATAGACTCGCCAATAGTGGTGCTATAAGGGCCATTGGCTTGTGCGATGGGTAAGCCAGAGTCACCAGCTCGTTCATAATAAACAACTAACGAGGCGCCGCTATACTCTAGGAAAGGGTCAACCATGATATTTAACTGGCCACCGCCAGCTGCAAATTCGCAGTACTCGCTGTGTCTTGGCGCACTGAATGGCCCGCAGTCATGGTTATCAGCCGTTGGCACTGAGTTCATACTAACATAGGCATCTGGATCACCCTGATACCCGCCAGGCATTACCGCAACCGTGCGTACAGCGTCAGATGGAATTTCAAACTGATAGGTTTTTGGATCGGCACCTTTAACAGACTCCAGGTTATTAATCTCGGCTAAGAATACGCGCTCACAGCCATTGCACAGCGTATTGTCAGTGCCAGAAATGACACTAAGCGTCGCATTTGAATAAGCACTAAAAGCGTCAATTGCAGTGTGATAGGGCACTGTACTGGATGGAGCAGAAATCGTCACCAGCTCCGGAGAGCCTGCACTTCTGAATGAGATAAAATCAGCGTCCCAGTTGTCGCCATTTTTAACCGGTGCTTTGCCCTTAGATACATACATATCAGGATCTTCATCGTAACCGTCTAAATAAAAGGCGACGGCCTGAGTACCTTCAGGCACCGAGACCTCGTAATTATCTACTTCACCTTTTTGTCCCGACAAATTAGTGAATGACTGAATAACATCGCCCTTTGGCGGCGTAACCGCGCCGGACGTGCCATCCCATGGATGATCAGCATTGCTGGTATATTCATCAAGGCCAGTGGCGATTAGGTTTGCATTAGACCAAAGCGTTGCCCTTGCAGGCCCATGAAGGGCAGCGGTCATTCTGTCTACCTGATCACTGGTGAACATGGCATAGTTATCAGAGTAGTGCATAAAGTTTTCTGTGTTCGTGGGCTGACCCAGGCAGTTTTTTGCGTTGTTCTGTAATATGCTGCTACTCATTTGCGGCGTATCGCACGAGCCGTCGCCAGTCGCATTACAAAAAGCCTCAGAATGAATTGTACAGACATCGCCATCAAAGGTATGGGGCAGGTTTAGCCAGTGACCAAATTCATGGGTCAAAACAGAGCGGAAGTTTTCATTGGTGTTAGCGCCAACATAATCACCATTATAAACAACCCGTGACAAGCCATTTTGAGACATACTCAATTGCGGATACCAGGCTACGCCGGAGTTATTGGTAGACCCATCATCATATAAGTCTTGCTGAATATAGATATTCATATACTTAAAGTTGTCCCAGGCATCAGCTGAAATTTGATCGTCAACGCCACTGCCTTTACCATATCCTGCCTTTTCTGGGTGGCGGACAATACCATTTGTTGGTTGGCCGTTTGGATCTTTTTTTGCCAATACAAATTCAATGTTAAGGTTTTGCCTGATTGCCTGAAACTCAGGCGCAATGGGTCCATCATCTGTGATTAAACCCAGGAAATCCTGGTTAGACTTGTTCAGTCCGTCTATGACTTTTTGCTCAGTTAAGCAGTAGGTGCCTGTTTCACAGTTGTATCTGTCGCCATAAATATGCACTACCACAGGAATATAGTAACGTCCGGGAACACCATTGCCATTTTCTGCTGCAAGATCGTCCTGGCTCGCAAGCTCAGACATAATGTGCGTTGCAAAACTAGAGCTCAAAGACCGTTGTCTGAAATTCTCTTTCTGGATAGCAGACCAATCCTGCGAATTGTGGTCGGTACCACAGATCTGTCCTGCATGTTTATGGCTGGTGGAATTCGCAAATACGGATTGTATCCTACTATCAAGTTCAGTTTGTTTTACCTTGACAGGCTCGCCTGCAAATACAGAGACGGGGGACAGCGTAGTCAGCAAAATAGCCGTAGCCTGGCTGAGTGTTTTTCTGGTCGGTGTTTTTGCCAACACACGTTTAGAAAAAGGCATAGTGTTCTCCTGTTGTTTTTATTTGTTAACATATGGATGTTAAGAACCTGTTTTCTTATCCCTTAAGTTAACTTGTAGCGTTGTTGCAAGTACCTTTATTGGTACTATGTTATTTTCCTTGAACTGCATAAAAGTGCATTTATATCAGCCACCTAACTTCAAACCATAAAGATACAGTGGATTTTTGAACGTTACGAAAGCTTTGTGTAACTTACATCAGCAAGATTATATTGTATACAGTATAATTTAACATTTTGCATAATTGTTATTTTGGTGAAGCAGGGCGGGCACCTCAGTAAGTAGGTTAATGGCTTGTTTTTAGTGCTAATGTTAGCGATACAAGCGACAGGTTTGGGTTGTCACAAGTTCGGTCAACAGCAGGGCTTTTTCTAGATTTGAAGTCTTGCATGACAAACTTGCCCAGCTGACCACGGAATTCGGCCAGGAACGCATCCAGGGCTAATGCGTCATCCTCACGGACATTGGTTAGTTCGAGTTCAAATTCTCGGTTCGCGCCTTCAAGGTCACAGACCTTTGACGCGTTGTTGGCCTTGCTAACAAGCACCTGGCTGTTCGGTTTCAACCGGAATACGCAAAATTTAGGCGGTTTTGGTAGGGGCAATTGCTCCATAGTTTTTCATCGCTCGTCGTTTACTGTGGGAGCGAGTACAAAATTATGGAGCTGAGTTCTTGGTGTCAAACGTTTTACAAGGGATTGGAGTCGGCAAGAGCTTTTAACCCTTCGAACTCTACCGAAGTAAAATGAAACTGATATTCTTTGGAAAGTACATCTTCGTAATCAGAATTTTCAATTAGTTGTCTTACATTTGCAGCCATCTCAGCTACCAACATATCTTGATATTTACTTGGGTCGCTTACTTCATTTCGCTCTTTGTATTCTTTGACCACCGAAAAATATGTTTCTTTATAGAGGAGCAAGACTAGGTTGTTAAGGATCCTCTTTATATCCTCTTCTTTTCTATCTCCCAGGCCTGATTTCATAAGTCTTAAATAAGCAGTTGCGTGGTGCTTAGACTGCATACTGAAAATATCTCTAAATGTTGGAGCCTTATTCCCAACTGATGCGCTTAAGACTATAAGCTCATCAAAGGTATTGTGCGCATCTAATCTCAACGGCTTCGCCGAATCTTTTAGCAGTATGCCTCTAACCCTGTTTATTACCGAATGTAAATCATCCAAAAAACCGGATTCGTTTGTTTCACTGTTGTTTTTTAAAACTTGCACACTAGCCTTAAAGTCTAAATAGGCTGAAGGCGTTACATCGAGATTTTTGTTCAACAGTTGTATCCTTGACCTCAAAAGTTCTAAATCTTCTTTTTTTCTCAGAATATCCTGAGTCTGGGCTAGTTCTTGTTTGCTTGTTAGCCACGTACGGTATAGCAGATAGATCGTGGCCAACAACAATATAGGAGTTAGCATATTGTTTAGGTACACAGCACCATCTACCCAGTCCTTGATATTTCTGTTGTTGGGGTCAAATCCAAACTTATCAAAGTACTCAATAAGGATAATGGCAACCGATAAGAAGAGTGGAATGATGAAATGCATACTGTAAGGGTCTTTTTTCAAACCTCTTGTTAGTGCTTTCCAAGACAGGCCGACAGCAATCAAAGTACTGAGGAAAAGCATTTGAGACATCCAGGACATCTTTAAACTCCTTTTAACGAAATTCTCAATATATCAGGAAATCTCATATGGATCAGCTGAACACTCACGTCTGAAATAAACGTCTTTACAGACTATCGAATGTAACTTACTGTCTGTTATGTATGTAGGACATTAGGAGGGACACAGTGAATTACTTTATAAAACATACATTCCTAGTTGTCATTGCAGTATTAGTGCTAATAGTAAATGTGTTCGATGTTAACCCGTTTGTAGCAAAGGCTGGCGAATTCGCATATTCGGCGAATGCACCTGCAACTGCAGCCAAACTCTTTTCAGCAGCGGGCTATGCTGATTTCGCGGCAAAAACTATACCCGCGATGTCATGCATGAAGTTGTTTGCAGAAGCTACCGAGCATCTGGCAAACAAGCCAGCATCATATTCAAACGAATGGCAGAAGCGACATAATCAAATCAATTCAATTATTCATTCAGCGTGCTCAAGCCATTAAAATGTATCGGCGCGCCAAAAGAAAAGACGCCGTAGCTTTTGCTTGGATTTATCTTTTTGAGCGCGCTTATTTGTATGATATTTAGCTGGTCTGCTTCAAACAACAATAAAGACCGATACTGGTTAGTATCGGTCTTTTAAGTGCATCAGATATCCCTTATTTTCAGATACTACAAAAGTGTTTATCATCTCAGAACCTCGAGTGGAGATCTTGCTCAAGATTTTCGAAAAAAGATGTAGAATTAGCTGAGCCAAAATGGCTCATTAACTGATGATAAATAACATCGAGAGACGAATCTGGTATCCTCAACTAAGCATGTCTTAAGCTAGTAATACAAGATAAATAGGGCCATGGCATGGAGAGGCTATTTTTAGAAAATAATGCCATTTAACATAATATATATTATAGGATATAATATATAAGTAACAGCTGCCCATGTGGGTTCAGCAAATTAGCTGGTTTGCTCTGTTTGACTATATACGACGTATGTCATGTCCAAATTGACAGTCTATTTTCTGCTGAAACGAATGACAGATAAAAGCACTAAGCCTTGCTTGATGCTTTTATCTGAAACTTTTAGAGCGTGGGCTTTATTGCTCTACAATAATCCGCAGCATACGACGTAAAGGCTCGGCAGCACCCCAAAGTAGCTGATCGCCTACGGTGAATGCGCTAATATACTCCGGGCCCATCGTCAGTTTACGTATTCTACCAACAGGGATATTCAGTGTACCCGTCACTTTAACGGGTGTCAGCTCCTGTTCGGTTATTTTTCTATCATTAGGAATGACCGTAACCCATTCGTTGTGCGCTTCTAAAATTTCTTCTATTTTTTCAATCGCAATGTCTTCTCTTAACTTAATCGTTAATGCCTGAGCATGGCAGCGCATTGCACCGATACGAACGCAGATCCCATCAACTGGGATCGGTTGCTTACTTGAACCCAGGATTTTATTTGCTTCGACCTGCGCCTTCCATTCTTCCTTACTCTGGCCACTTTCCATAGATACATCAATCCAAGGGATCAAGCTACCGGCCAGAGGTACACCAAACTGATCTGTAGGCAAGCTTTGTGACTTAAGCTTTTCGGCTACAAGTTTGTCAATTTCGAGTATTGCCGCACTGGGATCTGTCAGCTGTGTTTTCACAGAATCATGTATTTCGCCCATCTGAGAGATCAGCTCTTTCATATTTCGTGCGCCGGCTCCGGAAGCTGCCTGATATGTCATTGGGCTGACCCATTCAATCAGATCCTGTTCAAACAACCCACCCAGGGCCAGTAACATCAGTGACACGGTGCAGTTACCGCCAACAAAGGTCTTCACGCCCTGCTCAAGACCCTGCTCTATTACATCTCTGTTCACCGGATCCAGGACAATAATGCTATCCGACGACATTCGCAAAGCTGAAGCCGCATCAATCCAGTAACCATGCCAGCCAGTTTCTTTTAATTTATCGTACACTGCTTTTGTGTAATCGCCGCCCTGACAAGACAAAATGATGTCCATCTCACAGAGACTACCGAGATCATATGCATCTAACAATGCCTTGGACTGAGACTTAACTTCTGGCCCCGGTTGACCGGCTTGCGATGTTGTAAAGAAATAAGGTTCAATATCAGAAAAGTCATTTTCTTCGTGCATACGTTGCATCAACACAGAGCCGACCATTCCACGCCAACCAATTAGTCCTACTTTTTTCATGGTATTACCTTTTTTTGAATCATTGAGTATTTTGCGTGAGAGGTATGTCTAGACGTCTAAAAATAGCAAACATTGTTATAAGAAACTATACTTTTAGCGTCAAAATTGAACATTAATCATAAAAAACCCCGCGAAAGCGGGGTTTGGATACAACATGTAAAGGTTGTGTCCCACACTGTCGCCTAAGCAACAGTTTAGAACTAGGTTGTTGATAATTTGAGCTCAGGTCAAATTATCATAAAATTGCAGTACTAAATTAGAACAAAGTATGGCTTAAGTTTAGCGAGTATTCAAGTAATTTTGATTACAACAAGCTGAAATTAAAGAAAATAATTTGTAACTTAAAACTGACTTAAGTCTCATTTACATTACACTGCCAATAAACGCTTCTATTGAAAGCGTAAGCCACACCTTAAACTAAGGCATCTTAAATAAGAAACTTTGCTTCAATGCAGATTTTTACTCAGTCTAATTTACAAAGTATCCAATTTGAAAAAAGTAAAACTGCGCCCCTTCAATACGCGTCACAACGATACCGTTTTAGTAAATAGTTTCAACGCTAACTGTCAGATCTTAAGGTAAATCGATGTCAGAATTAAAAAAGCCTGACCGAAGGTCAGGCTTTTTCTCGCTCAAACCGCGAATCTTTAGAACTCAACAGAAACATCTAGACTGATTTGCTGTGCATTCTCACGAGAACGAATAACTACATCGTTTTGCTGAACTTCAAAGTCCTGACCAAGCAGGTTCTTAGCTTTTACAGTAATCGTTGTGTTAAACGTTGGATAATAACTATACACAAGGTCCAAAGAATTGATTGGCTGCTCGTACGCATCGTCGAATCCATTTACACCTGCCGCCAGGATGCGGTCACCAAATACATTATATATTAATGAACCCTGGTGGTTACCGTTGTGCGAATCGTAGTTCAACTGAAAGTTGGCTACGTATTTAGAGTGGCCACTCATTCGGCGCTTAATATTTGTTAAATCACCACGTGCACTTTCTAAAATTTCAACTTCAGAATCACTGACTGTCAGGTTACCAGACGTAAAGAACGCACCACCTAGCATATCTGCTGACAACTCGACCAACCACTCAGCTTCCAGGCCGTATACATAGGCGCTGTCGGCATTTTCAAACTCAAGTGTAAAACGACCGTCGCGTTCAGTAAGCTGTGCTTCAATTGGCTTATCGATGTCCTTATAGAAGGCACCAACTGAGAAGTTGTCACCACCGTCGAAATAGAACTCGACTCGCGCGTCGAAGTTATCAAGATAGCTTGATTGCAAAGTTGGGTTACCCAAAGTTCTGTAATCTGTTAGCGGGTCTTGATACTGAACAGGTGTAAGTTCACGTAAATCTGGACGAACGATGGTTTCACCCCAGCCAAAACGAACCTGATAGCCTTCCTGGCTGTATGTCATGGACAATGAGCCGAATGTTTCATCTTCCATCACAGTAGCATCTTTAATCGCTTCTTCGCTTAATTTATCTTGCAATAATGCTGAGTCATAAGCTGAACGAGAAAATGCCAGTGCGACTTGTCTGAAATCTTCGTATCTCAAACCACCAGAGAGTCGCCAGTCGTTTTTAAAGACGTAGTCGAATGCGCCAAAGTAAGCATCGATTTTTTGTGCAGCAAGATAGTCATCTGCTGTTGGTTCCTGGAACAATAGTTCTACATCGACACTGTCTACTACTGCATCGTCCTTAAAGTAGCTGCCCATACCCAGTGCCTGACTGTGAGTATCAGCAAGGCTGATCACTTCACTAGGGCCAAAGCGATATTTAAAGAAATCCGTTCGATAGTCACGTGTTTTCTCTACAAAATAACCACCGCCTTTGACTTCAAGCTCTGAATTGTCGAAATAAAAGGCTTTAGATAAGTTCCAGCCGTAATTTTCAACTTTATCTTCCATATCGACAAAGCGATATAAGAAAGGATCGCCACCTAGTGCGCCGCTGGTATAGGTTTCGACGTACGCCCCATCTTCATAACGATCTCTAGCTGTAATTTCCAGCTCGCTTGGGATGTTAGTAGTTGCCGTAGAATCTGTATAATGCCAGTCAAAACCGAGGCCATCGAGGTTCACGCTCTTAAGGAAATCATAATTTAAATTATGTGTACCGCGGAGCTGGACTATTTCCAATTCGCGTTGTTCGAAAGAGGTCAAATGCTTACGCTGAACTTCGCCGTCTTCTTTACTCAGAGACTTCGAAGGCTCCTGGTAAATGGACACTGACGCTTCATCTTCTGTGTCGCGAAGCTTCATAAAGCTTGCCGTCAGATCATGGTCATTGATTTTATAGCCAAGGCTCAGTGAACTGTTTAACTTAACATTTTTCTTAGTTGACTCTTTGTCATCACGAGCGGAATAACAAGCCAATGGGCTTTCGCCACAGTTAGAATCGGCATTGTCTACCGACGCCAGAACTGCCGTATAGCCTTTACTGTGTGACCATTCATGGTCGTACGCCAATGACGCTAAAAAGCCAAACTGCCCACCCAAACCGAACAGGTCGTCAAAACGGTCGCCATAAACCAGTTTACCGCCAACATCAGGATCCAGGTCTTTTTCAACCATACCAAAATCGCGATGCAGTGCTTTGGTAATGTCTTTATTAAGCTCGATTGCCTGCTGCTGTGTTACCGCTTCACCTCGGTCTTGTGCTTCTACAGCACGAATGTTCAGACGTGAGATATCCGATATGCCATTTACGTATTTGCTCAGCGCATTAGTTACCGCAACCGGCATACCGCGCAGGCCGTCGTCTTCTCCTAACCAGTCGTCATCGCTTCCGTTGTAAACAAAGCCTTTGCTGTTAGTGTCTTTATGTGCAACGCCAATCTCTAACTTAAGGACGCGATCACTGGGAATACTTTTGGTACGGATATTTACGTCACCGCCACCAAACGCTGCTGGCATATTTGGTGAATATGCTTTTTGCACAGCGAGAGATTCAATGATACTCGATGGAAAGATATCTAGCGGAATTACGTTACGCGTTAAGTCAGGACTTGGAACCTGAGCGCCATTTAATCGGACGCTTGAATATCGCTCACCCAGACCACGCACATAAATAAACTTATCGTTTACCAGGCTGAGACCTGTTACACGGCGAAGTGCCGACGCTGCATCACTGTCACCAGTACGCGAGATCTGCTCTGCACCCATGATATCAGCAACGAAGGCCTGATTTTTCCTTTCTTCAATAACTGCACTGGCACTGCCTTTAAGGCGGCTGCCCACCGCAACTACTTCTTCAATCTCTTGCGCTGTCTCTTCTGCTGAAACCGAATGTACAGCCAAAGGGGAAGTAAGAGAAAGCAAAGAAAGCGTGATCAAATTGGTTTTAAACTTTTTGATTGGTTTCATTTGTCGTTCCTCTAAACCAAAACCGGATTCACAAAGGGCGCATGAATGCGCCCTGTTAAAAGCTAGAAATGGATTAGATTACTTCGTGCGCTCTAAAGACATAGCAACAAATTTCGCCCAAGTAGTGTCTGTTTCACTTTCGCCGATTGCACCGATGTAGGTAACATCTTCGAAGAATGAGTTGTCTTCGCTCAGCTTGCTGCTTTCGACAGCCACTGTGTTGCCATCTTTATCAAGAATTGAGCCTTTAGTTGCAACACCGTTCTCGCCCAGTACGCTGGCAAAATCTTTAAAGCCGATTAGTTTGTTGCCGCTGTCAGCTGCCGTGAACCAAGCTTCGATGTCGAAATCAGCCAGGTCACCAGTAAGCGTTTCTTTAACCGCTTCGAAGTTCAGGCCACATGCAAATACAGAGTTTTTGAACGCGATGTCGCCAGCTTTGGCATTAGCGTGAACACCCATAGGGGTAGATTTATCTTTTTCATTGTAAAGGTCAAAACACCCTGCACCGGCTTCTGTACCCGCGTTTACAAACAACATGTTATGAAGCTGAGCTTTACCCCACTCTTTCATTTCCATACCTGCGCCGTAACCACGTGGACCTTTTACGCCATTACTAACAACAGTTGCGTTAGCGATAGTTGGGTAAGATACCGTTGTTGCACGATCCTGACCATCAGCAGATGAAGGATCTTTTTTACCACCGTCAGTTTCAAAACCGTGGTTACCCTGAGTTAACGTTTGAACCAAAATGAACTGACCGTTACCTTTCCAGCCAGTATCCCAGTCGATACCGTCATCTGCTGTTTCAGTAACTACAATGTGTTTGATATTAACTGTACCGCCGAATAGCTCGATACCATCATCGTAACCATTGTGGATGTGTACATAGTCAACAGTTGTGCCTGAACCAACCGCATTTAGGGTAATTGAGTTAAGTTCGTCGCCTTCAACGCCGAAACCAGCATATTTAACTACTACGTGTTGTAGTACACCACTGCTGTCTTCGTTGTTATTGCCGCCGTAGTAAGAAACTACGCCTTCTGCGTCTACGTTACATTGACCTTGCTCTGCCTCAGTTTTTGAACATTCAACAGTCTGAGCCATACCGTTTACCTGAATACCACCCCAGTCCTGCATCGCTGGCACAGTTGTGTCATCGCCGTCAATTTCATTAATTGATGTAAAGGTGATTGGCTTATCTACCTCACCGATAGCGTTGATTTTCGCACCACGAGCAATACGAACAAAGTTTTCAGCTTTAGTGAATGCTATGTTTGCACCGGCTTCGATTGTCAGAGTTGGGCCGTCTGTATTAACAGTTTCGCCTTTAGAAGTATCAACATCCTTACCGATGAAAAGCGCACCTTCAAAGATGTGCGCGCCGCCATTAGGAAGTGCGTTAATCAGGAAAGAAGATGTAATGTCTTTTGCGTAGCTAGCGAATGCCTGGGTGTAAACACAGTTCTTGTTATCTGAATCTGGCTCACCTTTATATTCTGTGCCTTCCATTGTGTAACTAGCACAAGTGATTGCCGTCGGCGAATCTTTGTCGCCGTTATCAACGTCGCCACCCGTACCTGGTGATACGACATCCTGAGAGTTATCTACGCGATTGTCATTTGTAGTTGGTGTTATATTGACATCACCGCCACAGCCAGCAAGAACCAAAGCAGAAGTGATAAGGCTTACTTTAAATAACCCAGCAAGTTTCATTTTATATCTCCGAAAAAGTAATAGTTATAAGCGCAATAAAAAGCTTGAGTAAAGAATAGATTCACCTCATGACGATAAGGTTACACTTTTGGTAAATAAAGATGACATTTGACTTTTAAACATAAAAAAACCGCCCGAAGGCGGCTTTGGTGTTGCGATTATAAAATCATAACAGTGCTTGTTTTAATGTTTCAGCGTGAATTTTTTCACGCTTTACGTACTTAATCCATTGCTTCGCAAGATTAGCCGATTTTTTGTGCTTTTCCGCCTGTTCAAACGCCAGTATAGAAGCATCGAAGTTTTTAAGGTTATATTGAGCCATACCCAATGCAACATAAGCATTAGACTCGAACGTTAAAGCACCTTTTTCCAAGGCAGCTCTGGCAGAATCCGCGGCTTCATCAAACTTTTCCAGATTAATGTAGACTTCGGCAATACGCTGGAGGTAGTTACCATGCTCAACTTCTTTGTCTGCCTTAGCGAAGAAATCGATAGACTTATCTTCATCTTTAGACTGGACATACGCTTCTGCGATGAATGCATAGTTCTTTGCATTACCCTTAACCACGCCACTTTTAATGCCTTCCTCTAATGCAACGGCAGCCTTATAAGGCAAGCCATTAAAAAGATAGACCTGAGCAAGCTGAATTATATCGCTACGTTTCTTTATAAAACCACGCTGATGAGCAGTTTCGAGAATAGCAAGCTGCTTTTTCTCAGCTCCAAGCTCACCAAACATACCTGCAAGCTGAACCCAGTATTCTGGCTTATCAAACAGCTTAATCATTTTTTCAAGGACTTCTGCAACTTTTTCTGGCTGATTAAGTGAGTAATATAAAGCCCTCTGCAAAACCAGCCAGTTTTCTTTCGGCACTTTATTTTCACTTTCAGTTAACGATATTGCCAGATTAATATTCTCTACAGCTGCCTGGTAATTTTTATCCTGGTAAAGTGCTTGCGCTTTCAATACATAATAATTGCTTTTAACTGGCTGAGTATTTATCTTCTTCCAGTTGTCCAGATATTCTACAGTTGCTTTATAATCACCATTAGCCATTGCCAGCTGTGCCAGACTAAATGTAGTAGATAATCGTAATGACTCTGGGATGGCCTCTTCAGCTACCACCAGCTCAAAAGAGGCAATGGCTTTGTCCAGCTGATTTTCGTTGTAATAGATGAAACCATAGAAGTTATACATCATTGCCACTTCATAAGAGTTCATGCTGCCTGCACGTTTCTTGATGGTATCAAGTACCTCAAGACCGCCTTTAACATCCCCTTCATCGGCAAGCTTTTGCGCTCTCGCAAGCTGACTGTATACCTTTTCACGCAATGCCGGCACTCGCTTAGTTTTAGTCTCAGCGTTCGCAACGGCAAGGTCAACGCCGGGCAAAACAGACAACAGACTTGGGGCTACCAGACCGGTACAACTTAATGCACTGACAAGTAGTAGCTTTTTAAACGTTTTCATAATCGCACCTTTTTACTCTAGCCGTTAATCTGGAATGAGATCTTGTTCTGAACACCGGCGACCTCAACGGCCTCACCATTCACAACTCTCGGCTTGTATTTGAACTTCAACGCTGCGTCCATTGCTGCCCGGTCAAATATATTTTCTGGTTCGGCTTTCACCACAACCGGATTTCTGACTGTACCTTGCTTTGTTACGACAAACTCTACGATGACATACCCTTCGATCCCTCTTGAAAGGGCGCGTCTGGGGTAAACAGGTGCCACTTTAACAATAGGCAAATATTCACCGTCACTGGATTCCAAGGCCAGGCCACCAGCTAGATCAACATCAGCCGTCACGTCAGCACTGAAGTTGAAATCGGCGCCAGCAGCATCCAGGTTGTTGCTTTGCATTTGAGGCGCATCCATTGGCGGAGGAGGCTCTTTGGGTGTAGGTGGTTTTTGTGGTTTTCGTTCTTTTTTCTCAACAGTTTCTTCTTTTTTCAGGCGGACAAAATCAAGCACGTTGCCCTTAACAGGCTCGTCCATCTTGCCTTCTCCGCCTGTGATCAGTGCCTGCATGCCAAGAAACAAGAAAAAAGTCACAATACCTGCAATAACGAGTGCTAGTAAGTAACGCATCTTTTCTATTCCTATGATTCCTGGGCCGCAATTGATACATCGAATGCGCCTGCAGCACGAGATGCATCCATTACCTTGATTAAGGTATCGGTTGTTGCTTTCTTATCGGCCTGAATGACCACGCTACCCTGTGGGTTTTCCGCTTTCAGACGCTCAATGTTTGCCTGTACAGCGCGGATATCGACCTGGCGTTTGTTAATCCAAATTTCACCTTTGTCTGAGATGGCAACAAGTATATTTGCACGCTGCTTTTTAACTGCCGTGGCTGCTTCCGGGCGGTTTACATCGATACCAGCTTCTTTAACGAACGATGCTGTTACGATGAAGAAGATAAGCATGATAAATACAACGTCCAACATGGGTGTCATGTTAATTTCTTCGGCTTCTTCTTCCTGAAAAACCTTTGCTAATGGAGCTCTCATTACGTTTCCTCAATTCTTTTCTAGTGATCAAGCAACAGCTTGTCTTCTAACAGTTCTACTTCGCGTTTTGCCTTACGTTGCAAGAAAGTAGAGGCAAAAACCCCTGACAGCGCGCCAACCATACCAGCCATAGTTGGGATTGTTGCTTTAGAAACACCGGCAGCCATAGACCGGGCACTTCCCGACCCTGTGATTGCCATTACATTAAATACTTCAATCATGCCGGTTACCGTACCTAGTAGCCCGAGTAGCGGACACAAGGCAACCATGACATTGATGTAAGGCAGGTTTGAGTTAAGCTGAATTCCTGCTCGTGAGATCATGGCCTGACGGATCTGCTCTGCGTTCCAGCTGTTTCTTTCCTCTCGACTTGTCCAGCTGTTCAGCAGATCTTTGCGATAGGCTCTGAACTTGCCGAAAACAAACATAAAGCGTTCGAGGATCAACAGCCACATCACAAATGTGACCAGTCCGATGACCAGGAGAACCTGGCCACCTGTGTCTAGGAACTCACGTAGCGCATTGATTGCATCTACTAAAAGAACCACAATTACGCTCCTTTCTCGCTGCGCTCAGCAATGATGCCTGCACTTTGCTCCTGAAGGATAAGCAGCAAATTACGAGAACGCGTGTTAAGCAAGGTGTACAGGAATACGGTAGGAATCGCGACCACCAGACCCAGTACGGTTGTAACAAGCGCTGTTGAGATACCACCGGCCATCAGTTTCGGGTCACCTGTGCCAAACAGGGTAATCGCCTGGAAGGTGTTAATCATACCGGTTACAGTACCAAGCAGACCCAATAGGGGTGCTACCACTGAGATAATCTTAATCAGAGTCAGGTTACGTGTAATTTTCGGCATTTCACGCAAGATAGCTTCACTTAACTTAAGCTCTAGTGTGTCATAGGCAACATCCGGATATTGCTCTTTGACTTTCATTACGCGGCCAAGCGGGTTGTCTTCGCGTGCAACAGAATCTTTCAGCTGGCGGTTGATTTTCGCACCCATAATCATCAGAGAGATAAAGCGCTCAAGGGCAATTAATAAGGCAATCAGACCGACACCCAGAATAACGTAACCAACGGCTCCGCCCTGCTCTACTTGTTCTTTGGTGTTTGGCGCCTGAACCAACAGACCCAGGATTGAACCGCCTGTCGGATCTAGTGCAAAGTCAACGGCACCAGATTGCGCAGATTGAAGCTCAGCCGCACTCTCCATGAAACGTGCTGTAGGCTGACGGGTCAACTCAGACAGTGTATTGGTTTCCGGGTTGTAAGACAGGTATTTACCATCAGCAATCAGGTTAAACGCACCAACACGCAAAACTTCTTTTTGCTCTTTGGCACCGCCTGCAACAATCACATCCGTGGTATAGCGAGATACTTTCCCTTGCTCTGTCATTTCACGTTGCAGCTCAACCCATACTTTTTCAATGTCTTCGATAGACGCCAGTTTAGTGCTTGAGCCCATGCGTTTGGCCATGTCATCCATAAACGCACTACGGTTAGGAATTTCTGCAGATACAACTGAGGTACGGAACTTATTGCTTGAATCGCCTGCTACTTGCTGAAGCACACCAAACAGTTCCTTCAATGAACCCATGCGCTTTGACAGCGTGTCGCCCAAATTACCTAGCTTAATTTCGTTTTCTTCGAACTGAGTTTCCAGGCGCTCCGAGCGATTGAGTTCGCCATCACGGTTAGCGGTCAATTCGCGCAACATTCTTACCTGCTCACTCTGTTGCGCTTTAAACTGGGCTTCACGCTGTGCATTTTGTGCATTTTGTGCGCTCTGCCCCTGTTCAAGTTGCTTTAACAGTGTATCCAGGTCCATTGCTTGTTCTGCTGCAAACGCTGAGCTAGATAATGCAAGCGTCGCTGCCATTACAGTTTTTAGGCTGAAAGATTTAAAAAAGTTCATCATATACCTCTTATTCTGCAGCCTGAATTGGCAGAGTTAACATATCCGGTGCCAGTTGCTTACGCGCGATGCGGATACCCTTGTTGATTTGACTGATGTTGGTGTCTGGCAGTGCAGTAAATGACTTGCTGTCTTTGTTCCAGCTGCCCGCTTTGCTGCCATCTTTAGTCACGTAAAGCAGTTCAAGGCGACCAATGCGTAGCATATCGACTTCTCGTTCCTGACCGTCTACCGTCAGCAAAGTAGAGTAAGCTTCGATAGTGCGTCCGTACTCAACTTCTACCTGATAGGCTTCGAGTACGCGACGGAACTTTTCACTTGAAGAAACATCCGCGCGGTCCATCATTGCTTGTAATTTAGCAATGCGCTCCGCACGCTCTTCTTTTAGGAAAGGAACATCCAGTGTAACGAACTGCTCAAGACCTGTGATCATACGCATCATCAGCGGCGTGATCTGACGTTCAATCACAGACACCTGATCCATAGACTCGTTAATCGCAGCCATTTCTTCTAGTTGATTTTTGATCTGCTTGTCTAACTGGCTGTTGTAAACAACCAGGCCATCAATTTCTTTATTCAGTGTTCTAAACTTTTGCAGTCTTGATTGCATGTCATCTGCAATAGAATTTATTTTATTCTGAGATTGGAGGGCTGACTGGTTAATAGCCGAACTTGAATCAATGACCTTGTCCAGATCATTTGCCTGAGCATTAGCCGCAACGGCGACCATACCTGCTAATAGCAAGTGGTTAACGCACTTCATCGCATACACCTTTTAATATTTGCTTGTTGCTATATTGGAATTGCGTGCAGTCTAATGTGCCTAAATGACACCCATGTTGCGCTAAAAATACATTTAGGTTACAGCTGTCATATATCAGCAATGGAGAAGTTTATTTATACTTATGCAATAAATTAAAAAAGGCTGCGTATTCGCAGCCTTGTGAAAGATTACACTTTAAATTTGGCGAGCATGTTTTCGAGTTCGTCAAATTGCAATTTTAATGTCTGACATTCCCGGAGCGTCTTGGTCAAACTGTCACTGCCTTCGACACACAGATCACTGATGCCATGAATATCACTGTCGAGTGACTGGATCACTGCATTTTGCTCTTGCGTTGCGCTGGCAACGGCATGGTTTACACCGTCGATAGAGTCGATGGCATGAGTAACTTCCTGCATCCTAGTCCCTGCGGATTGCGCTTGCTGAGCGCTATTGCTGGAGTCATCAATACTTGATTTCATGACCGCAACGGCTGATGCCGAACCTTGCTGCAACTCACCTATCGTATTTTCAATTTCCTGAGTCGACTCCTGAGTACGCTGGGCTAGCTGTCTTACTTCATCGGCCACAACAGCGAACCCTCGTCCGGCTTCGCCGGCTCGTGCTGCTTCAATTGCGGCATTAAGCGCCAGCAAGTTGGTTTGTTCACTGACGCCTTTAATAACTTCCAGCACCTGACCTATACTTGCGGTGAGTTTATCCAGGCCATCAATAGTCGATTGTGCTTCCTGCATTTTAGCACTGAGAGAGCCAATCTCTTCAATGTTGGCATTCAGTGCCATCTGGCCCTGGCTGGACAAACTATTTGCCTCAGTCGCCAGCTCTGAGGCGTGTTTGGCATTATTTGAAATCTCTACAGCACTGGATGATAATTCATTGATCGCCGTCGCGACACTGTCGGTACGCTTGGTTTGCTCTGTGTAGATATCGAGTGCGCCCTGTGTTTGCGATTGCAGCCCCGCCATAACCTGCTCAAGTGCCAGCGTGGTCTCTTTTACTTTAGAGATACTCTCATGGATTTTGTCTACAAACAGGTTGAAGTAATTGGACAGCTCACCAAACTCATCGTTGTTTTCAACCTCCAGCCTGCGGGTCAAATCGCCTTCTCCCTGGGCTATGTCTTTGATCGCTTCGTTTAAGTGAACCATAGGCCGCATCAGATATTTAAGCAGCAGCTGTAGCATAACAACTATAACCACAACGCCCACCAGCATATAGATCAGGGCCATATTTCTAAAAGACGCCACAGAGCTGTAGGCAATCTCTTTGTCAATCACCACGCCCAGGTACCAGTCGACATTTTTAATGCCGCGCATTTTAATAAATGACACCAGCTTTTCTTTCCCATCAATGGTCAGATCCGCAAACGTCTCTGATAGTGGAAGCTTAGTGCCGAACAGATCTGTCATTGGTTTATCGTTGAGTTGGGTATCTGGGTGGCTTAGGATCCGACCTTCCGCATCTAACAGGAAACCGTAACCATAGCCGAGAAAGTCAATTTCATTGACAATGTTTGTGATTGTTGCCATGTCGATGTCTCCACCGGCGACACCAGAGAAACGTCCATTGTTCATAATGGGCACAACGGCTGTGATGGTGAGCTCGTTGCTTGTTACATCGATATAAGGCGTGGTAAACGCAGTATCTTGCTTTCGCTCCGCCAATTTGTACCAAGGCCTTTGCGTAGCATCAAAATCGTTAGGCAACACCACTGTTGTGTCATTTAGTACAAACTGACCATTAGGCGTACCGATAAAAGTATTCTTGAAGTGACCAGCCTCATGTGCGGTTTGAACACGCCTTAGTATGTCTGAGTAAGCGTCACTACTGCGGTGTCCACCGGCAACAGCGCTAACTATATCCAACCGGTCGTTTAACCAGTTAGCAATATTTTGCGAAACCGACTCAGAGATCTCCTGTAACACCAGGGTTAACTGGGCCTGCGTTTGTGAGCGCATCAGGATAAAGTTGTTCACGGTAAAGAGGGAAAGTACGATCACCAGCACCAATGAAGCGGCCAGTGTTATTTTAGTTGTAAATTTGAGCGCACTGAACATGGGAAGCCCTGTCTTAATTCTACTAATACAAATTTGTTTTACCAAATCTTAACGAGTTTGTCTTACCTTATCGGCGAAACTTTTGTTGCCTAAAGTTAATTATACACTTGTTTTCACGATTTATTTTTCAACTGATTAGTTATTGTTCAGGTTTCAGCACTCAAAATGAAAAAAGGCGGGACAAATCCCACCTTTTTTATTAGTTACAATGATCATCACAAACTTGTCTTTATTTCGTGTGGCGCAGTTTTTACCTGTATCCTGGTTCAACTCAGTCAGGCTTGTCATGTGATCATCTGGTCGACATGCGAGTTTACTTATATTCAGATAAAGCTGGCGGTCTTGCCGTCAGGCCTTTACCCCAATTTTTATTTGGTTTATCGCTCATCACATATTTAAGCTCACCACCAGCCATGATGTCATCGTGTGTCAGGTAACTGCGCTCTAGTGCTTTTCCGTTTAAGGTAACCGACTGAATATATTTATGTGTTTTGCTCAACCCCACGGCTGTTGTTGTGAACTGCTTACCGTTTGCGAGCTTAAGCGTGACCTTTGGTGTTTGAGGCGCGCCAATTGCATAAGCCAGGTCGCCAGGCGCAACTGGATAAAAGCCCATTGCAGAGAAAATATACCAGGCAGACATCTGACCAACGTCATCATTGCCAGCAAGACCATCTGGCTTATCCGAACTCAGCGTGTCCATGATTTGGCGAATTCGTTCCTGGGTTTTCCAGGGCTTGCCTGCATAGTTATACAAATAGGCAATATGATGGCTTGGTTCGTTGCCGTGAGCGTAATTACCAATCAGGCCTGCAATATCTTCATGCTCCTTAATCATTTCTTGAGACAAAGGCGTATCAAACAAATCATCAAGGCGCTGAGTAAAGGCGTCATCTCCGCCCATCAAATCAATCAACCCGGCTACATCCTGAGGTACATAAAAGCTGTACTGCATGGCGTTTCCTTCTGTGAAAGGTCCCATGTACTTTGCTTTAAAAGGGTTAAACTCTGGATCCCATCGACCCTGGCTGTCACGACCACGCATAAAACCACTTTGTGGATCGAACACATTTTTGTAGCTCATAGCGCGTGCATAATATTGCTTCGCCTGCTCGCTTTTACCCATCGCCTCAAACATTCTGGCAATCGCAAAATCGTCGTAGGCATATTCCAGTGTAATAGAGACAGATTCTGGCAATACATCCATAGGCACATAACCAAACTTTTTGTACTCAGGGATGGCATCATAAACTGGGTTGTTGGCTGTATTGATGATGGCTTCCACGGCCAGATCTACATCATAATCCCGGATCCCCTTAAGATAGGCATCGGCGATAACTGATACCGCATGATAGCCAATCATGGTCCAGGTCTCATGTGCATGGAATGACCAGATAGGCAGCATCTTTTCATAGCTTTGCTGATAGTGAACGAGCATAGATTGTATCATGCCAGACACTCTGTCAGGGTCGATATAGGTCAACAGCGGGTGTAACGCTCGGTAGGTATCCCAAAGCGAGTACAAAGTATAATGCTCAAAGCCTTTACCATCATGAATTTCGCCGTTTACGCCGCGGTACTGCCCATTAACGTCCTGATATAAACTTGGCGCCTGTAACGCATGGTAGAGCGCGGTGTAAAATTGACGCTTTTCGGAACGGGTGCCCTCTACGTCTACCTTGTCCAGATAGGCAGCCCACTGAGCATTCGCATCTGCGCGCACCTTATCGAAATCCCAGTGAGGGATCTCAGCTTTGAGGTTCTCGAGCGCATTACTGCGGCTAACCGCAGAAAGCGCTACTTTAATCTTCAACGGTTTGTTTTCGACATCATCAAAACTTGCTACGAACTTAACGGCTTTACCAGCTGTCATTTTTACCGCTTTATTTTCGATAGTAGAATGCTTTTCTTTACCAAGACATCCCATACAACGATAACGCATATTGTCTTCATTGATAAAGCGGTAGTTATCTATAGGTTGAGAAAACTCTATCGCAAAATACATTTGACGGTTACGCGCCCAGCCATTGGTGGCTCGATAAGCGACCAATGTTGTATCATTGATTTTACGAATATCGCTCCAGATAACCTTGTTCTCGAAGTTGTAAATAGCGCTGGTGAGATCAAACAAAACATGGCCCTGACCACCGTTTTTGAAGCTATACTGATGCATACCGACTCTGGGACTCGCGGTGAGCTCAGCCTTTATATTGTAATCTTGCAACTCAACCCCATAGTAACCAGCCTCTGCCCATTCCTGTTGATGAGAGAAACGCGAGCGATACCCTGAATCAGGATCTTCCGCCGTACCGGGATTAGTTTTTACCTCACCGCTGATTGGCATAACCAGCAGATCCCCAAGGTCAGAATGACCTGTGCCTGAAAAGTGCGTATGAGAGAAACCGACTATCGTGGTGTCGTCGTAATGATATCCGGCGCATCGCTTGTATATCTCAGGCTGCGGTGAGACGCCGCGCATTGGATTATCGGTATCCGGGCTAAGTTGTACCATGCCAAAAGGCACAACCGCACCGGGAAACGTGTGGCCGTCACCACCAGTACCTATAAATGGATCTACCCACTGCGTATTAGACTCCTGCGCCACCCCTAACGATGAGACAGATATCAAAGCAGCCGCTGTGGCTACCGATATGATGCGAAACATGCACCTCTCCTATCTTTAATTTGTTATTATTTGGACCGTTCCAACCAGCATTATCTTACACTGCAAATGAATACGTATTCAATAGAAACAAGATAAGAAATAAATGCGGATAATGTAGGTATAGCAGGAGGAAAAAGACAATGGCTAACGACTGAATAACAAAAGCCGGCTATGGCGCCGGCTTGATGTGATAAATTTTAACTTTCGACCTTTTGCTGCCACCGTTTGTAAAGTGACACAACGTTCAGGCCATACCAGGCGATAAAGACGTAACACACCATAGGTACTATGAAGCTAATCTGGATCCCAGCGTTATCAGCCACCAGGCCTTGCACTAACGGGATCAATGCGCCCCCTACAATTGCCAGACATAGCCAGCCAGACCCTTTACTGGTCAAAGATCCCAGACCTTCGATGGCGATGGAAAAGATAGTCGGGAACATAATTGAGTTAAACAGACCTACGGCTAGCACCGCAAACATGGCCAGCTTACCATCGGTAGACATAGTTAGCAGTAACAACGCTATAATTGCAATTGCGTTAAACATCAGGGCTTTTGAAGGTGCGATCTTCTGAAGTGCGGCCGAGCCAATGAACCGCCCTACCATAGCGCCACCCCAGTAGTAGGAGATGTATTTCGCTGCGGTATGCTCTTCCATACCTGCAATTGAAGGCTCTGCAAAGTAATTTACCAAAAAGCTACCAATTGCCACTTCAGCGCCGACATAGCAAAAAATGGCTGCAACCCCCATCACTAAGTGTGGCGCTTCTGTGAGCTTGTGGCCGCGAGCCTTACAGTCACCCTCTTCAGTATGCGCTTCAATGGTGGGTAGTTTTAGAAATGCAAACACTGCCGCGATAAGTAACAGCGCACCAGCGAGCATCAGATAAGGCACTTTAACCGAGTCAGCACTGGCCGCATCGGTTGCCATGCTGGCACCAGCACCAAACAGCAACATGCCGCCGACGGCAGGACCTACAGTAGTCCCCAGTGAATTAAGGGCCTGTGCCAGGTTTAACCGACTGGAAGCCGTTTTTTCTGGCCCAAGCGCTGCTACGTATGGGTTCGCAGATACTTGCAATACAGTAATACCCGACGCCAGCACAAACAAGGCCGTCAGGAAAAGCCAGTATTCATGAACGACAACAGCCGGGTAAAACAACAAACATCCGCCAGCCGCTATTACAAGGCCCGTCAGGACACCATTTTTATAACCAAAACGCTTCAAAAACGCGCCGGCAGGTAAAGACACGATAAAATAAGCGCTGAAGAAACAAAACTGCACCAGCATCGCTTCAGTATAGCTCAGGTCAAACACCGCTTTAAGGCGCGGGATAAGTACGTCATTTAATACAGTAATAAATCCCCACAAGAAAAACAGGGTTGTCATTGCTGTCAATGGCAACAAATAGTTGTTGTTTTTTGCATCTCCACTGGCAACATAACTTTGGTTAGTGTTGATTTCACTCACTTGGAATACTCCGTGTTAAAGGATTTAGAGATTCTACACACTGTTACAGAAAAATCACAAATGTTTTATTGGACCGTTCCAATTTAATTTTGATAATGCTAAAGTGAGTTCAAAAGTAAGCAATGCTGGGTCAATTTGCTCTGGCGGAATCCCCAATGACTGGAAAGGTTATGTCAATAAACTTCAGAAGCGATCAATTTTTACTTAAACATATTGAACGGACAATGGCGTTCTATCACCCAAGATGCATCGATCCCCAGGGCGGGTTCTTTCACCACTTTCTGGATGACGGTACGATTTACAATGCACATGTACGCCACTTAGTTTCGAGTACACGTTTTGTTTTTAACTATGCCATGGCTTATTTGCAAACATCCGATCCTGACTATTTGGTCCAAGTAAAACACGGTCTGGAATTTCTGGAACAATCACACAAGCAACCTGGCGGCGGATACGCCTGGGTGCTGAATAAAAACCAGATTGAGGACGATACGAACCACTGCTATGGACTCGCATTTGTTTTACTGGCCAATGCGGTGGCGCTCAATGCGGGCATAACATCGGCTGCGGCGACCATAGAGTCCGTCTGGACTTTGCTGGAAGAAAAATACTATCAACCTGAATTTCAGCTCTATCTAGATGAATATAACGGCGATTTTAGCAGTGCTGATCCTTATCGGGGCCAAAATGCCAATATGCATATGTGTGAAGCATTATTAATGTGCTTTGAAGCAACAACAGATAGTAAGTTTTTAGAGCGTGCTCAATCACTTGCCTTTACGATGACGGTACAGCAGGCTGAGTTGGCTGACGGACTTATCTGGGAACATTATACAAGCGCATGGCAAATTGATTGGCAATATAATCTGGATAACCCTAAACACCTTTTCCGTCCGTGGGGCTTTCAGCCCGGACATCAAACCGAATGGAGTAAGTTACTCCTGATCCTGTATCGCCATAGTCCACAAGACTGGATGCTGGAGCGTGCAAGAGCTTTATTTGACAAGGCTTTAGACATCGCCTGGGACGCAAAGAACGGCGGGATATTTTATGGCTTTGCACCTGATGGCGGCATTTGTGATTCTGACAAGTATTTCTGGGTGCAAGCTGAAAGCTTCGCAGCTGCGGCCTTACTTGCCGATGCAACAGGCGAAGACCGCTACTGGCAGTGGTATGACAAAATATGGCAGTATTGCTGGGCGCACATGATTGATCATGAACACGGCGCCTGGTATCGGATCCTGGATTGTAATAATCAAGCTTACAGCAATGAAAAAAGTCCGGCCGGAAAAACGGATTATCATACCATGGGTGCTTGCTACGAGGTACTGAGAGCACAACAACTTAAGCGGGAGGTATAATGAGCCTGGTATGTTTTGGTGAAGCTCTGATCGATTTTCTTTCAGACGGCAAAGAGCCTGAATCTTTTACAAAATATGCTGGTGGCGCGCCTGCAAATGTAGCGGTCGCAGTAGCGCGTCAAGGCGTAAACGCAAGCTTTTGTGGCATGGTGGGTGACGACATGTTTGGTCACTTTATCAAGCGCGCTTTGGCGCAGTATGAAGTTAACTGTGATTATGTGAAAGTGACAGACAAAGCAAAGACAGCATTGGCATTTGTTTCACTGGACGACACGGGAGAGCGAAGTTTTAGTTTCTACCGTCCGCCCGCAGCCGATCTGTTATTTCGGGCAGACGATTTTGCCGAAACAATGTTTGACACCCATTCACTGTTACATGTGTGCAGTAACAGCCTGACAGAAAGCAACATCTATAAAACGACAATTTATGCGTTAACTCAGGCTCGTGAGCACGGCATGCACACAAGTTTCGATATGAACCTGAGAGAAAATCTGTGGACATCTCTGACCCACTGTACCAAACGCATCTGGCATGTTATTTCACTCTCAGATATCGTTAAACTCTCCCATGAAGAGCTGGTATTTCTGAATGCACAAAGCCACCCTGAACAACCACTGTCACATACCATTGAAGCCATCATAGCGGCCAAGGTGAAGCTGCTAATCGTCACCGACGGGAAAAACCCCATTCACTTTTATGGTCAGTCTTATCAAAGCTCTGTGAATGTCCCGGACGTAAATGCTGTTGATACCACCGCCGCAGGAGACGCATTCGTAGGTGGATTATTGGCAGCAATTATTCGTGCCCGGAATGAACAAAGCATTGATGCATTTTTAGCAAATCAATCAGCAGTGAACAGTGCCATTGCTTATGCCAGCCGCTGTGGTGCCTTTGCTGTGACACGCTATGGCGCGTTTGATTCATTACCCAGCTTCGAAGATGTTGACTAAAACTTTGTGAGAGAAGGTACAAGGATGTCCCTTTATACAAAATTGCTTAATTAAGTGTTCTATTTTGAGGCGAGAAAATATCGTCGATAACTAGGCAAAAATTTCGCTATTTAGTTGCTCTTGATGAGAAATCTTTAACACCGTTAGCGGCATATTTGCACCTTCAAATTGAACAGGTATTAAGTAAAATTGGTTTTACACGCCTGAGGGTTAAATGTGCACCAGAAAACGCATATAGATGTAGTAAAACCCGGGTGAGCACACCGCCAGACCAAGCAGATATATCTTAAAAAAACCATCCCGCTGAGCACTTATCTGGGACACTACCAACACTGAGTTCTCATCAGGCTCTGGCACATTCTTGGGCCGATAAAACCGATAAAGTTTCATCAAACACAGGCCAATAAAAAATGGCCCTAAAATAAGAGAGAAAAAAAAGCCCACTGCGTACCAAGTTTCAGGCGCAACTCTATCCATTATATACCTCTGATAACAACACCCAGCCAAATACATACCTGTTTACATCTGAATGTTTGATATTATGCCTGTCACTTGTACTATGCAACCAAAGCCTAACACATTAGAAGAACTAAAAAAGACCCATTATATGAGCAAAGCCTACTTCCTCTTTCCTTTAACTCTTTTTCTTGGTGCATGTACTGCCAATAAAGTTGCGGTTGAACAGTCAGATCAAACTGTTGTTAAGTATAAGACTTCCGAGGGGTATACTGACCGGTTTGCCAACCTATACAAACAACCAGAAACATACCCCTATACCTGTGAAGAGGCGTGTTATCCGGATACACCGCTTATTCAATGTCAGGACGACATGGAGCAATGTCAGTACATAGGCGATCGCCCAGACATAGTACCTGAACTCGGTTTTAACGTGAAATGGCTGGGTCATGCGAGCTTTTTACTGACTATGCCCGATGGCCAGCAGGTATTGGTAGATCCGGTAAGCGAACAATTTGACTGGCCGATAGACGTTGGATTCAAGCTGACCGGAGGCTTTTATCGAACTGAACCAGACTGGCCTTCTGAACCTGAGCTGGACCAGCTGAGCACCGTTGTTTATTCCCACATACATTATGATCACTTCAATAAATCAGACATAGACACTCTGGGGACTGGACCAACTTATTATACACCGCTGGGGTTTGCGGACTATTTTTCAGATCGCGGTTACAAAATTAAGGAAATGGCCTGGTATGCAAGTGCGCAAAACCAAGGGCTTACTGTGCATTTCGTACCGGCACACCACTTTAGTAGCAGGATCATTGTGCCCTATATCACAGAAGACAACGACGCCACACTTTGGGGAGGCTGGCTCTTTGAATTTGAAGGAAAAACGTTGTTTTACGCAGGTGATACCGGTTACTCACCCCACTTCCGTGACATACAGCAACGTTACGGCGACATTGATGTTTGCCTGTTACCAATCGCCTCTTATCACCATGACGAATATGCTAAGTGGTATAGAAATGTACATTTAACGCCCGAAGATATGCTTGCAGCAGCTAACGACCTTAACTGCAAGCAGGTGGTACCTTGGGGGTACGGTAACATGAGCTGGAAGATGGGCGATCTGACGTCACACTCAGCTTTGTTCAGGCTGTTGCATGTAAAACAAGCAATTGCACCGCAACAACCTCTCTATATTCTCAACGAGGGAGAGAGCGTTCGCTTTTAGATGAGCCATTGCTTAGTCAACATCCAGCTCAGGCCAGGTAACGATGTGGTCCTCAAACGCCTCTTCGAGATCCACGTCGTTCTCACTAATGGCCTTGCCTAGGATACTGATCCCTGCATCATGCATGGCCTGTTTAGAACCGTCATGGTGCAGCGGATGCCAACTGGCAAGACCTCGACCTTCATGAAGTCTGCGATAACTACATGACTGAGGCATAAAGAAAATATCTTTCAGGTTGTCCTTGGTTAATTGGACACATGAGGGAACCAATGTCTGCCTTTCAGTGTAACGGGTACATGCACAAGTCTGCTCATCACTGTATTGACACACGACATCGGTATATAGCAACTCTTCCCCTTCACGAAGTACATCTGTGCTGCTAAATTGTTCTTCCTCTTCTTCGTCAGAGTCTATAAAAGAATGCAAACAGCATTTTGCGCAGCCATCACAAATGGCTTCCCACTCCTGCTGGTTCATTTCTTCCAATGATTTTTCTATCCAAAAAGGAGTTGTACTCATAACTTCGCACTTGCCACAAACTAACGGGGCGCAGATTGTACTAAAAGAACAAGACCAGCGCAAAGCTGGCCTTAAACACTATGGTGTTACAGCTGAGATTTCACCCAGCGCTCGATTTTATCCTGTAATACAGGCATGGGGACGGCGCCGTCAATTAATACCTGGTTGTGGAAGGCGCGAATATCAAACCGCTTACCCAGCGCCTGCTCAGCATATTCGCGCAGCTGGCGAATTTTAAACTGGCCGACTTTATATGATACGGCCTGACCCGGCCATGCAATATAACGCTCGACTTCCGCTTCTACATCACTTTTCGCCATAGAGGAGTTATTCAACATAAACTCTATGGCCTGCTCACGGCTCCAGCCTTTGGCATGTAGCCCGGTATCAACAACCAGACGCATCGCTCTTAATTGTTCATCCGCCAGACGGCCATACCATTGATAAGGGTCGGTGAACAAACCCAGTTCTTTACCCAGACTCTCGGCATACAGCGCCCAGCCTTCGACAAATACCGTTGAGCCGCCAAACTTTCTGAACTTCGGCAGATCTTCTATTTCCTGTTGCAATGCCAGTTGAAAATGGTGACCGGGCGCAGCTTCATGTATTGACAAGGTTTCGACAATAAACCTGGGCTGTGCCTTCAGGTTATGACTGTTAATATAGAACACACCCGGGCGCGATCCGTCTGGCGCAGGACTTTCGTATGACGCGCCGGCTGCCGATGCAGCTCTGAATGCTTCAACGGGCTTTACAACGTAATCTGCCTTTGGCTGGATATCAAACAACAGAGGCACGCGCGCATCAATTTTCTTTTTCACTTCTTCATACGCTTTTATCAGTTCAGCTTCTGACGAAAAGTAAAATTCGTCACTGTCACGCAAGTGTTGAAAGAACTGCTGCAGGTCACCATCAAACCCGACCGTCTCTTTGACCCTCCCCATCTCATCGCGAATACGCTTTACTTCGCTCAGGCCAAGCGCATGGATCTCTTCCGCACTCATATCAAGCGTCGTATTTTCTTTGATGTAATGTTGGTACCAGGCTTGCCCATTTGGCAACGCACTGTACCCCACTGTCTCTCTGGATGCTGGCAGATACTTAGTTTCAAGAAACTGTACCATGTCGCTATAAGCAGGGATCAGGGTTCGCTCAATGTAATTTTTGTAGGACTGAGCTATCTGGTGTTTTTCTTGCGCAGAAAAGGATTCCGGTAAATTCTTTACAGGTCCCCAAAAAATGGAGTCCTCTGCCCGTTCAACCACATGTGTTTTAAACTGAGGGATAACTTTAACCGTGATGGCCTTTGGCAACACCACCTGATGTTCGATGCCTTGAGACATCATCTCCTGAGCTGAACTTAGCCATGCGACAAAGCCATCGGCACGTTTAAGAAAGTTACCGTAATCTTCTACTGTTTCAAAAGGCTGTGCACTCTCTCCTGAGCCTAATGAAGCAAAAACGTGATGTGACCCATACATTTGATCGATAGGCAGAAAATGGCCATCAAACTGTTCAGCCGCTTGCTGCTGTGTTAATTCATAATGAAGTATGTCAAAAGACAATTTAGCCTGACCAGAAAGCCCTTCCCTTTCTATCTTATCTAGCATGCCAAGGTATTTGGCGGTAAATGCCTGCTGTTCTTTCAGGCTTTGAGGTCCCAGTTCTGATTCGAACTTATCGTTGTACTCAGACATGCCAAAGAAAGTTGCTGACAGCGGGCTCAATGTAACGCTCTCATTAAAGTAGGCCTCTGCAAGCTCGATCATTTGCGTGTTTGCATCCACCTTTTCAGCGCTGACCTGATGAAACTGGGCTTGTTGGGAAGTCACTTCGCATCCGCTCAATGTTAAACCGACTACGAGCGCGACCAGTGTTTTTCTTATCATGTCTGTAACCTTACTCTTTAATAACTCGCGCGCAGTCTGACAGACATCAAACAGATTACAACTGTTTTCTATGCCAGCGCCAGATCAACTTCAGATGTAGGCAGGATAATTTCGATGCACAGTCCACCCAACAGACTATTGTGTGAATCAATTTTTCCACCATGGCATTCTATTATTTTCTTGCACACGGCCAGTCCCATCCCTTTACCGCCACTGAGTGAACTGCGCGATGCTTCCTCTCTGAACAAAGGTTGGAACAGTTGCCGATGGGCATCATATGACAGCGGCATGCCCGAATCTTCAATACGCAAAACCAGGTTTCGCTCATTTACCAGTGCACTCATTTTGATATCTACGCCGTCGCCGCCATATTTGAGCGCATTTTTAACCACTTCTAAGATCGCGTTGCCAATAGAACGTCTGTCAAACTGCATGGTAAAATGAGGGTCCAGTCGGTTGATGATTTCGAGTCTGGCCTTCTTAGGATCGACATAGGTCATGCAGGTCTGAAATGTTTCATTCATAAAATGTGCAACTTTAACCTCTTCTTTTTTCAAAATATTGGCAACCTCTTTATCGCCGGTTACCAACATCAGCTGGTCAATGAATTTGTGTAACTCGTCAATCTTGGCCATCAGCTTGGCGTAAGAATCTTCTACGTTTTCAACAATGTTATACTGCAATGATTCAACCTGAATCTTCATCACGGTAAGTGGTGTACGTAATTCGTGCGACAGGTCAGTAAATAGCTGCTCTTCTTTCGCTTTCAGCTGATTAACCTGCTCGTTTACCACCTGGCGCTCGCTGTCCACAGTGCGATTGAGTGCATTCACCTGCTGCTCGAGGTGCCTGACCAGCTGGCCCTGAAGTGACTTATGTTGCAATGCCAGTGCAACGGTAAACAACAACACTTCAATAAGGTAACCCACCTTGATAAATGAAGTGATGTCAAAAACATCAATAAGATTGCCATAGCTAGCACCAACTATGGTTAACAGGTTTAGAAACACCAGGTGGTTAATCAGACTGTAGGTAAATGTTCTCATGCCCGGTCCTCTCTGTCTGAAACTCCATATACAAGTATAGACGAACAGCGGGATAACGAACGTACTGGCCAGTAAGTTGTAATAAACGCTTTCCAGATATAAGGCGGTAGGGACCAAACCAATGTAAAGCCAGGTTGCTGCAATATAGACAGAGTTAAGTGTCGGGTGATAATGCTTAAGCTGCAAAAAGCCACGAACGAATAGCAAATGAAATATCGGCACTGTCGCCATCAGAGCGATTGAAAACTGACCACTGAAGAAGCCATGATCAGGCCAGAAATACTGGAAAGAAAAACCGGCCATGTCGATTACGATAAGTAAGAAAAGTAAGGTCCATAAAGCGTAGAAGACATTAGTTGTATTGCGGTTAAAAGCCAGGTTCACGATGACAATGAGCAAAATGGCTGCAACCACCCCAGCCAGGCTGGCGTTAGTTAAAATGCTAAGTTGCGACGTCGATAAGTAATGTGCGTGGGAATGCAGACGTAAGTTGGCTGGCGCATTTGCAAAAGTCTGGTACTCAATCAGTAATTCACTTTTTCCAGATTTAATGTCAAGGGGCAGGTACATTTGAGGGTCCTGAATAGGGCGCTGGCTAAAGCTCGCATGCGCATCCTGCCAGTGCACCTGCCGAAGAGTACCTTCGTCCAGTTGATATACTGCGAGTTTAGGTAGTCTTGCAAAGCCAAATGATAGCACCCAGTCAGTGTTTCGACTTCTGTTATCGAACGTCAATCTTACCCATTTTGAATAAAGTGCGTGCTGGGGTCGCTTCTCTATCCTGTCTAAAGGTACAAACTGCTCAGAATGTTTGTGCACATCCTCAGCCGTATCAATTTGATTATCATAGTCAAAGAAAAAAACGGCGTCGTTCAGCGAGCGCTGCGTTGTGCTGTCTCCTAACAGAATACTTTGCTGTTGATTTGCGCTGACAACTTTACCAGCGAACAAAAAATACCCCATTAAAAGCAATAAGATAAAACGCATGAACAAGACTCGGTAACCATTTGTAACTATCATAGGTCTAAATCGTGTAGGAAATGTGGATTACGGACGAAATAACTTTCTCTCGCCTCTTGAATGTAAACCAATGTAACACTGTTGCGAATTTCAAAATAGTACTATTTATTAGAAACTTAAAAAAACTTCCACAATTCCTTCATAGCCAAAATGCCAAACTTGCGCCTTAAACTTTGAGTACCTGGTTAAATGACAATCGCTTTGAAATATTTCTGTCATATAACTTTGTTTTAATCCGCCCTGAAATAAAAACGTCATCAAAATGCCACATAACATGGCAAGACATAACTGAGTAAAATCATGAGTGAACAAAATCAAACCTCTCTTTTTGCAAAGATCTTAAACTGGACCGCAATTGCTTTACTGGTCTACCTCGTATTAGTTGCTGTTGGTACAGTCAGCGGCGGCTTTAAGCTGGCTTCAGGCGGCACGGAAGGCGCAAAAGAAATTTTCGCATTTGCAACTAACCCGTTCGTCGCATTAATGCTAGGTGCATTTGCAACCGCTCTCGTTCAATCTTCATCTACAGTTACATCAGTTATTGTCGGCCTTGTGGCCGGTGGCCTGCCGCTGGGTATTGCCATTCCAATGATTATGGGTGCAAACATTGGTACTACCATTACCAATACCTTAGTATCGATTGGTCATATCCGTGATAAAGAAGAATTCCAGCGCGCTTTTGCTGCTTCGACGGTTCACGACTTCTTTAACCTGCTTGCTGTGGCCATTTTCCTGCCGTTAGAAATTATGTTTGGCTTGCTGGAAAAATTCTCAGCTGCACTGTCTCACCTGTTCGTAGGCGATGCTGACCTGTCTCTTAAAAGCTACAACTTCATCAAACCGCTTGTAAAACCAGCTGTAGGGGTAGTAAAAGATGCAGTCAGTTTCCTGGATGGTAAAGCCGTTGGTGTTGCTATGGTTATCATTGGTATTGCCATGATCCTGTTCGCAGTTACAACCCTTGGTAAATTACTGAAGAAAGCATTGGTTGGCCGCGCTAAAGAACTACTACACAGCGCAATTGGTCGTGGTCCTGTTGCTGGTATCAGTTCAGGTGCAGTGGTGACTGTCATGGTTCAATCTTCTTCAACCACAACCAGTTTGATGATCCCTCTTGCAGGTAGCGGTGTATTCAACACTCGTCAGATTTATCCTTTCACACTGGGCGCTAACATTGGTACTACTATCACTGCACTGCTTGCAGCCACCTCAATCACAGGCCCTAACGCTGAAGTCGCACTGACGATTGCACTGGTACACGTAATGTTTAACGTATTCGCTGTTGGTCTGATATACGGTCTGCCACTTCTGCGTGAAATCCCTCTGCAACTTGCTGAAAAGCTTGCTCAAATTGGTACCCGTAATAAATCAGCGGCATTTGGTTACGTGCTGGGCTCTTTCTTCGTCCTGCCAGGACTGTTGATGCTAGCCATCAAGTAGTGAGATTAATCTGACGTACCACCTGTCAGAATATGGTAAAAAAGGGCTCAGCTAAGAGCCCTTTTTAATAATTTTGACATATTGAACCGGCATAATTCGCCTAGTTTAATTTTTCGGCAAAATCATGAATACACGTAAGCGGTCTTTGACTTTTGATATAAAGGACCAGGCACAGCAATTGTTTTTTCTTGAGCATGGCTCACCGTTTGATCAGCTCGAGTTTTACATAGAACAAGACGAACTGATTGTCTCTTGCCAGCTCCCAAAGGACGCTGTAGCTGGAAATCAGATCCGAGCAACAGCTAACCATCAGGACAATCGCAGCGTCGACTTTGTAGCTCAGCTGCAGTTGCACGAGCATGACATAATCAAAGGGTCGATAGAGTTACGCCTCAGCGGTGCTGGTAAATGCGGTTCATACAACTTACAGTTGAGTTTACTGGGCCACAAAGAGCGGGTTAAAAATAGTATGGATTACATGGCGTATTTGTCTCGTGAGATTAGCAATAGTGACATGGACCGCAAGTCAAGCGCGGCACCATCAGGTTCGCCATCAGGTGTTTTACACATGGTTGCGAAATACATTCGCACAGAATTCAGCACCCTGTTTGGCTCATCCCGGCAGGCTTATCTTACCGAAAGAAAATAGTCCATCCCCAGCTACGCATTCATTTGCCAGGACCGCAAATAATGCCGCTTCTTTAGAGTCTACTCCAACCCCGTCACATGAGAGTTTTGATATATCAAACTCCTCAGAAAGCCGTGACTTTAACTTGGTTATCAGTAGCGTGTTATGGGCGCCACCGCCACTTAACAATAACTCAGTAGGGCCACTTAACCCTAGACGGTTAATCTGCTCGAGAACACACCAGGCCGTTAACTCATTCAGCGTTGCCAATACATCGTAATGAGACAAAACTGAACCAAGACACATTAACTTGTCTTCCAGCATCGCCAAACTGAACACTTCTGGCCCAGTTGTTTTCGGTGTAGCGTAGTGAAAAAATGGAACAGACTTGAGTGAGTCTAAGAGATCGTTCGATACTTTTCCGCGTGCTGCCAGTGTCCCGGCTTCGTCATAAGGTACATTAAAATACCGCTGGCAGTATGCATCCATCAGGGTGTTGCCGGGGCCAATGTCAGTGCATTGAACATCATCTACTTTTCCGCCTGCCGGAAGCACAGTAAAATTTGCTATACCGCCTAAATTAAGCAAAATACGGTGTAAGTTTGATTTTTGATATAACAAATAGTCACCATATTGTGCAAGAGGAGCGCCCTCCCCCCCCTTAGCAATGTGCTTCTGCCTGAAATCGGAGATTGTTATGATCTGGGTCCGCACTGCGACGTGATCGCCGTCCCCAAGTTGTAAAGTGCCGTTTCCAAACCCAGTATGTGAATGCTGATGCTGCGGGCAATGGTAAACGGTTTGCCCATGGCTCGCTATCAGGTCTATATCTTGTGGTTTAAGCTGCCAATGCGTCAGCGTTTGATTGATAATTTTCGCATGGTATAGACCGCTCCAAGGATTCAGTAGCGTTAAATATTCAAAGTCCACATTGTCTTGAGCAAAGACCTTACGCACTTTTTCTTTGAACTCATTATCGTAAGGCGCGGTTGTGAACTTAAGTAACTTACAACGCGTCTTTGTGCCTGAACCACTCACCTTGCACAAGGCCAGATCGAGTCCGTCTAACGAGGTGCCACTCATCAAGCCCAGAATAATACGAGAGGGCTTGTTCGCAATGGAACTCAGCTGATTTATTTGCTTAAGACCCATTGCCTAGTACCCGGAATTATTAGCTGTTACAACCGCCACAACGGGATAGTCATTCGCGCCGAGCTCTAGTGTGAAGTTACGCTTTTCATAACCTTCCAACATTACCTTGTGTGGCAAAGCACTGACTTGTTGCGCAGTACCGTCGGCATAAATGACCATGAGTTGCTCAGGCTCCAAAATTCGTCGCCCCGACGACAGGTTTTCAAGGTTTAATAGCACCGCCCTATAACCATCGTCGTTCGACATTGCCACACTGCGATTAACTTTAAAGTCGCTTTTAGCGGGTCTTATTCTATCGTTACGGTCGAATAAAAGAGTATCCAGCGTCATCTGCATGGTGTCAAAACGATATGGCTTTTGTTCTTTTGCTGCGACACATGCAGAAACGACCATCAGGGTAGCTATCGCCAACCTTACTTTTCGCATTATTTGTACTCCGTAAAAAACCGCAAGGCCAAAGGTTTTAGCCTCTGCCGGTTTCTATTCCATATTGGCTAACCAACTCTGCTATCTCTTCTCGCAACGAGTCAATCGCTGAGTTAATTTCTTCTATTTCTTGTTTATTAAAAGACTTACGACTTAACATGAAATGAATGGCATTATCATTCACTATATAAGGGTGAATTTTCATCTCGCTAAACCCGAGCTTCTCTATGTAATGATAACCGGAGAATTCATCTTCAATTAAAAAGTCGACTCGCCCACGATTCACCAGCTGCATGCGTTGACTAATACTGGGCACTTCAAGTAAGCGCTCTCTGTACCAGGCAATCTTAAGAATTTGTTCCAGCTCTCTGCCATAATAGGCACCCGGGTTAGCAACAAATGTGCTCTCCGCTGCAAATAGCTCTGTCAGGCTTCTTACATCGTTAAGATCTTTACTTCTTGTAAATAAGCGCATTCTTTCCCGCCGATAAGCCTGGCTAAAAAAGGCAAGCTCAGCTCTTTGAGTGTTAAAACTAGCAGAAGGAAGAATGTCTATAAATCCTTTGGACAGCTCTGTAATACCTCTTGCCGAAGAAGGTAACTGAACAAAATCTATACATAGCTTTGCCTTGCTGAAAACCCTTCGGGTTATGTCAATATCAAGACCATAGGGAACCGTCTCTCGGTACATCACATAAGGGGGCCAGCTCGTGCCCACGCCAACTTTGTAGCGTGTATCACATTGGGTGTTCGCAAACACCGTAACAGGAAGGAGAATTAACAGAAATAGTAAATGCACAACGTCTAGCAATCATTGATATTAGCTAGATTATGAAGTATATCGGCAAGAAAACAAAGGCGCGCTAGCACCTTTGTTCGTTATTGTTGGCCAGTCCCTTGGTCAATCAGAAGCAAAAACTTCCGCTTCTGACATCAACATACCTTAAAGAGCCTTCCACACCATCGCTTTTCCGGGCTCTTCACCGCGAGTCCACCACTTAGCTTCGTATAACTTGCCTTGATAGCTAACGCGATCACCACCGACATACACTTTACTGCGGTCCCAAGGATCAGCACCAACTGTAGAATCCGTGACATTAACATCGAATGAGACTGTCGTAGTTGCAACACCGTCGGACACGGCAACGGTCACCTGATAAGTGGTGTTCTGAGCAACTTCTGGCGCAGTAATCGTCGCACTGGCACCCTGGCCGCTTACACTCAAACCGTTGCTTGCTGTCCAGCTATAAGTTAACGCATCGCCGTTAGGGTCTGTAGCATTAACCTGTACCGATGTGCTGGTATTCTCGGCAAGCGTAACTGCGGAGATAGGCGTTACTACAGGGGCATCGTTACCAGTCGACGGTGCTTTAACCAGCACTTTAACATTGCGTGTTGTTGTGGCTTCACCATCCGACACTGCGATAGTTAAAGTGTACTCAGTGTCTTGTGTTACTACTGGCGCGGCAACACCCACTGTCGCACTGGTTGTATTCGTCAGGGTTAGCGCACTTGACGCACTCCAGGCGAACGTCAACGGTTGATTATCAGGATCAGACGCTGTTGCTGTTATATTGACTGAACCACCTGACTGAACGGTAACATTACTTTCAACAGATACAACAGGCGGCTTATTAACTGGTACACCACCAGTCAAACCATCATACATAGCGTTCAGAATATCGCCATTATCAGCATCGATTTCCCAGGCAAATAATCCACCTAGGTCGTACAGGTTTACATAACGTCCTTTTGCTTCAACAGAGCGAGCACTATCGAAAGTCAGTAATTTTCCGTTGCTGCGGTTCCAGACGTAAGCAGCTTCTGCCTGCTCGTCGTAGCCAACCTCAAACCCGTTCAGACCTGTGCCATTCGGTCCAACTAAATTAGCAGCAATGGCTTTGTAATCCATAATACCCGGCTCCCATACTCCTTCGGAAGTAGAGCCTGAATATTTACCATTACCAGGCGCTGTCATTGGATTGCCTGGAATTGTAGTGCTCTGATCCATCACACCTTCCCAGCCACGTCCATACATAGCTGCGCCCATGACGATTTTCTTCGAGTTTACGCCTTGCTGTAACAACAGTTGTACCGCGTTATGTGCCGTGTAAGCTGGACCTTTACGTGGTTCACCATTATCATCAACACCGGTACCATTGCACTCATCCTGACTCAGGTGTGAGCCACAGTACAAACCTGTCTGGTGGCCTGTTACATTGTTCCAGCCACCATAAAAGTCATAGGTCATCGCGAAGATGTAGTCCATATATTGCTGTGCAGCCTGATAATCTACGTCTTCAATTTTATCGTAGCCAGAACCAATGGCTGAAGTCAGCTCATATGTGCGGCCCGTTTCGGCTTCAAGCTCATCCAGCATCGCACGTAGCTCCGCCATCAGTGCAATATAAGCCGGACCATCATTGACCGGGTCACCCAAGTCAGGGTTTGGACCGTCACCACCCGGGAATTCCCAGTCGATGTCTACCCCGTCGTAGAACTTCCAGGTTTTTAAGAACTTTTTCATCGATGCGACAAATACATCACGATTTGCTTTGTTGGTGAATCCATGAAATGGGTCCGAGAGCGTCCAGCCACCAACTGATGGTAAGATTTTCAGATCCGGGTAGCGCTGTTTGAGCGCCATTAGCTGGGCATATGTACCACGAATTGGGTCATTTTGACTTACGCCTGGCAATGTTTTTTGAATTGCGGCCCATGGATCGTGAATCACCACTTCATAGTCAGGTGTTCCTGCACACGCCTTTTGCAATGCACGCCAGCTGTTGCCATTTTCAATTTCTTTCAGTGATTCATTGGCACCACAAATTGGAATAAAGCCGTATAGCAGGTGGCTTAGGTTCTGTGCCGGGATGTTAGTCACGTCAAAGTCGCGGCCATAAATGCCCCATTCTACAAAATAAGCACCTGTTACCTTGCCCGGGATGGTGCCGTTATTGCGGTTGTTAGGGTTAACATCCATAGGCAAAGGTTCTAAGTGACCACCGTCTGTGTCTGCTATCACGATCTCTTTGCCTGCACTTCTCGCACAGCCGGTACTATCGCACAGTTCAACATACAAAGTATGGCGACCGGACTGAGTGTAAGGGAAGGTGATTGTGCCGCTTTTTGTTCCAGCGTCCAATACTCCTTCATTGACTAGCTGATTATCGAAATACACTTTATAGCTGTCACCACCTGTGCCACTCCATGCATTCCATTTAATCTGAATGTCTACTTTGTCTTTAGCGGTTACCAGGTCTTTGTATGACCCATTGCCATCAAGTAAAACATCTACAAAAGAATAGACCTGAGGTTCCCAGCTCAAGCTAGGTGTTGAAGGGGCAGCCAGAACTGATCCGCTCATTAGTGCAAGGCCTATTGCCGTGCTGATCTGTTTAATCTTCATTACTTTCTCAACCTTATTTACATGTTATATCCAAACCCCGGAGGGTGATTTATTGGTACTGCTTAAAACTGACTCGTCTGGCTAAAGTGCTTTCCAGACCTGGGCTTTGCCGGGCTCTTCGCCACGGGTCCACCACTTGGCTTCATAATTTTTGCCCTTGTGCGAGACTTTATCCCCACCTACATAGGTGTCAGAGGCTTGCCACTTTGGATGAGTAGACACCGGAATATCTTTAACCGTCACGCTTAGGTCTCTGGATGTGGTTAGCTCACCATCAGAAACTGCAATTGAAACCGTATACTGAGCGTCTGCCGATACCTCTGCGCTTTGCAGTGTGACGGTTGCACCACCGCCGGTCATCGTAAGTCCGGATGGGACTGACCAGGTGTATGTCAGCTCAGTTTGCTCATCATCAAAGGCATGTACATGAACCTGAACTTGGCCATTTTCATCCATTACAATCGGATCGGGCTGATGAACCGTTGGCGGTGTATTCGGTGCTTTTGGCACGATTGTCAGGTTATAGGTAAAGGCAGTATCTGTTACGAACACTTCGTTACCCAGTAAGTTGGCTTCATCAAACACCACGTCACCGTTTGTTTGTTTCACACCAACCCGGACATCACTGGCATACGTAGTATTAAGCTGACCTGCCAAAACACTTGCCCAACTTGACTGATTTTGCTCTGTCACAGCTAAAGAATGTTTCACTATTTCCTGACCATTTTGGTCAAATACCCTTGCCCAGATCAGGTCTCCAACATTGGCTGACTGGCCTCTGGTGACAAAATAGCCAGCTGAGATCCAGTCATTTGGTTGTGTATCTGTCACGATATTTATGTCGCTACAGTTATAGAAACCCTCACCCACGACATCGTTTCTCTGCCAGCGAGTATAAAGAATCGCATTTCCGCTTCGGCCCTGAGGGATCTGAATGGTCATCTCATATATGCGTTTTCCGTCCGGGTCTTTAACAAAATCGACGTTGCCTACTTCAGTGATCAGATCCAGGCTGCCCCAGGTCATCACGTCTGTCGCAGGATTAAATCCCGGCTTGGTTAGATAAAATTTCCAGAAACTCGGATTATGTGGGGTTGTGGCATGAAATCGTATGGCCAGCTCCCCCGCAGCGTTTGGTCTGACTTGAGTCGTCTGCCAGTCCGCAGAAGGTAAGTTCATGCCGCGTTTTTCGTGCGAACCAGCTGCGCACAAGGTGCCATCAGGAATATTTTTTTCTACCGCCTGTTGGTTATTGTAATCGGGCGTATTGACTGCGAACTCATGCTCCTGAATAAACTGAACATAACCAGATTCCAGGTAAGCCGCTCGACAAGCCGCATTGGGAATATTGGAACCATCTTCTGGCCACCAATAGCCCCCCTGGTCTTCACAGATAGCCTGTCTTGCCATAGGAAAATCCATATAGCCATGACTGGCAGCCAGTTCGCTGTAACTCAAAGCGCTCAACACTAGTGCACCAATTGCAGTCTGTTTCGAAAAAGATGTATATGTCTTCATAACTTGCCTCTTTCATAGGGGCCGAAGCCCCTGATCCTAGTTAGCTAATTGGTTACAAACTGCAAACCTTGGTGTAATCAGAGCTTACTGATGGTTGCTTATTGCTCCACCACTTCGCTTTGTATACACCGTTGCCGTCGATGATGAGGTCTCCCTGGGCAGCATGGGTTCCCTTGGGAAACTCAGGGTAAACACTGATCTGTGAGATAGGCACGCCTTCACAACTGGTGATAGGTCCGCCGTTACCATCACCCGGTTTCGCGTCCGGCAGTTTCGGATACTCGAACTTAAATGCGTAACGCTTGCCATCTTTTTCAGCGACGAAATTAACCGGACCTGTAATTGGCATGTAGTACATCACTTGTGCATTTACGGTTTCACCTGGTGCGAATGACTTAGGAATATTTCCCCACTCATCTACCAGTGTGATTGAAAAGCGGTGGAATTCATTTTCAAATCCGCCGATATTGTTACCGGCTGCGTTTGAACGATTGACCTCAACCGCCATACCAAGTTTTTCCTGAGCATTCCAGTTAGACTTGAAGATTGCAGATGTTGCAACCGGCACATCAAAGGTGATCTTCGCGCCGGACAGGTCAATGGCTGAGTTATTGGTAAATGAGAACGTTGGCGCGATTGGATAGTTATCATCACCCAGCGGGAAGTCTTTTGCTGTAAAGCTGACGTCAACTGATTCCGCAGGTACCTGGAAGCTTACATCACCTGGGTGGATATCGTATGGCGCACCCGACTGATTAAACTTGTTATAGGCTAACGTTGTCAGGCTTGAACCCATAAAGTACTCACCCTTTGCCGCGTCGTAATCGAAATCCCCGGCCAGCTCCCAGAACATGATGCCGCCAAGCCCATTGTTGATGACATAATCGACCTTGGTCCCCATAGACTCTTCATCTTCAATCGACAAGAATACTTTCTTCTCGGCATTCCACAGCCAGGGGGCAACTGCCACAGAGTCATAATGACGGGCATAGGTACCAGTCAAGCGGTCTGCAGGATCTGTGTCCGGCGTCAGGCCATAATCGGCCAGATAGCTGGCAACAATACCTGATTGCAGGTTCTTAACATGCCACAATGGGTTAGAACCCGCTGGTACTTCAAGGCCTACGTCATTTTTGTCATGCCAAAGATTGTCAATACCTACGGCACCGTTACCACATTTATTCTTTTCACCTTTTCCGGTACCTGGTGGACAGTTCGCCTGGTCCGGGAATGCCGCCTGACCCCAAAGCCCGTTTGTACCACCTTGGACATTCTGGAAACCTCGGGTGTAGTAAGGAATACCGATATTGATACGACCACCGGACAAAGCGCCACGGAAATATTTAACAGCCCAGTCTGTATTCAGGTAACCAATACCTTCAAATTCAGCGGTACCATAGACATTCCATGCTTTGAGTTCAGAATCTTCACCTGTGTCAAACAAAGAAGCATTGTGGCCTACATGCTGGTTCCACGCCCCATGTAAGTCGTAAGACATGATGTTGACGTAATCCAGATATTTAGTGACCTGGAATGTCTCCATACCACGTAGCAAGTAGCCAGAAGAAGGTGACGCAATTGTTAGCATGTAGTGCTTACCATCTTGTTGGCCTGCTATATCA
Organism: Pseudoalteromonas sp. XMcav2-N; assembly: GCF_024124545.1. Lineage (GTDB taxonomy): Bacteria > Pseudomonadota > Gammaproteobacteria > Enterobacterales > Alteromonadaceae > Pseudoalteromonas. The sequence continues at coordinate 353,968 of NZ_JAMXSF010000002.1, forward strand.
AGCTCTTCACGCAAGCGCTTCATCAGCACCTGATATGAGGCATTCAATCCTGCGCGTAATGCGTTTGAGATTGGGAAGTCATCCGGGTGGCCTGCATCGTTCATTGAAGTTGGGTATTCATAATCAATATCGACACCGTCAAAACCGTAAGTACGGATAAACTCCACAGCACTTGCCGCAAATGCGTCAATGCCGGCCTGATTCACACTGCCATCGGCATTAGTGGTCATGGTGTAAAAACCACCACTGTTGACACGCTTACCATCGCTGCCGAAATAGCCACCAGTTTCAGCCCAGCCGCCAACCGAGATCAGTGTTTTTACGTCAGGATATTGTTTTTTGTACTTGTTCAGCAGGTTAAAGTGACCTTTATATGGCAGTGCAGGATCCATTTCTGCGCCAGCCTCTCCAGGCCACTCCATATTCGTTGCCGGATTACCAGCAGCCGCCGGGTCGCCAATTGATACCTTGTTGTTTGCATCAACGTGCGCAAAGGCGTAGTTAATATGCGTTATTTTGTCCCATGGAATGTCATTAACCAGGTAGGATGGTTGGCCATTTGCGCCATTTCTCCAACTGGTAAAGTAGCCGATCACGCGACGAGGGTGGTCATTGCCCATTTTTTCTCGTCCGTTTACGTCGTAGATAGTACAGTAAGGCGTGTTCACGCCAGGAGTCTGGAACAAGCCCTCTGGTTTACAGTCATCACGCCCCCCCTGCCCCTGCTCAACAACTGTCAGTGTCTGAGACACACTTGACGTTGCCCCTTTGTCATCTGTAACCGCTAGGGTAAAGCTCACGGGACCAAGTTGCTGAGCGGTCCATGTGTGATCGGTCGCGGTGCCATTTGTAGTAACAACGTCCACACCATCTGCCGTAAACGTCAACTTAGTCACCTGACCGTCGACATCGCTTCCAGACAAGCCGAAGACAACCTGAGAGCCAACAACGAGTTCAGCTGGCTGGCTCTTTATTACTAACTGTGCTTCCGGAGCCTTATTGCCTGTATCAGCTGGCTTAACAAGGATTTGGCTAGTCAATACATTAGATGCAGCCCCCTTATCATCATACGCCGTTGCACTGATGCTGTGGCTACCAACACTGGCACTCCACAGCGCATCAAACATATCCGCAGTTCCGCTTACGTCAGTGGCAACCAAAGCACCATCGACAAAGAACTCAACCTTGTTTATGGTGCCATCGGAGTCGACTGCTTTCACTCTTATGGCAACGCTGTCATTTTCAGCGAACTCAGAACCAGCAACAGGCTGTAAGTTACTGGCGACAGGCGGCTTATTTTCGACAACGCTGTCACACTGGCCCAGCCAAGTCCATTCTTGCCAGTCGCCTGAATTGGTTGCGGGCTCAGAACGTGTCCACCAGTTAGCTTCATAAGCATTGTTATTCTGCTCGACTTGCTGACCGCCCGTGTATGCTTTACCTGATTCCCATGGGTTAAGCCCGGTACAATCATATGCGTTAGCCTGTGTTGAGCCGATCGCAATGGCGATTGCGCTGAGCTGCATTGCCATCTTGAATTTGTTTCTCGTTTTCATACTTTCTTCAACCTTTACCGTTTTATTGATTAACATTTTTAAAGTAAAGCTAACATAGAATTTGAGTACGTCAACGTAAGCATGGCTACTTTTTAATCTCACAAACGAAAAAAACAACCCTTTTTCATTACCAATTATTCAAATGAATGGACTTTTTCTCACATGGCCCTGCTCTTTGTTAAGTGAGTTAAATTCATATATGACAGTTCGTATACTCCCCTCTATTGCTATAAGAACAACCAGTTAAGTCAAAAAAAGAGACATGAAAAAGAAAAACTTATGGTTTCGGATAAGTTATATTAATCCGAATTGTATCCATAAAAAAATTTGACAACGGAATATCTTATACGTATTAGTTATATGCAAATCAGACAAGATCAGCATGTATACATCTAGTTAACGTAAAGGTTAACAGGTGGGTGGGTGATACAAATATACTCTTTTTAGGGACAAACTAACGTTAAAACAAAGGTGGCGTATAGGTTACGGGAACGAGGGCCTGTTTATTTGACATGGTTTACGGGGATAGCAACGGTCACTGTAGTACCCTCACCCTTTGTGCTTTCAACATTAATAGTGCCACTGTGTTCAGAAACGATGCCATATGCAACAGCCAATCCCATGCCCGTCCCCTGACCCACAGGTTTGGTCGTAAAGAATGGTTCGAAAATGTGCGCTATAGCGTCCTGAGCTATACCGGTACCGTTGTCTATCACTTCTATAATAATTTGGCTACCAACCTTTTTGACATGAAGCTCAATCGCAGGAGAAGCACACACGCCATCTGATTTAGCTTGCTCACAAGCATATTTAGCATTCATTAATAGATTAATGACGACTTGATTAAGCGCAGCCAGATTGCAATAGCTCATTGGAATGTCGGATTTCTTTACACTTAACTCTATATGTTTGAGCTGATTTGCAAGCAAGCCCAGAGCACTGTCGATGGCCTCAGTCATATCCGCCATGACAAATTCGTTGTTTTTAGGTCTGGCAAAATCAAGCAAGCTGGCAACTATAGTTGCAATGCGCTGGCAACCATCCTGACAATCATCGATTAAATCCTGGGCATCTTCGGCGAAAAAACACAGCTGATACTGAGACTCTAATTGCGCAAATGTTTCTTTGAACTGGTCTTCATCTAACGCATTCTTTGCAAACGACTGACTGACCTTGATTAAGTCAGAGACACCTTTTGCCACTTGTCCAAGGGTACCTATATTACCGTTTATATATGCAAGCGGATTATTGATCTCATGGGCGACGCCGGCAGACATTACACCCAGGGTGGCCATTTTCTCGCTCTGCAGTATCGCAGCGTGCTGCCGCTTTAATTGCGTCAGATTTGCTTCCAGCTCCTGATTTGCAAGGTACAAAGAGCGAGTTTTATCTTCCAGCAGGGTCTCTAGTTCGTCCCGAGCCTGCTTCTCTCTATGATATGCTTTATAGTACTCGTTGCTTTCGTTCGACATACTTACCCTCCGGATCACTGATAGAGCTATATACACATATCAGGCTCTCAGTCGCTTCTACTATATCAAACTCCCTGAGCCTTACTATTATCGTCTTATTAAGACAATATATTGACCACAAAACGACAGTGATCATCCCCTTCGTGCATGCAATTGGTGTGAGATATTTCAATTTGTTTGTTGTAATGATCCGCAGCCCCGTAAATGAGCCCCTCAGCACAAAAGCATAGTTTTCGGGGTGAACGATAATCAACGAGAATTTTACCTTCATCGATGACCTTAGCATCTATTTTGGGCAGGTTAGGTTCATCGTAGAGCTTTGCCACCTCTACGTGGATCACACTGTCTATGGCAAGAATTAACTTCTCAAAAGTATTCAACGGTTCAAGCACGGTGTGATGCTTAGCTGCCAATGAACCAAATAAAAACCGTCCAAATACGCCTAGCACATCTGCTAATGGTAAAGCCATTTTTTCCGCGACGCCATTTGCCAACGCAAACAGCTCTTCATCGGGATAGGATACAGCTGAGACATAACTGCGGTGTGCCGGACTATGCTCGTCTAATAACGCATTCCATTCAGCCATACCCAGATTTTCTACAACCAACTCCTCTAAACTACGAAATATTATGCCTTTCATTTTTTAATCCTTAGCTAACGTAATTTAACAGCAAACTCGCTGCAGCAATTGTTATAAAACAAAGTTTAGACTAATTTTTATATTATCTATTGCTTTAACTTAATGATATATGGCTGAACACGATCCCGAGCAAGTAACGATTGACCCACCCGAAGGCCCTATTCGGGTATTGTGCCTGGATGATGAGCCTAGCGTTCTAAAGGTGCTCAGAAGAACACTGGGTTATGCGGGCATGGAGGTCTCTTTGTTTGAGTGTGGCGAACAAGCGTTACAGGCACTTGCTGAGCATGACTTTGAGGTTATTATTTCAGACATGCGTATGCCTGAGATGGATGGCGTGGAGTTTCTGACAAAAGCCAGGCAAGCTTCTCCGCAATCACAACGCATATTATTGTCCGGCTATGCTGATATGGACTCTACTATCGCAGCCATTAATGAAGGCGGAATACACAATTTTCTTCAGAAACCCTGGCAAAATGAGGCGCTCATCCATGTTATTAAAGATGCAGCAGAAAAGTATCGTCTCAAACATTACAATACCGCGCTTCAAACTGCGATAAGCAATCAAAATGAACAGTTAAAAGCATTAAACGGAAACCTTGAAGAATTAGTCGAAAAGCGAACCGCTCAGATCCGCACCGTGCTTCGCCAATTAGAAACAGCCAACAAACGCGAGCAGGATGAACACAAGGCAACTGTAGAACTACTCTACAATTTCATCAATGCAAATCCCTACATTGATGCGGATATGGCTAAACAGATTGCCAATCTTAGTGGCTTAATCGCACAAAAGCTGGGTCTGGGCGATAACGTGGTACAACTGACAAAAATGGCCGGCTATCTTGCCCAGGTCGGGTTGCTTGCAATGGATCCAGTACTGTACGACAAACCGCTTGAGCAGCTCAGCTCTGAGCAACGAAAGCTGTTCTTTACACATCCAGCCACCGCACAACTAATGTTGATGCCAGCTCAGCACCTGAGCGATGTGGGTGAAGCGATATATCACCAGTTTGAAAAATATAATGGTCAGGGGATCCCGAAAGGGCTTAAAGGCAAACAAATTCCAATTGGCGCACAAATCCTCGCTGCAGCAAGAGATTATGTTGAAAATCTTCTAAAAAACCAGGGAGACAATGAGACCAGGCGTGGGCATGCACTTGAAATTATTAAAATGTATAGCGGATCGTTCTACCACCCAAAAGTAGTCTTAGCACTGGAACAAGCAATTCAAGCCAACACCTCAACAGCACACCAAGTTGGGTCAATGAACATCATTAATGCTCAAGCACTCAAACCGGGGATGGAACTTGGACTGGCTATCCATAGCCATAAAGGGATCATGCTGTTACCTAAGGGGCACATTTTCACGGAAGCAACTGTTGCCAAACTACAACAGTTAGAAACACAAAAACCTTCCCCATTTAGGATCCTGATTAAAGCCTAGCGCTTAAAACGTATCACCAGCTCGTACATGTCATTTGCCACTGTGGTTAGCTCCTCACTGATGACATGCATTTCATTAGAGCTGCTTACACTGGTATTCGCCAGCGTAGCAATATTAACAACTTGCTGGTTAATGTCCTCAGAAACAGCTGCCTGTTCTTCTACAGAAGTGGCAATTTGCATGCTACTGGCGCTGATTTTTTCTATCAATTGGTAAATGCCTTCCAGTTTCATAGAAGACTGAGAAAGCTGCTCTATCCCCTGGCGAGATTCATCCTCGCCTCGTTGCGCTATGAACTCGGCGTTTTGCGTACTCTGTGTCAACTGTTCGATTATTGCATGGATCTCTTTCGTTGATTCCTGGGTTCTTTGCGCCAGGTGGCGTACTTCATCTGCAACAACGGCAAAGCCCCGCCCCTGCTCCCCGGCCCTAGCCGCTTCTATTGCCGCGTTCAATGCAAGTAAATTAGTTTGCTCAGCGATTTGTTCAATTATCTGCGCAGCTTCTGCTATCTTGGAAGTTTGTTTGGCAACACCTAGCACCGAGTCTTTGATATCAACGACCGTTGCACCAAGATTCTCGATTGAAGCGCGGGTTTCTTCAGAGCTTCGTGCGCTTTCCTGTGCGAGAATAAGCACCCCTTTTGCATCTTCCGAGCTAGCCTGAACGCTATGCGACACTTCATTGATTGTAGTAGCCATTTCATTCATAGCAGTGGCAACTTGCTCGGTCTCAAGCTGTTGCTTAGTCAGGCACTCGGTAGTCTCAATACTCTTAGAGTTGCTAATTGTTGCACCACTGGCAACCCCTTTAGCGGCAAACTCGATACGAGTGATAATGGTGTCCAGATGCGCCCGCTCGCTAAGCAACTTGACGTGCAGTTGAGCCATCTTACCCGTCCAAGGTGAGTAAACCTGAGTTGCTATATCGTCACAAAAACTATGAGACATCACCTTATCAATTCGACTTAGCTGCTCGTTATCTCGATACGTGTTGTATGCAAATAATGCCAGTGTATTGACAACCAACCAGGCAAACCCGATTGCTTCGCCTGCAGACATATAGAGTAAAATCGCAATAACCACAGCTAACGACGACCAGATCGAACGCAGCTTAGGCAACTTAAATCCGTCACGTTGTCCCGACTTAACCCGTTTGTATAACGCTTCTGCCCGCTCAACAGATGCACGGTCCGGACAGCTACGAACGGATTCATAGCCTATAATTTTCCCGTCTTGCGTCATCGGCGTGACATACGCATTTACCCAGTAATGGTCGCCGTTTTTACAACGGTTCTTTACTAAGCCCATCCAGGGCTTACCCGCTTTAAGCTGATCCCACATCGTCTTAAATGCAAGTTCTGGCATATCTGGGTGGCGGACGAGATTATGAGGTTGTCCTATCAGTTCTTCTTTGGAATAGCCACTGACTTCAATAAAGTGTTCATTACAATCCAGTATCGTTCCTTTCAGGTCTGTCACTGAAATAAGCCGGGTGTCTGCGGAAAAACGCTTTTCCTGATTCGTGACGGGGTGGTTTAATCGCATTGTTAACTCGAATTCTATGCTGTAAATTGCTGGTGCGGAGCGAGAAAATACGACTAATGCGCTGTTTTTGCAACAACAAATCTATATTTTGCCGATTTTTTAAGACAAAATAACTAGATCCAATATGATGCCAAACGCGTATAAGCGAAAATCGTTTTTTCACTCTGGCCTTTTGTGTAGAATAGCAGGGCTAGAAAAACACACCAAAGGAGCCTTGAGTGCCAAAGCTTTCTGCAATAACTGATAATCCGCACGAGAACAGATTTAATGAAAAAATCGGTGTTCTGGTAACTAACCTGGGTAGCCCTGACGCACCGACAGCCCCTGCATTAAGAAATTACTTAAGAGAGTTTTTGTCAGATCCACGTATCGTCGAACTTCCCAGAGCACTTTGGTGGTTGATACTACATGGTGTGATTCTGAGGATCAGACCGAGCCGTTCAGCAAAAGCCTACTCAAGTATCTGGACAGAAAATGGGTCACCATTGGTTCAGATCACTCAAGATCAGTGTAATAAGCTAAGCGCATTATTAAAGGAACAACACTACGAACATGTCGAAGTTGTGATGGCGATGCGCTATGGCAATCCTTCTATAAAAAGTGGTCTTGAAGCACTCCGTGAAAAAGGGATCACTAATATTGTTATTTTTCCCCTCTACCCTCAATATTCGAGTGCAACGACAGGTTCAACATTTGATGCGGTAGCTAATGTACTCAAAACATGGCGCTGGGTACCAAGCCTGAGTTTTATAAACGGATATCACAAACAACCGAGTTACATTACGGCTTTAGCTAATTCGGTACAGGAACATATTGATAAGCATGGATTACCTGAGAAGCTGCTTTTTTCTTATCATGGCACACCTAAGCGGTTTTTAGATAGTGGGGACCCGTATCACTGCTTTTGCCACCAGACCACGCGTCTCGTTTGTGAGCAACTCAAGCTTGATAAAGACAGAATCATGACGACTTTCCAAAGCCGATTCGGACGTGAGGAATGGCTGCAGCCCTATACCGACGTCACACTCAAAGAACTGGCAACGAAAGGCGTTAAAGAAGTCGCTATACTGAGTCCTGCTTTTAGCGCAGATTGCCTTGAGACGCTCGAAGAGCTGGAAGAGGAAAACCGCGAGTACTTCCTGGAAGCGGGTGGTGAAACCTACCATTATATCTCGGCACTCAACGACAGAGATGATCATCTCTCCGCATTATTGGACGTACTAAAGCCGTACTTAAAGTAAATAAAAGGGGCCGTTTCAGGCCCCTTGTTCATTAATGTTGCTGTGACGATTTACTGATATACATCAGTTCATCGTTAAACACCTGACCGGAGTTAAACTCTTGTAATAACCTCAGGCAAGCAGATAATGGCTGAGCCGGGCTGTAGTAAAAGCCCTGTATATGATGACAACCCAGTTGTTCCAGCATAGTCAGTTGACTCTGAGACTCTACACCTTCAGCAATAACTTTAATACCCAGCTCTTCAGCCAGATTAAGCAAGCAGCTAATCATCACCTTTTTGTTTCTGTCTGCCATTAGACTATCTACAAACGACTTATCTATTTTCAAGTAGTCAACCTGATTTTCTATCAGGTGACTAAGAGAGGAGTAACCAGTACAAAAGTCATCAAGCGCGATTTTCACGCCCTGCTCTCTTAATTTAGAAAGTAGTTCCCAAGTGTAGCGGTTCGTCGCCATAGACTCAGTAACCTCAAGCGTGACTTTCTCAAATGGAACCCCGGCGTTGGAAATGGCTTCTGTAACGAGTTTGAATTGATCGTTGCTCGTCTTGAACTCATTAACCGATCGATTAATAGAAATACTGACATCGTCATACCCATGCAGATGTAATGCTTTGAGATCCTGACAGGCTTTTTCCAACACAAACTGCCCTATCATATGAATTAAGCCAAATTCCTCTGCAATGGGAATGAAGGTTCCGGGTGATACCATACCTTGTTCGTCATCGAACCACCGTACCAGCGCTTCAAACTTAACGATTTTTCTGCGCTGTACATCGACTATCGGCTGATAGTAAACAGTTAGTAAGTTTGCTTTCAGTGCCGCTTTAAGCTTGTCCTTGAGCTTGACCTTATTCAGATAAGCATTTTGGATAGCGGCATTATGTAAAGCAACATGCCCTCGATGAGTTTTCTTCGCACTCTCCAATGCATGTGCCGCGTTGCGAATAAATTTGGCAGCGGTAATTCTGCCTCTGTTTTCCAGTTGTGCTATCCCGGTACTTGCACTGAGTTCAACAGTCAAATCATTGAAAACATATGGTTGTTTAATCTTATCACTGAGCTTTTTGGCAACCTGCAAGGCGCTTTTTACGTCAGTGTTGTCAAGTAAAATAGCAAATTCATCGCCGCCGTAACGGGATATCGTATCATTCTCTCTGATGCCGTTTCTAAGCCTTTTTGCGACCGATACGAGGACTTTGTCGCCGATTTCCGGACCGTAGATATCATTTACTTCCTTGAAGTGATCAAGGCCAATAAACAACAAAGAGCAAGGTGTATGCAGACTGCGACTGGCAGATATTTTTTCTTCAACTATATCGATAAAACAGCGCCGATTCAGCAATGCGGTCAGGGGCTCATGGTTTGCATAAAAGGTCAGCTGCGCCTCATTGCGCTTCCACTCAGTAATGTCGCGGAAAATGGCAACATAATTCAGTATTTCGCCTTGTTCATCTTTCACCAGACTCAGCGTTAGCTCTTCGGGAAAAATCTGACCGTTTTTACGACGGTTAAATATTTCTCCTTTCCAGCAACCGGCACTCATCAAGCTGTTCCACATTTTATGATAAAAGTCGTTACTATGCTGACCTGAAGACAGTACTGATGGATCGCGTCCCATCAACTCATGACCGGTATAGCCCGTCAGGCGCTCAAATGCCCTGTTCACCATGATGATCTTGTTGTCCCCATCGGTGATCATGATGGCCTCTGTAGCATGCTCGAACACGACATTGGTTAGTTCCAGCTGCTTATTCAAAGAATAAATATAGGTAACATCTTGCACCGTGGCGCTAAATACACGTTCGTCGCGCTGCTCTTCACACTGTTCAACACGACCAATGATTCTGTATAGACCTCTTAAATTAGTGCGTTTTTTGTGAGTGACATTCACATCAATATAATCTAAATGTCCGGTCCTGAGCTTTTGGATAATCACTCTGAGTCGTTTTTGATCCGCTTCAGTTAAACAATCAGTAAAGTCGTCTAACGTTAGGGTTTCTTCTCTGTGTTGTAGTAAACGGCGCATTTCATGACTAAACACATGCTTGTCTCGGCTGATATTCCACGTCCAGGAACTCAGCTTTGCTATACGTTCACCTTTTGCCAATTGCTTTACCAGGATCTGCTGTGCTGCAATCTCTAGGTTATGATTGAGCTCAGCCCCGACTAGTAAGCTCAACTCTCTGAACCAATGGCGGTCCTCGTCACTCACCTCTACTTTTTCATCAAATAGACAGACCATAATCCCTATCGGCTTATGGTCGAGCGCACGTAATGTGACGCCCAAATAGCCATCAATATCAAATATTTTCAGGATTTCATCTTCCGCGTACATCTGCTGCAGGTTACAGCTAATGGAGCACACGCCCTGACTGGTTTTAGCATCGTTGCAGGGCGTTCCTTCAAGATCATAGATGATATCATTTGACCTTTTCCCATCGACAGAATAAGCAACCGTTTTAACACGCGTGTCCGCATCAATGAATTTGCCAATCAAGCAATGCGCCGGTTTGAACTTCTCATAGATCAAATCGAGCGCGAGCTCATAGCGCGCCTCGCTGCTGCACAAATTGTAAAAAGTACTGAATGAAAAAGTCATTTTTCGGCTAAGTTCTTATATTTTATTGTTTTCAATATCAACAGGTATTTTTATAAATTGCAATGATAGAATTAAAAGCAAGTCTTATTCTCGATACAGATCAATAAATCGAACTTTTTTCTGAGCATCGTCAATCCCTGTGCTTGTCGTGATCAGGTTAACGTAACAACTATAACATCTGACCAGTAATATGATATTATTCATATCACAACATAGTAGCAGGTTCAAACACTCCTTTATAAAACGGTACAATGTTTTTCACATGTGTACCTCAAACAGCATGTTGTGCAACATCATTATTCGCAGCATCGCCGTGGACCTTTGCCCGGCATATTCTGTTGCGGCCATTGCGCTTGGCCTGATAAAGCGCCTTGTCTGCCATTTCAAGCGTTTCCTCAATGCTTTTGCAATTCACAGGCCAACTGGCAACACCAATTGACACGGTGACCTGCCTTGGAATTGACATGGGGTGTTCGCTTATCGCAACGCGCAAACGCTCAGCGATACTATAAGCCCGTTTTTCATCAACAAATGGCATAAAAACCAGAAACTCTTCACCGCCACTTCGACAGACAAAGTCGTGACATCTGGCGTTTTTCTTCATAACACTCGCAAGTGCGCACAACACGTCGTCGCCGACGGCATGACCAAATTCGTCATTGATAGATTTAAAGTGATCCACATCCAAAGCAAGTACTGAAAACTGGTATTGCATTGTTTTTACATTTTCCAGCCAAAGCTGCATGGCAAAGCGGTTGTTGAGCTTGGTCAGCGGATCCATTTTTCTGTCTTGTTCCAGTTCTTTTATCTCCTGACCAAGCAGCTCAGAGCTATTAAGGATCGCCGACTTTAAATTTTCAGCCTCGAAATACCAGGCGGGCGTCTGATCAATACAGCGCAAATTACGTGGGCTCAAAGAGCTAACGTTTTGGGCCAACAAAGCAAGAGGCCTGGCAATGACAAACCCGGCGATTAATGTGACGCATAAGATTGCCAGCGCGAACGGTAATGTTGAATAAAGTACATCTTTGTGTGTCAAATTCAGTTGAGCAACGATACTGGTCAGCGCGCGTTGACTCACTATTCCCCAACCAGTGCTGGATACCGGAGCAAAACCAGCCAGCATATTAACATCCTGACTATTTAAGGTTTCTGTCGCGCCAGATTCGCCTCTTAGCACCTTGTTCACTGCAAGATTGCCGACGATTCGCTCGCCTACCCGGTTATTATCTCTGTGATAAATGAGACGTTTATCTTTATCTATTACATATACATATGAGTGCTCTGAGACATGGTGTGTGCCCAAAAGCTGGTTTAAGATGGTATCGCCCTGCAGATAAATACCTCCAGCGATAAAGCCAAGATATGCCCCGTCAGTTGCAAAAATTGGAAAGGTCGGACTCACCATAAGGTTACCCGCCGGCGACACAAATGGATCGAGAATATAAGGCGCTTGTAGTTCAATAGGCAGTGCTAATGACGAGTCTAAGGTAAGCCCCGTTAGCTCAAGGGTCGAAGGCTGAGCTGAGATGACTTTGCGCTGAGCATCTATGACAACCAAAGAGTCAAAACTATTGGTTTGAGCCAGTAACCGTGCTAATTCCGTGTCTATTGCTTTACGATCTTCAAAGTGATTTGCAATATGGCCAGCACTTACCCTCAACTGACTATTTAAGGACTGCAAAAACAACTCAGTGACTGCTGCGAGCTTTTCAGCATAAGCCTGATTCGAAGCCAAAGTATCTTTAATAAAAGCGCGCTCATGCACACGATAGCTTGCCATGAGTGCACTATAAACGGACAAAACAATCCCAGCACTTACCAGCAATAAGATAAGTTGCTTAAGGTCCAGCTTTTTACGTTCGGTTGCCTTCACTACATCCTCCCTCTATAAGCACAGTCGTTGCGACCTGTATCATTGTAAAATATTGCAGGATGAAGAACTTATTCTGGGTCAAATTCTCTGTGCCTAATTCATTCCCACCTACGATTTTAGAATCAAGGTGTTCGCACAGAGATAAGAAGGATAAAGCAAAGGATGAGACACGAACTAAAAAGCAACACTTTATAACCACACAAAATAATAAAAAGCGGAAATTACTATCACTTCTGAATAATGTGATTTATAATATGGTCGATATTTAGCCATGCCAGTTTTATCGAAATGAAAAAGAAAGCCAGAATGAACCCACTCGTTACACACTTTACTTTTGCAAGTATCGCGTTAGCAATGTTATGGATGTTCGTTCAGGATAAAGAGACCTTACTTGCAGGCAGTGCACTAGTGCTTGTCTACATAGCCTGTGCACTTGGATACCGCATGATTGCCGCTCGAGAGGCTTTTAGAAACGCAAGTAAACAAGCTCACAAAAAGCACTGAGGCAACTCACATTCCCGTCTTGGCCCCTGATTAATTTTGTGTAATCATCCACATACACTTAATTAACAGAGGCCATACACATGTATCGTCTGCTCCTGCCACTGCTATTTGCTGGCGGTTGTGCATCCTTTGACAACCCAACCGCAGAAAACACCTGCAAGACACTTGTATATGCGTACCCACAAATTCGCGATACAGGCACACCCACACAATATGCTAACCTGTTCACTGACGACGCCCGTTTTACAGTTGAGAAACTCAATATCGAATTAAATGGTAAAACGCAAATAGTCGAGCGATTTGATAAAGCACGTCACACCACGAATACCGTTCATATGATGACATCATCCAGTTTCTACCGTAACCATGACCAACTTGAGGCAGAATCACATTTCATCCTGCTACTTAAGGACAAGGCTCAGCCAGCCACGACAAAAGTCATCAACGGTCGTTATCTTGATACCTTTAGCTATGACTCAGCACGCTGTTTATTCGACAGCCGGAATGTTGTTATCGACCGCATAGGTGTGCTCTGATTAACCGTGTCTGCTACGTTTATGCCAACGTAGCATTTCTTTGTGGTCACGGGTCACCACTTGCCCTTGTGCTTCCATTTCAGTCACTTCATTTGCCAGTATTTCTTCTGCTGTGAGCTCAAGCTTCATCAACAGAGTCTCTAGTAACACCTTTTCGTCTTTGGTCATATGCGCTGTAAGCATGTCTTCCCTTTTACGTACGTGTGCTGTGACTTTGTCATAAATACTTTCTCCTTCTGCGGTTAGTACAACAGGTTTGCTTTTACCTGTTATTTCTTTTGACTGAACCAATCCAAGCTTCAATAAGACGTTTACCGCACGCGTGACCGAATAGGGATCAAGCCGGGATTGATAGCTGACTTCAGCAGCAGTAATTGGCCCATAAGATCCCACGTTAAGCAAAACACGCAGTTCCCTTGTATTAAGCTCAGTCAAAGAACGAATTACCGGATCACGATCGAGTGACAAGAGATTACTTACAACAGCAACCTGGAAGGGTACGTGAGCAGCCAAATCAAGCGCTTCGTCTTTAAGGTTTGTTACGGCCAAAGCACGTTTTCTGTTGGCAATGGCAATTTTCATTTCATTGTCACTGGACAATTTGTACCTCTACACATATAGTTGTTGCATATGCAACATATAAACATTAACAGGAAAACAGTATGCCTTTAGTTAACCCATTGTCACAAGAACATGATCAGGAAGTCGCAGAATTAGCAAAGTTTTTTAATGAAACACTTGGTTTTTGCCCCAACAGTGTGCTGACCATGCAAATTCGACCAGCCATTGCCCGTGCCTTCATCAACCTGAACAAGGCAGTCATGGAAAACCATGGCCGGGTTACATCAGAGCTTAAAAGACTGATAGGGTATATCACCAGTGCAAACACTGGCTGTCGATACTGCGAAGCACATACCATCCTAGCGGCGCAACGTTACGGTGGTACTGACGAAAGATTGGAGCAAATCTGGCAATTCCGTGAAAGCGAGGTGTACACAGAAGCTGAAAAAGCCGCATTTGAATTTGCCCTCGCCGCATCAAGTGTACCCAATGCTGTGGATGCACACATTGAAGCCGCAATGCAGGCGCACTGGAATGACGGCGAAATTGTCGAGATCCTTGGCGTGATCGCGTTATTTGGTTATTTGAATCGCTGGAATGACTCAATGGCGACCACGTTAGAGCCAGGCGCCATTGATGCAGGTCAAACGTTGCTGAATGAGCGCTGGGAAACGGGTAAACACGCTGAATAAAGGCGTAATATCCAAGATAAGAACATCCTTCAACCGATGGGAAAGTAAACATCTGTGCTTTCCCATTTTTTAATTTCTCTTGCCCTCTAAATTAGTTGAATATTTGGCTTGATCCAAATCAAAACGCACTATATATTAAAGTTTCAATAATTACTGAAACTTTAAAAATGCAGCTATCACCTAAAATCGAAAACTTCGTTCTCCATTGTGGAGAGATGGGAAGCCGCTGGGGCTTCAATCGCACCATTGGACAAATGGTTGGCCTGCTGGTCATTAACGAAAAGCCTTTAACGGCCAACGAGATTGCCGAAGCTCTCAAGATCTCTCGAGGCAATGTCAGCATGGGGATCAAGGAGCTGCAATCATGGCAACTGGTTAAGGTCCACCATATTCCCGGGGACAGAAAGGAATACTATTCGCCGAATGGCAGTATTTGGGATCTGGCAAACCGCGTTTTTGAAGAACGCCGTAAACGTGAAATTGACCCTACCCTGACCTTGTTGCGCGATCAAATTCTCGACAGCGCGAATTCACCAGAAGAAAAATACGCGCAAGAGCAAATGCAATCTATCCACGACTTACTGGAAACAGTCACCAAGTGGTCTGCTGAACTGCAACGGTTAACACCTGAGCAGTTGCAATCCTTAATGAAACTTGGCTCATCGGTCAGCAAGGTGATTGATTTGAAGGACAAGTTACTCAGAAAGTCCTAAAAGAGTCGCTTTTGAAAAGGATTTTTTCATTGTGCGCGGTTCGTGCCCGCGCACTACAGTCGTATCAGTAACCTTTTGCCTGACTCAGGCTCAGCTACGCTGATATAATATGCGAGGTGCGTCATGCTTGATACCCTACTGTTGTCGCGTATTCAATTTGCGGCAAATATAAGCTTTCATATTCTTTTTCCTACCATCACCATCGCTTTGGCCTGGTTTCTGGTGTTCTTCAAATTCCGTTACGACCGAACCGGCGAAGCGGTATGGCTTCGGGCATATCGGTTTTGGGTTAAGATATTTGCCCTTACTTTTGCACTCGGAGTAGTCAGTGGTATTACCATGTCTTTTCAGTTTGGTACCAACTGGCCCGGCTTTATGGAACGCGTCGGCAATATTGCCGGACCCTTACTGGGCTACGAAGTACTTACCGCCTTTTTTATGGAAGCCACCTTTTTAGGCATTATGCTGTTTGGCATGAAACGTGTCAGTCCACGCCTGCATACCTTTGCGACACTGATAGTAGCCATAGGCACCACATTATCGGCTTTTTGGATTTTGTCTTTAAACAGCTGGCTACAAACCCCGACTGGATACACGCTTGTCGATGGGGTGTTCTATCCCAAAGACTGGTTTGAGATCATCTTCAATCCGTCATTCGGTTATCGCTTTTTCCATATGTTACTGGCAAGCGGGCTCACCGCGTCTTTTCTGATGGCTGGAATAAGTGCTTATCGACTGCTTAAAGAGGACCATAAACACGCCCCTAGACTAACCTTGAAAGTATCGCTTACGGTCGCAGCCATGCTCGCCCCGATGCAAATGTTTGTCGGCGATCTGCATGGTCTGAACACCTTCGAGCACCAACCTCAAAAAGTGGCCGCGATGGAAGGTGTCTGGAAAACCGAACAAGGTGCGCCTTTGTTACTCTTTGCCATACCGGATGAGCAAAGCAGAACCAATCACTTTGAAATCGCCATTCCTAATTTGGCTAGCCTGATCCTGACACACGATGCACAAGGCGAAATCAAAGGGCTTAATGAATTTAAAGGGGAACATCCTCCGGTTAAACCTGTGTTTTTTGGTTTTAGGATCATGGTGGGTATAGGCGTTTTAATGATACTCGTCGCCTTAGTGACCCGTTATACCTTATGGAAGCACTCGATCCTCCCGACCTGGCAACTTAAAGCCTTAGTAGTCATGACATTTTCAGGATGGATTGCCACGCTGGCAGGCTGGTATGTCACTGAAATTGGCCGCCAGCCGTTTATGGTCAGTGGTCTGGTTAAAATTGAGGAGCTGGTTACAAACGTCCCCAGTGAACACGTCTTGCTGACCTTGATTGGTTACCTGACTTTATATGCAGTTTTGCTGGCAGCTTACATCAAAACGCTGTTCTACACCGCGCGCAATGCCGTTCAAGTTGAAGAGTATCAGACAACACCGGTTCAGGGAGGCCAATATGTTTAGCGCTGAATATCTTGCTTTACTTTATAGTGCGCTGATGGCACTGGCGATTATCGTTTACGCTGTACTGGACGGCTATGATCTGGGGGTCGGTATTTTGTTGCCGGGTAATAATAAACCCGCAGCGGATACCATGATAGCGTCAATTGGTCCTTTCTGGGATGCCAATGAAACCTGGCTGGTGCTGGCTGTTGGCCTTGCATTAATCGCGTTTCCTACCGCCCACTCGATTATCTTACAGGCGCTCTATTTGCCCATTGCGTTTATGTTGCTGGGATTAATTTTAAGAGGGGTCGCTTTTGATTTTCGCGCCAAAGCGAAAACTCGTTACCGGCAAACCTGGGATCGTTGTTTCAAGTTGGGCAGTCTGGTCACCGCCTTTACCCAAGGATATATGCTGGGCCTGTATGTGATGTCTTTTGAACACAGCCTGGCGAGTCACCTGTTTGCTACGCTCAGTGGTGTTGGCGTGATTGCGGCTTACACCTTAATAGGCGCAGGCTGGCTGATCATGAAGTGCGAAGGTGAAATACAAAGCGCTGCTATCCGCTGGTGTCGACTGAGTAACCTCATTGCTTTGCTGGGCGTACTGGCGGTTTCTGTGGTTAATCCGCTGATTAATGCTTACGTTCAGACACGCTGGTTTGGTACCGGGATAAGCCTGTTACTGCTGCCACTGCCATTAATCTGTATGGTGCTCTTTGTCATACAAGACAGAGTGTTAGTAAAACTCAATGATAACCCTAGCCATGGTTGCTGGTTACCTTTTGCCATCACAGTGATGATATTTTTACTGTGCTTCTTTGGCCTGGTATACAGCTTCTTCCCATATGTTGTACCAGGTACGCTCACCATATTCGAGGCTCTTGCCGATCCGTCTGCCCTCACCTTTATGCTCTACGGCGTAGTGCTGGTGGTGCCGGCTATCATTGGCTACACGTTGTTTTCTTATCGGGTTTTCTGGGGAAAAACTCAGGACCTGAGCTACTACTGATTTTCACTTGCATTAGCCCAACCAAAAAGGCAGCCCGCACGCTGCCTTTTTTATTGTTGCTTTCTATCTGAACGACTAGATTTTCGGATAGCCGATACGATCAGATAAATAACCTACACTGGTTGCGAAATAGTAGCTGCGGTTCCAGTTCATCAGCGCTTTGTAGTTGTTGTAAGCCAGATACATACGACCGTTCATATCATCGGGCATGACTAACGCAGCGCTAATATTTACCTTAGGTAAGTCGGTGCCGTCTGTACGTCTTACACCCAGGCTCTGCCACTCTTCGAGTGAGCGCTCAGAATCACGCCAGAACTCCAGCCATTGCTTGTGGTTTTTCGAACCGCGTTTGAGCACATACTGGCTCGGGAAGTCCTCTGGTAATTTTACCTGGCGACCCCAGGTCAGGTTATCGTTCCAGCCCACGCTTTTAAGGTAGTTTGCTATCGATGCTAATGCATCTTCTTTGCTGGTCCAGATATCCTTTTTACCATCATTGTTATAATCGACAGCATAAGAATTAAAAGAAGTTGGCATAAACTGTGATTGGCCCATGGCGCCGGCCCAGGAGCCTTTGAAGTTGTCAATATCGACATGGCCATCTTTGAGAATGTCCAATGCTGCCCACAACTGGCGTTTATAGAGCGCTTCACGACGACCATCAAACGCCAAAGTAACGAGTGAGCTGATCACTGGGTAGCCGCCCTGGACGCGACCAAAGCTACTTTCAAGTCCCCACAAGGCAACAATAAAGCGCCCCTGCACGCCAAAGTCTTGGCTGATTTTATCCAGCAGCTCTTTGTTTTCTTTGTACAGCTTTCTTGCTCGCTGAACTTTCCAGTCTGGTACGCGTTTAGGCAAATAAGTTTCCAGCGTCTCAACTATTTCAGGCTGGTTCTTATCCTGTTTAATCACTTTCTTTTTAAATTTGACCGTACTAAACGCCCTTTCAATCAGAGCCTGCTCATAGCCTCTTTCCAGGGCTTCAGCTTTTAGCACCTCTACGTAACTATCAAAACGCGCCTGATCATCTGCTTTAACGGTTTGCGATGCCAGACATAAAGATACTAATATTGCGGATAGTGTTTTAGTCACTTTTTACTCCGTTTTGTCTTTTTAATTCGTCCAGAAGATTTTCTTGTGGAGGCGGCAGCTGCAAATAAAACCCATCGTCGATTAATTTTTGCTTAACGTTACTTAAATCAGCAACCCCGAGTTTGGTGCGTTTTGCTAAATCCACAATGATTACGAATATAGGCGTACCAAAAGTCGCCATTAAAGGGTCAGGGACTTTGCTAAAATCGTCTCGTTTTTCAATAAAAAGATAAGTATCGGCTTTTTTACTACTTTTATATACTGCGGCTAGCATTATAACCCTATAAAATCTTGCTAATCTGAGAGCAGCACTATACCATGACCTATATAATATTTGGAAAGTTTTGCGACTCTCAAACGTACAGAGTACGGGGTCAGAACAATATTAATCAGAGTTCGCACTGGTATTGAGCGCTTATGTCTACACAGTCTTTTGAATTGAAGGGAAACCTGTTTACACTCTCAGTTTTACACCTCTTCGACGCCGACCTTGGCAATGTAAAGCAACAACTGAGTGATAAAATTTCCCAGGCTCCTAAGTTTTTTAAAGGAGCGCCTATCGTCATCAATCTTGCCGACGTCCAGGAACAGAGCATTGTCCTCAGCGATTTAAAACGCATTCTTGCAGAGCTGGCACTGAATCCGGTTGGTATATGTAATGGTACAGAACAGCATAATGCTGAGGCGAAAGAAATTGGCTTGTCCGTACTTAACTATACTAAAGACGTTAAGCCTGTGACTCAGGACAGTCCTGACACGCAGGTGGTAGAAAAAGAAGTCTATCTCGGCGCCCAGGTTATCAACAGCACAGTTCGATCCGGGCAACAAATTTATGCGAAGGATCGGGACCTCATTGTACTGGGGGCTGTCAGTCATGGGGCGGAGGTCATTGCCGATGGCAATATTCACATCTATGGCACGCTCAGAGGACGTGCTATTGCTGGTGCGCAAGGAAATCACGAGGCTAGCATTTACTGCCAAAAGCTTGAAGCAGAACTTGTTTCAGTAGGTGGCAGTTATTGGATCAGTGACTCTTTACAAGGAGAACACTGGGGCAAAGCCTGCCAGATTTCACAAAATAACGAATCATTAGAATTAACAGCATTGGTCAAAGGATAATTCAGATGGCAAAGATTATTGTCGTAACTTCAGGTAAAGGTGGTGTAGGTAAAACCACATCAAGTGCAGCGATCGGTACAGGTCTGGCACTTAAAGGATACAAAACAGCCATTATCGACTTTGATATTGGCCTGCGTAATTTAGATCTTATCATGGGCTGTGAACGTCGCGTAGTCTATGATTTTGTCAACGTCATTAATGGCGAAGCCAATTTGAATCAGGCACTGATAAAAGATAAGCGTGTTGAGAAGCTTTATATTTTGCCAGCTTCACAAACTCGAGACAAAGACGCTCTGACGAAAGAAGGCGTTGAGCGCGTATTAAGAGAGATGTCGGAAGACTTCGATTTCATCATCTGCGATTCACCTGCGGGCATTGAGGCCGGTGCAATGATGGCCTTATATTTCGCTGACGAAGCAATTGTTACAACGAATCCTGAAGTCTCCTCTGTACGTGACTCGGATCGCATTTTGGGTATTTTGCAAAGTAAATCAAAGCGTGCGGAAGATGGCCTTGATCCGGTCAAAGAGCATTTGTTGCTTACCCGTTATAACCCAGAGCGAGTCGAAAGTGGCGACATGTTATCGGTCGAAGACGTCCAGGAAATTTTGGCCATCGATCTGCTTGGCGTGATCCCTGAGTCTAAAGCGGTATTAAATGCGTCTAACTCAGGACAACCCGTTATTCTGGATACAGAGTCGGATGCAGGCCAGGCATATAGTGATGCCATCAATCGTTTGCTAGGCGAAATCGTCGACTTCAGGTTTTTAAGTGTTGAAAAGAAAGGACTGCTAAAGCGGATTTTTGGAGGTTAATGTGTCTTTACTTGATTATTTTCGATCCGAGAAAAAGTCCAGCGCATCGCTGGCTAAAGAGCGGCTACAAATAATCGTTGCCCATGAACGCTCAAAGCGAGGCACTCCCGATTATCTGCCACAATTAAAACAAGACATTCTCGAAGTGATCCGTAAGTATGTCAAGGTTGACTCAGATGCGGTCAATGTGCAGTTTGAGCAGAATGAAGATGATCTAGCTGTACTGGAACTCAATGTCACGTTGCCCGATGATGAGCAAAAATAACATCTAAACAGAAACGCCGCTTTATACGCGGCGTTTTTCTTTTTCAGCGACTCATATTTGCCATTTAGACAGTGCGTCTTTTAGCACGTCGTGGCGCCAGCCAAGAAACAAGTCTGGCTTCATAAAAGAATTCCTTTGCTCGGCGTCCAGCTTCCAGTTCCACCCGATAACCTGATTAATTTGCTTTTTAGATGCGAACACATCCAACGGAATATTCTTTTGTCTGGCGACTTCAGAAATTGTCTGTTTTATCTCCTTTGCTGCCCCCTTGTAGCCTGGATAATCAATCAGTCGCTGAACGCGCGCTGGCCATTCAGACTCTGCGACTGCTTTTCCTGCTTCAATACACGCCAATATTTCTTTGCCCGAGCGGTTCACTTCCATAGACTCAACACCAGGAATATTTCGCAGGCTGTTTAGAGAGCTCGGTCTGCGTTTCGCAATCTCTACCATATTGTGCTCTTTGAGTACGAAGTTAAGCGCAAGATTCTTTTTCTCAGCTTTGTTCTGCCGCCAGCTTGCAAGTTCACGAAGAACAGCCAGATCTCTGGACTTTAATTGCCAGACATTTTTAATATTGAGATACAGATAAGCATTTGGCGTTTTGAAAGCACGTTTATCCGCAATAAGCTGTGATTCCGAGATCACTATGTCACTCAGGCCTCTGTCAGCTATTTTACTGCTGATTTCTTCATAGCAAGGAAGCAAATAGAATACGTCTGCTGCGGCATATTCTAGTTGACTTGCCTGCAGCGGGCGTTTAAGCCAATCGGTTCTGGACATACTCTTATCGAGCTCAATATCGAGCATTGACTTAACCATATTGGCAAAGCCAACACAATTGCCTTCACCAAGTAACTGCAGTGCAAACTGAGTGTCAAATAAAGGGGTTGGCACAAAGCCCGCAAACTTTTGAAAGACTTCTATGTCTTCAGAGGGCGAATGCAACACTTTCACAATGCTTTCATCACGAAGTAAATGCCATAACCCTGAAAAATCAAGCTCGCTTAAAGGGTCAATCAGCGCCAGATGCTCGCCATCATAGACCTGGATTAAGGCAATCTCAGGATACAGGGTCCTGCGGCGCATAAACTCCGTGTCTATCGCCAGGACCTGACTGTCTGAGATTTTTCCTGTAAAGGCATCGAGCTCGGCTTGCTGCTGGATAAATTGATACTGCACATTTACTCCCTATAAAAAACCGGCTTTCGCCGGTTTCTTTTTACTTTAATGCCCTACGCAATATTTTGCCGACATTGGTCTTTGGTAATTCATCTCTGAATTCGACCAACTTAGGGACTTTATAATTGGTTAGCTTATCGCGACAATGACCTATTATATCTTTTTCTGTCAAAGATGGATCCTTTCGCACGACAAAAACTTTAACCTGTTCGCCACTGACCTCGTGTGGCACACCTACAGCAGCCACTTCCAGCACACCATCATGCATCGCGACCACTTCTTCTATTTCATTCGGAAACACGTTAAAACCAGACACTAAGATCATATCTTTCTTACGGTCAACGATATAGAAGAAGCCTTCTTCATCGTAGATGGCAATATCACCGGTTGCGAACCAACCGTCTTGCAAGCATTCAGCCGTTGCATCGGGACGATTATAGTAACCAGCCATAACTTGCGGGCCTTTCACACATAGCTCACCAGGCTCGCCCAGCGGTACTTCTTCTCCGCTGTCATTGATAACTTTAAGTTCAGTACTTGGTGCTGGTAAACCGATTGAGCCATTGTAGCCGTCAAGATCCCAGGGGCAAATGGTAACCAAAGGCGCGCATTCTGTCAGGCCATAGCCTTCCATCAGCTTGCTCTTAGTCACAGTCTGCCACCGCTCAGCAACCGGACGCTGTACCGCCATACCGCCACCAAGCGACATTTTTAAGGTAGAGAAATCTAGCTCTGAGAATCCAGGTGTGTTTAACAACCCGTTAAATAAAGTGTTGACACCCGTAATGGCCGTAAATGGATACTTTGAAAGCTCTTTGACAAAGCCAGGCATGTCGCGAGGGTTAGTGATCAGAATGTTGTGGCCACCGTATTTCATAAAGGTGAGGCAATTCGCAGTTAATGCGAAGATATGATAAAGCGGCAATGCTGTGATTACGACTTCACGCCCTTTATCAAGTACTTTATCAAGGCAACCTGATACCTGTTCAAGGTTTGCAACCATGTTTCCGTGAGTCAACATTGCCCCTTTAGACACACCCGTTGTGCCGCCTGTGTACTGAAGAAACGCGAGGTCGTTCAGCGTGATATCAGGTGCCTTATAGTGAGCTGGGTCTGCGCTCATTGCGTGCGCAAAAGGTAAAGCATCAGGAAGCGTATAGTCAGGGACCATTTTCTTTAGCTTTTTGACCACAAAGTTGACTAAATGCTTTTTGAACCCACCCAGCATATCTCCAATTTGTGTTACGACGATGTGCTTAACGCCCGTTGTAGGTAATGCCTTTTCAAGGGTATGCGCAAAGTTCGCCAGTATAAATATTGCTTTCGCTTCAGAATCATTAAGTTGATGTTCGAGCTCTCGCACCGTATACAGCGGATTTACGTTCACCACGGTACAACCGGCTCGTAGCACACCCAGAATTGTTACTGGTGTTTGTAACAGATTTGGCATCATAACCGCTACTTTATCCCCTTTACCTAGTTTAAGGGTATTTTGGATGTAACTGGCAACGGCCTTGGTCGCTTCATCAACTTGTTGGTAAGTCATTGTTTTGCCCATGTTACTATACGCTGGTAACTGGCCAAACTCTTTAAAACTGTTGTCGAATAATTCTAGCAGCGAGTTGTAGTGTTCTGGGTCGATTGTTTCCGGCATCCCTTCGGGGTAGCGCTTTAACCAGATTTTTTCCACTCTTAGCTCCTGTGTTCTCGTTATTTTTTATATTGAACTTACCTTAATATAATTAAGGTACATAAACAATTGAGTAAATACTCTAAAGCTGAGATGGTCCCACATTTGGCATAAATATACAATCAGGAAAGGTTCGGATGTTTAATATGCGTTAAGATCTTCTCTAACACTTGCTCCGGATTTTCCATATGACAGTGGTGCCCACCATCGACTTCAATACACGTAAACCTTTTAAAACAATCAGAAAATTGTGTCAAACTATGCTTCATCTGCGCAAAACCGGACGCCCCCATTACTGCTAAAGTAGGTGTTTCAATGCCTTGCAGCAAGTTTAACGCCTGAGCACGCGAAAAACGCGTTGTCGAGGGTAGTTTCAATTTTGGGTCTGTTGTTAACCGTGCCCCCTCCTCACACATGGCAATATTTCGCTCCATTAATATAGCAGCAATTTCTTCGCTGAAATCACTCACTTTCACCCTTGCCTTAATTATGGCCTGCTTGTCAGCAAAAAGTCGCCTTGGCGCATCAATGTTTTTATCTAATGAGTCTCGCGACGTAAATGCCTGTAGCAACTGTTGCCTGGCATTTTTATCACTTTGGTACAAAAGCCCTATACCATCGATCAAAGTCAACGACTCGACTTTTTCTTTATATAAGCTTGTAAACAAGCCCCCAACCAAGGCGCCCATTGAATGGCCGACAATATCACAACGCTCAATGTTCATATAACGAATAAAACTCAAGATATCATAAACATATTCAACAAAATAATAATGAGCGTCTGGGCCTCGCCAGTTTGATTGGCCGTGCCCTGGGAAATCTAAGGCTATAAACCTGAATTCTGCAAGCTGGTCACTTGGCAATTTCGACAACATAGGCACAAAGCTGTTACTATTATCCTGCCAGCCATGAAGCATCAATACCGTCCGCTTCCCCTTGCCCAGCTCCTGGTAAGCGAGCCCGGCAACTTTCCCTTGTTTTATCTTATTTTTATTAGCAATCAACATAAATTCATATTCTTATTGAACACTTTACATTAATATTCTACGTATTCTGGCTCGCGTGCAAAGCATTAATCACCCATCAACAGTGATTACCCTGGCACTGAGGCGAGCAGACACACGGGAAAATTAAGGACCTTCTATGATAAGAAAAATTAGCGCTCTTGCGCTCGCACTGGGTTGTACCTTGCCTAACACAGCCCTGGCAGCACCAAAAAACATCATTTACATGATTGGCGACGGCATGGGACCTGCGTTTACAACCGCCTATCGCTATATGCAAGACATTAAAGAAACCAAAGTTGTTGAACCCACTGTGTTTGACTCAATACTGGTCGGTATGGCACACACCTATCCGGATGATGATACCGTAGTCACGGACAGTGCTGCAGGCGCAACCGCACTCAGCACAGCGTCTAAAAGTTACAATGGCGCTATCGCTGTGGACACCCACAAACATGCGCTTAAGACGATGCTCGAAATGGCAAAAGAACAAGGTATGACGACGGCATTAGTAGCAACTTCACAGATAAACCACGCCACACCAGCGAGTTTTGCAGCACATAACGAGTCACGCCGCAACTATGACGAAATCGCCGATGACTACATAGACAACAAGGTTGCAGGCCAACTCCCTGTCGATTTAATGCTAGGTGGAGGTACAAAATACTTCATTCGTGACGACAGGAACCTGGTCAATGAGTTTAAGCAGGCAGGTTATCAATACGCAGACTCATTTAACAATTTGAATTCACTAAATCGCTTACCGGCGTTAGGGTTATTTGCAGAGGTAGCGTTTCCTCACGCCATAGATAGCGAACAGCCAAATCGCCTTACGACGATGACCGAAAAAACCCTTTCATTACTGCACAAACATAATGAACAAGGTTTTTTTGTCATGATCGAGGGCAGCCAGATTGACTGGTGTGGCCATGCCAATGATATTGCTTGTGCAATGAAAGAGATGGATGATTTCGCCGGCGCGATTTCTCTCGCGAAAACATATGTAGATGCTAACCCAGACACCTTACTGGTTGTCACTGCAGACCACTCAACCGGTGGCCTGACCCTCGGAAGTAATGGCGTTTATGAATGGAAGGCAGATGTTGTTGCGAAAGTTAAAGTCTCAGTTAAGGAATTGACCAATACCCTGTACGAAATGAAGCCTGAACTAATGGCTGGTTCCTGGACCGAGTTGACGGGCTTACCTTTTGACAAAGAGACCAAAAAGCACCTGGCAAGTGCACAAAAGGAGTCAAAAGAGGCGTTCTATAAGGCGACTAATAAACTGATCAATGGTGCCAGCTTTACCGGATGGACGACAAAGGGCCACACCGCCATTGATGTGCAAATCTTTGCCTACGGAGAAGGCCGCGATGCCTTTATCGGGTCATTGAACAATACCCAGATCGCAGATAAGCTCATCTCTTATATTACCAAATAACCCCTCTTTTTTGCGGGCCTGGACAACAGGCCCATTGTTATCAAACCACTTGCTCTGTTGTGTCCTTACACTGATCTTTTAACAGGCTCATTGCCTCATCAATAGGCATCGCCTTGTAGTATAAGAACCCCTGTACACAATCTACTTGTGATTGCTTAACCAATTTCTCTTCTTCTTTGGTCTCTACACCTTCTGCCACTAACCGAAACCCTAATTTGGCGATCATCTCAGACAGATTGGTATACAAAGACACAGACTTACTGTTATAACTCTCAGGTAATAAACTCCGGTCTAATTTAATGGTGTCTATATTAAGCTTTGACAACACTGAAAGACATGAATAACCTGTGCCGAAATCGTCCATTGCGCAGGCTATCTGATGTTCACGAAGTAAATTAACTACATCAACCGTTCGGTTGAAGTCTTCGATGTAACTTGATTCAAGCAACTCGACTTCAACTTGCCCAGGGTAATCCGCAAACGCCTTTACAATGCGCTTATAGCCGCCTGTTAGTAAATTCTGCGGAGAGATATTAAAGCTCACTTTTGGCCTGAACCCAGCCCGGGCGAATTGTTCCAGATCGACTTCCAGCTGGTCGATAACAAAATTATCTATGATATGTAGCAGTGCGTGATGCTCTAAGGTTGCAAGAAACCAGGGCCCCTGTACTCGACCATCCGAATCTTTCAGGCGCAAAAGCGCTTCAAAGCCCACAACATCTTTAGTATAGGGGTTTATTTTAGGCTGATAAAACAGCATCAGCTCGCCCCGATTCAGGGCATCGGTGACTTCTTTCAGACTATGAACATTGATCTGCTCCTCTCGTTGAGAGCGCGTATACGAGCTTTCTGCTCCGGCTTCTATCAACCTTCCGGTTGTAAACCGCTTGAGCAGCACATCAAGCGCCTTGCCGGACAAGTTATGATCACGATTAAATTTTAAAAATGGAAAATACAAACATGCATTCAACGCGATCAGCACCACTTGCAGCACAATGCCGCTGATACTCTGTGTCAGTAGCCAGCCGCTAACAAAAACAGGGGTGAACCAGGGAATATCCATTGCCGGGTTCAGTGAAATAAGTCCGGTTGAAATACAAGTATAAGCAATTAAGGCGTTGAGCAGCGGGCTAAGTAAAAAAGGAATGAGCAAGTAAGGATTAAACACAATTGGCAGCGCATAGAGCATAACCTCACTGATATTAAACAGGGCAAGTGGCGATGCTATCATGGCAATGCTTCGCTCATGGCGTGCACTTTTGAGTAGCAATGACGCTACGATCAGCCCCCAGATACAACCAGTTCCGCCAATAATCACAAAACAGGTATAAAAGTCATAACTCGAAAGCTGAGGTAACACCAAATAATCGGTCAGGTCACCGGAAACTAATAAGTGGTAAGTGTTGTCACCATGGACGCCGATAAACCACAGTAAATGTGAAAAAATCAACTGGGCAGAAATCTTTTCGAACACGTTCCAGGTCGGGTTAAGTAGTTTTAAAGTACTGTGTATCTGTCCGGAAAAATGGTCAAACACAGGGATCACCATTAAGATCAAAGCAGTGACCAGAATGTAAGGGATGATGAGATTAAGGTGTTTACGCAAAAAAAGACTAATCGAGCTAATCCCTACCAGCCTGAGCCAGCGAACCCGTTCAATATGGGCCAGTAAATAGCAGCAAAGCACAGGCATAAGTAGTGAATACAACATACCGTTTCTATGCACTATGGTCAGGCTCCCCTGGCTTATTTCAATGTATCCCGTTGTAGCCGTAAAACAGGCGAGTACCAACACTGGACCAGCAATGGTGTGGATTTTTAAGTTTTTTGACAGATAGTAACTAAAAGAGATTAATGTCAGTAAAGGAAATATCCCCCAAACCAGGGTATTGAAGTCGCCAAGAGCTTGATACTTAAGTTTGCTCAGGTCGTCTCCAAGCCACTGATTTAAAAGAGTGATTACTGAAGCAACGATAAAAAATGGGATAAGAGCAATGTAGCCTTCACGCAGGGACAAAACAATCGTATTTGAAGAAAGCCTGAGTGCAAACTGGTTAAATCTGTTCAGCAAACTCGTAACCATAAATTGTTCTTTTCTTTTAACATTACTCCAAAAACAGATTAAAACAAATGAATTGACTAAATTTTTGCTGAAAAATATTCATAGTAAATTTAGGGAGTTTACATAGCTGAACGTGATGTCAGTGATATTGTGAGTAACTATACCAGTCTAAAAGGCAGACCGCGTCAGGCATATATACTCACACCGAGCAAAGATTGAACTTCACTACGTCGGTCCTGGTTTTGAATTGCACTGTAGGATTGGATTGCAACACTGGTTTTGTAATTGGGTTGATCATAGATCACAGCGCGTTTGTCTTCATTGTACTGCTGCGCGAGTGCAACCCCAGCATCTGAAAACTTGAGCTTAGTCGTTGCTTGAACAGGAGACTGTGTTTCGCTGGCAGCAGGTTTTGTAACCGACTGCCTTAGCTGGTAAGTATCCTGATTTTGAACAAGCTGGTTGATTTTCATCAGTCTTTTTCACTCAAATACACAATGCACCAATTCAAGATTAGCCTGTTATTCGCGCCCAGGCAACTTCTTCCAGGTCACCGTATCTCTGACATACTGAGGCTGAGCATCTGCTGCATTCACAACCTGTCCTGCTTCAAACTGTTCAGCACCAGTGATCAGCATGTACTCTGCATGAGGCAACGTAATGTCTGTATTCAGGTCCAATGACAGCTTCTCAGCAACGTCTGAATATGTCTGCCAGCCGGTACCCACGGCCAATACGCCTTGATAGTCACCTTCTATGAGCTCAGGCTTAATCACAGTTTCTTCTGTGAGCGCTACGGCCTGATTATTCTCTCCTCTGGTGTAGTTACACAGATAAACTTCACCCATGCGGGCATCAATAGCCACCAGTACCTGTTGAGCAGTTGTCTGAGCAAACGCTTGCTGAGCCATCGCTTGCAGCGTCGAGACTCCCGCCAATTGTAAATTGCCCGAGTAAGCCAGCCCCTGGGCGACAGCAACCCCTATACGTACTCCGGTAAAACTACCGGGACCACGGCCAAACACAAGTCCATCCAAATCTTTTAGCTGGCAACCAGCGTCAGACAAAATCTGTTCTATCAGGGGCAGTATTTTCTGACTATGTTGCTGAGGACATTCTTCAAAATGACGATAGATCTTGTTGTTGTACGACAAAGCCAGGCTCAGTGCTTCTGTTGAAGCATCCAGGGCAAGCAAATTATATTTCATGCTGGTCAATATTCTCTAAAAATGACAATGCCTTATCCAGATCACGGGTCCGTGACATGGGTGGCAAACTTTTAATAAAGGTTTCACCGTATTTTCGCGTAACCAAGCGATTATCGCAAATAATTAGCACACCTTTGTCCTTTTTATCCCGGATCAGACGCCCAACCCCCTGTTTTAGAGCGATTACAGCAAGAGGCAACTGAATATCATCAAACGGCTCTTTGTCCTGCAGCTGTGCATCTTTCATCCGGGCTTGTAGCAGAGGATCGTCAGGTGAAGTAAAAGGGAGTTTATCTATCAGTACACAGCTCAATGTATCACCACGCACATCAACCCCTTCCCAAAATGAAGCCGTTCCCATAAGCACAGCATTGCCGTGGCGAACAAACTGCTCCAAAATTATGCGTTTAGAGGCTTGCCCTTGCATAAACACAGGATATTCTGTTGCAGTACTCAGTCCTTCGTACACCAGATGCATGACCCGGTAACTGGTAAAGAGTAAAAACGTTCGCCCTTTAGCGGCATTGATCACCTGCTTGGCAATTTTTACCAAGGCATGGGGCATCAGCTCGTCTTTACTTTCAGGAAGGTAGCGAGGCAGGCAGAGCATGGCCTGCGACTCATAGTCAAACGGGCTGTCGACAATAGCCAGGTGGTCAGGCTTAAGCCCCAGACTGGCATTAAAGTGCGCAAGGCTATTGTCCACCGACAAAGTTGCTGAGGTAAATACAAAGCTGGCTTCGCTCTTAGCCATCATGTCTTTAAACCGACTGGAGACATCCAAAGGCGTGATATGAATTGTCAAAAAGCGTCGGGTCGTTTCGAACCAATAGCTAAAGCCAGACAAACTAACGTCAAAGGCTCTATCAAGTTGCCCTTTAAAAGATAAGACTCGCTCCAGTGGATGTTCAATTTTGTCTGAACGGTCGAGACATAGCTTGAGTACCTGATACAAAAAATCCAGATTGCTGATCACTCTGTGCAATGCATCACAGATCACCTTGTCCTGTAGTTTTTCTCGCCAATCTCCTCGGGCTCCGTCGCTGCCAAACACCAGCCGCAGATCTGCAACACTGGTCTCTAACTTGTTCAGCGTTTTGCCTAGTTGCAGCATATCCGGTATATCACTGCGATAAACGAGTCTTAGATCGTTAATCAGCGCCTGCAACTGTTTAGTACTTATGGACTCTCCGAAGTAATCGGATGCAATTTCGCCTAGCTGGTGCGCCTCATCAAATATATAGGTATCTGCTGTTGGCATCAGCTCGGCAAAGCCTGATTCTTTCACCGACATATCGGCAAAAAACAAGTGGTGGTTGATCACCACCAGATCAGCCTCAGCAGCTTTCAACCTGGCCTTACGTATGTAACATTCTGCAAAATCAGGACAGTCCTTACCCAAACAGTTATCTGCTGTGGAATTAACATAAGGCAGCACTTTGGCGTCTTCTTCTATACCGACACAGTCCGCAAGGTCTCCGCTTTGGGTTTCTGTGGCAAACTTTGCCACCATCGCCAGCTGGTGCATGACATCAGGGTCGTCACTGGGCACATGTGCAACGTGTTCATTCAGGCGATAAGTACACAGGTAATTCGCCCGGCCCTTGAGTAAGGCAACTTTGCGACCCTTACCAAGCGCTTTGAGTAGCTCAGGTAAATCTCTGTGGTAAAGTTGCTCCTGAAGTGCTTTAGAGCCAGTTGAAATGATGACCTTTTTATTGTTCAGAAGTGCCGGAACCAGATAAGCAAATGTTTTACCTGTACCTGTACCTGCTTCAACCACACATTGTCCACCCTCTTTGACCACCTGATCTATGGCTTCAGCCATATCGATTTGAGGCTGTCTTGGCTGATAACCGTTAAAGTGACGAGCCAGGGGACCGTTTTCTGAAAAATACTGTGTGATAGACAAAATTATAAGCACTGCATGATAACTGGGCGGAGCAATTTTATGGTGGATAAGGGGTAAGCGCAAGTAGGCCTGGTTTTGTTTAGTGGTCAGTCAGAACCTTTAAGTCCTGTATTCTCTGGTGCACCGAGCGTGTTGTTTTATAACATTGTACTCGAGCCAAAAAATAAGTACCTGGCTTTGCAGTTCTGGTTCAATTAAACCCTGTCAAATTAGACACCAACTCATTTTATGGCCCAGGTGTTTTTGCTTATCAGACAAGATTAGAAGCACCAGATAGCTAACTAAATCAAGCTCGTGTTTATTTCTCGACGGCGACACTTCTAGACACCTTTAAAAACAGATTGATACCATTCATCGACTTTCAAATACCTTTTTATACCAATATGACTGTTGATTGTGCTTAAACCATACTCTGTTGCCTTTACTGAGAAACCCCTTTAACTGCTTCATATTGACGTTGTAACGATAAAACAAAGCAATGATCTCTCTTAATTCTTCATCATCAAGTGACTTATCTGTCTCAATGATTATCGAAAACCCTTGTCCAAAGACATCATTAACACAAGACAACGCATTTAACCGGTCGAAAAAACTCTGCTCATCCGCCGGAGACAAAAACTTAACGCTCTTTGCTTCTAACTTCATATATTTCTAATTTTTATGGCGCATGGATATTATGATGCGGTTGTTGTCAGCAGATACAACCAAGCACACATCAGCGCGCTCTTCTTTTCTCGCACGCTTCTAAAATCATTCTTTTTTGTTCATTGCTGGATGACTGCCAGTTCATGATTTCATTTAGCGTACGATAACAGCCAACACAGACATCATTATTATCAAGACAACAATGGCGTATACAGGGCGATGCCACCTGCACTGCTTCTTCTTGCGCAGATTCAGGCTCTTTGTTCACGCTCATCAATCAACTCCGCAATGATTTTTAAGACATTATACCCCATTAGACACTAGCTGAAACATTTTGCTTGCCAACAGATAAAAAATGACTATGATGCGCGCAGCAAAGCAGGCAGCAAGCCATAAAGCCCAGAGCCACGAGGTTAAGACTACTTCTTCTCTTTTGCTTTAATGACACACTTTTTGATGTTGATATGACTTAGTATAGGAAATCAGGTTGGCCGCTTTAGTTCATTTTCCTGCAGCGCACGGCGATTCGCCCACAGACGATACACTGTTTTCACTCATTGCTGATGATTTACTGAGCCAGGGTTATAGCATTCGCCCAGGTGCGCTGGCTTGACTGGACCAGCCGGTTACAGCAGTTTTTGAACCGTCGCCTATTTATGGGACTGTTTTCATTTGAAAGTCATTTTGCCCATTACGCCAGTGGCAGTTATTACAAACGCCATTACGACGCGTTCAGAGGTGAAACCAACCGCGTCCTCTCGCTGGTTACCTATCTGAATCCTGGGTGGGGACACAATGATGGCGGTGAAATGGTACTCTACCAGGATGACCATGACCTGGAAGGCATAAAAGTAGTCCCTTTGCATGGCACACTGGCCTTGTTTTTAAGTGAAGAGTTTCCTCATGAAGTACTCCCCGCCAAACGAGATAGATACTCTATTGCAGGTTGGTTTAGGGTTAATACCTCCATTGCAGGCAAAATAGACCCTCCAAGATAAAACCAGGCACTAAGCCCGGACAAAACACCTTGTCCGCGGCTTAGGTATTAGGCCCATGTATCTAAATGTTGTTCTTCGTCGTCGATCTCTCTATCATCTTCGTCTTTTTTGCGGGCATCTTCCTCATGATGTTTTTGTTGCGCCATCTCCAGTAAGTGCTTTTTACGCTTAATCCTTTCTGTTCGATTATCGAGCACTCCCGCAACTTTAAACGGCCCATCATGGCTAACCTGCAGTCTGACTATCGGCGCCAGAAACGGTTTAAATGCATCCATAACCCACCTCTTTTCGTGGTATTTCATGCCTTTATTATCGACAGTTATAATTTATTCTTTAATTTATGTAAAAAAGTTCTTGCGTGCAATTCCCCTCCTGTGTTTATCTATAAATACATTTTGAGCGCCTAAGGCGCGTCACGTTTTAGATAAACAATAAGAGAATCTGACATGCTTATTACACTGACAGCTATCCATCATCACCATCATACACCGGGATAACCTGTCAGGTATTTCGCTGGTGGGTTATTCCTTCAAGGAACCTCCGGCGAACTAGCACTCAACATAATTTATTTTCGCCCTGAGGTTCCCTCGGGGCTTTTAGTTTTTAAACTTAGGAAATAAATTATGAACACCAACAACCGTTTACGAATTGCAATTCAAAAATCAGGCCGACTGTCTAAAGACTGCCAGTCACTGCTAAAACAACTTGGGATCAAACTGAATCTACGTGAGCAGCGTCTGATCGCCCACTCTACTAATATGCCAATCGATGTCCTGAGAGTCCGTGATGACGATATCCCGGGTCTGGTAATGGATGGTGTGTGCGATTTGGGTATTGTTGGTGAAAATGTGCTGGTGGAAACTCAGGCTGAACGCCAGCGTAATCAACAACCCAGCGAAGTCACTCAACTTGCAAAACTCGACTTTGGTTATTGTCGCCTGGCATTAGCCTGGCCTCAGGAGCTTGGTGCCCAAGACAAGAGCTGGTTCAATGGCAAGCGCATAGCAACCACTTACCCGGAGATTTTGAAGAAGTACCTCGAACAAGAGCAGATCGATGCTAGTGTCGTTATGCTGACGGGCTCAGTAGAAGTAGCACCTCGTGCTGGCCTTGCCGATGCAATCTGCGATCTGGTATCAACCGGCGCAACACTCGAAGCAAACGGCCTGATGCAGGGCGACACCATTTTAGAATCCAATGCTTGCCTTATCCAAAATGCCAGCCTCAATGACGACGATAAGCTCTCACTTATCAATAAGTTGATGCCCCGTCTGCGTGGTGTTAAGCAGGCAAAAG
Source organism: Pseudoalteromonas sp. XMcav2-N (assembly GCF_024124545.1). Classification (GTDB taxonomy): domain Bacteria; phylum Pseudomonadota; class Gammaproteobacteria; order Enterobacterales; family Alteromonadaceae; genus Pseudoalteromonas. Next base: position 388,543 of record NZ_JAMXSF010000002.1, read on the forward strand.
AAAGCAAATACATTATGTTACACGCGCCAAAAGCGAAACTTGATGAGATCTGTGCGTTGTTGCCGGGGACAGGTCAACCAACCCTGCTTGCGCTAGCGGGAAGCGAAGAATATGTTGCTCTGCACATGGTCAGCAGTGAAACCCTGTTCTGGGAAACCATGGAAGAGCTCAAAGCACTCGGCGCAAACTCTATTCTAGTTATGCCAATCGAAAAAATGATGGAGTAACCACGCATGTTTATCTGGAATGAGGCGAACCGGGCTCAACAAAAGGCAGCACTTGAACGCCCTGCCGTAACTATCAGTGATGAGCTGGAAAAAGTGGTTGCAAAAATCATTGCTGAAGTCGAGCTTAACGGTGATGAAGCGTTGCTGGAATACGCCCGTAAGTTCGATAAACGTGCTCAGCCTCGGTTACTGGTATCCGCTGAAGAAATACAGGCCAGTGAAGGCGTTATTTCAGCGCAACTAAAACAGGCCATCGACCAGGCTTACAGTAATATTCACGCATTTCACGCACTACAAGTGCCTGTAGAAAAACGCCTCGAAACACAACCAGGTGTTATATGCGAGCTTAAGTATCAAGCCATTGAAGCGGTTGGTCTGTACGTTCCGGGCGGCAGTGCACCACTGCCATCTTCTGTACTTATGCAAGGGGTCTGTGCGCAACTGGCAGGGGCACAAACAGTTGTATTGTGCACGCCAGTTAACGGTGAACAAAGCATTGATCCTGCAATTTTATATGCGGCCAAAAAATGCGGCATTACCACGATCGTTGAAAGTGGTGGTGCCGGTGCAGTTGCGGCGATGGCACTGGGTACCCAGAGCGTGCCTAAAGTAGACAAAGTGTTTGGACCCGGCAATGCCTTTGTGACCATGGCAAAACAGCTACTGTCGCAATCGCTTCCGGGGTTTGCCATTGATATGCCAGCAGGCCCCTCAGAAGTCTTGGTCATTGCCGATGAACGCGCTAATCCGGCTTACGTAGCTGCTGATCTGCTGTCGCAAGCTGAACACGGCCCCGATTCTCAGGTGATTCTGCTGAGCAATAGTAAGCAGCTCATCATTGAAGTCCAGGGAGAGCTGGACAAGCAGTTGTTGCAACTAAGCCGAGCAGATATCGCCAAACAGGCGCTTGAAAATAGCACACTTATTCTGGTCGAAAATGTTGAGCAAGCATTTGCGGTTAGCGCCGTGTACGGACCTGAGCACCTGATATTACAGCTCGGTGAACCAGAGCCCTATCTGCCTTTAGTTAAAAATGCCGGCTCTGTGTTTGTTGGTGACTACACGCCAGAATCAGCGGGTGATTACGCGTCAGGTACTAACCATGTCTTACCAACCTATGGTTACAGTCGCTGCTATTCGAGTCTCAACCTGCTCGACTTCTATCGCACTTACACGCAACAGACGATCAGTAAAGGGGGTTTACAGTTGCTAAGCAAGGCCATTTTACCCCTGGCTGAGGCGGAAGGCCTGGATGCCCACGCCAATGCTGTCAAAATCAGGCTGGAGAACAACGCATGAGCCAAATTCAATTACCAGATAATATCGCCTCACTGAGCGCTTATAGTTCAGCAAAAAGCGAAAAGCTCACCGGCACAACCTGGCTTAATGCCAACGAAAGTCCTTATTCACGGCGTGTGAGCCTCAACTTTAAAGCACTTAACCGCTATCCGGATCCACAACCCGAAGCGGTAATCAACGCTTACGCCAGTTATTCGGGCCTTAACCCGGAACAGGTGTTGATGACGCGTGGCGCTGATGAAGGCATCGAGCTGTTAGTACGTACTTATTGTACACCCGGACAAGACAAAATCGCTTTGTTCCTGCCAACGTACGGCATGTACAAAGTAACGGCAGATACCCACAATGTCGGGATCACAGCACTTGAACAGAGCCTATTGCAACAAGGCAGCGCCGCAGAAATTGCAGTCGCTGTTGGCAACGCCAAGCTGGTATTTATCTGTAATCCCAATAACCCGACCGGCGCAACAATAAGTACAGATAAAATCGCAGCCATAGCAGCCGCCCTAAAAGGCAAAGCACTGGTCGTCGTCGATGAAGCTTATATTGAGTTTTGTGAACAACTCACCGCGGCGAGCCTGTTATCGGATTTCGATAACCTGGTAGTACTGCGCACCCTGTCAAAAGCCTTTGCCCTTGCCGGGCTCAGAACCGGGTTTACTTTGGCTTCACCCGACGTGCTTGCGCCAATCCGCAAGGTCATCGCCCCTTATCCGGTGTCAGCAGTAGTAGCACAAATCGCGCAGGAAGCGTTAACCCCGGATGCCATTACCCAGATGCGCCGTCAGGTAAGTATTCTCAATAAAGCTAAAGAAAAGCTCACTGAAGTACTTAGAGGATCCGAAAAAATTGCCAAAGTCATGATTGGCGAAGGCAACTTTATTACAGTCCAGGTGCGGCAGGTAAACGATATTAAACAGGCAATGCAATCAGGTCTTATCATGCGTCCCTTTACACTCTTCGGAGAGGATAATTGGTTACGCATTTCAATTGGTAGCGAGCAGGAATTAGAACAAGTCAGACGCTGGCTGACACAACCACAGGCAGAACAACAACAATGAGCACACCTTATTTATTCATCGATCGGGATGGTACGTTAATTGAAGAACCTATTTCGGACAAGCAGGTAGACAGCCTGGAAAAACTGGCTTTGTTGCCTAACGTGATCCCGGCTTTACTGTCGCTGCAGGCCGCCGGCTACAAGCTGGTCATGGTCTCAAATCAGGACGGACTGGGCACCGATAGCTTTCCAGAGGAAGACTTCGCCCTGCCCCACAATCAAATGATGGTGATCTTTACCAGTCAGGGGATCCGTTTTGAAGACGTGTTGATTTGCCCACACTTTGACGAAGACAATTGTCAGTGCCGAAAACCTAAAACGGGTTTACTGACCAATCTGATGCGCTCGGGTAAAGTTGATCTTGCAAACTCCTATGTGATTGGTGACAGACAAACCGATGTTGAACTGGCTAACAATCTATGTATTGAGGGTATTCTTTATAACGATAACTGGCGTGAAATTGTCACCCGCCTGACGACCCAAAACCGTCAGGCATCAGTACAACGTAATACCAAAGAAACGCAGATCAATCTGGCACTTAACCTGGATCAAAATAGCGTCGGGTCTATCAGCACAGGCCTTGGCTTTTTTGACCACATGCTGGATCAAATTCGCACTCACGCTAACATCGGCCTGACGATAGAAGCCAGTGGCGACCTGCACATTGATGAGCACCACCTGGTAGAAGACATTGGCATTGCCCTTGGCCAGGCACTGACACAGGCGCTCGGTACTAAGTCACAGATCGCCCGTTATGGCTTTGCGCTGCCAATGGATGAATGCAAAGCTGAGTGTCAGCTGGACTTATCTGGCCGGGCATCATTTGTGCTGAACGCCGACTTTAGTCGCGAAAAAGTGGGTGATCTGGATGTACAAATGGTTGAGCACTTCTTTAAGTCGCTGGCAGATAACGCCAACATCAGCCTGATCCTGTCGGTAAGCGAAGGTAACTGCCACCACCAGGTTGAAGGCTTGTTTAAAGTCTTTGCGCGAGCGCTGCGTATGGCCATCGCCAAAGATACCAGCCAGCAAACTGCGAGCTCTAAGGGGTGCTTATGATTGCCATCATTAACACGGGCTGTGCCAATATCAACTCGGTGCGCTTTGCCTTTGAACGTCTGGGTGTGAATCCAGAAGTGATCCGCGACCCGGCACAGCTAAAGCAATTTGACAGAGCGGTGTTACCCGGCGTCGGGCATGCCTCTGTGGCAATGAAACGCCTGCGCGACCTGGGTTGGGACAAGGCAATCGCGGAGTATCAGAATCCACTCATGGGCATTTGTCTTGGCATGCAGCTGCTGTGCGACGAAACCGAAGAAGGGAACGTTCAGTGTCTGGGCCAAATTCCCGGCAAAGTCAGCTATCTTAAAACCGGTCAGTTAACCAGTCCGCACATGGGCTGGAATACCTTATCTGTGTGTAAGGCACATCCCCTGACACAAGGGCTAAGCCCAGACGAACAGGTGTATTTTGTCCATAGCTTTGCCCACGCCAGCAACGCCAGCACACTGGTCGAAAGTGAATATGGCACGCGTTTTTCTGCCGTGGTTGCCAAAGACAACTATGCCGGTATGCAGTTTCACCCGGAGAAAAGCGCTAAAGTAGGTGCAACATTACTGAATAACTTCCTGAACTGGCAATTATAAGGACAAGATGATGATCATTCCTGCATTAGATGTATTACAAAACCAGATTGTACGCCTGTATCAGGGCAAGTATGACACCGCACAGTTCTACCCGTTCGAACTGGCAAGTCGCTTAAAAGCATATCAGGATTCGGGCGCCGCTAAATTACACCTGGTTGACCTGGAAGGCGCGCGCGATCCACAAAAGAAGCAATGGCAACAGATCCAGAAAGCCACAGCCGAGCTGACGGCCCCTTATCAGGTTGGTGGCGGGATCCGTCGTTATGAAGACGTGAAGCAATGGCTTAAAGCGGGTGCGCAACAAGTGGTGATTGGCTCCATGGCCGTAGATAGCAAAGAAGAAGTTGCCGCATGGATTGAAGAGTTTGGTGCCGAGCGCTTTGTCATCGCACTGGATGTAAAACGCAGCGCATCAGGTTGGGCAGTTGCCACCCATGGCTGGCTCGAGGAGTCTCAGTTAAGCCTGTTCGAACTCATTGATTTTTACCTGACGCTGGGCGTGTATGATTTCTTATGCACGGACATCAGTAAAGATGGCACCATGACAGGCCCCTCTTTCGCACTCTACCAGGAAATCGTCGCGCACAGTCCAGGCGTTCGGGTTCAGGCTTCGGGTGGCGTAAGCAGTTTAGATGATATTCGTCAGTTGATTGAACTGGGCGTAAGTGGAATTATTCTGGGTAAGTCGTTACTGGATGGCGCATTTACTGTTGAGGAGGCAATCGCATGTTATCAAAGCGCATAATCCCCTGCCTCGATGTCAAAAATGGTCAGGTTGTTAAAGGCGTTAAGTTTAAACAACACGAAATCGTTGGCGAGATCCTTGAGCTTGCCGCGCTTTACAGTCAGGCCGGGGCCGATGAACTGGTGTTCTATGAGATCAGTGCCAGCGTTGAGAAACGCTTGCTGGATGTCAACTGGGTCAGGGACATAGCCCGCCATATTGATATTCCTTTTTGCGTCGCCGGTGGCATTAAGTCAGTGGCAGATGCCGCAAAGGTGCTAGAGCAAGGTGCGGATAAAATTTCCATTAACAGCCCGGCAATCGCGCGGCCCGAACTCATTAAAGAGCTGCACGATGAATTTGGCAAACAATGCGTGGTCGTTGGTATAGACAGCTTTTTTGATGCCAACACCGGCGAATACCTGGTGTACCAGCTAACCGGCGACCCTAACAGTGCGAGCCAGACACGCTATAAAACCAGTGAATGGGTACAGCGTGTTCAGGATCTTGGAGCCGGGGAAATTGTTCTCAACTGCATGAACCAGGATGGCGTACGAAAAGGCTATGACATTGAACAGCTTAGCAACATTCGCAAACAATGTGACGTACCACTGATTGCTTCTGGCGGCGCGGGCGTTATGCAGGACTTTGTTGATGTATTTCAGCAAGCCGACGTCGATGGCGCGCTGGCAGCCAGTGTCTTTCACAAACAGCTCATTGAAATTGATGCACTTAAACAATATTTAGCGGCTAACAAGGTGCCTTGCAGATTATGAAACTCACTCCGGACAACCTCACAACTCTAGATTTTGATAAAATGGCGCTGATCCCCGCCATCGTTCAGGACGCACAAAGCGGTGTTATCCTGATGCAGGGCTTTATGGATCAGGCTGCACTCAACGCAACCTTTGAAAAAGGCCTTGTCACGTTCTACTCTCGCTCAAAACAGCGGCTGTGGACCAAAGGTGAAGAATCAGGAAACGTCCTGAGACTAGTCTCAGCTTATACTGATTGTGACCGCGACAGTTTGTTACTGCTGGCGGACCCAGCTGGGCCTACCTGCCATCTTGGTACACAAAGCTGTTTTGGCGATGCCCGTCCGGCCATTTCCTTTTTGTCACAGCTTGAGCAGGTGATCTGTGAGCGTAAAGACGCAGACCCTGAACAAAGCTATACCGCCTCTTTATTCGCAAAAGACCTTAGCCGTAGCTGTCAAAAAGTAGGAGAAGAAGGCGTAGAGGTGGCACTTGCAGCGATGAAACGAGACCAGAACGAATTATGTAATGAGTCTGCTGACTTGTTGTACCACCTGATTGTACTGCTTCAGCGCAGCGGTTTATCTCTGGAGCAAGTAACACAAACGCTTAGTCAGCGTCATAAATAAGCTCCGTTGCGCTTTTTTATCTATAGTTTATTAAAGCCTGTGCCTGTTGAACTACCCTGTCTGGTTCAACAGGCGATTACCTTAAGATAAAGGACGTGACCATGCCATCTCGCATAATTTCTACCTCTGCAGTCTTATTGTTGCTTGCAGCATGCCAGCAACTTCCACAAGACACGCAACAACGCGTTGATACAATGAGTGACTGTGACAAAGTACTTGCTCTTACACAGGGCGTGCAAAACGGTTTTGAGCAGTTAAAAGGGGCAAAAGTGAGTTCATCACTGATGAGTGCGTGGCAGCCCAAAGCGCATTTGCTTAAGAACAGTTGCCAAATTAATCAATATAGTAATGGCCGTATAGCCTATGAGTGCACAAAGTCTCTGAGCTCAAAAGCTGAAACCAACAAAGAGTTTCAGTCAGTAAAAAACCAGTTAAACAGGTGTCTGGGATCATCTTGGCAAAGCAACGAAATTACCACCAACAAGATACGTTATACCAGCTTAAGCAACAAAGGCAGTATTAATCTCAACCAGGGTAAAGGCTTGGACCGCCAGTTACCCTGGGTGATCACTTTAGAAGTAACGGAATAAAACAGTCGGAGCCTGATGGCTATCATATGCCCAGACTTTGTCTAATTTGACAACAAACACGCCGCATTCTTTAATAAATCTTTGATCCGCTCTTAATTATTAGTACCTAAAGTGGCATAGTGTTGTTAGCAGTTAAGGTGAGTTTGACAACCTGCTTGTAACCGCCTAACTTCAGACATCACAATAAAAAATTAAAATCCTCAGGGAGAATCCAGTGTCAATTGAAATCAACTTTGAATTATCCGATGCCGATCTGGCTCATTTTCGTAGCATGATGAATGCGACTATCGAAAAAAGCCAAGGCTTAAGCGACGAAGAGATCATCAGCAAAGCCAAAGAGCTGGTCAACAACATGGAGAAGTCTAACTTACCTGAGTTTGTACGCACCCGCATGATGTCACTTGCAGCGCTTATCGATGCGGTACAAGATGAAGAATGGCAAATGCCCGAAGATGAAAAGCGCGAAATCATGTTATCTCTTGCCTACTTCAGTGAGCCAGAAGACATTGTACCTGATAACGTTCCTGTGCTTGGTTACATTGATGATGCCATCATGATTGAGCTGGTGTTGCAGGAATTGTCTCTGGATTTAAGTGCTTATCGTCAGTTCTGCGGCTTCCGCGCAACTGAAGAAGCGCGCCGTGGTGATGCCGCAAAAGTTGACCGCGAAAGCTGGTTAGCTGGTACGCGCTCTCAGATCCGCTCTTCTATGCGCCGCAATCGCTCAAGCACCAAGAAATCACGCTTCTTTTCGCGAATTATGTAATTTAATCGATTTTAAAAAAGGGAGCCTCCGCTCCCTTTTTTTGTGTCGTGCTTATTGGCTTGTTTGCCCCGCATTAGGATGCGGCACACCCATCCAGGCGCGATACAACATCTGTTGACGCTGCGTAGGCTGCGGCAGTGCTGTGACCTGTTTTGGTTTTGATTGTACTTCGCTCAGTGTCATTTCTGCAGACATCAGTTTATCGCGACGAATAAAGTCAACAACCACCTTTTGCCCAGGCTCAAACAGTGCCATTGTTTTGTCCAATGTATTTCTCACCTGATGCTTGTTAAGTGCCACCAGTTTATCGCCACTTGTTAATCCTGCCTGCCACGCATTGCCGTTGCGTGCCACATGACTTAACTCAAGCAACTCGCCGTTTGATTTTGCCTGACCGTCAAAACCGGCAATAGTCTGACTACCTGCAGGATATTGATAAGCCAGTCCCACTTTTTCAATCAAGGTATCTACATCCAATATAAACGGCGTGTCAATGTTCTTCTCCCACCACTGGGTGTAATCTTTGCCACTGATTTCATTCAGGATCTTTAGCACGTCCTGACTGTTAAACGACTCTGGCAGGCTATGACGTTGTGCCAATATGCTATGAACATCGCGATAACTTACCTTACCATCACTGTCATCCAGCAGCTTAATATCCAGCATCATGGAAACTATAGCCCCCTCTGAGTAGATATTGGTACTGAAATTTTTACCGTGATCGCCGCCCTGATTAATCCATTTATCAAAGCTGGTTTGCGCAACACTTTGTATTTCTCTACCCGGTGTTTTCAGATGGCGATTAAGTCGCTTAGTTAACCCTTTATAATACTCTTCATGAGTAATGATCCCTGCACTAAGCAACAGAAAGTCTTCGAGGTAGCTGGTAGAGCCCTCCGACAACCAAAGCAAGTCAGTGTAATTTGGGTTGACATAGTCATAGGGCACAAGTCCGGCCGGACGGTAATTTTTTACGTTCCAGGTATGGATAAATTCATGGGCTGCAGTTGAAATAAACCCGATATAATCATCACGCTTGGCAAAGGCATCTCTGTGGCGTTGAATAATGGTTGAGTTCAGATGTTCCGTAGCGCCCCTGGCGCCGCTGGTCGCGTGAACCATGAAAACATAGCGCTCATAAGGATAATCCTGCCAGATTAGACTGCCCGTTTGCACGAGCTTCTTCAGGTCGCTGAGCATCAGGTCAACGTCATAGTTACCTTCACCCCAGATCACCAATTCATAGTCCCGGTCATCAACACGAAACGAGTGCAGTTGATTAATCCCCGACTCGATTGGAGAATCTACCAGAACATCAAAGTTAGCCGCAGAAAAGCGATGTTTGTTCCCCGCGAATTCCATACCTGAGACGGAACGCCACTGCTCAGGTACCTTCATTTGAACCAGAACCGGCTCGTTACGAAATGATTCGCTGAACATGAAAAAGCCCGAGGCATCAACAAAAGCATGGCTATCATCAATATGCCTCGCTCTGAGGCCGAGTTCATTTGCATATACCTGATAGTTCACTGTCACCTCAGTAGGACTATCAAGATGAACACGCCAGGTGCTTTTATCTACTTTGTGCCACTCAAGTTCTTGCCCATTCGCATCGGCCGCATCGAATGCGCGAATCCCATTTGCAAGATCAAGAATTTCATAACGTCCGGTTCGCCAGTCAGCGAGTTTGATATCCATGTGCGCCTGGGCACTCTTTGGAAAGGTAATTTCAACTTCGCCAAGGTGGTGTTCTGGTTCTGTAATAGTCAGGGTATATTCAACATCTGCAAACGCAGGGAAAGCACTCAAAGCAATGAGCAGGGAACAGGTTTTTTTCATAGAGTAACAGTAAAATAGCAAATATAGGGCTAAGCTAACAAAAAAGTCTGAGCCAATACCACCAAATACGACGAGTCAACGGCCAAAATAGGCAGATCTACGACTTAAAATCTTCCACATTAATCAGTAATTTGATGTAGACTTGCTAATGAGTAGGTTAAAATAAGAATGTTAGGTTTCTGTGACTGATAATACTGCGCGATTAGAGAAAAAACTATCACAAGCAATTGAAGCAAGAAAAGCGCTGGAAGAAGCGAGAAAACAGCAGGTAGATACTCTGTCTGAATTTGCTGCAAAGCTCACCCTTGGTTGTAAAGGACAAGATGTGTCTTTAGACAATCTGTTGGCTAAGTATCGTAGTGCACTTGCAAAGGGGATGGACTTCGAGCACCTTGCTCCCTTGATCGACAATACCAGTGTTCAATTAAAACAGCTAGATAGCACTAACTCTGCCAATCACCGCAATCTTGTAACACATATTCAAAGTGCGGGTAAGCAGCTGCAAAAGCTACGTGGGGTGCCAGAAGATACCCGTCGCAAGTTACGCAACTTGCTCGACAACGAACTGGGTGACATCGATGCTATCCCAGAGTTTGTTCCTTTACTTGATAAGCTTTTACAATTTTATCTTCAGGTCTTTGATGCCAAATACGACATTGACACTTCGACACAACAAAACAACCCAGAGTTAGCAACTGAATTACTTGGGTTGACCAATGAACTTGTTTTTGAAGATGATGTAGCTGACGAAGTAAAAGCCATCAAGCACAGCATTTCGACCGATTCAGATATAGACTCCTTGCTGGAGAATGCGATTGCTGTTATTCGAATTTTTGCTAAGTCGATCGCACGTGAAAGGCAATCAGCTCAAGGTTTTTTGGTATCTTTAAACCAAACTCTGGAAGAATTACATAAATCTATCTTAGATACCACGAGTCATTCCAAGTCCATCAACAAAGAGCTCAATGCGTTAAATGAACGTATTGAATCAAAAATCAAACGGCTAACGGAAAACACTCAAAAAGCCTCCTCAATTGCCGAACTTAAGGGGCTAGTCGACGATGAGCTTGCTCAGATAAGCAAGGACTTAGTGGAGCGTGAAAACATCGAGCGCCGGGACAAAGAAGCCTTGCTCGAGAGCTTTGATACGATTAATAGTCGTATCAATGTACTTGAGAACAAAGTCAATACCTACAAAAAGCGGCTTAATGAGCAAAGATTTAAAAGTCTTCTGGACGGCTTAACCAAACTGCCTAACCGATCGGCCTTTGATGATAGATACAGCCAGGAATTTCATTTGTTTGAGATACAGGGCAATGACGTTACTTTAGTCGTTGTTGATGTAGACCACTTTAAATCTATCAATGATAAATATGGTCACAGTGCAGGAGATAAAACACTTCAGGTGATTGCGCGTGCACTGAAAAAATCTATCCGTAAATCTGATTTTATTGCACGATACGGCGGCGAAGAGTTCGTCATTCTTATGCCTGGTATGCCAATTGAAGCAGCCTATGCACCGCTGGAAAAAATTCGTACGACGGTTAAATCAATTCCATTTCGCTTCAAAGACAAAGAAGTGAGGATCACTATCTCATTAGGGGCAACACAGCTAAAAGAAGGCGATTCCAAATTGACGGCCTTTGATCGTGCCGACGAAGCCCTGTATGAAGCTAAAAACAGCGGCAGAGATAAACTTTGCTTACGTGATTAACAAGGAGACTGCCTATGCATGTACAGTTGAACCCAACAGGTGTACTTAATCTACTCTCTAAACTAGAAGTCGATCTGCTTCAACAGTCCTCAACGATTGAGCGATATCGGCTATTCAGAAATTGTGTTTTAGCAGTACTTAATGTAGGCAGTCATACAGACTCTAGCTACGAGATTTACAACAAATATCAGGACTTTAATATTAAGCTCATTGCTCGTGAGCGTGGTATAAAAATAGAGCTGACAAACCCTCCAGAATCCGCTTTCGTCGATGGTCAAATCATTGCCGGGATCCATGAGCACATTTTTTCCGTGATCAGAGATATTTTGTTCATCTGTCAGCGCCACGAGGAACAGATTAAAGATCCCAGAGCTATTACGCACATGGTCTTTGATATGTTGCGTAATGCCGATGCACTCGAAGTTAACACCGACCCCAATATGGTTGTCTGCTGGGGTGGTCACTCTATCAATGAAGAAGAGTATAAATATACAAAAGAAGTAGGTTACCAACTTGGACTCAGAGGCCTGAATATCTGCACCGGGTGCGGCCCGGGCGCGATGAAAGGCCCTATGAAAGGCGCGACTATTGGCCATGCTAAGCAGCGGATAACGAGTAACCGCTACCTTGGATTGACTGAACCCAGCATTATTGCTGCCGAGCCGCCAAATCCGATAGTCAATGAGCTAGTGATCCTGCCTGACATAGAAAAGCGCCTGGAAGCGTTTGTCAGAACTGCACACGCCATCATCATTTTTCCTGGCGGTGCAGGCACAGCTGAAGAGCTGCTCTATCTGCTCGGGATCTTACTCCACCCGGATAACGCCAAGCAGCAGCTGCCTGTTATATTAACCGGCCCAAGCTCGGCAAAGGCCTACTTCGACGAGCTCTGTGATTTTGTAGAGAAAACACTGGGCAAAGAAGCCCTGAGTAAATTTGAAGTGCTGGTTGACCAACCTGAGCAAGTTGCACAGAGGTTACGCAGGGGTATGGAGCAGGTCAGAGAATATCGTAAAGTTCAAGGCGATGCCTATTACTTTAACTGGACACTGAAAATCGAAGATCAGTTCCAGCAACCATTTGAACCGACTCACGAGAATATGGCAGCCCTGGATTTACACTTAGCGCAGCCTAAGCAAGATCTGGCTGCCAACCTGCGCAGAGCGTTTTCTGGTATAGTAGCAGGTAATGTAAAGGAACAAGGTATCACTGCCATCAAACAGAAAGGGCCTTATACCCTCAGCGGTGACGCTTCTTTAATGAGCGATATGGACAAGCTGCTACACGCTTTTGTTGCACAAGGCAGAATGAAATTACCCGGCAGCACTTATGTGCCCTGCTATGAAATAAAATCATGACACTTGGGTAAGGTGCTGCCTTACCCCCTATTTTAAACCTCTAAGAAATCCCCCTAATTCACACATGGCAAAACTACTTCTTATTGATGCACTTAACCTTATTCGGCGAATCTACGCAATTGATGTTGATCAACACGGGGTGAGTGAACAGCAAGTCATGCAATCATGTAAAGCTCGTGTCAGCAATGCCTGCACAAAACTGCTTCGACGCGTTGAACCAACCCATGCTATTGCCGTTTTTGATGGCGAGCGCAGCTGGCGTTATCATTATTACGCAAATTATAAGCACAGCAGAAAACCTATGCCTGAGTCACTCAAGCAAAACCTCTCCCTGATTGCCGAAGGGTTTAAAACGTGCGGTATTACCACATTTTTCCCGGAGCAAGATGAGGCTGATGATGTTATTGCCACGCTGGCAAGCAAGGCAAGCCACAACCAGGTGCCCTCAGTGATCGTGTCAACGGACAAAGGGTTTTTGCCTCTGTGTTCAGACAAAGTGGCCGTTTACAACTATTTTTCGCAATCCTATATGAGTCATCAGCAAATTTTGGAAAAGTTTTCAGTACCCTACCATGCACTCACAGAATTATGGGCGTTAATGGGTGATAAAACCAATGATATCCCAGGTGTTAAAGGTGTAGGAAAAAAAACCGCCATTGACCTGATAACAGAGTTCGGTGATGTTGAACAAGCCTTAAATGAATCAAGCCTCTCGTCGACTACCCGACGCAAGCTAGAGGCGGGTCTGGATGACTTTATTTTGAGTAAAACACTCGTTTCACTACAAACTGACATCAATCTTGGCTTTAATTTAAGTCAACTCAGAGTGATTGAGCGCAAATAACTTGTTCCGGTCAAGCGCTTCCGTTACGCTAGCTTTGGGAGTTTTTGGTGTATTTCAATGATTAAAAAGGTTTTACAATACGTTTTTCTTGGTCTTGCCGTATACGGTGTCATTGTGTATCTGGTCATTAATTTCTATAAAGATGACCCTCAGGCCATGATCTGGCAAGACAGAGAAGCCTTCAATAAACGTTATATCAGCAAGCTCAAACCCGACATGGTAGTCGAACTGGATGAGGTGTTAGAAACGCTTGGCAGCCCGGACCTGACCTATGTTAAGTCTGAGGGTGACCGCGTGCTGCAGATCGTCTTTTACAGAACACAGCTGGTCAAACCGGATGGGATCACCACGCAAGATGAATGTACCGGATTACTGTTTGAAAATGGCCAGCTTACACTTTGGGGAGCTGGCGCAATTGTTGCGTACGACAAGGCTTTCTAATGACTGTCAATGAGGATATCGCAAGGCAGCTGCATAAACTCCTGACTCAATCTGAGTCCGTATTGTCCTTGTACTACGATAAGGCTAGTTGGCCTAAAATTGATGTCACGCTTGCACAGCTCGCTGAACAATACACCCGCTTGTACCGCCAAGCTCCGAATGCCCTGCATGCCCATCTACACTTTGTAGCCACTCCTTACAGGCATTCAACTAACGTGCTGGTTAAGCAGTCGATATTGCTGTGCATGCTTGGCTATGCCCATGGTTATGCAGAGCAAATGATCCATGAACTGTTGGTTGCAAGCTTTGCCAGTGTATTGTGCGCCAGTCGCGAATATGACAAAGTCGCAGCTGATAAGTCCTTATCAAGCGTCGAATCGAAAAAACTCAGACTGCGCCATCAACTGGCAGTTAAAGTACTAAGTGCCGGACAACTACAGTCGCCTCAGGTAACCCGGATCCTCGCAAGGTTATCTGGCTATGAGCTGTCTATCAGTCGCAAACGCGCCACACCTTTGTATGACAATGTGACATTACTGGTCGCTATTGCGACTCAGATTTCAGTCGCATTAATGAAAAAGGATCATCGAACTTCTCTGCCAGCCGTTATTAAGCAACTGTATCTGAATAATACCCATACTTTTTTGCAAATCAGTTTGCAACTGCTTGCCAGGCAGCTTGATGCCTACCCAGCAGGGGCAGTGCAACAACACCCTGATCATCAGGCACTGTTACTTAGCGAGGAAGAAAACCATGCAATTCTTGCGATTATGCAATCAGGGAAAATCACTCGCCTGATCAAAACACAAAGACGTTATCGGCAGTGCTACCGTGTACTAAAAGTGTCAGATTCACAGCTGTTATATCGTGTATGGTCACGTATCCCGCCCATGTCGCTGGCAACATCTTCGGATCAGATGACCGAAGCCTTGCATGTAGTCGAACAGCTTGGAGGCGCAAACTTTGGTAGCTTCAGAGCCATAGAAAAAACGATAGCACCATTCCCAGAAATTGAAACAGCCTTGTCACAAGCGGCAAGACTCTACAACAGAGAAGCACAAAAAGGCGCAAACCTGCGACATTGCCTCACTATGGTTGGCCTGGACGCTGCAGCGTTACTCTGCCAGCGGGTATTGGTTGAGCAATTAATAGTGCAACTTAAGCACCCTTTTGCAAAGGATATTTGGCATAAATATCAATTATTTGCTCAGGTATTGGCCGCACTTGTACAGCAAAATTATGGCCATCACTATGAACACATACTCTCTCCGGTAAGTGCTGCTATCGCATTTATGCTGAAGCGACACAGTGTAGACATAAAACGATTTCCCTTCGCCATCGACTCATCTGACAGTACTCACCCGGTTTCTCTGGCACAGCTATTTGGCTTTGCAGAGTTCAGTGAAGAGGAGTTCAAGCACTACTTTCATAATCATTTTGCCTCCAGTGATGCCCACCGTGCGTTTGAACAGTCTGAACTATCTCGTAAATCGAAACTCTCGGGCCTGGCACTCACCTTTACCGCTGTGAAGATATTAACTTTGTTGATCTGCGACTCAAATTTTGAAACTTCAGCCTGGCAACGTCAGGTGCTGGAAGATCAGGCCAGATTACATGACTGGACTAATCTTGACACCCTGATGACACACCTTCAGTCCATCGGCTTATACAATTTAATTGACTGATATTTATTCTATAAATAACATGCATTTCGGGCATTCACCGTATTTATGCTATTTGTTCATTCCTTACTGGAATATAAATGAATAAATTGCTATAAAACGCGCTTAAATTTTCAAGCGATCTAACATCATAGAAAAGGTCAACTACACTAGTTTAATCTGTTCTTAGATGTAAATTTACTTTTGATAAAGGAAACATAAATGGCTAAGCAAACTATCACGGTAATCCGTGGCGACGGCATCGGTCCAAGCATCATCGACTCAGCAATTGAAATTTTGAATGCGGCTGGTTGTGAATTCGATTATGAGTACGTTGACGCGGGACTAGCTGCACTGGAAAAAACCGGTGAGCTGCTGCCTCCTGAAACGTTGGATGCCATTGAACGCAACAAAATTACTCTTAAAGGCCCACTGACGACGCCTGTTGGTGAAGGCTTTACTTCAATCAACGTAACACTGCGTAAGCACTTTGGTCTGTATGCAAACGTGCGCCCTGTTAAATCTTTTGAAGGCACAAAAGCACGCTACGACGACATCGATATCATCACAGTACGTGAAAACACACAGGGTATGTACTCAGGCCTGGGCCAGGTTGTCTCTGAAGACGGTAGCGAAGCAGAAGCTATGTCTAAAATCACGCGTGAAGGTGCTGAGAAGATCGTTACTTTTGCATACGAGCTAGCCCAGCGTGAAGGCCGTAAAAAAGTAACCGCAGTTCATAAAGCAAACATCCTGAAGTCTACTTCTGGCTTGTTCCTGAAAGTAGCACGTGAAGTCGGAGAGCGCTTCCCGGAAATCGAATCAGCGGAAATGATCGTTGATGCAACTTGTATGAAGCTGGTTATGACCCCAGAAGAGTTCGACGTTGTCGTCACAACTAACCTGTTTGGTGACATAATTTCTGACCTGTGTGCAGGTCTGGTTGGTGGACTGGGCATGGCTCCAGGCGCAAACATCGGCGAAAATGCTGCCATTTTTGAAGCGGTACACGGTAGTGCTCCAGATATCGCAGGTAAGAACCTGGCAAACCCAACTTCTGTAATCCTGGCGTCTATTCAAATGCTTGAATACCTGGATATGGGTGAGACTGCTGACAAGATCCGCAATGCCGTTGCTGACGTGATCAAATCAGGTGACCGTACAACACGCGATCTGGGTGGCAACCACGGTACAACTGACTTCACACAAGCAGTTATCGAGCGCCTGTAAACCTTACAAACGCTCGAAATATAGCAGCGCCCTGCTTATGCAGGGCGTTTTCTTGTCCCAGTCATTACCAGCATCAGAATACTCAACGCCAATAAACCACCCGCGGACCCACCCTGCCCTTCGCCTGTTGACTCAACAAGCGTTACATCTGCTGACACCACGACTTGCTGATTATCGCTTAGATCCGTGAGCGTTGCTGACACCTGATAGCTACCGGCACCGTCGTAACTATGACTGACTGATGCGCCACTACCTGTCTGACCATCACCAAAAGCCCAGCTAATTTCATAATTTCCTGAGCCCCCCTGAGCCAGTAATGCAAAGTCTGTCGTCAGCCCACTCTTTACCACGTTAATTTTTCCACTGAGCGGTACCACAACACTTTCTTCTATCGATTTGCTCACTTTGCTGCCGTTGGCATCCTCCAATGTGACTACGATTAAGTAGCGACCGGAAAAACGATATTGATGTTTAATATCACTCCCCTTCAATATCGTACCGTCACCCAGCTCCCAACTTACAATGACTGGGTTAGCCCCTCCCTGGAACTGGACACTGGCTGCCAGGCTCCCCTTATCGATAACCACATTTGTACCACTCAACACTAATGGCGCTGCAATCGTCACCTGTTGCTCAATCGACTGTGTCTCTCCTGACTCATTGGTTCGTGTGAAAATTACTTTATATACTCCCTGACCCTGAAACTGATGTTCTGGCTCAAGCAGTTCACTGCGCATACCATCGCCAAATTGCCATTCGAAGGTATCAGTCGTATTGAGCACCAGACCGGAAACGGAAAAACCGACACTCAAGTCATTCACTTTCACGTGAATTTTAGGCATTGTATCTACAGATATCTGGAGCTGTGCATTGCGATAATCTTCGCCTACCTCGAGGACTTCAATAGACAGTCCATTTTCAGGTAATACTACCCCAGACAGAGGTTGCTGAGGGTGACTATAGTCCTGGCTATCATTAAATTCTGATACGGCCTGCAATCGGTTATCGCCAAGACCAGCGGGTTGATCATGTACTCTCATTGCCGCATCTCGTAATTGGATCCGAGTTGCAGCAGGCGTCACGCCATTTGCTCCGGGTATGATAAGTTGGTCTGTATCGACCACCAGGATTTTACCTTTGCCCGGGTGCAATGATACAGAGTTGTTCTCGACGTTCTCATTACCGTACCAGACCAATACACCGGGCGCATAACTGGCACCTTGTAGTCCCGTATCTATGCCAAGATGAGATCTCAGCTGTAAATAGTATGCCTGTTCAAGCCCAGCTCTGTAGCTGGCAATTCGACTAAAACCTGTGAGCGAAAGCTGCTCGGGAGATTCTGCATCAGCAACAGAGAGCACATTCTCTCCAGCGTATACAGTGATATCATCCAGCAAAACTCCAAAACCATATTCAACATTGTCCGTTTGATATAACAGTTCCAAAGTGACTGTCTGGCCTGAATACTCAGTAAGCGGGTATACTAACTCGACAATCTTACTCCCATTTGAACCGCCTTCATTACGGCCACTGTCGCCGTCTATATAATTAGAAACAGACGGATAAATGGGATGTTGTGCTTTCGTAAAATTACCAGCAAGGGGCTGCTCATTGATCTTTGCCTGAAAAAAGTCGTAACCGTCCTCAATATCAAAACGAGCCTGAGCGACAAGGCGAAGCTCCTCGTTATCAGGTAACGTCATTGTCACAGAAGCACGGCTGATTTTGGCATTACCCTGACCAGAGTAATACTGATATTTACCATTGATTGGTTCGCCTATATACTCAAGTGAAACAGGTAAATTCACCTTAAGCTGATCTGGCTTGCCGGTATACTCACCAATATGATTCAACGCTACCTGGCTTGCCTGAGTTAACTGAACAAGCTGCATCTCATTCTGAATTACCCAATTTCCGCCAAATTTTGCTTGTAACCTTTCCAGGTTACGGGGGGAGAAAGACACGGGTTGTGAGCCTCGCAGAGGCCCCAACCAGTTTCCATTAGACATCACAGACCAGTTTGCAACCGGTTCGCCTATATTTCCATTGCTCAGATCGTATTCGTCAAGCAGACCCAACTCATGACCGAACTCGTGTACCACTACACCTACGCTCGCGTCAATTGGGTTAACGGTGTAATTATGGATGCGTACGTCACTGTTGGAAATTGCTACGGGTGTATAACCATCTTCTGATACCACAAAGCGGTGTGACCAGATGGCATCTGTGCCTAAGGCTCCGCCACCAGCTTCCTCCCCAATGCTTGAGTGAAACAGCATAATATGATCCACAACGCCGTCGGGTTCATTTATGATGCCGTCCCCATCCAGATCGTTTAAATCGGTAAGATCGTACTCGCTCAGATTTATGTCATAGCGGCTGACTGCGAGCTCCACCGCCTCCTTCACTAACGAGGCGACATTAATGTCCCGGCTGACACCGACTCTTTGGCCGTAGTATTGTGCGTTTTGACCTACCGTGACCCAACCATACGCCTCGCCCGTAAGGCTGAAGCTCCCCCCTGAGGCCAGCTGATAGTATTGATACGCACTCATGAGTATTTGCCCGTCAGGCGCTTTAAAACCTTGTTCTGAAAATACCAGCTGCTCGTAATGACTGACAGGATAGGTTGGATAGAACATATCAGAGTCAGATTGTACCAAACGGTTATCATCATGTGGCAAATCGGGAAAATCGACCAGAATAGCCAGTATTTTCGCACCATTCACTGAATTGCCTGATACCCCCTGATAGCCGCGTAAAAGCGTGGGCTCCTCAGGTGGTCTGCCATTGAAAGGCACACGCACAGAAAAGCGACCTAACCCAGAGATATAATCTGAAATTTGCTGTCTGGCCTCGTAGTCAGAAAGTGCTCGACCCGCACGCTTTTCTAGCCAGTAACGAAGCTGCTGTTTGTCTACTTGTATCGCTTGCAATGGCAGTGCAAGCAATGCAATAAGAACTAAAAGGCTGAATTTCATACTAAATATACCCAATACAATAGTCAAAGGGATAGTAACAGGTTGCTGAGTATAATTCTAAACACGCAACAAACGTAATAAAACGCATTATTTATCCACAAAAGCATCTTTAAATTGCCATGAAATACTGCATTTCAATATTCAAAACACCAAAAAGGCACATTAATGCATTTTGGCCGTTTTGTAACTTGACAGTTCCGGTGATTACCCTTTAAATAAAGAACATCAGATTAAACTTTTTACGCAGAAATTAACTATGCAAACTATTCTATTCACAGTTGTGGTACTCGTACTGGTCTTAGTGTTAAGTCCAGCGGGGCCGTTGTGAGCGAACGTTTGCACAGACCCCGCACTAGCGGGGTTTTTTTTTGCCTTTAATTTAAACTTTGCTGAGGAATGAGGTAATGAGTGAGCAATTTAACGGCTCAGAGCTAGTTGTAAAGGCACTGGCCGAACTGGAAGTTGACTATATTTTCGGATATCCGGGTGGTTCAGTGCTGGATCTCTACGATGCCCTGTTTGCACAAGATCAGGTTGAACATATCCTGGTCAGACATGAACAGGCGGCTACACATATGGCTGACGGCTATGCCAGAAGTACGGGAAAAACCGGTGTTGTACTCGCAACCTCTGGACCAGGTGCCACAAACTGTGTAACGGGCATAGCAACCGCCTATATGGATAGTATTCCTATGGTAGTGCTGTCTGGTCAGGTGCCTTCAAATTTGATTGGCGATGACGCATTTCAGGAGACTGACATAGTTGGCTGTTCGCGCCCCATCGTGAAACATAGCTTTAACTGTCGTGACGCTGAAAAGATCCCATCGGTGTTAGCCAAAGCATTCTATCTGGCAAATTCTGGCAGACCAGGACCCGTAGTTGTTGAGTTGCCAAAGGATATTCTCAATCCCCAGCTTAAATTCGATTACGAGATGCCGTCACGTATTGAAATGAGAACTTACAACCCAAGTTCAAAGGGGCATTCTCGCCAAATCAAGAAGGCGGTAGATGCTATTTTGGGTGCAAAGCGGCTGGTCGTATACTCAGGTGGCGGGATCATTCTGTCTAATACTTCAGAGCAACTCACAGAATTGGTTGAGACACTCAATGCCCCGATCACCAACACTTTAATGGGCCTGGGCGGGATCAGCGGTACGCACCCAAATTTTGTGGGCATGTTAGGTATGCACGGCTCATTGGAAGCAAACAAAGCGATGGCCAATGCAGATGTTATTCTGGCATTGGGTGCCCGCTTTGATGATCGGGTAACAAATAATGTCAAAAAGTTCTGTCCCGATGCCACCATAGTGCACGTTGATGTAGATCCGACTTCAATTTCCAAGACAATCCAGGCACATATTCCTGTTGTCGGTTGCCTGAAAACCGTACTGGAACAGCTGCAAAGTGCAATTGAGAAAAGCACATTGCGTATTGATCGTGCAGCACAGGAGTCATGGTGGCAGCAAATTACAGCTTGGCGAGAACAGCGCTGTTTGTCGTACGAAGCTCAAGGGGAAAAAATCAAACCACAAACCGTGATAGAGAAGCTCTACCAAATTACCCATGGTAACGCATATGTATGCTCTGATGTAGGCCAACATCAAATGTTTGCAGCCCAATACTATCCCTTCAAACACCCCAGACAATGGATTAACTCCGGCGGCCTGGGAACCATGGGTTTTGGTCTGCCCGCTGCAATGGGTGTAAAAGTTGCCTACCCCAACGCGGATGTTGTGTGCGTAACTGGTGATGGATCTATACAAATGAACATTCAGGAACTTTCCACCTGCCTTCAATACGGACTCAATGTGAAAATTGTCTCACTCAATAACCGCTCTTTGGGTATGGTGCGCCAATGGCAGGACATGATGTATGGGGGACGTCATTCGAGCTCTTATATGGAATCCCTGCCCGATTTTGTTGCACTTGCCCAAAGCTATGGACATGTCGGGATCCGAGTCGACCACCCGGATGAATTAGACGACGCTTTAGCGCAAGCATTCGCCATCAATGACCGTCTCGTTTTTCTGGATATTTGCGTGGACGAAAATGAACACGTTTACCCCATGCAAATTAAACTGGGTGCCATTGATGATATGTGGTTGAAAAAAGGAGTAAAAGCATAATGCGTAGAATATTGGCTATTTTACTTGAAAACGAGCCGGGCGCTCTGTCACGGATTGTGGGCTTGTTCTCTCAACGCGCATATAACATTGACAGCTTAACTGTGGGCACAACCGACGACAAAACACTTTCTCGCATTACCATAACGACACATGGAGATGACAGAGTTGTTGAACAGATCACCAAGCAGGTAAACAAACTCGTTGACGTGCTTAAAGTCATCGACCTCACTGAAGCTGCTCATATCGAGCGCGAGCTATTGCTCGCCAAGGTATTTGCGGGTAATGAACAAACCAGAGCCTCGGTCACGCGCGTAACAGACGTCTTTGGTGGCGTAATATTGGACATGGGTAAACGCAGTTATACCGTACAACTGGCAAGCAGCAGTGACAAGATAGAGTCATTTCTGGATATGCTCAGACATGAAAGCGATATTATTGAAATCGTGCGTTCCGGAACTGTAGGAATAGGACGAGGAGATAAAGCATTAAGAGGTTAATACAAAAAGGGGCAAAAGCCCCTTTTTTAAAATATATAAAACTGTGCTAGCAGTTTATTAAGGGTTAACCTGATCTTTAAGGCCTTTACCCGCTTTGAAAGAAGGGATATTCGCCGCTGGAATTTGGATCTCAGCGCCAGTTTGAGGGTTACGACCCGTACGCGCTGAACGCTCTTTTACAGAGAAAGTGCCAAAACCAACCAGTGCCACTGAGTTACCATCTTTAAGAGACTGAGTTACAGCACCAGTGAATGCTTCCAGCGCGCGTGCCGCTGCAGCTTTTGAGATCTCAGCGTCAGCCGCCATCTTTTCAACTAGTTGAGCTTTATTCATTGTATAATTCCTATGTTTTTATAATTTGCCGAAGCGGATTCTATGTTTATCCATTTTTTTTCTTTGTGCAAGCCTAAAATCCCCTTTTAACTAAAATATTTACGCTATTTCGCCTTCTCTGACGCGGGTGTAAACATATCAGGCACAAAAACGTGCACTTTTTGATTACTTTGCATACATCCCGTGCCAGCCCGCGTCACCTGTGAGCTCACAGTAAATATCAGTCGCCGCTCAAACCTTAAACGCAGACAAGGCTCTTTCCCGTGCAGCTTTGTGCTCTACTATAGGTTCAACGTAACCATCTATCGCAAATGCCTGTAAATAATCATGAGGGAAATGAATTGACTTCGCCGGTACCCCACTTAGCTCAGGCACAAACTTACGAATGAAATCACCTTGTGGGTCAAACTTTTCACTTTGACTGATCGGATTAAAAATTCGAAAATAAGGTTGTGCATCACATCCGGTACTGGCGGCCCACTGCCAGCCACCGTTGTTACTCGCCAGGTCTCCATCAATCAGCTTGCTCATAAAGTACTGCTCACCTCTGCGCCAGTCTATCAACAGGTGTTTAGTTAAGAAGCTTGCCACAATCATGCGCAAACGATTATGCATCCACCCGGTCTGGTTAAGCTGGCGCATGGCCGCATCGACTATCGGGTAACCTGTTTTACCTGCACACCAGGCCTGAAACTGAGCCTCATCCTGGCGCCAACTGACCTCATTGTACTTTTCATTAAAATTAAAGCCTTTACACAGTTTTGGATACGCGCAAATAAGGTGTCGGTAAAATTCGCGCCAGATCAACTCATTCACCCAGCTGAACGCTGGGGTACTGGTCGTGTGTAACAAATCCGGGAAATGAAGCTGGATTTCAGCCAATAATTGCTTCACCGACACCATACCCAATGCAAGATAAGGGCTCAGCCCTGAGGTGCCTTTTACACCCGGGAAGTCCCTGTGCTCCTTATAATCTGCCATTTTATCCTGAATAAATGCTTGCGCGACCTTCACCAGGGTTTCATCATCAACTGGCCACTTATCTGAGCTTCCGTCCCCCGTTAGTAGCTCTGGCGCTTCCCACTTTAGTGGTGTCAGGTCTAGCTCGGGCCAGCCTGGCAAGAAAAAGTGCTGTTGCTCATACTGTTTGAGCCAGGCTTTTTTAAATGGCGTAAACACTTTATACATTTCGTTACTGGCAGTCGTAACACTCCCAGGCGGTGCTATGACATCGCCATCGAATAGGTGCAATTGTACTCCCGCCTCCTGACAGGCTTTGTCTCTGGCCTGCTCATTCACTTCATACTCGTGGTTGGCATAAACCTCATTAACCTCATGGGTCTGACAAAACTGAGCTAGCAATGCGGGTACCTGAGCAAAGCTACCTGCATCAAGTACATGTAAGCGCACACCTGACTCGGCCAGTTTATGCCCCAACCACACCACTCGCCGCTTAAGCAAATCAACCTGAACAGGAGCAGCATTGTGCTGTTGCCACTGCTGCTCACAGACGAAGAAAAGTGCATCACGGGCGCCACTTTCAACGGCCTCTATAAGCGCTTCATTGCCATAGACACGTAAATCGCGACGAAACCAAAACAGTGCAGACATTAAATCGCATACCTCAATTTGAGTTCATTAGGATAAGGATGGAAGTACACCTGTTGCATCAGGTAGTCGTTTGGATGCATTATCAGGTGATGGCGCAACAGGGTTAATGGAACCTGCAAAGGCACCTGGCCAATGCGATAATCATCAATTGCACGGCAAAGTTCCTGTTTCTCAACCTTGCCCAGCACTTTCTTAAAATAGCCCTGCAAATGCGACAACGTATTCGCCTGATCTTTACGCCTGGCGGGTCGTGACAAGGCCTCCATCAGCCCTTTGATATAAGTCCCTCTGAGCTCATCCAGATCTGTTCCCTTACCTTCTGCCAACAGCCTGCCAAGTTCGCGATAAGCCTCGTAATTGTGGCTCATCAATAAATATTTGTGGCGCGCGTGAAAGGTCGTTAATTCATGTAATCCTGGGTTACTGACCACCAGTTCCTGCCAACTTTTATACACATAGACACGCATCACGAAATTTTCTCTCAGGTGCATATCGTTCAGTCGGCCATTTTCCTCGCACGGCAGCAGCGGGTTACGTGCCATGATTTGTTCGGCAAAGATGCCTATACCTTCGGAAGTATTGCCCGTTTCGGCTTCATTATAGATTTTCACCCGTTCCATACCGCAACTAGGGCTTTTGGCACAAAAGATATAGCCAGACAACTGCGTGCCATGCTCATCTGATACCTTCTTTCCGTACTCAGCAAGGTCAGGGGCATAATCTTCATCACTGTGCGCAGGGCCGACCTTAATCACATCTTCTACCCTGACCTGACGAATAGTTTTTCTCGGAATGGGTAAACCAATGGCCACTTCAGGACAAAAACGTACATATTCGACGTACTCAGCCAGTTCGTCCATACAAAAATTGCTGCGTTTATGCCCGGAATCAAAACGCACTTTATCCCCTGCCAGACACGCGCTGATACCTATTTTAATGGGACTGTTGAAGTTAAAAGCTTGCTCTATCATTGGTCTCTCCAAAACTTAAAAATGACGGATAGATTTAGCACCACTGATACCGGCGTAAAGCGACTTTACCGCCTTGTATCTGCACACCCTCCGAGCGCAGCAACGCACTCTGCTCGCTGAATTTGTCGCTCTCAGGTGGAAAAGAAATCTTTCCCTGACTGTTAATCACTCTGTACCAGGGCAGACTCGACCCCGCAGGCAAATGCTTCAATAAGTAACCAACCGCCCTTGCATGCTTGGGTGCCCCGGCAAGAGCAGCTATTTGCCCGTATGTTGCTACATTGCCAGGTGGAATGGCCCCAATCAGGGTGAAGACTTTGGTTCTGAATTCCTCTTTAGCTTCCTCTAGCAAACTGCGCTCCTAATGCTGTGACCTGTTGCCATAAATGCCGGGCAACCGGTCCATAATGACTTTGATGACGACGAAATGCATGTATTGCGGCAGTGAATTCATGTTGTCGATCTATGATCTCAATGCGCTCAAGCTCACCGCTTTCCAACTCCTGTCGACAGGTGTTGAGGCTGGTCAGTGCAAACCCAACTCCCTGAGATAAGAATAGTTTAATGGTACTGACATCATCCAGTTTCATCACATGTAATCCTCTGGAATAGGCCAAACGCTCACTGTCAAAATCGAAACCGCTCTCTACCATCGCAAGACAAGGATAGAGGCTCAGTTCATCATAGTACATACGTTTGGGCAACAAGCCTCGTTTGGCAACCACCCCTAGTTTAGTTTCTCCTATTGCAACAGATTCGAGTTCTCCGGTGGCGTGAAACAAGTCAAACCAAGGACCTATTCCCAGATCAGCGGCGCCAGCATTCACTTGCTCAAGAGCCACAAAGCGCCTGCCGCTGGAAATCACCAGTTCAGTTGAGGGAAATTGCTTAAACGTGCTGCTAATCTGGGCGTTATACGTTTCCTGATGGCACATAGGTTCATAGCAAATGCGAAATTTTGCTTCGTTGCCCTGAGAAAATTCATCCGCCAGAATTTTGAGATGGTTATGATGCTCCAACAACTTTTGAGCGTGCTGATGAAAGCGCTTGCCCTGCTCTGTAAGCCTTATCCGATAGTCTTCTCTCGTCACCAGCGCAAAGCCCAGCTCATCGGACAGCCTTTTTAAGGCTTGCGTGACCGCTGGTTGTGATTTATACAATCTTTTTGCCGCCTCGCTCAGGCTTTGCATTTGCTACGGCATCGAGTACCTGAATATCTGCCAACTTCATAAATAAAATTTATTTTATACCAAAGTTTTAATAATTTTTATTTTATGCCCAAATTCATTATCCTGCACTAAATTTTAGTCTG
>NZ_JAMXSF010000030.1 GCF_024124545.1 Pseudoalteromonas sp. XMcav2-N
GATAAGGGCTTTGTTGTAATCACGCCAGTTAGTGATACGCTTTTCTTTCAAAGTTCAGTCTCGGTGTTTGCTTTTGAGATCTGATCGCACGAGACCAAATTAGTTCAATGATTTAGGAAACAACGCCTATTTGAATTCGAGTTTTAGTATTGCTACTTTTTTTATCACTTAGAGAAATATCACCGCTTTCTTTTGCACTTAAACCACTACTGCCTCTCCCCCAATCCGCCCTCAGCGCCGCAGCAAAAGCCGCACTATAAGCACCATTGGCAAACTTACCACCGGTTAATTTTGAAACGGTTCCACCGACTATAGCACCAATCACTACCTGGCCTACAGGGTTGCTGATACCTTTACCAATACCTCCCGTTGCCGCACCTAAACCAGCAGCAAAGAAGCCTCTGCTAAAGTTACCACCCTGGAGTTTTGCCGCAACACCACCTATCGCTGCGCTGGCAAGTACATTTCCTACACTGCCACCTCCCGGCATGGCTGCCGAAGATACAGCTGCGATAGCACTCGCTTTCAGGCTACCAGTTACCGCATACGTAGATAATGCATTATATGCTACTAAGCATGCCTGGCAGTACACAGCCAAAACAACTTGCACTGCTATATTTAGAAGCGGCACATCCGCTATTGCTTTAAACAGCTTCTTAAACAAATACCCACTCGGATCCGTATAACTGAGCGGATTATTCAACACATAAGAATAGGCGTTGTAGTTCTGAAGATTCGAAGGCGCCTGCACCACCGGATCCGCCTGCATAAACCGTCCGGTATCTGCATCGTAGATCCGACCATTCATATGAATGATGCGGTTGTCGCCACCCAGCGTGATGGGCTCATGCCCTGTGTAGCTGCGGCTGTTGTTGGGCACCCGGGTGAATATGCCCATGCTTGCTGTGGACCAGTGGGTGTAGCTGGCGTCACTGCTGGGTGGCCTGACTATCTCGCTTTGTTTACCAAACACATCGTAACTAAAGCGCTTGAGGAACTTACCGGCGTTGTCGGTGATCGCCACCACGGAACCCTGATGGTCGGTGAACAGCCATTGCATGCTTGCCTGACCATTGGGGTGGTAGGTTTGCACCGCATCGCCGTTGATGCTGCGGCGTATGTACTTCTGGTTCGCAAACTCACCGCCGTCTGTGCCCTCGTCTACTATCTCCAGTGCACCTACGTAGTAGATGGTTTTGCTGCCCTCGGTACGCTTATAACGGCGGTTATTGGCGTCGTACTCAAAGTCTATCACCTCGCCATTTTGGCTGATTTTGGTGACCTTATTACGGGCGCTGTAGGTCAGTGTACGGCTCTGCGATACTCCATTGAGCAAGACCGTTGCGTCTGTCTGATTACCATTGGCATCGTAGCCGAAGGTCTCGGTCTGCGCGCCTTTAACCCGCTCATAGATGGCATGTAAGGGCTCACCTGCCTTGCCATACTTTTGTGTCCAGCCATCTTTACTGGTGAGGTCACCGTTCGGATCATAGACGTAGCGCTCAACACCATTGACTGTGGTAACGCGATTCAGTTTGTCGTAGCCAAAGGTGGTCGCCGTGTCTTCGGCGTTCAGCGCCCGGCTGGTCAGGTTCCCCATCGCATCAAAGGTGTAGCTGTGCTGCTGGATATAACGATAGGCACTCTCCTGAGAAACCCCCAGCGTGCTCAGCTGGCCGCGACTGTCATAGCCCACCGCCATAGTAAAGTGACCTTTCTGGTAGCTGGTTACCCGCCCGGCCGCATCGTGCGACTCGGCAACATAGTACAGCTGGCCACGGTCGCCTTCTCGTGCTTCCTGCTTTTTATCAACCTGTCCGGCGCTGTAATATAAGCGCTGGCCACGGGCCTCCACAAAGCGACCGCGCTCCCGGGTACGACGATAGTCATCAAACTGCTGGAATACCCGACCATATTCGTCAAAGGTGGTCAGCTGCACCACACATTTAGCGTTATGCACTGACGCCAGTGCGTCTGTTATCCGCACATCTTTGCTGGATGGCTCATAGCTGACTTGATCTTTACAGCTCAGGTCACTCTCCAGGTCGGTGACCGATGCCACCTGACGCCCCAGCCCGTCATACAGGTATGACCGCGACCAGCGGCCACGCACCTCCTGGTCCAGACGCCAGGGTTTGCTGGTGTCGTAATGCCACTCGCTATCCTCCACATTATTAATTTTGAGTGTGGTTTTACGACCCAGCGCGTCGTACTCAAAGCTCAGCTTATCGCCATTGGCATCGGTTTGCGTAAGCAGCTCACCCAATGCATTGTAGGTGTATTGCCAGTGACCCCGATCACTGTCTTTGGTGCTGGTTTTACGACCCGTCAGGTCGTTATAGTCGTTGTCTATCAGGGTGGCGTATTAACGCCGATTTAGAAGCGTCCACCTCATCACCCACCCAAAAATCCAGACCGGATGCCTACGACTTTGGGTGGGTGTCCATGTAACTTCTTCACGCTGTCGCAGATGGCTATCCACTTTCCAGGACGCTTGGATGACTACATCGAGCTTTGAGCTCAGTAGGCTGACACAGAATTATGAACACCCTCCGGGATAACGAAAATTCGCTATCCCGCAGGCCTACTCGGCTTGACATCGCTGGAGCGTCCATATATGCCCTTGTAACTCCATTTACATTTATAGTCCTTTGTAGGCAACCTCCATTTTCAAATCAGTTACTGCGAAGTTTTCATCGAACCTAACAGTTACCAAAGTATATTTTTCAACGCTACTTAGGCCGGTACCTGAAATATCTTTTCCAATAGTAAATACCAACTGAACAGTAAAATCATCATCAACTACTGGCCTGATATCTTCTTTTTTCTCAGAAAAATATTTTACTCCCCTTGCATCTAAGTAAGATTTCACTTCATCAATCGACACACCGACCTTAATAATATCCCTAATGTCTTTAGACCCAATTTCTTCTCTCATAACTTTATCTCCCGGCGATAACGCAAAACATAATGACGCCATTATCACAAGTGATATTAACAACACGTATAATTTTTTGATGAACATAAATGGCACCTAGTTATTTCACTGGAAGAACAGTCTCGCTACCCGGAGTTCTAAAATTGCTTTCAGGCCGAAACCCCAATACTTGCTGTACAGCTCCGAAAGCAAAAGAATTAGAATTAGTCGACAACGGCATATAAGGTATATTTGATTCATTTACAGATACACCGTAAGCAGACAGCGTGTTAACAACATTATCGTAATCGTCAAAATAGCCGACAAGCTGTGTTCCAACGGAAACGCTACGCCCCTCAATAGCGAGTGCCCTGGCCCCCTCGTGTACTGTTAAGTTACCAAATTTACCCTCAGATGAAGAGCCTGTGCTGCTAGCATCAGCACTGACAACTGGCAACCCTCCTGAAGATCCTCCCCCTGCTGATGGCCCTCCCCTTATTGCATAGACTTGACCATCTGGCCCCTCTACAAGCACATAAGCATGCTGAGCAGCACCGCCAGCAACATCACTAAAACCAAGAGAAACTTTTGTTTTACCAGCTATCGAAGGAGTATCCCCCTCTTGTTTTGAATGATGCATCTCATCATTAAACATCCTTGAAAATCCGCCAGTCACAGCACCGTTAGAAAATTTACCTCCAGAGAGTTTAGAAGCTGTACCACCAACAATAGCAGACACAACCACCCGGGCGATACTGAAGCTAGAACCAGCATCAATGGTGTCGATACCCGGTGCAAATGCCTGTGTCACGCCCGCTGCAACGAAGCCATGACCGAAATTACCGCCCTGTAATTCGGCCATTACACCACCGACCAGGCCATGCGCTGCAATTTTCCCAGCATGGAGCATACTGCCAAACTCAACTTTACCAAATGCTGTGCCCACACCATAAAATGCTGCTGCACTGGCAGCGCCCGTGAGTGCTCCTTTGAGGATGTTCCCGCCATTGGCTGCCGCCCCAGCGGCGCCGGATATGGCTCCAGCTGTCGCCGCGCCATACCAGGAAGAAGCAAACCAACTTGCAGTCCCACCCGTAATGTAAATAAGGCCAACACCAACGATAAGGCTAGTGAAAGGTTTTAATTTCTTATTAACCTTTTTCAGTGCACTAAACAAATACCCACTCGGATCTGTATAACTCAGCGGATTATTCAGCACGTATGTATAGGCGTTATAATTCTGCAAATTATTCGGCGCCTGAACAAACGGATCCGCCTGCATAAATCGCCCGGTGTCTGCATCATAGATCCGACCATTCATATGAATGATGCGGTTGTCGCCACCCAGCGTGATGGGCTCATGCCCAGTGTAGCTGCGGCTGTTGTTGGGCACCCGGGTGAATATCCCCATGCTTGCTGTGGACCAGTGGGTGTAGCTGGCGTCACTGCTGGGTGGCCTGACTATCTCGCTTTGTTTACCAAACACATCGTATTTAAAGCGCTTAAGGAACTTACCGGCGTTGTCGGTGATTGCCACCACGGAACCCTGATGGTCGGTGAACAGCCATTGCATGCTTGCCTGACCATTGGGGTGGTAGGTTTGCACCGCATCGCCGTTGATGCTGCGGCGTATGTACTTCTGGTTCGCAAATTCGCCGCCGTCTGTGCCCTCGTCTACTATCTCCAGTGCACCTACGTAGTAGATGGTTTTATTGCCCTCGGTACGCTTATAACGGCGGTTATTGGCGTCATACACAAAGGTGACTGTCTCACCACTCTGGGTGATGGAAGTCACTTTATTACGGGCGCTGTAATCCAGCGTGCGTGTCTGCGACACCCCATTAAGCAAGACCGTTGCATCTGTCTGATTGCCATTGGCATCATAGCCGAAGGTCTCGGTCTGCGCGCCTTTAACCCGCTCATAGATGGCATGTAAGGGCTCGCCTGTCTTGCCATACTCTTGTGTCCAGCCATCTTTGTTTCTGAGATTGCCATTGGCGTCATAGACGTAGCGCTTATCATCACCATTTACTGTGGTAACGCGATTCAGTTTGTCGTAGCCAAAGGTGGTCGCCGTGTCTTCGGCGTTCAGCGCCCGGCTGGTCAGGTTCCCCATCGCATCAAAGGTGTAGCTGTGCTGCTGGATATAACGATAGGCACTCTCCTGAGCAACCCCCAGCGTGCTTAGCTGGCCGCGACTGTCATAGCCCACCGCCATAGTAAAGTGACCTTTCTGGTAGCGGGTCACCCGCCCGGCCGCATCGTGCGACTCGGCAACATAGTACAGCTGGCCACGGTCGCCTTCTCGTGCTTCCTGCTTTTTATCAACCTGTCCGGCGCTGTAATATAAGCGCTGGCCACGGGCCTCCACAAAGCGACCGCGCTCCCGGGTACGACGATAGTCATCAAACTGCTGGAACACCCGACCATATTCGTCAAAGGTGGTCAGCTGCACCACACATTTAGCGTCATGTACTGACGCCAGCGCGTCTGTTATCCGCACATCTTTGCTGGATGGCTCATAGCTGACTTGATCTTTACAGCTCAGATCACTCTCCAGATCGGTGACCGATGCCACCTGACGCCCCAGCCCGTCATACAAGTATGACCGTGACCAGCTACCACGCACCTCCTGGTCCAGACGCCAGGGTTTGCTGGTGTCGTAATGCCACTCGCTGTCCGTCACATTATTAATTTTGAGTGTGGTTTTACGACCAAGCACGTCGTACTCAAAGCGCTGTATATCGCCATTGGCATCGGTTTGCACAAGCAGCTCACCCAATGCATTGTAAGTGTATTGCCAGTGGCCCCATCACGGTCTTTGGTGCTGGTTTTACGACCCGTCAGGTCGTTGTAGTCGTTGTCTATCAGGGTGGCGTATTAACGCCGATTCAGAAGCGTCCACCACATCACCCACCCAAAAATCCAGACTGAAATGCCTACGATTTTGGGTGGGTGTCCTTGTAACTTCTCAGGGTGGCGCATTAACGCCGATTTAGAAGCGTCCACCACATCACCCA
This sequence comes from Pseudoalteromonas sp. XMcav2-N, assembly GCF_024124545.1. Lineage (GTDB taxonomy): Bacteria > Pseudomonadota > Gammaproteobacteria > Enterobacterales > Alteromonadaceae > Pseudoalteromonas. The sequence continues at coordinate 5,938 of NZ_JAMXSF010000030.1, forward strand.
CCCAAAAGTCCAGACTGAAATGCCTACGATTTTGGGTGGGCATTGAAAGCACGATGAAAAAAGGTCCAGCCCTGTCTGTACAAAACCCGACAAAGGCACGGTCGTTACAGACCGAGTGGGTGTATTAATTTTAGGGTGTGCAGGCTCGGAACTCATTAGGGGCGCTGGATAACCAGTCAAGCCCGGATATATGTCAGAGCAACACATTTATAGCGGACTGGACCAAACATCAGGCGCGGCAACACGGGTAGCATAACGAACGGGATAACGAAAATTCGCTACCCCGCAGGCCTACTCGGCTTGACATTGCTGGAGCGTCCATATATGTCCTTGTAACTCCATGGAGCGCTTGATTAGATTACTCAAAAGTAATGATTACCGCTGCCGAATAACTGGTTCCAACCCTTGCCTTTTGAAACTTGTACTTCTTCAAGATTTCCTTGCTCAACTTGGTAAACACTCTTCGAGGGCATTCACTCACAATAACCAAATTTTCCGACCAACCTTTGTCGTTTACATCAAAAGTAAGTAGCACTCCACCATAGGAATCTTTGTGCATATAAAACTCTACTTCTGGTGAGGGCTCTACATAAATAACCTTGCGCTTTGTGCTCGCCACAAGCTCTTCTAAGCCAGCGATAGCCTCTTTATGGTTCGTCGAGCACTGAAAGTCACCTCCATTGTTGGCGCTGCACCCAAAGGTTAGCAAGCAAAATGCAAATAAAGTTAAAATCTTCATCTAACGCTTCTCCCTAAAATTCAATACGTCATTTTCCACTGCATATGTTCTCTTAATCGGCATATTGTATTTTGCGCGGTACGCATTTTCGAACAGTGCCGAAGCTCTCGGTTCGTCGATGCTGCGTTTATACGTATTACTTCGAATTCCTATCGCTGCCAACCCACTTTTAGTATGACCAAACTCATGAGCTATCAAACTACCCAAGGTAGCGCTTTGCACCTCATCCCCCGGCCTTTTGGTGTAAGGTGCTGCTTTCCATGCAGATATGTTGCGAGTGTAATGTATTTCGTTAGGGTTGCCATTAAACCCAACCCTCCAAGCAACCTGCATATCAGGGTCGGTAGCTGTTGTTACTTCTGTAAAGGTTGCTGTCGCCCCATCTTCAATGAACTGTTGGTAAACCTTATTACCAATATCAGTTGCACCGAACTTAACTAATGCATCTCTTAGCTCATCAGGCAAATCAGTTGCTACAAGTAATGGTTCAGATGAACCGTCAGGATTAACCTTTTCAGTAAAGTGATTCACATGTTTCGAAATAAAGCTTTCAGTTACACTGGTACCCCAATCCGCCCTCAGTGCCGTAGCAAAAGCGGCACTGAACGCACCATTTGCAAACTTTCCACCAGTAATCGCGGATACAGTTCCACCCACAATGGCGGAGCCGATGATACGATTCACTGGGCCCTTACCAAACATACCACTAGTGGCAGAGCCCACGCCAGCGCTGATAAACCCGTGACCGAATTTACCCCCCTGAATTACGGACATTGCACCGCCTGCCAGACCACTGGCTACAAAGCCTTCTATACCAGTGAGTCCGGCACCGCCGACCATACCCAGAATGGCGCCACTCACTGCACCAGTCAATGCCCCCTCTATCGAGCCTGTGGATATGGCCCCACTCACTGCCCCTGCTGCCATACTGCCTAACACCACTTGGCTCGCCGCAGCTTTTGCCATTGCCCCAAATGTCCAGGCATTGGTAACCAGACCAAACGCAACATACGCGCCGCCAATTGCCACTATCGTCCGCCAATTCTTCTTAGCAAACTTATTAACGCTTTTCAGTGCACTAAACAAATACCCACTCGGATCCGTATAACTCAGCGGATTATTCAGCACGTATGTATAGGCGTTATAATTCTGCAAATTACTCGGCGCCTGAACAAACGGATCCGCCTGCATAAATCGGCCGGTATCTGCATCGTAGATCCGACCATTCATATGAATGATACGGTTGTCGCCACCCAGCGTGATGGGCTCATGCCCGGTGTAGCTGCGGCTGTTGTTAGGCACCCGGGTGAATATTCCCATGCTTGCTGTGGACCAGTGGGTGTAGCTGGCGTCACTGCTGGGTGGCCTGACTATCTCGCTTTGTTTACCAAACACATCGTATTTAAAGCGCTTAAGGAACTTACCGGCGTTGTCGGTGATCGCCACCACGGAACCCTGATGGTCGGTGAACAGCCATTGCATGCTTGCCTGACCATTGGGGTGGTAGGTTTGCACCGCATCGCCGTTGATGCTGCGGCGTATGTACTTCTGGTTCGCAAATTCGCCGCCGTCTGTGCCCTCGTCCACTATCTCCAGTGCACCTACGTAGTAGATGGTTTTATTGCCCTCGGTGCGCTTATAACGGCGGTTATTGGCGTCGTACTCAAAGTCTATCACCTCGCCATTTTGGCTGATTTGGATGACCTTGTTACGGGCGCTGTAGGCCAGTGAACGGGTCTGCGACACCCCATTAAGCAAGACCGTTGCATCTGTCTGATTACCATTGGCATCGTAGCCGAAGGTCTCGGTCTGCGCGCCTTTAACCCGCTCATAGATGGCATGTAAGGGCTCACCTGCCTTGCCATACTTTTGCGTCCAGCCATCTTTACTGGTGAGGTCACCGTTCGGGTCATAGACGTAGCGCTTATCATCACCATTGACTGTGGTGATGCGGTTCAGCTTATCGTAGCCAAAGGTGGTCGCCGTGTCTTCGGCGTTCAGCGCCCGGCTGGTCAGGTTCCCCATCGCATCAAAGGTGTAGCTGTGCTGCTGGATATAACGATAGGCACTCTCCTGAGCAACCCCCAGCGTGCTCAGCTGGCCGCGGCTGTCATAGCCCACCGCCATAGTAAAGTGACCTTTCTGGTAGCCGGTTACCCGCCCGGCCGCATCGTGCGACTCGGCAACATAGTACAGCTGGCCACGGTCGCCTTCTCGTGCTTCCTGCTTTTTATCAACCTGTCCGGCGCTGTAATATAAGCGCTGGCCACGGGCCTCCACAAAGCGACCGCGCTCCCGGGTACGACGATAGTCATCAAACTGCTGGAACACCCGACCATATTCGTCAAAGGTGGTCAGCTGCACCACACATTTAGCGTTATGCACTGACGCCAGCGCGTCTGTTATCCGCACATCTTTGCTGGATGGCTCATAGCTGACTTGATCTTTACAGCTCAGATCACTCTCCAGGTCGGTGACCGATGCCACCTGACGCCCCAGCCCGTCATACAAGTATGACCGCGACCAGCTACCCCGCACCTCCTGGTCCAGACGCCAGGGTTGGCTGGTGTCGTAATGCCACTGACTGTCCACCACATTATTAATTTTGAGTGTGGTTTTACGACCAAGCGCGTCGTACTCAAAGCGCTGTATATCGCCATTGGCATCGGTTTGCGTAAGCAGCTCACCCAACGCATTATAAGTGTATTGCCAGTGGCCCCGGTCAAGATCTTTGGTGCTGGTTTTACGACCCGTCAGGTCGTTGTAGTCGTTGTCTATCAGGGTGGCGCCGCCATCCGCTGACGACGACACGGTATCCAGCAGGCCCAGCGTGGTGTAGGTATAAGTCAGCATCTTGCCGAGAGAGTCGGTCACAGTGTGCTTTTCACCATGCTGATTGTGCGTTACCACCGTCTTCTGTTCGCCGCCCGGAATATCGCCACTGATGGTGGTGGTCGTGGTGCGGTTATCCACGCTCAGCGTGGTGATCAGGCCAGACTGCTCATCAGTAACCTGAGTGACCCTGTCCAGAACATCGTACTGAGTCGACGTGGGTGCCTGGCCTGCCGGGGTCACCACAATGGCGCGACCATGCTTGTCATAATGGCTGACATCACGCAGCCACATTCCCTTGGATGTCAGCCGCTCTTTGCCCAGGGTACGGCCCAGGCGATCAAAGAAACTGCGTGCCACCAGCTCGGTATTAACATAGCTTTCGCTGGCAAAGGCGCAGTATGCGGGTGCCCCTGCCGGGCAGTCTGTCATCAGGGTACGCTGCTGTGCCCCGCTTGGCGAGTAGCTGCCAATTTCACCGCCGAATGCATCATACTCAGTAGACTGCACCACGCCATCGGCATTTTTAGCCTGAGTTACCTGACCATATTTGTTGCGCGACTCCACCAGCAGCGTAGTAAACAGCCCATTGTGTTGCTTGGTTACATAGCGTCCTTCGCCGTCATAGGTGGTGGAGCTGGTTCGGCTGATTTTCTCTCCAGCCTCGTTACAGCCAGGTTTACTTTCTACCAGTCTGCCAACGACATTGCCGTATTTATCGTGGTGATGGGTGGTTTTCAGATAGGCGTCGCAGGTGCCGTTCGGCTCCACCGTTTCGGTCTCGAGCAGACCATCCAGCTCACCACTTTGTATGTAGGTGAACGCGCTGCTGCGTGTCACCGTTTTTCCATCACGCTCATGCGTAACGGTTGCACTTTGCAAACGACCCAGTTGCTGCTCAGCCTCCGAGCCAAAGTTGTTCACTGTGGTCACCGTTGAGATGGCACCACTGGGCGCTGCGGCTCGTAAAAAGTCTTCCGCCGCGCCGTCGATACTATACTGGCTGACTTGCAGGTTGGTCACATTACCATCGCTGTCCTGCGTGGTTTGTGTCTGGCTACAGTCATACCCGGCGATAGAGTAATCGCTGTCAACACGCGCGCTACAGGTGCGGCTGTCCTGATTGTAAATCTGATAAATACGCTTGGGTTCAACCTGTTCAGGAGATACCTGATAGCTATCAACGGCATCGCTCAGGATGTGGGCATAGCCATTCTCATAGAGGATTTTGGTGGTGCGTTTTGGCATCCCTGTGAGCGGGAAGGCCTGCTCGTACTCAGTCCGGGTCGCTATCTGATGACCGTCTTTTTCGGTCACAGTCGTCAGGGCAGCAAAGCCCAGCCAGCCGCGGCCGCCAAACTGTACCCGCGCACCTTCATATTCATAGGTAACGACCAGCGATGTGTCGCCGGTTTGCGTATCCAGTGTGCTGGTTTCAACCTCTCGGACCAGCATTGACCCGCCACCCAAATCAGTGACCTTCAGCCCGCTGTCTTGCTGCAATTGTGCGGTTACTGCGCGATCACCCTGGGTGTACACGCTGGCATCCGACATCGCACCGTAACGAATGGTGGTTTGATTGCCCAGGCCCTGAGTAATGGTACGCAGGCGTCCGGCAGCAGGCTGCCGATAGGTTCTGCCATGGGAAATTAACTTATGGGCATTTTGAACCACCAGCTCAGGTGTCGTATCGCCGTCCAGATCCGCGAAAAACACCGTACTGCTGTATGTCGGTTCCATTTTTAGCCTGTAGGCTACACTGGTCGGTGTGACCAGATCTCGCGTTGCGGGATCGAACTCATAACGGTATAAGCCATATTCCGGCACACCCGTGGTCGCTTTACCCGTCACATACAGTTCAGGGCGGCCATCGCCATCCAGATCAGCCTGCAGTGGTGGCACCTTGGTAATTTTCTTGTCTATGGTGACATTGTTAGGGGCTGTCAGCGTCTTGATCCCACCCCTATCAAACCTAAGCCCCTCACCCAGTGACGGGCGTACCAGGGCAACTTCCCAGTCGTCATCCTTATTTTGATACATCACATCCAGCGTACCATCACCGTTGATATCCAGAGGCATCAAACTACTGTGGATCACCGATTGAGTAGCGTACTTTCCAACGTCAAATGTATACTCGTTTTTGGTTGCATCATAGCGGCTGTAAAAGATTTTAATAGCGTCAAACTTATCAGGTTCACTGCAGCCCTCTGCTGAACATTTAGACATCACCAGATCGGCCTTGCCGTCATAATCCATATCAATAAAGTAAAACGGGGCATCGCGCTCCGGATTGCGATTGATATTCTGCTGATAGCCGGTCTCAATATCTTCATTTAATGTCAAACGAAGGTCTTGATGGGCCGTGTTGTCGGTAAATATCAAATCCGGCAGTCCATTGCTATTGACGTCCCCAATACGAAGCTGATTGAAATTAACACTACCCGACAACGAATTTTCATACCATTGAGCGCCATCATAAGTAAAGTAGCCCCACTCACTGCTAGCGCTACCACGAGCTTCTGTTGTCTGGATCATTAGCCCCTGAGTGCCATCTCCCTCCCGATCAAATGGCATCATCTTGACGCTATCCACGCGCGTATTGGTCTCTATCATTTGGCAAGACTGGGTGCCATCACGCTCAATCAGGCACAAGTCATGCTGGTTTGGATGTTCCAGCTGGATCAGTGTGGCCAGCTCCGGCTCGCCATTGCCATCGGTATCCAGCACTGTGGTGGCAACAATTTTCTGATTTGTGGTGGCATGTATCAGAGTCTGAGCGGCATTCATATCCGGATAGGTTTTGGTGTCCTCATACTCAAACCTGATGGGCTGTTTGCACAGGGCATAGCCGCTCGATACTGGCCGGTCACACTGGCTGACCCGCTTTAGCTGACGCACCCCGTTGGCGCCGTTTTCAAACTCCAGATCATAGTAGTGCAGCGGCGTTGCACCCTGAGAAACCTGGATCCCTGTCAACTGGGCCTGTGCCTGCATTGGCAATGAATCCACCTCAAGACTGTACGCCAGGTTGCGGACCGGGCCAGCCTGATAGTCAAAGGTTACAGTGTATTTGCTGTAAGATATCGTCGATAACACGGTTTCCAGTGGGCCCAACGCGTTATCCTTCTTACCGTCATCACGACCGTGGCGATAATGATATTTAATAACATTATCAGCGGGCTCAGAGGTACTGCTGTTTGCTGCAACACTGTCCATGCTCTGGCGTAGTAACCAGCTGGTTGGGTATTGCTCATCACCGGCTAAACTGTTTTTTGTGCCGCCATAAATGCGCTTACTACCGTCTTTGCCGTACACCACAAACTGTACTTTATAGGCTTCTTCACCGGCTTCCACCATAATACGCTGCTGAGAGTCGATCTCGGTACGATACTCGGCCCCGGCCTCACCGTGCCTCTCACCCTTTACCAGTATCAGTCGCCGACCATCCAGACAGTAGCGGTCTTCATCGTCCGACGCGCCAACAGAAACCGCTTTCGCAGCCCCATCCTGTGACAGTGTCTGACGACAGCGGGTAATGGCAGAGCCTGCCGACAACTGCCAGCCCTGTGCCACCATAGACTCAGGTTGCTGGCTGTTATAGCTAAGACTAACCTCAGGGGTGACACCTGCAATCCCCTGTGGCACAGCAATAGGAATACTATAAGTGGCCGCACCCTGTTCACTTACCCGGAAGCTCCCTGTTGTAAAACTGTATTTATGATGGGTCTGCAGGGCACTCTGGCTCACAGGTTTAAAAGTTTCGGGCTTCACTGGTGCTGCATGGGGTGTTATCTGGCCTTCGGCCAGGCTATCCAGCACAGTCACACTTTGCTGTACCGAACCGGTGGAGCAGTACTCAGTCGTAATATGAGGTGTCGAGGGGTTCAGCGCCACATCAATACAGGCCTGAGCATAGAAGCTGTGTCTGCCATTGGGATAGATCAGTACCCCTTCGGCCTTGCGGTTGGCGGCCGGATAGGTCGTAGGGAGCGTATTACTTGCCACGTCCACCAGTTTAAATCTTGCCAGATCACGGGAGTAGCTAAATCCAGCCTTAATACGGCCTTCGCCCGTCAGCGTCAGGGTGAGATCCGGTGCATCTAACAGCCCGTCACGGGGGTCAAGTTTATTGGTGCCCAGCGCAGTTTCTGCCACATCACTGATGTTGTCGCCGTCGGAATCCAGCTGCTCGTTACATACCGCCTGAAGATGACACTCGCCGTAATAATAATACAGTGTGCTGGCCACAGCGGGGTTGTATGTTGTTGTAAACCCGGATGACCACTGTACGTCAAGCAGGAACTGCGCACGGGTCAGATCGGTATTCAGACGATTAATCCAGTGTGCCCTGTCATAGCCTGCCAGACCATTGGCTGGCACATGGTACATCAGCTCAACCAGGCGATCGTAAAACTGCTGGGCACTCAGAGACAAGGCAAACCGGCGTCTGCCTTCCTCAGAGGTCAGCATGGCATTTGCCACTTCAAACAGAGTGACATTATGATGCTCTACCGCATAGGTCAGGAAGGATAATTCATAGCGGGTCAGATCCCGGCCCAGCACCAGATACCCCAGGCGCAGCAGATGATAGGCCGAGCTGAAATCATTGTCCGGCGTCCAGCCAGAAGGAAAATCGCGATTCAGGGCACTGAGCAGTGATGAACTGTTCATATCACCCCATTGCAGAGGTTGCAGGCCGGCTGCGTCTCGCTCCAGCTTGTGTACCTGTCCATCCTTAGTGACTGCCCAGATCTGATTACCAACCACAAACGGCTTCTGGCTTACAGTAGCACCTAACTTGTACAGATACTCTATGGCACCGGTTTTGGCATTCAGCACATACAGTGCGCCATCGGCCGACCCATAAAATAACTGCGCACTGAGCTGATCGTCACCCACCACCAGGCCTTCGGCCTCAATCGGCCCGCGGGTGGATGTTTTCCACAATCGGGTGCCAATCTGGCTCCAGGCATAGATATGGTGATCCTGCGAACCGGCAAAGATCACATCGCTGCCACTGCCAGAGAGGGTGACAACCGGACGAGAGCTGAGCGTACCGCCGGTGTTGCGATACCACAGGGTACGCTGGTCCTTCTCGGCATAAATTGCATTCCCCTTGCCCAGATACTGCTGGCCATTAAACCCTACCGCAGGCGTATAGTTAAGCGGGTCTTCTACCTGCCCGGAGGTGCTGTCGGCATTATAGGTCGCGTAACTGGCACCACGGAGGGCATTTTTTACGCCCACCACAAAGCCACCATTGGAGTACGCCGTATCTATCGACTCGGGCACCTTAATCTTGAGCTGTTGACTGTTGGTATAGGTGATGTCGGCGGCACTCAGCTGATGGCTGATCCCAGTGGTATTTTGTTGCACCGAGACAATATTGCCCGTTGAGGCAAACGCCGCGCCAGAAACGATATACTCCCGCGCATTACTGCCTTTGGCTACCCCAACGATTTTTGCATTGGTGTGCTGAACCGTCTGTGTGCTTGATGCACTCTGTGCGCCGTTGCTGTTATAGGCCGTGACCCGATACTGCACAACTTGATCGGCCGTGGGGGATGTCACCCGATAAGTGGCTTCCGGGCTATGCTCATTAAACCGGCTGACCGGGATCTTACTGGCCAGCGTATGCCAGTAACCATCACCAATTTTGCGTTCCAGCTTAAAATACCACTGCAAATTACCCTGTTCGGCATAGGCCAGTTCAGAGTCAATCTCTAGGGTGTAAGGTCCAAAGAAGTGCCCGGCATTACTGAAGTAAGCCCGTGGCGGGGCTGTCCCCTCGTTGCGGATCCGGGTCTGATCACACTCTGCGGTGCTGTATCTGAGTTCACCGCTGTGGTCGGTATTGGTGGCCACCGCGCAATAAAAGGCATACTTGTTGTGATCAAGAACTGATTTGGTGATGCTTGTTTTCAGCACTAAGTTGTTTGCCGACAGGGTTGCAATGCGCTCCCATTCACTGAACTGAGCAGGCGGCGTACCTGGTGCGTCCATCACATATTCATACACGTCGTAACCCGTTGCATGATCGCCACTTTGGCCGCCGTTGCGTGTCAGAGTAATGTCGATCAACCCAGGCTTCTTTGCCCCATCATGCGCCAGCTCAAGCTGCGGGTTGATGGGCACCAGCGCGTTAAGCGAATACGCATAGGTTGCCGTGCTGTCGACAAAATGCTCGCCCTGCTCATCGCACTGGCTGCCAGTGCGAAGATATGCCCTGACTTTCACCTTCAGAGACTTAGGCAGTGACAATCCGGGGGTCCATTTAATGGTGGCAGACAAAGTGGCCGGTGTGTCTTCCAGCAGAGGTAAAGATTGATCTATCTTCTTGCTGGCGATCAGGGCCCCGTTGCTTGCCGTATTTGGCTCAACCAATGCGATTCGACATACATGGCTGTGCTCAGAGCTGAGCGCGCCAATCTCGATTTGTTCACTGTATTCAACGTCACGCGAACGCTGTGTGTTACTGCTGTTGTAGTTTAGGGTAATTCCTGCACTGTTTTGTACGGTAAAAGGCACAGCCGACAGCGCCTGCGCTTCTGGCCTGTCCGTATCGTCGGCCACAATCATCACCAAGGCATACCGGCCTGGTGCCGCATTGGCATTAAAGGACGCAGTATAAACATCACTGCTCACCGTGAGGCTGTCTGCACTGATTGGGGTTGCGCCCTGGCAACTGGTCACCCCAACGCCTTCTCCTGGCACCAGGCACAAAGAGAGTCTGTGTAAGTCGACCGGCTTGCCATCATCCATGGCCTCCAGCTGTACCGACATCGGCGCATTCGGCAATACCACATCGTCGCTTAATTCAATGCCTGTCAGGTTGGGCCGGGTGGCCATATTGAGTGTGACAGCGTTGGATATGCCGTCACCTGACCTGGCAATCAAGGTTGTGGTAGCCGAGAGCGGATACTGTCTGAAACAGGCCGTCTTGTTACGATTAACCACTGAATTACCTGACTTGAAACAGGTAAGCACTCTTGATTGGTTGTCGTTTAGCGTAAGCGTACCTGCACCGTCCAGCGCATAAGTACGGCTGCTGTTACCGACCTGTGCATTGAGCGTAGCAGCACTGGGCCAGTTAGGTTCTGTGGTGTCACCATCCTCAATCTCAGCGACCACAATCACATCTTGGTCATCAAACAGTGTGTCACCATCAGCAAGCGGTTGACCCTGCTGAGTGTACACAGCAAGCGACACGGTTGATGTGGTGTTTGGCTCTACAATTTTTGGCAGGGCATATTCAGCACGTCCTGTTGTGCCAAAATAGTCTGTGGCAATGGCCACAAACCTCTGCTCTTCGTTGTACTGCAGCGGATAGATTACTGAAGCCGAGATGTCTTTGCCCTGACAAGCATTATCTGGGCTGCTGGTACATGAATAGAGGGCTGAGCCATCGCATCCACCAGCGCTATTTGCTTTGCAGATTTTTAAGGCGTTTAACTCGGCTCCACTCGCTGTCACCTTTAGTGCCAGCGTGAGTTCGTTAACCTCAGCAGCAAAAGCCAGTTTGATGGGCGTTTTTTCTACCACACTGATTTTATTAGTACAGAATACTTTCTGTACATGGACGCCATCTAATGCATCGGGATCATGACTGCGAAAAAAGTACTTGGCCGTCAGGGTATATTCGCCGGCTTCTGACACACGCACTAAATAGTCATACGCATTGTGCACCCCGCCACTGCCAGGACTGTCTCCCTCAATCAGTGTGTGGGTGGTGCCTTTGGTCTCATTTTTGAGGGTCAGGTGTACATAGTTAGCAAGCATGTTCACTGTTTGACTGGGCGTCACCATGTGTGCATGCACCGTGATGGGGGCATTGTGATTATCCATCTGCTCCCGATAGTGCTCTCTTGAGCAGTATCTGCGTTTGTTGGCAAGCTCTGTACTGTTAAGAGGCGCTGAACGCGTGAGCAAGGCCGACTCAGACAGCGTCACCCCGGCGCCTGTCGCAGGTGTGGTTGCTTCAGCAGCCCCGCTTAACAACAGGCACCCTAATAATGCAATCCATTTATTCATTGCCAACTCCTGTGTCGTGTACCCACTCTACGGTGATCATATTTTCGTTATAGGCTGCGTTTTGTATATCACGCGCCAGTTGCTGCTCGGTCGGCAGACGCATAGGCACAGAAAACAGGTCAATGGGATTGCCAGGCCCTATTGGACCGCCGGGATCTATAGGTAATATCGGACCACCCGGGTCGATGGGTCCGCCCGGCGTTGTATCGTCAATAGCACCCGGATCATCAATTGAAATGGCGGCCACACTGCGCTGGCCGTTGCTTGATTTTACAAATGGCAGGTAAAGAGTACGTGCCTGTGCGTCTACCGATGGGGTCACAATCGAGGCACTGTCACGCATTTGTTCTGGCAGGTAAGCACTTTGATACAGCTTACTCAGGGCTTTGTCGTATTCCATGATCAGCCCTTTGTTGTCGATAAAGACAATGCCGTAATCGTTCAGCGGGGCCGGTGGTAAAGCTGTCATTGTGCCAACACCAAACGGTCCGTCTATGGGTTGCGCCACGGAACTGGTTCTGCGTACAACAGCGGCCCCGGCAATCACGCCGTCACTGGTTGTTTTGCACCAGGCAGAGGTAGAGTAGTAAACAGAAACCCGGCACACTTCACCGCTGCCGTCGAGCTTACTGACCCCAAAATACAGGCTACTGTTAAACACCAGCGGCCGATTAAGCACTTTTCCGCTGAGCTGCTGTGTCCAGACCACTTTGGCCTGTGCAGGTCGGTGGTCAATCTTATGCAGCGCATTGTGTTTATCCACCAGGAACAAATATTTGTCATCCGCCGCAACCACAGTGCGCGGCACCGGATCCAGACCCAGGGCTTGCAGCCGCACAGAGTAGGCACCATGGTGAATTGTGTCGGGATCGTCAACCGGCTGATAGACAAGTTGCACCTGCTTTTCAATCACGCGGCGATTATGACCCTCGGCTCGCAGCGTAAACAGCGCGCTTTGTTCGAGCTTAACCGCTTCGCTGCCCTTGCTCGGCAAGCCCGTTCGATATGAGCGGCCATTTTTGAGCAAAGTCACACTGTAGGCACCGGCAACTTCCCAGCTGAGCTGAGCCTGCTCCCAGGGCAGTACGGTGAGTTTGTCGGTCTGAAAGGTTCCTATACCCAGATGGTATTGCTGTGCGTCGTATAACTCGGCAACAAAGCCTGCGCCGCAGTCCAGCTGATTACAGGGCATAATCAGGTAACGGGCATCTGCAAACGGGGCGTCCAGGGTATAACTTGTGCTGTAGCTTTTGTAGCGCCGTATAATTGCGGCACCAGAACCGGAGAAACTTGCACTGGCAGCGGCCACCTGAGTGAACGCTTGCGTGTCGTTACCCATGATACCGTCACGTATCGCGCTGTTGTGGCGTGCCTGATACACCTCATAGCCCTCATAGGCCTCAATGTAGTAATACGTTGCGCCTGAAACCGCCGGCCAGCTTAGCTGATCGCGGCTGCCTTTGAGGTGTATGCCGCGGGCGTGTCGGGGTAATTGAGGTCCGTACTCATTAAAATTTGCCCCAGACGTTTGCTGCGCATTGCCCTGGGGAAGATAGCCTGCCACCATTAACAACGCCACGCACAAATAAAACCAATTCAAAACAACATCCTAATATGTGTTAAATTATTTGGGCGCGAATGTATCAGCTTAAGGCACGCGATAAAACCTAAAGCAGAAACAAACGAACAAAAAACAAACTAATCTGGGTGGTTTATGATTATATTCATGAGAAAAAGGGGATAACTTTGCAACAACGTTAAAAAACGGGCATGAACCTGGCCTCAGACTCCAGCCTGATTAACAGACAATTTCGTTTTGCCTATCTGGTCAGATGTGTTACCAATAAGAGATGTGTCAGTGCGAATTGATTCCGTCATGAAAATTCATACACTCGAAGGCTATATTCAGAATATCTATCTGGTGGCTTACCCGGATAAGCTATTGCTGCTGGATGGCTGCAGTCGCGCAGATGTTGCGATGATCTGCCAGTTTATTACCAATGAACTACACCGCCCACTCCACCAGCTGAAATTAATTGTAGTAACCCATATGCACCCTGACCATGCCGGAGGAGCACACTATTTGCGTAACTTAACCGGTGCGCAGATAGCCACCGCCAATTGCCCGGGCCAGTGGTATCGGGGCCTGGATGGTATGCTGATGCATTTATCGGACATTGCACTGGCGTTATGGGTGGCCGGGCGCAAACGTAAAGCACGAAAAAACCTCTGGTATGCGCGCACCCTGAAACCCGATGTGTATCTGCCCGATGGCACCGAACTGCCAGGCTTTGAAGATTGGCAGGTATTGCACACTCCCGGCCACACAGACAGAGACATCAGCCTTTATCATGCACACCGCAGTACAGTGTATATCGCGGATGTAATGGTGCAGGTACGCGGCAAACTCATCCCGCCTTATCCGGTGTTTTATCCAAGACTGTATCGCTCAACGCTGCTAAAACTGCAACAGCTGGCTCCCGCCACTGTGATGCTGGCGCACCACAGTGAGCTTGCGTTTGCAGACATTGATTTTGCGCAGCTGCTACAACTGGCGCCTACGCAGCCCGTTACCCACTGGCGTTCGGTAAAAACCAAAACCAAACGGGCACTCGGGCTGGGTAAACGTCACTCAGGCTGATACGGCACGGGTAAAGATTGTAATGAAGGCGTCGATGTCCTGCTCAGTGTTATAGATATGCGGTGAAACCCGGATCCCCAGCTTACGCGCATCGACCGCTATATTTGCTTCTCTTAAGGCGGATAATACCGAGTCCTGCGCCTCACCGGCGTTGAGAATAGCCGTGCCGGAGCAGCGCTTTGCATCGGTCGGTGCGATATACCAGGGAGCCAGCTGCGCCTGTAAACGCGCCAGCAAGGTCAGGTTATGCGCCCTCACCTGTGCCACCCCCAGATCAGCAAAGTAATGAATGCTGTGAGCGGCAAATATATAGGCGGCCACAGACGGTGTGCCGCCCCAGAAACGCAGCGCACTATCATGGGGCGCAAAATGATGAATATCAAACTCCATCGGGTTCTGATGAGAAAACCAGCCAACGTCTTTGGGCTGACAGTGTGCCAAAATATCGGGGTTGACCCAGATAAACCCGGCACCGGGCCCGCCACACAGCCATTTTACGCAGGAACCCAGCACACAGTCCGCCGCACTGTCGGACAAATCTATGGGGATCACACCCGCGGCCTGCGCAATATCAACGATCACCCGACAGCCCTGTGCTTTAGCCAGTGTCGTGATGGCTGCAACAGGTGCCTGCTGACCAGTGTTAGAGTACACCTGGCTGACGAACACCCAGTCAATCTCGCTGTGTAAATGCTGCTGCCAGACACTCAGATCGGACATATCCAGATCAGCGGGGATAAAGTGGATTTCAACATCCGCAACGGCCTGCTGAAGTACAAACCCCATGCTGGGGAAGTCACTCTCACTCATCAGCACACGTACTGTCTGGCGGCCCGTTTCTGGCAGGCTCATCACAAACTTAGTTAACCCACTGGAGAGGTTGCTTTGCGGGCAAAAATAATCTGCCGGGCTGTTGAACAGCCTGGCCAGCGCCGAGGTAAACTGCTGAATGCCATCAAGCCACTGATACCAGGGCTCATGGTTGTCGCCCGCCCAGGGGTGAAAGTAGCGCTGCATAAAGTCCTGCTCGGCCGTCGCCAGAGGTCGGCCTACGGAGTGGCTGAGCAAATAGTGACCCTGAGGTAAGGAGAAGTCTGCCTGTTTCATTGTGTGCCCTTCGCGATACTGCGGCGCAGTGTGTTTAAATCATCAAAGCGGGTAAATACGTCTTCGCGTTTTGCTGCTGCCCGCTTATCTCGTAGCAATGCCAGCTGGTTCAGAAGCACAGGCAGCGGCGGTCCGCTGGCTGTCACTTTATCCAGATGCTGGGTATTCATATCACCCGACGGCTGGGCAATGTACTTTTCTACCAGCTGATTGTGATGCTGAATAGCAGTATCGCCGTGCAGCTTACATACCTGCACAAACGCACTCACTGCTTCCTGGTACCAGCTACTGCTGTGGTGCTGTTCAGCCGCCGCGACAAAGGCATCCATCAAATTGGGTAAACGCATGCATTCGCGCAGTGTAGCCTGATCCTCGGGCATCATATACAGGAACTTGTCCACCAGCATCTGAGCGTAGTTCACGTCATTGGCCTGACACAAGCCCAGCATCATGTCGATCACATTGATCCCGGCAAAATCTCCGGCGTTGGCACCACGGTAGACTTCTTTGCCCACCCGGTAAGGTTTGTAATAGGGGCGGACAACATAAAAGAAAGCATCGGTATCCAGCTGTTCAAACAAGCACTGGTTAGAACGGATCACATCTAACAAAGCATCTTTGACCTGTGTCAGCAGCACCGGTGTCATGGGATGTGAAATGCCCAGTGGCTGGATTTTTAATAAGCACTCTGCGGCACGCTTGTAGGCCAAAATAGCCCGGGTGTTGTAATCGATAAACAGCTGCTCGGCCGGATGACTGGTAAAGCGTTTGTACACACCGTTAACTGCGCGATTGTGTGTGGTCAGATGCGCCGTTGCAAAGCGCGGTGTGACACCGATGGATGCACCAATGTGCATCGCAAGTGCCGATGCCTCTTTAAGCGGTGAGTACTGTTCCCGGCTAGGCTCTGTGAGTTCATGCCGACGACAGGCTGCCATATACAGGCCTACGTTGCCCAGCAGATCGAACGCATTGTCAAAGCCTTCGTCGGTATTGCCTTCAGCCAGCAATGCCTGGATATGCTGTTGCCCTTCGTTGAGTAGTTGTTGTTTTATTTCGTCTTCTACTCCCTCAACATTGGCCTTGTCCTGTTGCTGCCAGTACGCGGCCTCCAGCTTGTCGTTAAGCGTAACAAAATCACTGCGGATCCAGTGATCAAATGCATGTGTTAGTGTGGTCATCTGTAGCTCCCCAAATTATGAGTCTCAGGCTACCAAACCTTATGCGCTAAAAGTTGCTAAAATTCATGTGAACGCTAGACTAGATTGGCGACAATATAAAAAATAAACCTAATCATTAGCAGAAATCACTACTATGGCGCACTTAGATAACAAAGATCGTATTCTTCTTCGGGCACTGCAGGACAACGCCCGGCTCAGTAATGCTCAACTTGCTGAACAAGCCAGTTTGTCTGACACCCCTTGCCTCAGGCGCGTCAAAAAGTTACAACAGGATGGGGTGATTTTAGGTTACCACGCCAATTTGGCACCGCAGTCACTGGGCTATACTGTACTGGTGTATGCGTTTATTCGCCTGAGTGAGAACTCCGCACAGGCCGCGACCCAGTTTGAGTCTCATGCAGAGCAACTGCAACAGGTACTCAGCTGCTCAGTGGTGTCTGGGGCGCATGATTACTTACTCGAAATCATTGCCGAGGATTTGCCCAGTTACGAGCATTTTGTCAAACATCGTCTTGGTGCCATCGGCTGTATCGCAGGGATTGAGTCAACCATCGTTTTAAAACAAACGTTTACCAAACGACCCCTGCCAGTTTAACGCAAAGGATTCGATCCATATGCAGTTCCAATTTCGCACAGTGCATCATCAGTGGGTTGCTTATGTGCTTATGACACTGAGCTATTTTGCGCTGGGCAAAGCCCTGACCGCATTTGCGTTTCAGGATCAGGTGTTGCCCATCTGGCTGCCGGCGGGCGTCGGTCTGGTGGGTGTGCTGATTTGGGGCTGGCGTTTTTTGCCCGGCTTATTTTTAGCCTCAGCGCTGTTTAACTGGACCACGGCCCATGGCTATGTGTTTAGTCAGGCGACCTTATCGCAGTTTTTGCAGGTCTCTATTATCGCATTAGGCGCCTGCTTGCAGGGGTTAGCCGGCGGGTTGCTGTTGCGGCACTGGCTCGGCGACCCATTGCGAATGCGTTCTCGCAAGCACATTGCCTATTACATTTTTTTGGTTGGCATACTCGCGAATCTGATCTCCGCGAATATCGGCGTATTCTCGCTCAGCCTGTTTAACCCCGAGTATCAATTCACTCATCACTGGCAAAACGTGGTGGCCTGGTGGCTGGGCGACAGCCTCGGCATACTGATTTTTACTCCCCTGTTGCTGCTGATGCTCGACGCATGGGCGTTTGAACAACACAGTTATCACCGCAGTCGCAACGTTTTTGCCACCAGCTTTGTGCTATTTTTATCTGTGGTACTGACCACCTATTTATATAATCAGGGCAACATTCAGGCTGCAAAACGAGAAGCGCAAAGAGAACTGAGGTTGATAGAAAACCTGTTGTTGCAGCAGGTCAATCTCAGCATGCTGGCAGTACAAGGGGTGGCTGCAAAGCTACAATCACTCAGTAAAGTGAACGCTGAGGAATTTCATCAGATTGCGCAGCAGCAGCGCAACCGCTACCCATTCTTACGCGCTATTTCCTGGAATGTCAGACTAAACCAAACACAGGGGAATGCGCTTCAGCGCCAGTTCGATACACTCTATGATGGCCGGGTTAAACTCAAAGGGTTGCCGCTGGCCCCCGATGATCCCCTGGTGGTCGTCACCTATGTTTCACCACAGGCCGAGAACTTCAGTGCACTGGGTTTTAACGTGTATTCACGGGAAAATCGCAAGCAGGCATTAGAAAATCCAACGATCACCGTACGACCACAGGCCACAGACATCATTGAGTTAGTGCAAAGCGATCTACCTATCCCGGCCTATCTGTTGTTTTCACCGGTCTACCATCGTGACGCCACTGATCCACAGGCTGATATTCTGGGTTATGCCACAGCCGTGGTGCAAACGGATACCCTACTGGGCTCTGTGTTGAAAAAGTCTCAGGCTGACAGTTACAACGTTGCCGTATTTGATGGCAACGATACACAGCCTTTCTATCGTAATCATCCATTCTCGACCACCCAAATGTCTGCAGACAATCTGTTCGAAACCCGGATTCAATTTGGTGGCCAGATATGGCGTATTAAGCTTGAACTCAGAGCGGACTTTGTCGCCAGTCTCAACCATAGACAAACCGTGTTACTGCTGCTGTTACAGCTCAGCATTACCGCGTTGATCACTTTTATTGTGCTACTCAACAACTATCAGCATTATGAACTTAACCACCTGGTGGAACAGCGCACTCAATCGCTGCGCAAAGCTGTTGAAGATGCCCAGCGAGCGAACCAGGCCAAAAGTCGGTTTCTGGCCAATATGAGCCACGAACTCCGTACGCCATTAAATGCAGTGGTGGGGTTTGCTTCTTTGATGAAAACAACCCACTCATTTGACACCCTTCAGTCTTATGCCAGTCGCATTGATATGGCTGCAAAAACACTGCTTAACCTGGTCAATGACATTCTCGATATTGCCAAAATTGAGTCTAACCACCTGGTCATTGAGCGTCATGACTTTGATTTACAACAACTACTTGGCCGGATCGATAGTCTGTTTACCACCAGCGCCGCGGATAAAGGATTACAATGGCAACTGAATACCAATATCAGTGGTGCCTGCTGGCTTAAGGCAGATGAACTCAGAATGGAGCAGATCCTGCTTAATTTGTGCAGTAATGCCATCAAGTTTACCGACAATGGTAAGGTGACCCTCCACTGTGAAGTGCTTCATGGCGACAGTGACTACCTACTTACTTTTTCTATCATCGACACCGGTATTGGTATCGATTCTCACAAGCAGCAGCTGATTTTTGCACCTTTCACACAAGCCGACGCCTCCACCTCCCGGCGCTTTGGTGGCACGGGTCTTGGTCTGGCTATCAGCAAAGAACTGGTGGCACTGATGGATGGGCAACTCACAGTACAAAGCACCCCGGGACAAGGCAGCACCTTCACTTTTTCTTTGCGCTGTCCGTTCGGCGATGCCCTGCTGGCAGACAAAGCCGAACTTGACCACTCTTTACTGAAGGGCATGCATGTGCTGGTTGCAGAAGACAACCCAGTGAATCAACTGGTTATTAAAGCCATGCTGCAGTCTATTGAAGTTGAGTTTGTCCTCGTGAGCGATGGTCAGCAGGCCGTCGATGTGTGTGGGGAGCAGGACTTTGATCTGGTGCTTATGGACTGTCAAATGCCATTGTTAGACGGTTATCAGGCAACCACGTTATTACGTAAACGATTCAGTCAGCAACAATTGCCGATTATCGCACTGACTGCCGACGTGATGCCCGAGGATAAGGCCTATGCGGTCGCTGTCGGGTTTAATAGCCACCTTGCAAAACCACTGGAGCGCGATAAGCTGGTGCAATGCTTAATACAATATCGACTGTCATGATTAAAAAAGGGTATTTATTGTTCATACTGGCCAGCCTGGCACAACTTGTTGCGACGCCAACACAGGCACAGACCTGTCTGGACCAGATAAACGACTTGTCACGCTATCAAACCGATGCGCAGCAGGGCACGTATCGCTATGCCAATGAAGCGGGCCCTGCCGTATTGGATATTCCCGAGGCGCAGTCGTACGCAGCCTATCTCAGAGCAACCCGGGCGCTGATCCTGACACGCAACCCAAAAGCCACACTTCGTTGTGAGCTGGCTACCAAAGTGTCGGCGCGACTCCCTGAGCCTGCAACTCAGATAGCTGATTACGTTGCCCCATTTGAATTAACGCATCCGAACAACCAAAAGGCTGTACTCCTGATCCATGGACTAACCGACTCACCTTTTATTTTTCATACTCTGGCTGCGGATTTGTATGCACAAGGCTATGACGTCAGGACTATGTTGTTACCCGGCCATGGCACTGCAGCCAGCGACCTGAAAGAAGTCGACTACCGGGACTGGCAACAGCATGTGCGCTATGCCATTTCGCGAACAGCCAGTGATTATAGCCAGTTTGCAGTGCTTGGCTACTCAACCGGCGCAGCCCTGGCAACCACGGAAATAGCAGCCCGTCGGCCTGATAACCTGGCAGCATTAGTGCTAGTGGCACCAGCCACGCAAAGCCACAGCGAAGTGGCCTGGCTGGCAAAATGGCTGGACTGGCTGCCCTGGGTTGACTGGGTTGATAAAGGGGCCGATCTGGATCTGGCAAAATATGAGTCATTTCCTTTACACGCGGTCACGCTGGTAGAAGAAGCCATGGCCAATATGCGAGCAGCTAAATTACCAGCCTCACTTCCAACTCTGACCATTGCCAGCGATGTTGATGGCACCATTGACAGTCAGGTGACCTATGAGTTGCTGACCCGCTGGGCACAGGATAGCACTGCCCCGCTGGCACTGCGCGTCTATGCTCCAACATCCATTGCAGCATTACCTGAGTCGATAAACGTGACTGAAGTCGCCACCCTCGACAGGGTCATTGATATGTCGCATATTGGTATTTTAAATCCACCGGATCATCCTTATTACGGCAGAGCGGGAACCTTTCGCAATTGCGATACCTACCTGGAGGATACCGCAGCTTTTACACACTGTAAGACGACCGAAAAACCGTATTTTGGTGAGCGCAGTGCAACAAACCTGGCACAATATACGCCTCTGGTCCGGGTGTCCTTTAATCCGGATTATGACCCTATGGTTGCGCAGCTGATACAGTTTTTGGGCAAGGCAATGTAATAATCTATGTATCAACATCGCTTTATTACTCAGCTTTCGACACTAACCGCCACCGAGCATACAGCACTTTCTGGCCAGTCTCCGTTTAGCAGTATTGCCTGGCTGGACGCACTGGAGTATAGCGGCTGTGTTGGTGAGCAGACAGGCTGGCTGCCCTATCACCTGCTGGTGTATAAGGACACTCAATTGATCGCGCTGCTGCCCGGCTATATCAAGCTCCACTCGTATGGCGAATACGTATTTGACTGGGCCTGGGCCGAAGCGTACGAGCGCCACCAGCTGCCCTATTATCCCAAGTGGATCTGTGCCATTCCGTTTACGCCTGTGGTGGGGAGTCGCATTTTATCCAGCAACCCGATACCCGATGCACTTTATGACTATGTAACGGCTGCGCTGCACCAGGAGGCAAAACAACAAAGCTGGTCGGGCTGGCATATCAATTTCCCGACGCAGCTAGCAGGCTGGCAGCGCCAGAACCTGATGGAGCGACACGGTGTGCAGTTTCACTGGAAAAATCATGACTATTCGGATTTCGGCGACTTTCTTGGCGCAATGACGTCACGCAAGCGTAAGTCCATCAATAAGGAACGCAAAGCAATCCAGGGTCAGGCGCTCACGATCCGCTGGTATCAGGGCGACGAGATCACGGAAGAAATAAGACAGGCATTTTACCTGTGTTATGCCACCACCTATCTCAAGCGCTCGGGACATCAGGGCTACCTGAACGACGCTTTTTTTCAGCGTATCTGCGAGACCATGGCCGCTCAGGTTGCCATTATATGCGCATTTCAGCAGGATAAAATCGTGGCAGCAAGTCTGTACTTACACGACGAGCACACCCTGTATGGCCGTTACTGGGGCGCGCTTCAAAGCCATAACCACCTGCACTTCGAACTGTGTTATTACCAGGGAATTGAGTATGCCATTCGTCACAAATTGCGCCGTTTTGACGCCGGCGCACAGGGAGAGCACAAGCTGGCACGGGGTTTTGAGCCGGTTATCACCCACTCTTACCACCACATCAGTCAACCAGATTTTGCACAGGCAATTGATGACTACCTGGCCCGGGAGCGCTCACATATGGCACAATACCGTGACCAGTGTGCGAGTTTACTGCCGTTTAAAAATCAGTAAGCGGTTGTTCGCCGGCATCGCATAATCTTCCTGCAATACCAGTTCAGCTTGTGCGGCAAGAGAACAGATCCATTCTATATTGCGGATCCCGCTGTGTGGATCGCGACTACGCAAAAAACCATCAAAGTCCTGGTTACTGGGTGAGGTAAACTGGCCGTTATAATTAAAGGGACCATAAACCATTAGCAGTCCACCTGCAGCCAGGTGCTGTTTCACCCCATCAAAAAAGGCTTTGACCAAAGTTTCAGACACAATATGCAAGGTGTTCGCGGTATAAATCGCAGGGACCTCCGCCACCGGCCAGGGTGTGGATGCCAGGTCGAGTGTGAGTGGTACGGGTAAATTGCGGGCGCCACTGTCTTCACTCCACATCAGGATCCCAGCATGATTGACGGCCAGATCACTACATTGCCAGGTTAAATGAGGCAGCGCAGTCGCAAAACAAGCGGCATGTTGCCCCGTACCTGACCCGACTTCCAGTACAAACGTGACCTCTGTTAAATAAGGGCGTATTTTTTCGAGTATTGGCAGCTTATTATTCTCACATGCCTGAGAGTAAGGTTTATCCATCTTGCACCTCTGTGATCCAATTTTGCGCTCTATTGATGCAATCCTGTCGCTAAAATGCAAGCAGTTTTAAATTGCATAACCTTAAACATATAAAAAACATACAATTTTATCCTTGGTATAAAGCATGCATTGTCTATACTGAAATTTCGACACAACGCTTGGAGCACATTATGACAACCTCAGATCTCTCTCATTTACCTTTAACAAGCCGTGGTCTGATAGACACGGATGCAGAACCTAATTTACTGGAAAGCCAAGACTACTGTCAGGAAGTGGCGGATCTCCTGACCAGCCCGGAACAAGAACGCGAGAAAACGGCCCAGCAGTTTTTGCTTGGGTATAATTAATCCGCGTAAGCTCTGCCCACAATCAGGGCTTGCTAACACTCCCCTTTAGTGTAATGATAATTATTATCGTTACACTAAAGGGATACTCCACTATGCTGACACCGCTTGCGCTCATCAATTTTAAGCCGCATCTGAATGCACACTGCACCCGCCCTTACCTTGATGCACCTCAGCAGGTTGCAGAGTTTATCAGTGCCGGGTGTGATTTGGCAAAATGGTACGAGCGACAATCCTGTGCATTGCTTCAGGAACTGTACCTCAGGCGAGTATTCTTTGAATTACTAAACCACATAGCTGATCCTCTGGTGCACACCTGTGTGCGACAACAGTGCCTGGAACAAATCTATAAGCCGCTGCTCGCTCTGAAGCGCTACTACAAAGCAAAGCGCAGAGGCCTACATAAATTTTACCTCCTCGAGCGGGAGGCCAGGATCATCAGCCATGAATTTAATCCGTACAGCTAGGAGTAGTTATGAGCGAATTTAGACAAGTTTCAGATAGCATGGGCGTGTTAGACGTGCCACAAGATGCGCTTTATCAGGCACAGACTCAGCGTGCTATTAACAATTTCCCGGTTAGTGGGTTAACACTGCCTGGCAGTTTTATTCGTGCGCTGGCTTACATCAAACAAGCAGCCGCAGAATCTAATCAGGAGCTGGGTCATCTGGGTTCAGATAAGGCCCAGGCAATTGTTGCTGCCTGTCAGCAGATCATTGATGGCAAACACTTGTCACAGTTTCCTGTCGACGTCTTTCAGACCGGCTCAGGTACGAGTTCGAATATGAATGCCAACGAAGTGATTGCATCTTTGGCCAGTCAGCTCAGTGGCGAGACAGTCCACCCTAATGACCATGTAAACATGGGACAAAGCTCCAACGATGTGATCCCAACAGCAATTCATGTTAGCAGTGCAATTTTGGCGGTGTATGAGCTACTACCCGCGCTTAAGCACCTGTCTCAGGTGATTGAGCATAAGAGTAAAGAAGTCGGTCACTTAGTAAAAACAGGTCGCACCCATTTGATGGATGCCATGCCTGTTACTTTTGCACAGACACTCAGTGGCTGGCAGCACCAGGTTGATTCTGCCTGCGAAGGCATAGTACAGGCGCTCGAGAAGGTCTATGAGTTAGGACAAGGCGGCACAGCTGTTGGTACCGGGGTGAATGCCGATGAGCGTTTTGCAGCCACCTTTAACAGCTATCTGAGCAGTAATGTGGGGATCCGCTTCACACCCAGCAAAAACTTCTTTTATAACATCGGATCGCAAGACGCCATCGTCGCGCTATCGGGCCAGTTAAAAACGCTCGCAGTGGCCAATATGAAGATTGCCAACGATCTTCGCTGGATGAATTCAGGTCCTCTGGCAGGCCTGAGTGAAATAGAATTACAAGCTCTACAGCCTGGGTCTTCCATTATGCCAGGCAAAGTCAACCCCGTGATCCCAGAAGCCGCAGCCATGGTCAGTGCACAGGTGATCGGCAATGATGCCACTATCACCGTAGCCGGCCAGTCAGGAAATTTTGAACTGAATGTGATGCTGCCCGTAATTGCCTATAACATTTTACAGAGTATTGAGCTGCTGGCGAATATGTCGCGCCTGCTTGCCGACAAAGCCATTGCGACCTTTAAGGTCAACGAGCCAAGGCTACAAGAGGCACTCACTCGTAATCCAATCTTGGTTACGGCCTTAAATCCGGTGATCGGATATGAAAAAGCAGCCTTTATCGCCAAACAGGCTTATCAGCAGGGGCGACCCATCATTGAGGTTGCTGCCGAGCACACTGATTTAAGTGAGACTAAGCTACGTGAATTGCTGGATCCTCAAAAACTTACTCTTGGTGGGCTATAACCGTCTCACGCGCCAATAAACTTGGTGCGTGAATCTTGTCACAAGTGAAAAAGCGCGGCACACTGGAAGAAAAATAGACAGGATCTGATATGAACGCGTTTAAACTTTCTCTTTGTAGTTTGTTTTTCATTGCCGGCTGCAGTGCTTCAGGTAATGACCCCGTGAACAACGAGGAGACCACTAACACTCAGCAGAGTAGCGCAAACGAGCGAACAGTTGCGCCAGCCAAACTACAAACAAAATCCGCTGTCAGGCATGATGTTGGGAATAGCAAGCCGATTCCAGCAGACAAAGTACACAAGGCAGAACCCATCGCCCAGATAGATGAAGATGCGATCAGCGAAGCCAGGCTGAAAAACCAACGTGCCTATCTTAAATTTATTACCAAAGACAAAGAGTGTGACACCACTGCGCAGTGTCAGGTGCTTCCGGTTGGCAGTCGGGCCTGTGGCGGACCCTCAGACTATGTCATATTCTCAACAAAAACAGCGGATCCAGAGAAGGTGAAAGAGGTGGCCGACAAGTTGACACATGCCGAAGCCACCTATAATGCCAAAAATCAAATGGTCAGTATTTGCCAGCACTTGACTGTGCCAGCCACTCAGTGCGTTAACAATAAATGTGTTAAACTCGAGCATTCAAACCAGGCAACCTACTAGGGATTTTCAATGAAGTATCAGTGTTTGGCACTTTTTCTCCTTACAGCTCTATTGGCTGGCTGTGGTAGTACCCAGTCCACGCAAGTAACCGACAGTGATGACAACCAGGCACTGTCAGAGTTAGTGGCTGATAAAGGGTGCGATGCCAGCTTTCAGTGCAAAGTAATCGGAGTCGGAGAGCGACAAACCTGCGGTGGTCCAAGTCAGTATGTTGTTTACTCTGTACGCAATGTTGAAGAAAGCCAGGTAGAGCAGAGAGCTTTGGCAATAACACGACAAGAACAGGCGCTTAACCAACAAACTCCACCCAGTGATGTTTGCAAGCAGGTGTTACCTATTCAGGCGTTATGTATCAATAGCCAATGTCAGGCAATCACATTGAAATAATCCAGCAAGTCATTTCTTGACTGCCAGGAGGTCTAATCCATCTGGCAGTCCATCACGTCACCAATGTCAGCCCTAGAGCAACCATTGGCTCAGCAATGAGATAGGTATTATCAACAACGCACACAGACATGCCCACCATACGTACCGGATCTCAACCCGCTTCTTTACCCAATAGCAATAAATAAACTTCACCAGATAAGTAGAGGCACACCCAAATAGGGCAAAAATGACAAGCAGAACGAGTAAATACAGAGACACAATCAGCTCAAAACCACGGCAATGAACAATTATCATAACGACTCATTGCACACAGAGCAATGCAAGATAGCCAGTGTCAAAGACAAACAGCCGTGTCCCCTGCCATATTCCGGCAATAGCTTCACAGACTCACTGGGCTTTGCACTCAGTCGCAAAGTCGCTAAACTTTAAAAAGCTCGGCGTATAAAGGAGCACAACATACACCACTTTTAATTCATTCCAGGCTCACCTGCTCTACGACATTTACCAACTACACCGTTGTCATCCCGCACGCGATGCGGGATCCATTTAAACCAGCTTTTCAGTGCTGAGTAGGTTTGCTCCGATGTATTCGTCATGCCTACGATGTGGCTTTCCTGCAGCGGCTCCAGGTTTACCCTGCTCTACCACACCTCCAACAACCACTCCGTTGTCATCCCGCACACGATGCGGGATCCATTTAAACCTGTTTTTCAGTGCTGAGTAGGTTTGTTTCGGTGTATTTGTCATACGTACGGAGTGGCCTTCCAGCAGCGACTCCAGGTTTACCCAGCTCTACCATACTTCCAACAACAACTCCGTCGTCATCCCGCACGCGATGCGGGATCCATTTAAACCTGTTTTTCAGTGCTGAGTAGGTTTGTTTCGGTGTATTTGTCATACGTACGGTGTGGATTTCCTGCAGCGGCTCCAGGTTTTCCCAGCTCTACCACACCTCCAACAACCCACTCCGTTGTCATCCCGCACACGATGCGGGATCCATTTAAACCTGTTTTTCAGTGCTGATACCAAATTGATTAAATTTATGATCTAATATCAAAATCTAATATCCATCGATGTGATAATGATTTTGCTGCCCTCTGAATTTAGTAAGCTCTCCAAACAGACTAAAGATCCCAGAAAGAAAGTACG